>DASXVQ010000152.1:0-315843 GCA_036504155.1 Myxococcales bacterium
CGCCGTGCGGCATCGCCGGTATCACAGCCAGACAACCCTGCGAGCGCGCACGCAACAACAGCCAGACTCAGCGTCTTGCGACGTTCCATGAGGCCCCTCCAGATGTGCTGATGTCGCGGCGAGGTTGTTCGCCGCATCGCAAGTCCGTCGGGCAGCCTATGGAACCGCAGGGCTGGCTTCAAGTGCGTTCACGCAATAGGCGTGCCGGGGCTCCACTGGGGGTGAATTGATCGCGTGGCGCTGTCGACTTCGCGAAGCCCCAAACGTCACAAGCCAGGCGGTCTGTGCTAGTGCTGCTGCCGTTGCACGTAACACACACACCGTAATGGCCGCCGGAGACCGCCGACTGGATGCGGTCCGGCGCGAAGGTGTCCCAGTCCGCGATGCAGCACAGCGTGCCGTCGGCCATCACGTTGAGCGCGAAGAGGACCCCGTGCGTGAAGGCGGTGTAGTCGACGGCAGTGCCGGGCATGGTGCCGTACGCGGCGTTGGGCGGGACGTTGAGGTTCCAGCCCGCGATGTAGGCGGTGACCCAGAGACCGGGCCCGGGCTGGGATCCGGCGTCGGGACCGGGCTGCGCTGCGGCATCGGGCCCGGGTAACGACGCCGCGTCGAGGCCGGGAGAGGCGGCGTCCGGCGGCGTCGGGGATGCGGCATCCGCGGGCGGAAGTGAGGCGTCGAGACCGGGCTCGCCGGAGTCGACTTCGACTGCGCCGTCGGAACCTGGCAGGGCAGCGTCCAGCCCAGGACCGGATCCAGCGTCGTCGAGGTTGCCGAAGACCTCGCCCGAGCAGCCGGCGGCGAGGAATAGCAGGGCTGCGAGGAGGCGGGCGCGCATGGCGGCTACTCTAGCGCCGAGCCCAGCGTGGCTGGGCAGGCCGGCCGACTGCGAAGACCCGTGACTACGGCGCCACGCCGGTGACCAGCGCCATCCCGGCCACGTCGGCAGCCGGCACGTCGCTCAGCGCCGCCTTGGCCATCGCCTCGAGCGCCGCCGCGGTCTTCTTGGTCTTCCAGTGCGAGAAGAGCGCCTCGTACAGCCGCGACGCCTTGCCGCCGGTCCACGCCTCGGCCAGCTGCGGCGCCATCGAGTGCTCGCCCTCATAGGTCAGGCATCCCGGGAAGAAGAGGCGGTGGCCTTCGTGGACGGTGGCCTCGCCGCCCTCGTCGAACTGCTGCATCCCGTCGGCCTTCACGCCCCGGCTGCCCAGCGAGACGGGCTGCTTGAAGCCGGCGCGGAAGTACTTCACCCGCTCGTATTGATCGAAGAGCTGGAGGACCGCCAGGCGCACCCGGTCGGCTCCGACGCCGGCGCCCAGGCGCTCGTAGGCCTCGCGGCCGGCGCGGCGCGGGTTCTCGTTGTCGCCGTAGTCCTTGCGGTCGAGCAGCTCCAGCACCGCGGCGCAGGCGGCGTCGAGCGCTCCCGGAGGCAGCGCGCCCTGCACCGGCGAGAGCCAGACCGCCACCTGGCGATCGGCGTGCAGCGGCAGCAGGCGGACCCCGTCGCCGGGCGAGGTGAGCAGCGAGAGCTCGAAGCGGCGCGAGCGCAGGGAGGTGACCTTCAGGTGCGACGGCAGCGCGGTGGCCAGGGGCGGCGGGATGGCGCGGACGGCGGCCAGGCGCACGTCCCCGACCGGCCGCGAGCGGCTGTCGCGGTGCTTCTGGAAGTCCTGCCAGAAGGCGTTCTTGGCGAGGGTGACGATGCGCAGCGGCTCCTCGCCGAGGTGCGCGTTGGCGACCTCGTAGAGCGCGCGCAGGCCGTCGCCGTAGCCGCGCCCGCCCTTGCCGACGAAGCCCGGCGAGGGCAGCAGCACCAGGTCGTTGGATGCGAGCAGGATCGGCTGGCCGTTGTGGAATTGGTCGCCGGCCTCGCGCAGCGACTTGCGCTCCAGCGCCCGGCCGTGGCCGCCCAGAGTGACGCAGCGGCCTTCCTCGCCGGAGGCCCAGGTCGCGCCCTCGGAGCCGGCAGTGTAGGGCGTCACGCGCATGTGGCGCGGCTCGAAGAGGAGGATCGTGCACTCCAGCTTGTGGTCGAACGGCTTCTTGCAGAGCGCCTCGAGGGCGAGGTTCGCCGCCAGCCCGGGATCGCCGTCGGACTCCAGCGAGGTCTTCAGCGCCGCGAACGCGGCCTCGAGCGCCACCTTCGCTGGGGCGCCGTCGTTGTCGACCGCGCGCAGAGAGACCAGCGCGAAGCGGTCGTCGGCGAGCTCCACGCCGGAGAAGACGTCGGGGATGGCCTCGGGGATCTTCTGCTCGACGGTCGAGAGCTCGAAGCGCGGCGCCTCGCGGGTCCACAGGGTGGCGTCGGGCTCGGGGAAGAGCGGTTTCTCCTCGCGCTCGGGCGGCGCCGCGGGCGGGGCGCGGTGGGCGCTGACCCGCTCTCCCTCCACGACCAGGGTCGCCGAGCAGTACTCGCAGCTGACGCGCGGGAGGCCGACGGGGACCTCGATGGGCGCGCCGCAGGACGGGCAGTGGGGAGCCTGGAGTCTCATGGCGGCGACTTTATTACGGAGAGGCAGGGCCCAGTGGAGGCAGGCCTCGGCGCCTGCAGTACTCCGTCCTCCCGTGCTCCCGCTGCTGCCGCGTGTGGCCAGCCGGCGGCCACCGGCTCCGACACCGGAGCGCCCGACCGCGCCGATGCCGGCTCGGTCGATTCCGGGCCCACCGTTCCGGCCGAGTTCTCGGGGCTGGCCATGAGCGCGCTGCACCCCGGAGTCCTCTTCGCGCACGACGGCTTCGGCGACAGCGCCCACTCCTTCGCGCTCGACCTCGACGGCAACGTCCTGGGCGAGTTCGCGCAAGGACGCCGGCAAAGGGCCGCAGCTACGGGCAGGCGCTCGCGCTGCAGGAGCGGTAGCCGTTGCCTGTCGCGCAGCAGTTCGCGAGGTTCGTCGGGCAGTCGGCGTCGGCGTGGCACAGCGTTTCCGCGAAGCACGAGCCGCTGCCGCAGAACGTGCCGACGCGGCCCGAGTAGCCGCAGCACGAGAGACCGGTGGCGCAGTCCTCGGGGCCGTCGCAGAGGTAGTTGCCGGCGCTCAGCGGGCAGCCGCCGTCGCGGGCCTCGCAGCTGGCGGCCGCCGGCGCGGGGCGCACGCAGCAGACGGCGGTCCCGGCCTCGCAGAGGGCGCTGCCGCAGGCGATGCCGCGGGTGCCGGAGGCGCCCGGCGCGGGCGTGCAGGCGGCGAGGCAACACAGCAGGGCGAATGGAGCGGTGCGGAGCATGGGTCGCCAAGCAGCCTACGCCAGCGCCGGCCGGAAAGCCGAGTCGGCGGGAGGCATTTGCGCAAGGATCCGCTCGCACAGATCGTCTGGTCGCGAGAGGAAGGCCAGGAACCTGCAGCCGTCATCACTCTCACCTGCGGAGTCTAGCGAGCTTGCTGGAACCGGGGCGTTCCTGACGTCGGGCCCTTCGCCCAGCTCCGGGCGGACCCATGCGGCTGTTGCCCTGGCCCGCGCGCTTCGCGCCGCGAGTGGCGAGGATGCCCGCCATCGCCTCCGCGTCACCCGGCTCCATCGACCTCCGCGCTCGTCCTACCTCCGCCGCGACGGGCCTCGACCCTTCGCAGGCCCCGACCGCTTTCCCCCGCTCTTGCTCTTCCCACGAGGCTTCTCCCGCCGATCGCCCCGTCCGGCCGCTGGCGGAGGACGCCGATCGCCCCGCCCGCCCGCTGGGGCAGCACGCCGATCGCCGCGTCCGGCCTCGGGGAGGGGACGACGATCGCGGTATCGGCCCGCCTCGCGCTCACCGGACGCCTCGCCTCGCGGTCCGCGGTCCTCGCGCGGGGCCTCGCCCTGCGGCAGAGGTCGAGGCGGTAGTTGTCGGAACTCCAAGTCGCGCTCCTCGCGGGTCTTCAGGTCGCGCAGGACGACGTGGCCGTTCTTCACCTCCAGCAGCCGGAACTTGAGGGTCTGCTTGAGCTTCTCGAAGCGGTCCTGCTGCTGCTCGATGAGCATGCTCACCACCGCGCCCGGACGCCCCGCGCGGCCGGTTCGGCCGGCGCGGTGCAGGTAGGCCGCCGGGGTCTCGGGCAGCGAGTAGTTCACCACCAGCTCGACCCCGGGCAGGTCCAGTCCGCGCGCGGCGAGGTCGCTGGCCACCAGCACCGGCAGCTCCCCGCTGCGGAAATGCTCGATCACCTGTCGCCGCTTGTTCGGGGAGAGGTCGCCGTGGAGGAACTCGGCTTCCAGCCCGAGCTCGACCAGCGCATCCTGCAGCTCCTCGGACTCGTGCCGGGTCCCGCAGAAGATGAGCACCTGGTAGGGGTTCTCGACCCGCAGGAACTCGCCCATGTCGCGCACCCGGTCGGCGACGGTGGTGCGCATCACGCGGTGCGACAGCTCGGCCGGCAGCTCGCGGGCCGTGGTCAGGTGCAGCCGCTCGGGCGAACGCATGAACTTGCGCGCCACCTGCTCCACGTCGTTGGGGATGGTCGCCGAGAGCAGCAGCGTCTGCCGGTCCTGCGGGAGTCCCTTGAGCAGCGTGGCCAGCTCCAGGGAGAAGCCGCCGCGCAGGAGCTCGTCCACTTCGTCCAGGACCAGCGTGCGCACGTGGCCGAGGTTCAGCAGCTTGCGGTCCAGCAGCTCCTGGAGGCGGCCCAGGGTGCCGACCGCGAAGGTCGCGCCTTCCTCCAGCTCGGCTCTCTGGCGGTCCATGCTGCTGCCGCCCGTGAGCGAGACCGCCCGGCGCTCCAGCTTGCCCGCCGCACGACCGAGCGCCGCGCAGATCTGCTCCGCCAGCTCGCGGGTGGGGACGATGACCAGGACCTCCGGGAAGGCGGTCTGCTTCGGCTCGCTCTCGAGCAGGGGCAGGCCGTAGGCCAGCGTCTTGCCCGAGCCGGTCTTGGCCTCCACCACCACGTCGCGGCCACGCCGCACCGCGGGGATCACCAGGGCCTGGATGGGGGTGGCCTCGTGGAAGCCCTGCTTGCGGCAGGCAGCCAAGAGCTCGGGTCGCAGCTGCAACGATTCGAAGGTCACGGACATGGGCACCCCAAAGAGGAGCGCCGGCTATACACCGGAACCGGGTGCCGCAGGTCGGGGATCGGCGCGCCCCCCGAATCAAGACCTCGCAGCTCCCGCGCCGGAGCCGTCAGCGGCGCGCGCGCGGTGCGCACCGGCCACCCGCGGCGTCCGGGCCCGCCCTCCGCGTCGCCGCGCCTGGAATCCGGCGTGATCGCCGCAGGTTGACCGACCCTTCCCGCCGACTGTCGCCGTCGCGGCAACGGTCGGCGGGGAAGCGCTCGGCGGTCAGTGCAGCTGCTGGGTCGACTCCGAGGCCGCCGGGTAGGCCGGCTGCGGCGACACCGCGGTGCGCACGATCTCGTTCTCGCGCTCCTCGTGCTCGCGCAGCGCGGACCCCAGCCGGTCCGCCTCCAGCGCCGCGGCGGCCCCGGTGGAGTCCTGGGCCTTCGCGCGCAGGCTCTTCATCTGCTCGAGCAGCCGCCCGTGCTCCGCCATCAGCGCGTCGAAGGCGTTGCGCAGTTGCGGCGCGCGCTTGCGCACCAGGCCGTAGAGCCCCTGCGGCGACTCCTCGCGCGCGAAGTGGCCGGTGAGGAACTGCTCCAGCTCGTCGAGCGCCGCGACCATCGCCGCCGGGTTCTTGGAGGCCTTCATCCGCGCCACCATCCGCTCCACCAGCACGTGCTCCTGCTCGAAGCCCTCGTGCGCCGCCACCAGCCGGTCCGAGTCCTGGAACTGCGCCGACTCGGTCGAGCCCACCAGCGCCTTGGTCGAGGCCTCGCCGCCGGAAACCGCCTCGGTGACGAGGTCGAAGTAGCCGGCGCCCACCTCGCGCTGGTGCCGCGTCGCGGTGTAGCCCTCGCGCTCGGAGGAGAACTCGGCCTGCTGCAGCTCGGTGTAGGCCGCCATCCCGCGGTCCTTGTAGTCCTTGGCCAGCTGGAAGGTGCCGTGGCTGAGGGTGTGGAAGCCGGCCAGGGTCACGAACTGGAACTTGTAGCCCATGGCGCCCAGCTCGCGCTGGAAGCGGGAGATGGCCGCGTCGTCGAGGTGCTTCTTCCAGTTGAAGGACGGCGAGCAGTTGTAGGCCAGCATCTTGTCCGGGTACTTGGCGTGCACGCCCTCGGCGAAGCGGCGCGCGTCGTCGAGGTCCGGCGTGCTGGTCTCGCACCAGACGAGGTCCGCGTACGGCGCGTAGGCCACCGCGCGCGCGATGGCGCAGTCCAGGCCGGCCCTGATCCGGTAGAAGCCCTCGGCGGTGCGCCCGGCGGCGCGGTCGATGAACGGCGCGTCGTAAGGGTCGGCGTCGTTCATGAGCAGCTTGGCGCCGTCGGCGTCGGTGCGGGCGATGAGCACCGTGGGCACGCCCAGGACGTCGGCGGCCAGCCGCGCGGCGTTGAGCGTGCGGAGGAAGTTGGAGGTCGGCACCAGCACCTTGCCGCCCATGTGGCCGCACTTCTTCTCGGCGGCGACCTGGTCCTCGAAGTGCACGCCCGCGGCGCCCGCCTCGATCATCGCCTTCATCAGCTCGAAGGCGTTGAGCGGCCCGCCGAAGCCGGCCTCGGCGTCGGCGACGATGGGCGCGAACCAGTTCCGGTCGGCGTTGCCCTCGCACCGCTCGATCTGATCGACGCGCATGAGGGCGCGGTTGATGCGCTTGACCACGGTGGGGACGCTGTCGGCGGGGTAGAGGCTCTGGTCGGGGTAGGTCTGCCCGGCGCTGTTGGCGTCGGCGGCCACCTGCCAGCCGGAGAGGTAGATCGCCTCCAGGCCGGCCTTGACCATCTGCACCGCCTGGTTGCCGGTGAGGGCGCCCAGGGTGTGGACGTAGGGCCGGGTCTTGAGCAGCTCCCACAGCCGCCGCGCGCCCATCTGCGCCAGCGTGTGCTCGATGTGGACCGTGCCGCGCAGCCGCTCGACCTCGGCCTTGCCGTAGGTGCGCTGGATGCCCGCCCAGCGCTTGGGATCCGGGTGGTAGGGCGCGGGGCTCTCCTCGGGCCGGTCCTGCGCGCCGCTCGAGCCGACGGAGCCGGTGTCCCCGACCAGCTGGTCGTAGGCGGAGGTGGTCAGGAAGTCCTCGAAGCGCGGCGCGGTGGAGAGCCGCTCGAACAGGGCGCGGGCCTCCAGGAACCGGCCCTGGGCGAAGCGCTTGGCGCCCACCTCGCGCTCGACCCGCTGCATCTCCTCGTCCAGCAGGCGGCGGAAGAGGGCCGGGGTCACCGGCGTGCCGTCAGAGAGCGAGACGCCGTGGTGCAGCCACTGCCAGACCTGCGAGCGGCTGATCTCGGCGGTCGCCGCGTCCTCCATCAGCTGGTAGATGGGCACGCAGCCCGACCCGCGCAGCCAGGACTCGAGGTACTGCACGCCGACGCGGATGTTGTGGCGCAGGCCGTCCTCGGTGCGGGTGCCGCTGGGGATCGCGAGCAGGTCCTTCTCGCCGACCTCGACGTCCTCGCGCTTGTTGGCGATCTGGTTGGGGGTCTTCATGTGCTCGTCGAAGACCGCCTTGGCCAGGCCGACCAGGCCGGGGTGCGCGACCCAGGTCCCGTCGTGGCCGCTCTGCACCTCGCGCAGCTTGTCGGCCTTCACCTTGGCGAGCGCCGCCTCGTTGGCGGAGAAGTCGTCCTTGATGGGGATCTGCGCGGCCATGCCGCCCATCGCGTGCACCTCGCGGCGGTGGCAGGTCTGGATGAGCCGCAGCACGTAGGCGCGCAGGAAGCCCTTGTCCATGGTGACCTGGATGCGGTCGGGCAGGATGGCCTCGGGGTCCATGCGGTGCTTCTTGATGAAGCTGAAGATGTAGTCCCAGCGGCCGCAGTTCAGGCCGGCGGAGTGCTCGCGCAGCTCATAGAGGATCTCGTCCATCTCAAAGGCGGCGGGCAGGGTCTCGATGAGCACCGTGGCCTTGATGGTCCCGCGGGGAATGCCGAGCCTCTCCTGGGCGCGCAGGAACACGTCGTTCCACAGCCGCGCCTCGAGGTGGCTCTCCATCTTCGGCAGGTAGAAGTACGGCCCGGTGCCGCGGGCGAGCAGCTCCTTGGCGTTGGCGTGGAAGTAGAAGCCGAAGTCGACCAGCGAGGCAGGGGCCGGCTTGCCGTCGACCCACACGTGCTTCTCGACCAGGTGCCAGCCGCGCGGGCGCACGAAGAGGACCGCGGTCTTCTCGTTGAGCTTGTAGGTCTTGCCGGTCTCCGGGGCGACGTAGTCGATGGCGCGGCGGACGGCGTCGTAGATGTTCACCTGGCCGGTGAAGACGTTCTCGCGGGTGGGCGAGTTGGAGTCCTCGAAGTCGGCCATGAAGACGTTCGCGCCCGAGTTGAGCGCGTTGATGATCATCTTGCGGTCGACCGGCCCGGTGATCTCCACGCGGCGGTCGAGCAGGTCGGGCGGCAGCGGGGCGACGGTCCACTGGGCCTCGCGCAGGTGCCGGGTCTCGGGCAGGAAGCCGGGCCGCCAGCCCTCGTCCCACTTGCGGGCGAGCACCTGGCGCCGCTCCAGCAGCTCGTCGATGCGCCACGAGAAGCGGCGCACGAGGTCGGCCACGAATGCCACCGCCTCGGCCGTGTAGACCTTCTCGGCGCCCGGGGGGTAGGCGCCGCGGATCTCCACGCCGAGGGGGACTGGCTTTCCGTCGGGTAGCTGGGGGTTCGGGGCGGGCAGCGGCATGGGGCTCGTCTCCTTGGGGCGCGCGGCACGAGGTCGGAAAAGGCGCTCGAAACTTCTGCACTTCCACCGTGGCTCCGGAAGTGCTCCTCCGGAGGGGCTGAGAAGGGATGGATGCGGTCGTTCAGATGACGCGAGGCGCCAAACGTTCCCCGCGCAGGCAGGCCCCGGAGTGGGCCGCCGGCCGTCCGGGCTGCGGAATCCGCGGGGTTTACCGGTATTTCACGCGGCTGCCCCAGGCAGCGTCGGTGGCCTTCTCCAGCGTGAAGGCGATGCTCTTGGGCTGCTTGCCCTGCCGCACCAGGGTGGCGAGCAGCGCCTCGGCGGCTTGGAAGAACGGCTCGGGCGGGGTGGTCTTCTCCGAGTTGCCTTCCGGGCTGGCCACGCTGACGTGCATCCGCAGCCGCCCGTCCGTCCGCACCTCGACGCGGATCTCGAGGTTGGCCCGCGTCCAGTGCCAGGGCAGCGCTGCTGCGAGGGTCCGGGTGACCGCCTGCTCGGCTCTCTTCAGTTCCATCAGGGGATTCATCGCGCTTCCTTCGGGAGCGGTCCGGTGCCGGGACGCGGAGGGTGCGGGATCCGTCAGCCCGGCTTCGGCGGCGGAGGAAGGCCCGCCGTGGGCGCCGGCGCCGGCGGCGGCGACGGCGGAGCTGCGGCAGCCGGAGGGGCGACGACGGGGGCCACCGCAGGCGGGGCGGCGACAGCTTGAGGTGCGGCCATGGGTTGCGGGGCCGGGGCCGCTGGCGCCTGGGCAGAGGGAAGCGGCGCCGGCAGCGCCGGGGAGGCCCGCGGCGGGGTGACGGGAATCGGATCGGCAGGAGGCGAGACCTCCGGTGTGCCGATCCCCGCCAGCTCGCGCCTGACCCAGCGGCGGTCGACCCAGCGCAGCAGGAGGATGCTGCCGCCGGCGATGACGGCCATCAAGAGCAGGAACGCGGGGTAGGAGACCCGCCAGTTCTCGGAGCCGGTCATCATGCTCCACTCCGACATGCCGCCGATTCCGGCGAGCAGGGTCAGGGGCATGAAGATGGTGGTGATGTAGGTCAGCCGCTTGACCACCGCGTTCATCTGGTTGGCGGCGACGGTCATGCGGTTGTTGAGCATCGAGAGGTACATCTCCATGAGGTTGGAGATGATCTCGCGGCTGATCTCGGTGGTCTCGAAGAAGCGGACCAGGTGGTCGTAGATGTCGCGGTAGTTGTAGATGCCCTTCTCGTTCACGAAGGGCGAGTCCTTGCGGCAGATCTTGGCCAGCACCTCGCGCTCGTGGACCAGGCTCTTGCGCACGGTGAGCAGCCTCCGCCGCAGCCGCAGGATCTCCTGCGGCTTGAAGCGGATGACGTCCTGGAGGATGGCCTCCTCGGCCTCCTGCAGCTCGTCCTGCATGGCCTCGATGACGTGGAACTTCTCGTCGACCACGTGGTCGATGAGCACGTGCGCCAGGAAGTCGGGGCCGCGCTTGATGTTGACGAGGTCGGCCTTGATCCTCTCGTCCACCCTGCTCGCGAAGAAGCGGGGGCCGGTGCCGCGGTGCACGCTGACCAGGAAGTTCTTGCCCAGGCAGAAGTCGTACTCCCGGATCGACAGCTCGTGGTCCTTGTAGTCGTAGCCGTTGACCAGGATGAACGTGTAGGTCGGGAAGTCCTCGATCTTGGGGACCTGGTCGTCGTCCAGCGAGTCCTCGATGGACAGCGGCGAGAGGCCCAGCGGCTCGGCCAGCGCGTTGAGCTCCTCGCGGGCCGGGTTGTAGAAGTCGAACCAGACGAAGTCCTCCTTCTTCAGCGCTGCGAGCGCCTCCACCGCCCCGCCCTGCAGGCGGGTGATCTTGGAGTGGCCGATGGCGAAGAAGCGGTTGTCGGGCATCGTCGTCTCCTGCTCTTTTCGGTGGCGGCTAGCGCACCCAGGGGGGCGCGGCGCGGCCCAGCAAGGCGTCGGGCAATTCGGCGACCGAGCGCAGCCGCAGGTCGGGCGGCCGCGGGCCGTCGTCCTTGCGCCGCGGGTCGTCGACCAGGCAGGTGCGCAGGCCCACCGTGGAGGCGCCGGCCACGTCGTCGAACGCGTCGTTGCCGACGTGCATCGCCTCGCCCGCCGCCACGCCCGCGCGCGCCAGGGCCTCGAGGAAGATGTGCCGCGAGGGCTTCTTGATACCCAGCTCCGAGCTGACGATCGCGGGGTCGAACAGCTCCAGCGAGAGGCCGACCTCCGCCAGCTCGGGGCGGGTGAAGAGGATCTGGGCGTTGGAGATGAGCCCCACGCGGAAGCGCTCCTTGAGCCGCAGCAGGGCCTCGCGCACGCCCGGGATCAGCGACAGCTCGCGGCGCGAGGCGGCACGGAAGCCCGCCGCCATGGCCTCGCACTCATGGGCGCTGGGCTGGCGTTCGAGCAGGCCGCGCAGGTGGGCCGCCACCACCGGGGCGATGTCCGGCTCGGCGTGCTCGACGGGGAAGGGGCGGATGGCGCGCAGGTCCGCGAGGAACGGGTGGGAGCGCTCCCGCTCCGCCGCCCGCGGGCCCAGGTGCTCCGACACCCAGCGCTCGAAGGCCGCCGCGGTCCGCGGGTCCGCCTCGTCGGTGGTGATGGTGACCAGGGTCCCGTACAGATCGAAGAAGACGGCGCGGAGCATGGGGCCGACAGCCTACACCGACCGGGAGGGGCGTCGCCTCGCCGGCATTGTCCACTACTACCCATTTCGGTAGATTCCGACTGCCCATGGGGGAGGGGAGAACGACAGGACGTGTATGCGGCGAGCCGCAGTAGGGCTGGTTGTCTTTCTTCTGCAAATCCCAGCGGTCACGAGCGCACAGGAAGCCTCGACCCGCGCCCCTGACGCCGCCCCGACGGGGAACTCGACCGAGGACCTGCTGGGAACGATGGCGTCGATCGACAGCCTCACGCTCGAAGACATCCTCAACACCAAGACCCAGGTCACCACCGCCACCGAGAAGACGGTCCGCGACAGCCCCGGCGTGATCACGGTGATCACCCGCGAGGAGATCGAGGCGTTCGGCGCGCGCGACCTGCAGGAGATCCTCGAGCTGGTGCCCGGCTTCGCGTTCGGCGCCGACGTCCAGGGCGCGGTCGGCGTGGGCTTCCGCGGCATGTGGGGGCACGAAGGCAAGGTGCTGCTGCTCGTGGACGACCACGAGCTGAACGAGACGCTCTACCTGACCACCCAGTTCGGGCAGCACATCCCGGCCGACGACATCGAGCGCGTGGAGGTCGTGCGCGGGCCGGGGTCGGTCATCTACGGCGGCTACGCCGAGCTGGCGGTGGTCAACGTCGTGACCCGCAGCGCGGCGGGCAAGGACTTCGCCACCGGCAAGGGACGCTACGACGCCACCCGGTCGGCGACGTACTCGCGCCGCGGCCTGGGCATCGGCTTCGGCCGGGTGGTGACCGAGGCCGGCGGGCTGTACGTCGGCGCCTCGGTGGCGATCGGCCAGGGCCGGCGCAGCATCGACGGGTACGCGGACGCGGCCGGCGCAAGGTACGACCTCAAGGAGAACTCGGGCCTGGGCACCGCGCTGATCACCGGCGACCTCAAGTGGAAGGGCGTGTCGGTGGGGCTGATGTACGACGGCTACCGCGTCGACGACCGCTCCGCCTTCGGCGAGAACCTGCCGATGGCGGCGTCGAACGGCTTCGGCGCGTTCCACGGCCACGCGAAGTGGGAGATCGAGCTCGCCCAGGGCCTGAAGCTGACGCCGCAGATCAAGTACAAGCGCCAGAACCCGTGGCAGGTGCTCTCCGAGGACCCGGCGGTCGCCGGCGCGCTCTTCTACGACAAGACGGCGGAGCGGCTGACCGGCGGCCTGCGGCTGTCCTGGGACATCCTGGACGGCCTGAACCTGCTGGCGGGCGTCGAGGGCCAGTACGACCACGCCTTCATCGGCGTGAAGGGCCCGGCCGGCGAGTACACCGGCCTGAACTGGCCCTGGAACGACCGGGACACGGTCGAGTACGGCAACTTCGCCGGCTACCTGCAGGTGCTCTGGGACAACTGGCTGGTCAACGTCTCGGCCGGCGCGCGCGTCGAGGCGCACTCGGCCTACGGCCTGTCGGTGGTGCCGCGCATCGGCCTGACCAAGGTGGTCGGCGACTTCCACGCCAAGGCGCTCTACAGCCGCGCGTTCAAGGCGCCGGGCATCGAGAACATCGGCCTGAACGCGGACATCAAGCCCGAGGAAGGGCAGATCGCCGAGCTGGAGGTGGGCTACCTCATCGCCAAGACGGTCTCGGTGACGGTCAACGGCTACTACATGTCGATCGACCGGCCCATCGTCTACGGCAGCGACCCCGCGACCGGCGAGGAGTCCTACTACAACGAGCTCAAGACCGGCTCGAAGGGCCTGGAGGCCGAGGTCAAGGTGCGCCACAAGCGCGGGTTCGGCTCGGTGACCTACTCGCTCTACAGCGCCGCCGGGATGAACTCGGTCGCCTCCTACGCCGTCCCCGCGCTGCAGGCGCCGCTGCTGGGCCTGCCCAACCACAAGCTCACCCTGGCCGGCTCGGTGGACCTCGGCTGGGGCCTGCGCGCCGGCACGACCCTGGTGGTGCTCGGCCCACGCTGGGCGTACCTGTCGAACCCCGAGGGGCAGGAGCACCTGCCGGTCGAGCTGCCCTGGCAGGCGAACTGGAACCTGCGCCTGTCGTGGCGGCCGCCCGACTACAAGTTCGTCGTCGTGGGGCTCACCGCCCACAACCTGCTCGACACCCGCATCCTCTATCCGCAGCCCTACGACGGCGGCCACCCGCCGCTGCCGGGAATGGCGCGGGAGATCGGGCTCGACCTGAGCTGGGAGATGTAGAGAGTCACGGGGGGCGGGGGGGCGAAGGCGGCGACGTGGCCCAGCGCGGCCACGCCGCCGTTTTCGCGTCCGGCGCGGCCTTCCCGCCCAAAGCCAAAAGCAAGCGGGCAGCCGAGCCCCAAACCGATTGCCCGCGACCGGCTCGGCCACCTAAGCTCCTCGAGTCGAGGGCATCCCAACTTCACACCGGAAGAGAGGCAAGGCGCATGCGCACAGCCATAGCCATGATCTTCGCGGGCGGCCGCGTCGAGGAGCTGTCGGTCCTCACCGAGCGTCGCCCGAAGTCTGCCGTGGTCTTCGGAGGCACCTACCGCAGCATCGACTTCGCGCTCACCAACCTGGCGCACGCGTCCATCGGCCGGGTGGGCATCCTCACCCAGTTCCGGCCGTCGTCCCTGATGGACCACGTGGACAACGGGTACATGTGGGACTTCGTCGGCACCACCCGCGGCGTGCGCTTCCTGCCGCCGTACCTGGGCGCCGAGGGCGGCAGCGAGTGGTACCGCGGGCCGGCGGACGCGCTCTTCCAGAACATCGACTACATCGAGCGCACCGGCGCCGACGACGTGCTGGCGGTCAGCGCCGACCACGTCTACCAGATGGACTACTCCTCGCTCCTGAGCTTCCACCAGGAGAAGGGCGCCGACCTGACCATGGCCTTCACGCCCCGCGAGGACGCCAGCCGCTTCGGCGTCGGCGAGCTGAACGCGGCCGGCCAGATCATGAACTTCACCGAGAAGCCGGAGTACCCGCGCACCAACCTCTGCTCGATGTCGGTGTACGTCTTCCGCCGCGAGGTGCTGGTCGAGGAGCTGCGCCGCGCGGTCCCCGGCGCCGACGGCAACCCCACCTTCCAGATCCACGAGGTCCTGCGGCGGATGATGAGCCGCCGGCGCGCCTACGGCTTCATCCACCACGGCGGCTGGGAGTACACGCGCACGCTGGACGAGTACGTCACCTTCCACCGGCAGCTGCTGGGCGCCAAGCCGAAGATCGACCTGGCGAGCTGGGAGGTGCGCTCCAACGCCATGACCCGCCGCACCTGCCCGCCGCCGGCCACCCGCTTCGCGCCGGGCTCGCAGGTGGAGGACTCGCTCATCCCCGCCGGCTGCATCATCGAAGGCACGGTCAAGGGCAGCGTCCTGTCTCCGGGGGTTCGCGTCGGCAAGGGCGCGGTCGTCACCGACAGCGTCATCTGGGAAGACGTGACCATCGGCGAGGGGGCGCAGCTGACCGGCGTGGTCAGCGACAAGCGCACCTTCTTCGGCAAGGGCTGCCAGGTTGGCGTGGGCGCCGTCGCCAAGAGCGAGGAGATGCCCCACTCGCTCACCTGCGGCGCGACGATCGTCGGCATGGACGCGCGGATCCCGGCCAACGCCAAGATCGGAAAGAACTGCATCGTGCACTGCGAGGCCAAGGAGTCCGACTTCCCGGCGGAGGTGGCCTCGGGCAAGAGCGTCAAACTCGCCGCTGCCAAGAAGGAGGTGTCGCGATGAAGGTCTGCTTCGTGACCCGCGAGTACCCGCCCAACGTCTACGGGGGCGCCGGCGTCCACATCAAGAACCTCGCCCGCGAGCTGGCCTCGGTCATGGACGTCGAGGTCCGCTGCTTCGGCGACCAGAGCGAGGAGGCCGAGCACCTCAAGGTCAAGGGCTACCAGGCCTGGCCGCGCATGTGGGAGGGCACCGAGAAGAAGTTCAACTCCACGCTCGGCACCTTCTCGACGGACATGTCGATCATCCGCGACCACATCGACGCCGACCTCGTGCACGGGCACACCTGGTACGCCTCGATGGCCGGCTTCATGGCCAAGACGCTCTACGACATCCCGCTGGTCTCGACGGTGCACTCGCTCGAGCCGCTGCGCCCGTGGAAGGAGGAGCAGCTGGGCCGCTCCTACCACCTCACGGCGTGGATCGAGCGGATGGCGCTGGAGGCCTCGGACCGGGTCATCGCCGTCTCCAGCCAGTCCAAGGGCGAGATCACCGCGAACTTCGCCATCCCCGAGGAGCGCATCCGGGTCATCCACAACGGCATCGACCTGGCCAAGTGGAAGCACAGCCCCGCGGTGGCCACGCGCAAGGCCTTCGGCATCGAGGGCGACTACATCCTCTTCGTCGGCCGCACCAGCCGGCAGAAGGGCATGGTCCACCTGCTCGAGGCGATGAACCACGTGGACCCGAACGTGCGGCTGGTCTGCTGCACCAGCGCGCCCGACACACCGGAGATCGAGGAGGAGATCGCCGCCAAGGTGAAGCAGACGCCGCGCTGCCTGTGGATCAACACCTTGCTGCGCGAGGAGCAGTACGTCGAGCTGTACTCGAACTGCACCGTCTTCTGCTGCCCGTCGGTCTACGAGCCGTTCGGCATCATCAACCTCGAGGCCATGGCCTGCGAGCGGCCGGTCGTCGCCAGCCGCATCGGCGGCATCCCCGAGGTCGTGGTGCCGGACAAGACCGGCTACCTGGTCACGCCCGGCGATGCCAAGGGCCTGGCCGAGGCGCTCAACAAGGTCCTGCGCAACCGCGACATGGCGAGGCAGTTCGGCCTGGCCGGCCGCAAGCGCGTGGAGGACCACTTCAGCTGGACCTCCATCGCGGCCAAGACCAAGACCATGTACGAGGAGCTGCTGGAGGAGCGCGCCAAGGCCAAGAAGAAGTAGGCGGTCTTGGGCGGTGCTCACCTTTGCGGTCACGAATCGTGACCGCAAAGCGCGCCAACTTGAGGTCACAAATTGTGACCTCAAGTCCCCGGCACCAGTAATCCGAAACGGCAGAGTAGGGTTGCGACGGCATTGGGGTATTTGCAGTTCTGAGGTCACAGAATGTGACCTCAGAAGTGGGCCGACTTGAGGCCACAAGTTGTGATCTCAAGCTCCTGACCCACGTGGAGAGGCGGACCACTTTGGAGTATTTGCGGTTCTAAGATCACAAGTTGTGATCTTAGAGAGTGGTCGGCGAGGGGCAGATGACGAAGGCAGGGATAATTCCGGTCGCGGACATCGAGAGATCGATCCGGGCCATCCGCGGCCAGCGCGTCATGCTCGACGAGGACCTCGCTCGCCTCTACGGGGTCGAGGTTCGTACCCTTAACCAGGCGGTGAAGCGGAACGCTGGCCGATTCCCGTCGGACTTCATGTTCCACCTCACGCCGGAGGAGGCCCGGAACTTGAGATCACAAATTGTGATCTCAAGTTCTGGAGGGTACGGCGGCCGTCGACACGCTCCCTACGCCTTCACCGAGCAAGGCGTGGCGATGCTCTCGAGCGTGCTGCACAGCCCCCAAGCCATCGAAGTCAACGTCGAGATCATGAGGACGTTCGTCCGGCTTCGCCGGATGCTCATGGTCCACGCCGATCTCGCCCGCAAGCTCGCGGCGCTCGAGAAGAAGTACGACGCGCGCTTCCGCATCGTCTTCGAAGCCATCCAGGAGCTGATGAACCCTTCCCCAGAGCCGAAGAAACGGATTGGATTCGCATCCACCAAGTCTGGAACCTAGCCGCCGACTCACCCCTCTTCCCCGAGGCACCATGATCGACCAGGTCCGCATCGTCATCGAGAACGCCACCCCCGCCGTCGATGGAGGCCGCTTCCCGGTCAAGGCCGTCCAAGGCGACACCCTCGAAGTCAGCGCCGACGTCTGGAAGGACGGTCACGAGCTGCTCAAGGTCGCCGTGATGTGGCGCAAGCTCGACCTCTCCGAGCTCAAGCCCCACGCCGAGCCCCAGGCCCCCGACCTCCAGAAGAAGGGCTGGAAGGAGGCGCCGCTCCAGAGCGAATACGCGCTCAACGACCGCTGGTTCGGGAAGATGACGCTCGACGAGGTCGGCCCCTACGTCTTCACGGTGGTCGCCTGGACCGACTTCTACAGCTCCTGGGCCGAGGAGCTGCGCAAGAAGATGGCCGCCAACCAGGACGTCACCAGCGAGCTGCTCGAAGGCGTCGCGCTGATGGAGAAGGTCGCGGTCAAGGCCAAGGCGAAGTCGGCCATCCTCGAGAAGATCGCCGCCATCAAGGCCGCCAAGGACAACCAGGCCAAGGCCCACATCGCCCTCTCGCACGAGGTCGCCGGGCTGATGGAGCACAACGACCCGCGCTTCGACCTGCAGGCCTACGACGTCGAGATCCCGGTCTGGGCCGACCGCGAGAAGGCCCGCTTCGGCGCCTGGTACGAGATGTTCCCGCGCTCCTGCGGCACCGACCCGAAGAAGGGCACGACGTTCAAGCAGGCTGAGCACCGGCTCGAGGCCATCGCCAAGATGGGCTTCGACACGGTCTACCTGCCGCCCATCCACCCCATCGGCACCTCGCACCGCAAGGGCCCCAACAACTCCGAGACCTGTAACCCCGGCGATCCCGGATCGCCCTGGGCCATCGGCGCCAAGGAGGGCGGCCACACCGCGGTCCACCCCGACCTGGGCACGCTCGCCGACTTCGACCACTTCCTGGCCGAGACCAAGAAGCACGGGATGGAGATCGCGCTCGACATCGCGCTGCAGTGCGCGCCCGACCATCCCTGGGTCAAGGAGCACCCGGCCTGGTTCAGCCACCGCCCCGACGGCACCATCAAGTACGCGGAGAACCCGCCCAAGAAGTACCAGGACATCTACCCCATCAACTTCGAGACCGAGGACCGCGAGGGGCTCTACGCCGCGGTGCTCGACATCTTCCTCTTCTGGGCCAAGCACGGGGTGCGCATCTTCCGCGTCGACAACCCGCACACCAAGGCGCAGAGCTTCTGGGAGTGGATCATCGTCGAGGTGCACAAGCGCTACCCGGACGCGCTCTTCCTCGCCGAGGCCTTCACCCGCCCCAAGCGCATGCGCCGCATCGCCAAGGTCGGCTTCACGCAGTCGTACACCTACTTCACCTGGCGCAACGGCAAGAAGGAGCTGGAGGAGTACTGCAACGAGCTCTTCAACTCCGAGCTCAAGCTGATGGTGCGGCCCAACTTCTTCACCAACACGCCCGACATCCTGCACGAGTACCTGCAGAAGGGCGGCCGCGCGGCGTTCATGATCCGCGAGGTGCTGGCCGCGACGCTCTCGCCCAGCTACGGCATCTACTCGGGCTTCGAGCTGTGCGAGAACGTGCCGGTCAAGGAAGGCAGCGAGGAGTACCTCGACTCGGAGAAGTACCAGGTCAAGGTCCGCGACTGGGATAAGCCGGGCAACATCAAGCCGCTGGTGACGGCGGTCAACCGCATCCGCCGCGAGCACAAGGCGCTGCAGCTCGGCGACAACCTGCGCTTCCTGCCGTCCTCCAACCCGAACATCGTCGCCTTCTCCAAGGCGACGCCCGACTACAAGGACGTGGTGGTCACGGTGGTCAACGTGGACCCGTACTCGCCGCAGGAGGGCATGGTCACCCTCTTCGACAAGCTGTTCCACCACCAGCCCAACTACCTGGTGTGCGACCTGCTCACCAACGCCTACTACACCTGGCACGGCCAGACGAACTACGTCCGGCTCGATCCCCGGGTGCTGCCGGCGCACGTGCTGCACGTGGTCGGCGGCGCGTAGCGGGCGGGTAGCGGCCGGCCTCCGCGCCGGTCGAAGGAGAGGAGGGCCTCGGCATGGACGGCCGGCGAATCGGTGCCATCGCCGTCGTGGCGGGGCTCCTCCTGCTCTGGGCGAGCTGGACCTGGCTGCGCACGCAGCCCGGTGAGCCCGCGGGCGAATCGCGCAGCTCGCCGGGGGGCGGGCTGCGCTCCGCGAACACACCGCCGCCTTCGCCCTTCGCCCAGCGCGATGCCGGGGTCGCCTCAGCGGCCGCGAGGGCGGGCTCCGTCGGGGACGGCGGGATCGTCCAGCTGACCCTGGCGGGCAAGGTCTTCAAGCAAGGTGGGCCGGCCGCGGGCGCGGAGGTCCGCTATGGCGAGCACCGCGCGCTCTCGGCCGAGGACGGCAGCTTCGAGCTGTCGGCGCCTTGCGATGGGCTCCTCGGCCTCGTCGCCAGGCAAGGGGCGCTCGCCTCGGTGGTGCGGGCCTTCGACTGTGCCCGGCCGCCGTCCTACCCCGGGCTCGTGCTGGTCCTGCGCGGCACCTCCAGCGTGCGCGGGGAGGTCCGCGACGAGGCCGGCAAGCCCCTGCGCGCCACGGTCCGGATCTGGGCGCCGGCGGCGGAGAAGGTGGAGACGGACGAGCTGGGCCGGTTCCTGTTCGCGCAGATCCCGGCCGACGACTACGACCTGCACGCGGTGGCCGAGGGCTTCCGGAGCCGGACGATCGAGCGGGTGCAGGTCATGCCCGGCGAGAGCGTCGGGGTCCTGATCGAGCTGCACCGCGAGGCGACGATCTCGGGGAAGGTCGTCGACGCGGCGGGTGCCCCCATCGGCGGCGCCGAGGTGGCCGCGAAGCTGGTCGGGGTGGGCCCCGGGGGGCGGAAGCCGACGGCGAGGACCGCGGTCGCGGACGCCGCCGGCCTCTTCCAGGTGGCCGTCCGGGACGGTTCGCTCTACCGCGTCGAAGCCTCGGCCCGTGGCTGGGCGTCCCGGGTGCAGATGGCGCAGGCCCCTGCCGCCGGGCTGGTCCTAGCGCTCTCGCGCGGCGGCGAGGTCGGCGGAGCGGTGCGCACCAAGGCCGGCGTGCCGCTCGCCGGGGCGAAGCTCGAGCTCAGGCACGAGGTGCAGAAGAAGCGGTCGGTCGAGTCGGACGCGGAGGGCCGGTACGTCTTCGAGAACGTCTCCGCCGGCGCGTGGCGGCTGGTCGTCTCGAAGGAGGGGTTCGCGGAGCCGAAGGCCGTCGAGGTGGAGGTGGTCGAGGAGGTCTACGCGGCGCGCGACGTGGTGCTCGAACCGGCGGACGGCACGCTGGCGGGGCGCGTCGTGGAGGCCGGGAGCGACAAGCCCCTCCCGGGCGCCGAGGTGGAGTGCGAGGGCCAGAAGGCCACGTCCGACGCCCGGGGGCGCTTCCGCTTCGCGGGGCTCGTGCCCGGCAGGCGCGAGGTGTGCGCATCGGCCGAGGCGAGGGTAGAGGGCTGCAAGACCTTCCAGACCGGCGAGGAGGAGGCGCAGCTCGAGCTCCTCGCGGGCCGGGTGGTGCGGGGGCGCGTCCTGGAAGAGCCTGGCGTGCCGCTGGACGGCTTCTACCTGGACGACGAGTGGGTCGACGCCGCGGATGGCGTCTTCCGCGTGGTGCGGTCGCTGACGGCCAAGAAGGTCGAGGCCCGCTGCTTCGGGCGGCGGAACGCAGTCCGCGAGATCGCGGCGGACGCTGCCGGCGAGGTCGACCTGGGCGACATCGTGCTCCCGGTGGGGTGGCCCGTGACCTTCCGCGTGAAGACCCCCGAGGGCCGCCCGGTGCCGGGAGCGCACGTCTGGGGCATGAGCTACGACGGCTGGATGCCCGAGCTGATCGAGGACGGGGACGCGCAGCAAGTGGGCGTCGCCGATGGCGCCGGCGAGCTGCGCGCGGTGCTCGACGACGGCAAGCACTGCTACCGCGCCACCGGCCGCGGGTGGGCCTCCAGCACCACCGAGGCCGGCCTGCACCAGTTCAAGGGGCCGGCGACGGTCGAGCTGGTCCTGCGCCCGGCGGCGCGGCTCTCGGGCCGCGTGATGAAGGGCGGCGCTCCGCTGAAGGGAGCGGTCGTCGGCGTGGAGCACTTGCCGGACGCGACGGCGATGGCCGACGAGGGCGGCCGGTACCGGTTCGAAGCGGTCGAGCCCGGCCGGGTGAACGTCTTCCTGGGGAGCTTCGGGAAGGACGTGGAGATCCGGGGGAAGGCCGTGGAGCTCGCGCCCGGCGAGGAGAAGGTGCTGAACTTCGGCGAGCCCGACCGGGGCTCGCTGCTCGGGACGCTGCTGTGCCCGGGGCCGGTCGAGGTGTTCGTCCTCGCCGTCCCGGGCGCCGTCGACCTCGCCAAGCTCGACGAGGGGCCGCCGCCCGAGGGATTCGCCGGGCGGCTCGTGGCCATGGTTCAGGGGCGCGGCGCGTTCGAGCTGGCCGATCTCCCGGCAGGCCGGGTGTCGCTCGTCGTGAGCTGGTCGAAGACCGAGAAGAGCCGCCGGTCGACCCAGGTCGTCGAGCTCAGGCCCGGCGAGCGCAAGCGTCTGGACCTGTCCTGCGACGCCAAGTGAGCCTGCGACCCATGTGATCGTTGCGGGCCGCCTGGACCGACCCGAGGAAAATCAGGCGGCTGGCGGGGCGGCTCCCAAACCCGTCCGAAAAGCCCGACGACGAGGGCAGGTTGCGCAGCTCAGGGCGGCGGCCTGTTCCAGACGATCGGCGGGAGGTCGCGGCCTTCGTCGATCACCACCTTGCGGCGCTCCATCCAGGCGCTCGCCGCCTTGACCAACTGCGGCTTGCCGCAGCCGAAGTAGGTCGTCGCGAGCAGCGTGTCCTCGGAGGCCTTCAGTGCCGCCAGCATCGGCGGAAGGGCGTCGTCCATGCCCAGGAGGATCAGCCAGCGGGCGGCGTTGATCCGCGCGTCGCCGTTCTTCGACTGCAGGTCGGCCAGCAGGAGCGGTCGGACCTGCGCCCAACGCGCCAAGAGCGCCGCCTTGTCGTGCTTGGCCAGATCCACGAGCGACTGCTCGTCGGGCGAGCCTGGCTTCCAGCCCAGCCGAACGGCGATCTCGTACGCGTCCGGCGCGAGATCCCAGGTGTGCAGCGTCCGGAGGACCACGGGGACGATCGCGGGATCGGACGAGGTCGCGAGCCCGGCGATGATCTCCAGTCTGCCGGGGCCGCCGTCCCTGCCCAGCAGCTCGCCCAGGCGCTCGAAGCCGCGCGGCTCGCGCAGCTGGCCGAGGGCCTCCGCGGCCGACTGCCTCCACCCGTCCTCGTCGAGCACCTTCAGGAGCGTGTCGAGGGCGCGAGGGTCCGGGTTCTTGGAGAAGAGCTCGAAGGCCTGCTTGCGGACCTCCTTGGCGCGATCGGTCAGGCCGTCGAGCACGGCTTGGCCGGCCCGGGGGTCCTCGAAATGCGTCAGGGCGCGCAGCGCCTCGGTCCTGACAGCGGCCGGCGCCGCGTCGGTGCGCAGCAGCGAGAGGAGCGCCTCCAGCGCGCGGGGTCCCTTGACCGCAGAGAGCACGCCGACCGCGAGAGTGCGCGCCTGAGTGCTTGCGCCCGCGTCGGTCAGGAGGGCGGCCAGAGGCTCGAGAACCGCCGGCCCGATGGCCACCAGCGCAAAGTGGGCGGGCTCGCCCTGGTTCGGGTCCGAGAGCAGGCCGACCAGCGTGGAGATGGCCTCGGCAGCCTTGAGCTCGCCCAGCAGCTCGATGCACGTGGACCGGGACGGGTCGGGCTGCGAGCCGTCGCGCGCCACGGCGATCAAGCCTGGCACCGCGGGCCGGCCCAGGCGGGACAGCGCCTGGCGGGCTTCCTTCTGCGCGTCGGGCTCGCGCAAGAGCGCGATGAGCCCCGGCACGCCCGCCTCGCGCAGCTCCAGGAGCTCCTCGATGCCGCGGGTCCGGGTCTTGGCCTCGGCGGACCGGCCGTGCTCGAGAGCGCGCTCAGGCGAGGGCTTGCAGCCCGCGCCGAACGACAGCGAGAGCGCGAGGAACGCAAACGCGCCCAGCTGCCTACCAGCCCCGTCGGACACCCGCATTGGCGAATCCTTTCTTCTTCTTTCTTCTTGAGTTCCTTCATCAGCGCCGTCGCTTCGTCCTGCGCGGCGAAGCGGCCGGCGACGATCACCTTGTAGCAGCAGAACAGCAGGCATGCGGCCCGGCTGTCGAGGATCTCGGCCTTGGCGAAGCCTGCCGCCACCGACCTGGCGAGCAGCTTCTTCGCCGGGAAGCTGTCGACCGTGGCCAGCCAGGGCTTGTCGTCCGAGAGGACGGCGATGCCCTCGGTGGCGGCAGGGTGGCGGGGACCAGGGCGAGGAAGGCGAGCAGACGGACCATGGTTCACCCCGTGCTCGCGGTTCAGGCCGGGCGAGCCTGCCGTCGCGCGTGCCAGACCGACCAGGCCCAGAAGGCGGCGAGCAGGACCAGGCAGATGAACGCCACCGTCAAATACCCGCGGGTGATCGAACGGACAGGCCAGCCGTAGGTCTCGAGCAGCTTGGTCGCGTCGGAGAGCGTCACGCCCTCGTTCTCGCCGAAAGGAATCCGGTCGACGTCGGTGCGTGCGGCCCACCACTGCTCGAACGGGTCCATGAAGGCGACGGCGCCGATGGTGAGGAAGCCCCAGCGCAGCGCTCCGCGGCGCGTCGCGGGGACGAGAAACGAGGCGACCAGCAGCGTGCCCAGGACGAAGCACCCGGCGTCGCCCGCGAAGATCATGATCTCCTGCGCCCGCCGGACGCTCAGCGCCACCGTGCCGACGATCTGGACGAGCAGGAGCGAGCCTGCCAGCGCCACGACGGCCCTCCGGCCGCCCTTGAAGCCCCACCAGCCGAGGCCTCCGAACGCGGCGGCGAAGAGGAGGAACACGATGAGCGAGCGGGACTCGGCGGTCCGCGTCAGCCACGGCAGCGGGACGGCGGAGAACCCGGTGAGCCAGGAGGCGATGGCGTGGCCCAGCTCGTGGAGCCACATCGAGAAGAAGATGCGGCCGAGCGACCTGCCCATGCCGGTCTCCATCCAGAGCCGAGCGAGGAGCAGGGCCGCGGGCACCGCCGCCGCGCGCAGCTTCCATTCCAGCTCCGCCTGGTCCGGGTCCAGCTCCCAGAACGGAGAGACCTCCGCCAAGACGGTGGAGGCAGGCGCGGCCGTCGTCCCCGGGGCCTCCGCTTCGGACGCCGACAGCGGGATGACCGGCAGGGCGGGCTCGGCGGGAGCCGAAGGCGCGGCGGGGCGCTGGGCCTGGGCCTGCGCCGAGGCGCGCGCCGCGGCCTTGGCGTAGATGACGCCGCAGCGCGGGCAGACCGGCCCCTGCTCGCGAGGAGAGCCGCACTTCGGGCAAGTCGGGCGCTCAGGCTCGGTCATGGGCGGGCCGCTCCGCTGCTGCGGGGGTGTGCAGCGCCGGCACGTAGAAGCGCCGCAGGAACGCCGGGTTCTTCTCGGCGTACAGCGTGGAGGCGATGCGGTCGGCCTCGGTCACCAGGCACCGCTCGCTCCAGCAGAAGACGGGTGAGACCCGGCCCAGCGAGCCGGTGGTCTCCACCTGCATGCAGCCGCACCAGTGGGAGCAGCGCGCCTTGAGCTCGCAGGCGGCGCACTCGGGATCGACCTCGGCCTTGCGGGCGAGCAGCGCGTCGCGCCGGGCGAGGTCGAGGCCGGTGTCCACGTGGCCGATGCGCAGCTCGCCGTTGCCGTCCGGGCGCACCGAGCGGTCGCAGGGGAAGAGGTCGCCGCTGGGCGAGACGGCCCACTCCTCCGTTCCGAAGCCGCATCTGGTGGCGGGCCGCAGCCCCTTCATCAGGTGCCCGACGATCTTGCCGCTGAGCGGATCGACCCGCAGGTCCCGGCCTTCCCGGAACCGCGCGATCAGGTTGTCGCCCAGGGCCCGCAGCCCCGCCTCGAAGCGCGCGCAGGCGGCCTCGTCCCACGCGCCGAGCACGTTCGGGGCGAAGTAGACCTCCCGGACTCCCAGGGCGGCGATGCGGTCGAGGCTGTCGGACAGCAGGTGGGCGTTGGCCGGGTCGACCACGGCGAGGACGTTGAGCTTCAGGCCCGAGGCGACGAGGCGGCGCAGGCTGGCTTCGACGGCCGCGAAGGACGAGCGGCCGTTGCGGAACCGGCGGTTGGCGTCCTGGGCCTCTGGCCCGCCGTCGAGGCTGACCTGGACCTGGAACTCCTTCTCGGTGAGCAGCCGCAGCCGCCTCTCGTCGAGGAGCGTGCCGTTGGTCGAGACCGAGAAGTACGGGCGGATCTTCCGGTGCGCCGCCTGGTCCTGGGCGTAGGCGACGACGGACTCGGCCAGCTCGACCTCGAGCAGCGGCTCGCCGCCGAAGAGCGAGACGATGAGGTACCCGCGCGAGGCGTGGTCGAGCGCCAGATCGATGGCCTTGCGAGCCGTCGCCAGGGGCATCGGCCGGTCGATCTTCTCGCCCGCGTAGCAGTACCTGCAGCGCAGGTTGCAGCGGTGGTTGAGGACGAGCGAGAGGTTCACTTCGCCAGTTTCTTGGTCTTCTTCGGGGGCGGCGGAGGAAGCTCGTCGGCGTGATCGACCGCCACCTTGCCATCCTTCGGCGGCGGCCTCTTCGGTTCCTCCTCGGGCGGAGGGACAGGCGGGGGCTTCTGGGGAGGATGCTCGACGGCCACGTCGCCCCTGCGGGCCGGTGGCACCACGGGCGGCGGTTCGGGCACGGGCGCACCGCCCATCGGCGGAGGTGGAGGCGGAGGCGCCACGCCCGCATCGCCAGCCTGGGCCGCGGACGGGAGCGCGGCCGACGCGAGGGCCGCGCCGAGGCCTGCCAGGAAGGTGCGGCGGTCGAGCGCGGAGACGGCGGGGTACTCGGGGGTGGGGACCGGGCCCTTGCGGAAGTCGCGCTTCTTCATTTCGTCGCTCCAGGCTTGGGCGGGGCTGGGGGAGGCTTGATCGGCTCGGGTCGCGGGACGCCGGCGGTCCGCGGAGGCGGCGGAGGGGGAACCGGTCGCGTCGGCTCGGGCGGCTCGGGCATCGGCGGGGCGCCGGGTGGCGGGAGGAAGGGTGGCGGCGTCGGTTCGTCGGCCTGCTTCGAACCCGCCAAGGAGGGGTACTTCGGCGGCTCGGCAGGCGCCGGCCTGAAGTCGCGCTTGTTCATGGGTCCGAAGCGTACCAGAAGCGGGGCGTTCGCCGAGGGGTGGGCGAGCCTCGGGCGGCGGGGCTAGAGTGCCGAGGACCGCAGCACCCGATCAACGACCGACGCATGACCGACTCGAGGGAGCCGATGGCCGGCACCAGCCTGCTTGCGTTGCTCGACGACATCACCACCGTCCTCGACGACGTGGCGGTGATGACCAAGGTGGCCGCCAAGAAGACGGCCGGGGTCCTGGGCGACGACCTGGCGCTCAATGCCCAGCAGGTCGCCGGCGTCCACGCCGACCGCGAGCTGCCGGTGGTCTGGGCGGTGGCCAAGGGATCGCTCGCGAACAAGGCGATCCTGGTGCCGGTGGCGCTGGCGGTCAGCGCCTTCGTGCCCTGGGGCGTCGTCCCGCTCCTGATGGTGGGCGGCCTCTACCTCTGCTACGAGGGCGTCGAGAAGCTCGCTCACCGGCTCTTCCACTCGCAGCCAGAGGACGACGCGCACCGGGACGAGCACCAGAAGGCGCTGCAGGACCCGGCGGTGGACTTGGTCGCGCTCGAGAAGGAGAAGGTCAAGGGTGCCATCCGCACCGACTTCGTGCTCTCCGCGGAGATCGTGGCCATCACCCTGGGCTCGGTCGCGCAGATGGCCTTCCTCTCGCGCCTGCTGGTGCTCTCGGGCATCGCGGTGATCATGACCGTGGGCGTCTACGGGTTCGTCGCCTGCATCGTGAAGCTCGACGACCTCGGCGTGTTCCTGAGCGAGCGCGGCGGGGCGCGCAAGGCCGTCGGGCAGGCCCTCCTCGCGTTCGCCCCGTGGCTGATGAAGGCCCTGTCGGTGGCGGGCACCGCGGCGATGTTCCTGGTCGGCGGCGGCATCCTCGCGCACGGCCTCGGCCCGCTCGAGCACCTGGTCCACGCTTGGGCCGCGGCGGCGGGGCCGCTGGGGTGGCTGGTCACCTCGGCGGCCGACGCCCTGCTCGGGGTCGTCGCCGGCGCCCTGGCCCTGGCCGCCGTCGCCCTCGGGCAGAAGCTGGCGAAGCGCCTCCGGCCCGCCAAGGCCTGACGGGAGCCTCGGGCCTCCGCGGCGGCCTCCGCGCCCGGAGGGGCCCCTGCTACGCCGCGGTCGCGGGCTCGGCCGGGCGCGGCACCCGGGCGCGCAGCGGCAGCGAGACGGTGAAGCACGAGCCCTGGCTGGGCCTGGACTGCACCGCGATGGCGCCGCCGAGGCGCTCGACGATCTCCCGGGCGATCCACAAACCCAGGCCCATGCCGCGGAAGTTCTGCGAGCTGACCGCCCGCTCGAACCTCTGGAAGATGCGCTCCTGGTGCTCGGGGGCGATGCCGATGCCCTGGTCGCGCACCGAGGCGCTGGCGCCCCGCCGGCAGGAGGCGACCTCGACCGTGATGGGCCGACCGGCCCCGTACTTGATGGCGTTGGAGACGAGGTTGGTCAGCACTTGGTCCAGCCGGCCCCGGTCCCAGCGTCCCACCACCCCGGGCTCGGCCACCACCTCGATGCGGCTGCCGGCGGCGTTGGCCTCGTGCAGGAACCGGCCCGACACCTCGCGGGCCAGCGCGCCCAGGTTGACCTCCTCCAGCACCAGCTCCAGCCGGCCGGCCCGGATGCGCGAGACGTCGAGCAGGTCGTTGATGAGCTTGGCCAGCCGGTCGCACTGCCGGCGCATCGTCTCCACCTTGGGGACCAGGAAGTCCGGCAGCTGCCGGTCGGGGTGCGCTGCCCCGGCGCGCAGCATGCCGTCGACCTGCAGGCTCATGGTGGTCAGCGGCGTCTTGAGCTCGTGGGAGGCGATGGAGAGGAAGTCGTCGCGGGCGTGGATGGCCTCCTGCAGCTCCTGCTCGGCCTGCTTGAGCTTGCTGATGTCCAGGAAGCTCACCACCACCGCCTCGGGGTGGCCGTGCAGCGCCGGCAGCCGCTCGGAGAAGCTCATCAGCGTGGGCCGGCCGTGCGGGCCGAACCAGCGCACCTCGTCGCCCTCCAGCCGCTCGCCGCGCGCCGCGCGCCGCACCGGCAGGTCCTGCTCGGCCAGCGGCACCCCGCGCGGCCCGGTGGCCGACCAGCGCCGGTCGTCCGCCGGGGTGCCCGCCGCGAAGTAGCCGCCGGTGATCCGGTCGGCGGCGTCGTTGGCGAAGGTCACCCGGCCCGTCCCCGGCTCGGCCAGGACCAGCGGGGTGGGCATGGAGTCGAGCACCCCCTGCAGCCACTTCTCCTGGTGCGCCAGGTGCCGGGCCAGCGCGCCCACCCGCTGCAGCAGCTGCTCGCGGTCGGCCTCGGCGCGGCGGTGGGCGGAGACGTCGGTCAAGGTCACCACGCACCCCACGATGCGCCCGCGGGGTCCCCGGAGCGGCCCGGCGGACAGCTGCAGGTCGAAGACCAGCCCGTCCACGCGGGAGAGCCGGCCCTCCAGGCCCCGGCGCACCCCGCCGCGCAGCGCCGCCGCCACCAGCGCCGCCGAGCTGCGCGGGCTGCCCGGGCGCCCCGGGGGCAGCCGCACCGGGAAGGCGGCGCGGAAGGGCTTGAGCAGCGGGTCGCCGCCGCACAGGCGCCGCGCGGCGCGGCTGGCGCGGATGACCACGCCCTCCTCGTCGCAGACGACGATCGCCTCGGCGGCCTGCTCCAGCATGGAGCGGGTCAGCTGCTCGGCGGCCAGCATCTCCTCGCTGTGCTTCTGCTCGGACAGGTCGGTGATCACCGCGCCCAGCAGGGGCCGCCCGCCGCTGCGCAGGGGCCGCAGCGCCAGGCAGGCGGGGACGCGGGTGGCGCCGCGGGCGAGCAGCGCCACCTCGGCCAGGCTCTCGCCGGTGCGGCCGCGCCGCAGCAGGACCCCCAGCACGTCGCGGTCCTCGGGGGCCACGAAGGCGGACAGCGGCGCGCCGCGCAAGCGCCGGCGGGGGCGCGCCAGGATCTCGGCGAAGCGGGCGTTGCACCACGCCAGCACGCCGTCCTCGGAGAGCGTCGCGGCGCCCTCGTTGACGGCCTCGAGCAGCGCGGCCAGGGCGCGGGGCGCGGGGGCGCGCCGGCGTTTGGGCTTGGGGCCGCGGCGGGGGGTCGCTGGGGCGCGGTCGGCCATCGGGGGAGCCCTCCTGGCCCGGATGATGGGTCCGGCCCCGCGGGGGAAGTCACTGGAAAACCAGGGCGGGAGGCGCGCACCGTCCGAGCCGGGACACTGCTCGGAGGACGACAGAGGAACGCGAGAGTTGACCCCGGCCGAATCCAGGCGAGAATCAGGGTCTAGATGAACGCCCCGAACGCCGCTCCGGTCGAGAAAGTCCGATACGGGAAGTATTGGCTGCTGCGCCGCCTGGCCAAGGGCGGCATGGCCGAGATCTTCCTGGCGATGCCCATCCAGGCCGGCCGCGAGAACGAGCGCCTCGTCATCAAGCGCATGCTGCCGCAGTTCTCCGAGGAGGAGGAGTTCCTCCAGATGTTCCTCGACGAGGCGCGGCTGGCGGCCCAGCTCAACCACCCGTCGATCGTGCGCATCCTCGACCTGGGCATGGAGGCCGAGCACCTCTTCATCGCCATGGAGTACATCGACGGGCGCGACCTGGAGTCGGTGGCGCGCGTCCGCAAGAAGCAGATGAACCCGGCGATGGTGGCGCGGATCGCGGTGGACACCTGCGCCGCGCTCTCCTACGCGCACGAGGCCAAGGACGTGAAGGGCCGGCCGATGCGCATCGTGCATCGGGACGTCACCCCCGAGAACGTCATGATCACCCGTCGCGGCGAGGTGAAGCTCGTCGACTTCGGCGTGGCCAAGGCCGCCAGCAAGCTGTCGATGACGCGGCCGGGCGTGGTCAAGGGCAAGCTCAACTACATGGCCCCGGAGCACATCCTCGGCCGGGAGCTCGACGGCCGCGCGGACCTGTTCTCGCTGGGCGCCGCCCTCTACGAGATCACCACCTCCATCAAGCCGTTCGAGCGCGGGGGCATGCAGGAGACGGTGGGCGCCATCGTCAACGAGCACCCCCAGCCCCCGGACCGGATCATCAAGGGCTACCCGCCGGCCTTCTCGGCCATCGTCATGAAGTGCCTGGAGAAGGACCCGAACAAGCGCTTCGCCAACGCCGCCGCCATGAAGCTGGAGCTGGAGCGCTTCCTGGCGTCGACGGGGGTCCTCTTCGGCCCCCCCGAGATCGCCGCGCTGCTGACCGAGATGGCGGCCGCGTCCTCGCCGCAGCCCAAGCCGCCCACTCCTCCGCCGATGCCGCCTCCGTTGAGGTCGGCGCAGCCGACGCCGATGCCGCCCGCGGGCGCGACCAACCCGTCGGCGGCCGCGCCCCAGGCCGCTCCGCCCCCGCAGCCGCGCCCGGCGTCGCGCACGTCCGGGGTGAACGCACCGGCCCCCGGCAGCCCGCCTCGACAGGTGGCGGCCCCGGCACCGCAAGGCAGTCCGCCACGCCGGCTCTCCCAGCAGAGCATCCCCGCCGCGCCCGCGGCTCCCGCGACGCCCTCCGGCAGCGGCGCGCGCCGACTCTCGTCCCAGGCAGTCCCCGCGACGCCGATCTCGAACCGGACCTCCCAGTCGATCCCCGCCCGGCCCCAGCAGGGCAGCCCGCCCAAGCAGGTGAAGCCACCCGAGACGGCCGCCCAGACCGCAGCCCGGCGCTCGGCCTTCGAGGAGGACGGGCCCGAGCCCGAGACCCAGGTCAATCGCAACATCGCGCAGATCCTGGCGGGAACCGAGGCCAAGCCTGCGGCCAGGCCGCCGCCCCCTCCGCCGCTGAGCGGCGAGAGCGAGATTCCCGAGCAAGCGGCGCCGCCGCCACCTCCCGAGCCCGAGCGACCCGCCCCGCCTCCGCCGCCCGCCGGCGCCGACCTGGTGCTGAGCGAGTTGGACATGGTGATGGCGACGCCGCCAGCAGCGACGCCCGCCTCGGTGGCCGTCACCGCGCCCGAGATCGCGGCGCCTTCGGGCGCTCGCAAGCCGGGGCCGCCGCCCGCCAAGCCGCAGGCCAACCCCGACGACTTCGCTCCGCCGCTGGGCATGGAAGGCGAGCGGACGGTGACGGTTTCGAAGGTCCTCCCGTCGCCGACCGCGGGCGGGAGCATGAAGGGGATGGTCCTCAAGGGCGCGGGGCTCTTCGCGGCGGTGGTCCTCGCCGGCTACCTCGGGCACCTCGTCACCGCCCGCGGCCTGGAGGATCGCCTCGAGAAGGCTCGGGTCATGGAGGACCGCCTGCAGAAGCTCGAGGCGCGCCTCTCCCAGCCTCCACCCCCTCTGGCGGTGGCGGGCCCCGACGCCTCCACGCCGCCCGCGCCGGTGCCCACCCCGACTCCCGCGCCGACGCCGACGCCTGCTCCCACACCGCCGCCCGTCGCAGGGCCGGACGCGTCTGCTCCTGCGCCCGAGGCGAAGCCGGCCGCACCCGAGCCGGCCAAGAGCGCCCCCGCCATCATCTCGGTCACCGGCCAGGGGCCCGCGACCATCGACGGCCGGCCCTGCGTGGTGCCTTGCGCGGTGCAGGTCGAGCCCGGCGAGCACGTGATCCAGCGGCCGGCCCCGAACAAGTTCGAGCAGAAGGTCACGCTCAAGCCGGGCCAGACCGAGCGCGTCAAGCTCCCGTAGCCTGCTCGTCGGGCGAGCCGGCGCCTGCCTGCTCGCCCCCCCCATCTTCCTCGCAGCTTCGCTGCTGGCCACCGGAGATCCGGGGGCGCTAGAATGCGCGGCTTCTTTCGCCAAGAGGGCGGCCAGCGCCCCCGCACGCACCCCATCCAGCAAGGACTCCCATGAGCGAAGAATCCAGCGTGGCCGCCGCCGCTCCCGAGGAGCGCCCCAACCCGCTCAAGGAGATCACCCAGCCCTTCGTCGACCTGGTGAAGGCGCCGCGGGCGCTGTGGGGCGTCAACCTCGCCTACATGCTCGAGGGGCTGTGCTACTTCGGCGTCCTGGGCTACCTGGAGATCCACTTCTCCGACTACATCTTCGCCGGGGTTCCCCATCCCGAGGTCTGGGCCCACAACATGGTGGGCGTGTTGACCGCGGGCATCGCGCTGTCGATGGCCGTGCTGGGGTTCGTGCCCGACAAGTGGGGCGTGCGCAAGGCGCTGCTGCTGGCGTTCGTCCTGCTGGTCGGGGGCCGGGTCTTCATCTCCCTGGCGCCCGCGCTCTTCGGCGCCGAGCCCCGCGTGGTCGGCTCGGCGCTGCACTTGATGACGATGGGCGGCATCGTGCTGGTGCTCTTCGGCTACGGCATGTACCAACCGGCGGCCTACAGCGCGGTCCGCCAGTTCACCACGCCCAAGACCGCGGCCATGGCCTACGCCATGCTGTACGCGCTGATGAACGCCGGGTCGGCGCTGCTGATGGCGGCGTTCGTGCTGCGCGACGAGAAGTTCCTGAACCTGGGGATCACCGGGACGTTCTGGGTCTTCACCGCGCTCACCGTCGTCTCGCTGATCGTGACCGCGACCCTGCTGTCGCGCAAGACGGTGGACCAGGCCATCGCCACCGCCAAGGCCGAGACCGCGGCGATCGCAGCGGCCGAGAAGAAGCGCGCAGAGCTGGAGCTGGAGAAGAAGGGCGAAGTCCAGGCTGCCAAGCCGGCGGTCACCGGCGTCCCGGTGACGGCGTGGATCACGCTGGTCTCGATCGTCGTGGCCATCGTGGTGAAGGTCCCCAGCCCCTGGAGCTACATCGTGGGCGGCCTGGTGGCGCTGGTGCCGGTCATCATCGCCCTGCTCCCCAAGGAGCCGAAGGCCAAGGCGGTGGAGTACATCGCCACGCACCCGCTGGCCGACACCAAGTTCTTCGTCTTCATCTTCGCGCTCATCCCGGTGCAGACGCTCTTCACCTACAACTGGCTCATCCTGCCGCAGTACATCTCCCGGGCCTACGACGGGTGGATCGGCGAGTACTACGAGTTCTTCTCCAACCTGAACCCCATCCTCATCTTCATCATCGTCCCGGTCGCCACCGCGCTGACCTACAAGAAGAAGATCTACTCGATGATGCTCATCGGGACGACGGTGATGGCCTCGTCGGCCTTCGTGCTCGCCTTCGGCGCCAACGTGGTGACCCTGAGCATCTACATCGTGCTGATGACGGTGGGCGAAGCCCTCTGGCAGCCCCGCTTCTTGCAGTACGCCACCGAGATCGCCCCCGAGGGCAAGGCGGGCCTCTACCAGGGCGTCGCCCAGCTTCCCTGGTTCCTCACCAAGGCCCTGGTCCCGCTGCTCTACTCCGGCCAGATGATGGCGAAGTACGTCCCCGCGACGGGGCCCAAGGACTCGGAGACCATGTGGTTCATCTTCGGGCTCATCGCCATCGCCTCCCCGATCTCCCTGGTGCTGCTCAAGGGTTGGCTCGGCAAGGACTTCAAGACGAAGGCGGCATGACGGTCCTCTTCACCTCCCTGAAGGTCCCGTCCGCAGCCCTCCGGCGCCTCCCGAGGCCGGACTGATGAGCGCCTGGCGCCACGAGCGGCTCAGCCGCGCCCACCTCGTGGGGCTCACCGCCATCACCCTGGCGCTGGCGCTCTCGCGGGTCCCGCCGTGGCGGCTGCCGTTCGGCATCCTCGTCTCGCCGGCGGTGCTGCCGCTCCTGGTGCAGGTGGCGCTGAACATCACCGGCGCGTTCGTGCCGGCGCTGGGCTTCTTCCTCCCGCTCATCACCCACGGGTCGCGCGGCCGGCCCGCGGTGGCCCTGAGCTTCGACGACGGACCGGACCCGGTGACCACCGCCCGGCTGCTCGAGCTGCTCGCCCGCCACCGGACGCCGGCCTCGTTCTTCGTCATCGGCAAGCAGGCCGAGGCGCACCCGGAGCTGGTGGCGAAGATCCGCGACGCCGGCCACGAGCTGGGCAACCACTCGATGAACCACGACCCGATGCTCATGTTCCGCAGCCTCGGGCGCCTGGAAGCGGAGATCGCCGAGTGCCAGGCGGTCCTCGCGGCGCAGGGCGTGCGCTCGCTGACCTTCCGGCCGCCGGTGGGCATCACCAACCCCAGGCTGGGCATCGTGCTGCGGCGCCTGAAGCTGGGCTGCGTCTGCTTCAGCTGCCGCCCGCTCGACTTCGGCAACCGGCGGCTGAAGGGCCTGGCGGACCGGGTGCTGGCCAGGGCGCACGCCGGCGACATCATCCTCCTGCACGACGTGGCGCCGCTGCCCGAGGTGGGGGCGGAGGTGTGGCTCGCCGAGATCGAGAAGATCGTCGCCGGGCTCGAGGCGGCGGGGCTGCGGGTGGTGCCGCTGTCGGACCTCATCGGGCTGCCGCTGATGGAGGCGGGCCAGGACACCCCCAAGCCGCTGACGCACCCGGCGCCCGCCGGCGCGGAGGCCGTCTGATGGCGCGCGCCCGGAAAGACGCGCGGGCGGCGGCGGCGGCGGCGGGGACCGGGGTGGCCGGCATCGGCACCGACCTGGTGGAGGTGGCGCGCCTCGAGAAGAGCCTGCAGCGCACCAAGTCCTTCGCCGAGCGGGTCTTCACCAAGGCCGAGCGGGACTACTGCGGCAAGCGGGCGAACTCCGCCGAGGCCCTGGCGGCGCGCTTCGCGGCCAAGGAGGCGTTCCTCAAGGCCGTCGGCCGCGGCATCCTCGACGGCATCCCGCTCCTCCAGATCGAGGTGGTCAACGCCGAGAGCGGCGAGCCCCGCCTGGAGCTGGGGCCGGCGGCGCGCCAGGCGATGCGCGAGCGCGGCGGCACCGACGCGCTGGTCACCCTGAGCCACGCCGGCGGCAACGCGGTGGCCTTCGTGGTGGTGCGCCGATGATCCGCGCCCTCCGCCAGTTCCTGCGGGCGATGTTCACCGGCAGCTCCTTCCTGGTCTTCTTCGGCGGCGGGACCGCGCTGGCCTACCTCATCCTGCCCCTCGTCCGCTGGCGGACCCGGGGCACCGAGGAGGACAAGGCCGCCGAGTGCCGCCGCTGGCTGGGCGACGCCTGGATCTTCTTCCACGACTACATGCGCTTCTGGGGGCTCATCAGCTACCAGAGCTGGCACCTCTCCCAGCCGCTGCCGAAGGGCCCGCTGGTGGTCATCGCCAACCACCCGACGCTCATCGACGTCACCGCCGTCGTCAGCGCCTGGCCGCAGCTGGTCTGCGTGGCCAAGCCCGAGCACTTCCGCAGCCCGCTCATCGGGCGACTCTTGGGCTACTGCGGCTACATCAACTCCGGAGACTCCGGCCTGTTCTCCGCGGCCACCGTGGTCACCAACTCGGTCGAGGCGCTGAAGAAGGGCGCCCAGGTCCTCATCTTCCCGGAGGGCACGCGCTCGCCGAGGAACGGCCTGCACAAGTTCCGGCAGGGCGCCTTCGAGATGGCGGCCCGCGCCGGCGTGCCCATCCAGCCGGTCTTCATCTCCTGCGACCCGCCCACGCTCATGCGCGGCCAGCACTGGTGGGAGGTGCCGGAGCGCATGGCCAAGCTCGAGGTGACGCCGCTGCCGCTCATCCCGCCGCCGCACGGCGACCCGGAGGAGATGGCCGAGCGGCTTTCGAAGGAGTACAAGGCCCGGCTCGACGCGTTCCTGGCGGCCCGGACGCTGCCCGAGGAGTCGCCCGGTCCGGAGCCGGCCGGGTCCGCGGCGCCGCCCGCGGCCCGCTGGGGCAGCCGCGGCGGGTGAAGCGAGGGGCGGGCCCGGCCCGTCCCGAGGGGGGAAGAGAGGAACCGCATGCAGGTGCTGATCGGAGTGCTCCAGGCGATCTTGTTCGTCACCTACCCGGTGGCGGTCTACTTCGGCCTGTCGCACTTCAGCACCCGGGGAGTGGGCCTGCTCGTCCTGGCCATGCTCGCCCCCACGCTCGTCAAGGCGCTCAAGCGCCGCCGCGAGCAGCTCATGGCGACCATGGGCATGCCCATCGCGGTGGCGCTCCTGATGCTGCTCGCCATCGCCTCCGACGACGTGCGCTTCGTGCTCGCCTACCCGGCGCTGGTGAACCTGGTGCTGCTGCTGCAGTTCCTCTTCACGCTGCGCCAGGGTTCGCAGAGCATGGTCGAGCGGTTCGCGCGGCTGCAGGTGGACTACCTGTCCCCCAAGGAGATCGCCTACTGCCGCATCGTCACCGCCAGCTGGTGCGGCTTCTTCGTGCTCAACGGCGGGGCCTGCGCGGGCTTCGCCGCCTTCACCAGCCGCGCGACCTGGGCGCTCTACACCGGGCTCTTGTCGTACCTGATCCTCGGGGTGCTCTTCGCGGTGGAATTCACCATCCGCAAGTACCTCTTCCGCCGCTTCGGCCCGGGCCTGCTGGACCGGTTCTTCTCCTGGGTCTTCCCGCCGCCCCCGACGCAGGAAGGCAACGGCGCCCACGGCTGACCGCGTCGAGCGCCCTTCGCTCCGCGGACCAGGTCCAGGACGATTCCCCGGCCGGTGGCCGGACCGTCGAACTGGTGGAGGAGCGGGCTGAGTCGGTCGTCGGCGGCAGGGATCTGGCTGGGCGCGGCAGCGGCGCTGGCGGCAGGGGCGATCCTCGGGGCGGCGAGGGCAGGCGACTCGACGGCACGGTCGGTCCTGGTCGCGCTCGGCCTGCCGATTTGACGATCCGTCGGGCGGCGAGGCTCAGGGGCCGCAGCGGAACAGGGCGCCGGGGTGCGGCCCGCCACGGCAGCTCTCGGCCTTGACGGACTGGTAGGAGCAGCCCGCGCCGCGGATCGCCGGGTTCTTGTGCTTGGTGCCGTCCCAGCAGACCGCCACCTGGCCGAGGTGGGCCGAGTCGCAGCGCGAGCGGGAGGGGCCCAGGCCCTTGGACACGCCCATCGGCCCGCCCACGCAGTCGCCGGTGCCCGCGGCCACCCAGGTGCCGGGCTTGGGCGGGCTGGCGGGCGCAGGCGTCGTCGACGCCGCGGTCACGGTCGTGGTGGAGCTCGCCGGCTTGGCGGGATCGGCGGGCTTGGCCGCGGGAGGCGGCGGGCCCAGCAGCTGGCTCACCGAGTCGTTCTCGGCCACGCACTCGAAGACGAGGCCGGGGGTCGAGCCGGGCTTGCAGGCCTTGGCCCCGAAGCGCTTGTAGGTGCACCCGGCGCCCTTGATGGCCGGGTTGCGCTGCGTCATGCCGTCCCAGCAGACGGCGAGCTTGCCGGCCTGGGAAGCATTGCACCGCTCCAGCGCCGGCTCGGCACCCTTGGACTTCGTCGCGTCTCCGCCGGTGCAATCGCCCGCGCCCACGTACTGCCACGAGTAGGAGATCCCCTCCGCGTTGGGCCGGGGCGTGGCCGGGGGCGGCGTGGCTGCCGCCGAGGCGCTGCGGCTGGCGCACTCATAGAGGGCGCCCGGGTTCGGGCCGCCCTTGCACGTCGAGGCCGGGGCCGACTTGTAGACGCAGGCCGGGCCCTTGAACGCGGGGTGCGCGCGCTGCACGCCGTCCCAGCAGACCGCTGCGTTGCCGGCGGTCGCGGGCACGCACAGCGGCGCAGCCGGGCTCGCGCCGTCGGAGTTGCCGGCCTCCTCGCCGCCGCAGTCGTCGATCCGCAGGAACTTCCAGGCCAGCGTCTCGGACGCCGGGGTCTCCGCAGGCTGCTCGTTCTCGCCGCTGAGCAGGGCGATGGTCTGGTGGGCATAGCCCCGGCGCACCTCGGAGCCGGCCGCCACGTCGGGCGCGGTCAGGTAGTCCTGGTAGGCCTGGACCGCCTCGTCGGGGCGCTCCAGCTCCTCGAGGCAGCGCGCGATGTTGAAGCGCACCACCGCCAGGTCCTCGCTGTCCTGCGCCCGCCGGAGCTCGGCGAGCGCGCCGGCGAAGTCCTTGGCCGCGAACAGGTCGGCGGCCTTGTTCAATTGGGCCTGCACCTTCTTGTGCGCCGCGGACGCGCCCGGCTCGGGTGCCGTCTGCGCGGGCGGCTCGGCCGGGGGCTGCTCGGACGGCCCCGCCTTCGCCGCGGGGGGACCGGCCTTGGCGGCGGGAGCGGTCGCGCCCTTGGGCTTGGGCGTCGCCAGCGGGTAGCCGTCGCACCGGAAGACCGTCCCGGGGTGCGGCCCGCCCTGGCAGGCCTCGGCGCGGACCCTCCTGTAGACGCAGCCGGCGCCCTTCACGGCCGGGTTCACCTGGCCCTTGCCGTCCCAGCAGATCGCCGTCATCCCGCCGGCCGAGGCGTCGCACTTGGAGCGCGCCGGCGAGAGCCCTTTGGACGAGCCTGCCTCGGGGCCTGCGCAGTCTCCCGCGCCCAGCCGCGTCCACTCCCCACGGGCCGGTGCCGGCAGACCGAGCGCCGCGCCGAGGGAGAGCAGGAAGAGAGCGGCGGGGACGCGGGCCATCGCGGACCTCGAGGGGGAAATCAGGAGTGGGGCGGGCGAGAGCGCCTACGGCCCGCAGCGGTAGACGTAGCCCGGGTTCTTCCCGTCCCGGCAATCGCCAGGGCGCACCTTCTTGTAGGCGCAGACCGGGGTGCCCGAGCCGGCGCGCCTCTGCTGCACGCCATCCCAGCAGACCGCCGACAGGCCCGCGGTGGCGGGGCCGCAGCGCCCGGGGTCGGGCGCGGACCCGGCGGAGCTGCCGGTGTCGTTGCCGGCGCAGTCGTTGACGCCGACGTAGTTCCAGACGAGCCCGGTCGACGAGGCCGGGGCGGCGCCCGCCGAGGCCTCGGAAGCCACGCACTCGTAGAGCGTGCCGGAGTTCGAGCCGCCCCTGCAGGACGAAGCGGGGATGCCCTTGTAGATGCACGAGGTGCTCCAGCAGACGGCCGCCTTGCCCACCGAGCTGGGATCGCAGGCGGCGGGCAGCGGCGCGCCGCCGGCGGTCTGGCCGACGTCGCTGCCGTCGCAGTTGCCGAAGCCGACCGACTTCCAGTCGTAGCGCAGGCTGGCGGGCGAAGGCGGCGGGGTCGCCGGGTGCGGCTGGGCCGTCGTGCCCGAGACGCACTCGTAGAGGAAGCCGGGGCTCCCGCCGCCCGTGCAGCCGGCGGGGGTCAGCCGCTTGTAGGCGCAAACCGGCTTGTCGGAGCCCCAGTGCTTCTGCTGCGCGCCGTCCCAGCAGACCGCCGAGAGGCCGGCGGTGCCGGCGTCGCAGCGCTCGAGGGCCGGCTGCGCGCCCGCGGTGCTGCCGGTGTCGTTGCCGCTGCAGTCGTCCACGCGGGTGTAGCGCCACGTGTAGCCGGCGGCGGCGGGCGGGCGGTTGGAGGGCGGCGGCTGGGCCGAGACGGTGGAGGCGACGCACTCGTAGAGGGCGCCGGGGTGCTCGCTGCCGGTGCAGCTCTCGGCATCCTTGTGCTTGTAGCTGCAGGCGACCTTGCCGGACGGGTGCCGGGTGCTCACGCCGTCCCAGCAGATGGACACCTGGCCGACGGAGGAGGCGTCGCAGCGGTCGGAGGCCGGGACGGTGCCCAGCGTGCTGCCCTCGTCCTGGCCGTGGCAGCCGTCGTTGCGCAGGTAGCGCCAGGAGTAGGCCGGTTGGTAGGTGGGCGGGGGATTGGAGGGCGGAGGAACGTAGGCCGTCCCGCCGGTGCGGATGCACTCGAAGAGGGTGCCGGGGTGATCGCCGCCGTAGCAGCTCGCCGCCGAGGCGCGCTTGTAGGAGCAGGACGCGTGCTTCTTCTTGTGGTGCTTGTGGTGCTTGTCGTCCCAGCAGACGGCGGCCTCCCCGACCGTCGCCTCGTTGCACATCTCGGGGCTCGGGTCCTCGCCGCGGGAAGTCCCGATCTCGCCGGCCTCGCAGTCGTCGAGCCGGGTGAAGCGCCAGGCGAAGCCGGGGGCGGCGGACGGCGGCGGGTCCGCCGGCGGAGGGGGGGCGACCGGGAGCTGCACCTCGGGATACTCGGGCGGCGGCTGGCCGGGGGCCAGGACCTGGCACTCGTAGAGGTAGCCGGGGCTCGCGCCGCCCTTGCAGCCGGCGGCCCCGAAGCGCTTGTAGGTGCAGGCCGGGTAGCCGAAGCCCTTGTTCCTCTGCGCTCCTCCATCCCAGCAGACGGCGCTCATGCCCACCGTGGCCTTGTCGCAGCGGTCCATCAGCGGGTAGGGGCCTCGCGAGCTGCCGGAGTCGCCTCCGGAGCAGTCGCTGATCCGCTGGTAGCTCCAGGCGTACCCGGGGGCCGCAGGCGGCGGGGCGTACGCGGTGGGCGGCGGGTTCTGGGGCGGCTGCGCAGGATGCGGAGGCTGCGCCGGACCGAGCGCCGCGCACTCGTAGACGAGCCCGGGGACCGCCCCGCCGGTGCAGGCGGGGGCGGCCGTGCGCTTGTAGATGCAGGCGGCGTTGCCGAGCCTGGGGTGGCGGTACTGGGCGCCGTCCCAGCAGACGGCCGTCTGGCCGAGGGTGCCCGGCCCGCAGCGCTCGGGCGAGGGCAGGGCGCCCTTGCTGCTCGCCGTGTCGTTGCCGACGCAGTCGCCGACCCGCGCGTACCGCCACTGGTAGCCCGCCGCCGCCGGCGGGGTGCCAGGTCCGGGGGGAGGCGGCGCCGCGACGGCGGGACCGGGACCGGGCGGCGGGGGCGCGGCCGCGGTCGCGCCGTGCATGGCGTCCGCGTTGCAGCGGTAGAGCAAGCCCGGGTTGCCGCCGCCCGTGCACTGGGCCGCCTGGAGGCGCTTGTAGACGCACACCGGCTTCCTGGCCTTGGCGTTCCGGTACTGGACGTCGTCCCAGCAGACGACCGCGGTCCCGCCGGTGCTCGCCGCGCAGCGGGTCTGGTCCGGCTGGGCGCCGAGCGTGGAGCCGGTGTCGCCCCCGGCGCAGTCGCCCACGCCCACGTACTCCCAGGCGGCGTGGGCCGGAGCGGCGGCGAGCGCGCTCGCCAGGGCCGCCGCGGCCGTCCAGAGATTCGCCTTTGCGAACATGTCGTTCTCCCGACCGCGGTGATGGGGACGGTCGCCCCCGGGGGCTTACGGACGTCGGCTGCCCCGCAGTGTATTCCACGCCGCCCCGACGCCCCTGCCGCTCACCCTCGACCATCCCTGGAGGGGTGGTCAAGAGCGCCACAAGCCGGCTGGACGTCGGGCGGGCGACCTTGTCCAATTGGGGACTCCCCGTTGCCGCAGAAAGAGCCTCCTGCTACAAGGGCCGCCATGCGAATCCGCCTCATCTACCCCAAGTGGCCCAAGCTCGAGCACCAGACGGAGTGGCACCTCCCGCCCCACGGGCCGGTGGTGTTCGCAGCGTGCGTCCCGCCCGAGCACGACCTGAAGTTCACCGACGAGAACATCGACCCGGTGGACCTGAACGAGCGGCCGGACCTGGTCTGCATCTCCATGATGCTGACCTGCCAGACGCCGCGCGGCTGGGAGCTGGGCGACCACTTCCGCGCCCAGGGCATCCCGGTCATCTTCGGCGGCATCGCCACCATGCTCCACGCCGAGCAGACCGCGCAGCACGGGGACGCGGTGTTCCTGGGCGAGGCCGAGGGCCGCTTCGAGGGCGTCCTCGCGGACCTGGCGAAGAAGCAGCTCAAGAAGAAGTACGACTACCTCGAGACCCCGGTCGCGGTGGAGCTGGTGGGCACGGCGCGCCGCTCCATCCTCAACCGCGACGTCTACAACTACCGCGGCGTGCAGATGGTGGACCTGGTCCACGCCTCGCGCGGCTGCCGCTTCAACTGCTACCCCTGCTGCGTGCGCTACCTGGGCGGCCGCAGCTTCCGGCCCCGCCCCATCGACAAGGTCGTGGAAGAGGTCGCGTCCATCCCCAACAACCGCCTGTTCATGGTGGACAACTCGCTCGCCCAGAACAAGCAGTGGGAGATCGACCTGTTCAAGGCGCTGGCGCCCCTGAAGCGCTCGATCATCAGCCACCCCATCGAGGACGACCTCGACGTGCTCAAGGCGGCCGCCGACGCCGGCGCCTGGTACATCTACCAGGCCGTCTTCGACACCTCGGACTACATCCGCGCGCGCATCAAGCGCTACAAGGACCACGGCATCCGCGTCGAGGGCACCATCCTGCTCGGCCTGGACGAGCACGACGAGGACTACATCAAGCGCCTGGTGGACTTCCTGCTGGAGGTCAACCTCGACCTGGCGGAGTTCACGGTCCTCACCCCGTTCCCGCACACCCGCACCTACGAGGACCTGGAAAAGCAGGGGCGCATCCTGCACAAGGACTGGGCGCGCTACAACGCGGGCGAGGTGGTCTTCAAGCCGGCCAAGATGAGCGGCGAGAAGCTCCAGGAGATGTACCACTACGCCTGGAACACCTTCTACAAGAGCGCCCCGCACGCCCTGAAGATGGCCCGCGTGCTCAAGCAGGCCATCAAGCGCGAGGAGGCCTGGGGCACCAAGGGCCGCTTCGAGCCCAAGGTCGGCGACGCCGTCAAGTTCGGCAAGACCGTCGACCGCTAGCCCCGGCCGGTCTCCGGCCCGCTTCAAAGGATTCGATCTTCTCTGGAAGGGGCGGGCCTCGAGGGGCCTGCCCCTTCTTTGGTGAAGCCCCCGGCTCGCCCGCAGGGGGGCGCTGCGCCGCTCGACAACCCGGGTGTCCGCCTCCTAGAATCGCCGCCTTTTCGACACCCTGCATCAGAGGTGCACCCGTGGCCGACTCCCAGGATTTCGAAGCCCTCGTCCAGATCATCGCCGACCGCGTCTCCGAGCGCCTCGGCATGGCGAGCTCGCCCGCCTCGCAGGCCGTCGTGGACGTGCGGCAGGGCAGCGGCGGCTGCGGCAACGCCTGCGGCAGCTGCGGCAACAAGGAGGGCGGCTGCGGCGCCCACGCCATCGTCCACCAGGGCGCCACGCGGGTGACCCCGGTCGGCCACACCCGGACCAGCCCGGACATGGCCCGCTACATCGACCACACGATGCTCAAGCCCGAGGCGACGCACGACGAGATCGTCAAGCTGTGCAACGAGGCCCGGCAGTACGGCTTCGCCACGGTGTGCGTGAACTCCTCGAACGTCGGCCTGGCGGCGCAGCTGCTCAAGGGCTGCAGCACGGTGGCCATCGCGGTGGTCGGCTTCCCGCTCGGCGCGGCGCTGCCCTCGGCCAAGGCCTTCGAGGCCCGCGAGGCGGTGCGCTGCGGCGCCAGGGAGATCGACACCGTCGTCAACATCGGCGCCCTCAAGTCGCACGACTACCGCCTGGTCTTCGAGGACCTCAAGGCGGTCGTCGACGCCGTCCGCGGCACCCCGGTCAAGGTCATCCTCGAGACCAGCCAGCTGGACACCGAGGAGAAGATCATCGGCTGCGCGCTCTCCAAGGCGGCCGGCGCGGCCTTCGTGAAGACCTCCACCGGGTTCGCCAAGGGCGGCGCCACGGTCGAGGACGTGGCCCTGATGCGCCGCATCGTCGGCGAGGAGATGGGCGTCAAGGCCTCGGGCGGCGTGCGCTCGCTCGAAGACGCGCAGAAGTTCGTGGCCGCCGGCGCCGACCGCCTGGGGGCCAGCGCCTCGGTGGCCATCGTGACCGGGCAGAAGTCGAAGAGCGCCTACTAGGTCGACCCGCAAGCCGGCACGGAGGCCGGCCGCTACCCATGGCCGAAGAGCCCCGCCCCGAGCCTCCCCCCTCGACGAGCGCCGGCGACGCTCCGGCTCCGGCTCCGGACCCGGCCGCCCCTGCCTCGGCTCCCCCTGCGCCCCCTGCGCCTCAGCCCGCGGTCGACCCCGCCGCGGCGCGCTGGGGCATCGCCGAGGGCGCGCTGGTGGTGTTCGGCGCGCTGCTCGTCGCCTGGCTGGGGCTGAAGACCGAGGTCTTCACCATCGACAGCTACTACTACCTGTCGAAGGCCAAGAGCCTGGCGCAGGGGCACTGGCTGACCATCCCCTGGGGCGACGGGCTCGACCGCAAGTTCTTCTGGGGCTACTCGCTGGTGCTGGCGATCCCGATGAAGCTCTTCGGCGAGTCGGCGTTCTGGCTGGTCTCGGCGGTGCTCTACGGCTGGACCGGGCTGGTGCTCTCGCGCATCTTCCGCATGTTGCCGATGGAGCCGCCGACCCGCTTCGGGGCGATGGCCCTGGCGGTGCTCAACCCGGTGGCGCTGTGGTGGTCCTCGGTGCCGATGTCCGAGGGGCTGCTGGTGTCGCTGGCGGCGACCTCCGTCTACTTCGGCGCGCGCTTCCGCCAGGGCGCCGCGGGCCGCGAGGCGCTGTGGGCGGCGCTCTTCGGCGGGCTGGCGTTCCTGACCCGCGTCGAGGGCGCCTTCGTGGCCCTGGTGCTGGTGGCGCTGTGCGGGCCGCGCCTGTGGCGCGAGAAGCGCTGGGCGCTCTTCGCGCTGTGCATCGTGATCTTCGGCGTGCCCGAGGCCCTGCACGTCACCTACCTGCGCGCCATCGCCGTCGAGTCCAAGGGGCTCATCGCCTACCTGGACGAGGCGCGCGCGCACCTCGCGGAGTTCAACTTCCTCGACGGCATGTGGCGGCACACCCGCGCGCCGTTCTGGATGATCTTCCGGTTCGACACCGAGTCGTGGCTCTACGCGCGCTTCTTCCCCTCGTGGCTGACCGTGCTGCAGGGCGTGGTCACGGTGCTGTACCTGGGCGGGGTCGTGGCGGCGCTGGTGCAGGGCATCTTCCCCAAGCGCAGCTACTCGTTCCCGGTGGCGCTGGGCCTGCTCGCCTTCGCCCTGATTCACTCCGTCTGGTACTACGCCTACGAGCGCTACGACTACCTGATGTATCCGGCGGCGGCGCTGGTCTTCGCCGCGGGGGTGGACTCGGCGGCGCGCTGGGCCAAGCCCAAGGTCTACCTGGGCATCGTGCTCGGCGTGACGCTCTCCTGCGCGCTCGTCTCCGGCGTCTACGGCGTGCAGGTGTCGCGCATGCACGCCGAGCGGCTCAAGCTGCACCAGGGCAACCGGGACTTCCGGGCCATCGCCAAGGCCGTCAACGACGCCAACCCCGACAAGCGCCCGGTCATCACCGACCTCGGACCGTGGGTGGCCTTCTATTTGAACGGCCGCTCGTACTTCAACCGGCACGAGCAGGACTTCTACGACGACGCGGTGCCCACCGGCGACGACGGGCGCATCTTCCTGGCCAAGAAGAGGGTGGCCGCCATCGTCTCCAGCCGGCCGGTGCGCGACCTCGTCCGCGAGTTCAACCTGGTCGAGGGCGAGTACCACCTGCTGCCCCAGCCCGCCAAGAGCGGGTCGGCGACCACGCTCCTCGTGCTCGACCTGCCGGTCGGCAGCGCCGTCGAGTAGCGCCGCCTCTCCCGCGCCGCCGCCGCATCGCCGACTGCCTGACGCCGTCTCGCACGCGACCCTCGTGCGCCCGCGGCCGCCGCCGGGCTGTCGCCGGCGGCGGCGAAGTGCGATTTCCCCCCGCGTCACACCACCACCAACCACGCTGGAGGGGAGTCGATGGAGCTCAAGGGCAGCAGGACGCACCAGAACCTCAGGGACGCCTTCGCGGGCGAGTCGCAGGCCAACCGGCGCTACCTCTACTTCGCCAAGGTCGCCGACGTGGAGGGCTACCCGGAGATCGCCGCCAACTTCCGCGAGACGGCCGAGGGCGAGACGGGCCACGCGCACGGCCACCTCGACTACATCAAGCGGGTGGGGGACCCGGCGACCAACCTGCCCATCGGCGACACGCGCACGAACCTGAAGGCCGCCGTGGCCGGCGAGACGCACGAGTACACCGACATGTACCCGGGCATGGCCAAGACCGCGCGCGAGGAGGGCTTCCCGGAGATCGCCGAGTGGTTCGAGACCCTGGCCAAGGCGGAGAAGAGCCACGCCGGGCGCTTCCAGCAGATGCTCAAGGGCATCAGCTGACCGTCCCGATGGGCGTTCGGGGCGGCGCGAGGGCCTAGCGCCCGCGCGCCGTCCCGCCTGCCTGCCGCCATGGACGCCGTCGCCTTCGCGCCGACCGACGGGCTCTGCTACGACCCCTCGGACCCGCGCTACTTTGATCGCGCGCTGCTCCAGAAGGAGCTGACGCGCGCCTTCTCCCTCTGCGCCTCGTGCCGGATGTGCTTCAAGTTCTGCGACTCGTTCGCGGGGCTCTTCCGGCTGCTCGACGAGCGGCTGGACGGCGACGTGCGAGGGATCGCCCCGGAGGAGACGGACCGGGTCCTCGCCGCCTGCTTCCAGTGCAAGCTGTGCGAGGTGCAGTGCCCGTACACCTCGCGCGACAAGCACCCGTTCCAGCTGGATTTCCCGAAGCTGGTGCACCGGGCGATGGCGGTGCGCGCCCGAGAGCGCGGGCTGACGCGGCAGCAGCGCTTCCTGGGCGACCCCGACCGCTCCGGGCGGCTGGCGCGAGCGAGCCTGGGGCTGGCCAACCGGATGAACCGCTTCGCGCCGCAGCGGCTGGTGATGGAGAAGGCGCTGGGCATCGACCGGCGGAAGCGGCTGCCCGACTTCGCCTCGCAGAGCTTCGAGGACTGGGCGCGGCGGGTGGGCCGCAACTTCGAGCCGGGCGGCGAGGCGGTGCTGTTCCAGACCTGCTTCGTCCAGCACAACGAGCCGGCGCTGGGCCGCGACGTCCTCACCGTGTTCGACGCGGCGGACGTCGACGTGCGCCTGGCGGCGGGCCTGGTCTGCTGCGGGATGCCGGCCTGGGAGCACGGCGATCTGCGATCCCTGCGCGAGCGGGCGAGCCGCGACCTGGCCCTCCTCGTGCCGCACGTCGAGAAGGGCGCCAAGGTCCTGGTCGTCAACCCGACCTGCTCGATGATGCTGCGCCGCGAGTGGCCGCACCTGCTGGAGGGAGCGGACCGGGGCCGGGCGGAGATGATCGCCGCCAGCGTGATGGACCCCTGCGAGTTCCTCTGGAGCATCCGCGAGGAGCCGCGCGCCGCGCTGGTCTTCCGGTCGACGCCAGGGACGGTCGCCTACCACGCGCCCTGCCACCTGCGCGCCCAGGCGGTGGGCTTCAAGGGGCGCGAACTGATGCGGCGGATCCCGGGGACGGAGATCAAGGCCACGGTGATGGAGTGCTGCGGCCACAACGGGACCTGGGCGATGAGGGTCGAAGGCTTCGAGGCCTCGGCGCGCATCGGCAAGAAGGCCTTCGACGCGATGCAGGAGGCGGGCGCCGAGGTCTGGGCGACCGAGTGCCCGCTGGCCGCGATCCAGTTCGAGCAGCACGCCGGGAAGCGGCCGCTGCACCCGCTGACGGTCCTGGCGCGCGCGATGAGTGCAGACGGCTTTCCCGGGAAGGCAGGGTGAACCATGAAGCCCGTACGCCGCAGCGACCTCGTCAGCTACGTCACCTGGACCGAGCAGCGCTCGCGGGAGCTGAAGGACATCCTCGACGCCAAGCGGCGCCGCCGCGTGAGCATCGGCGACGCGCTGACCTTGATGTTCGAGAACCGCGACACGGTGCGCTGGCAGGTCCAGGAGATGATGCGCATCGAGCAGATGATGAGCGACACGGAGATCGATCACGAGCTGGCGACCTACAACGAGCTGCTGGGCGGCGCCGGCGAGCTGGGGGCGACGTTGATGGTGGAGATCGACGACCCCGAGGAGCGCGCGCGGCGCCTGGCGAAGTGGCGGGAGCTGCCCGGGCACATCTTCCTCAAGCTCGAGGACGGGACCAAGGCCTACGCGAGCTTCGATCCCCGGCAGGTGGGGGAGGACCGCCTCTCCGCCGTGCAGTTCCTCAAGTTCAAGACCGCCGGCATGGTCCCGGTGTCGGCGGGCGTGGACCTGCCCGACCTCCAGCTCGAGGTGCGCCTGACCGAGGAGCAGCAGGACGCCTTGAGGGCCGACCTGCGCTGACGAAACCCGGCAGGGGGGGCGCGAAGCGTCGGGTTTTCGGCTAGTCTTCGCGCGCCATGCCCCTCTACGAGTTCCAGTGCAAGAAGTGCGACCGGGTCTTCGAGGACCTCGTCTCGTCGTCGACCAAGACCGCCGACTGCCCGAAGTGCCCGGGCAAGGGCAAGCGCATCCTGTCGGCGTGCTGCTCCAACGTGGCAGGCGGCGGCTCCTCGGCCTCCTCCTCGTCGAGCAAGTCGGGCGGCGGCGGCGGTGGCTGCGGCGGCTGCCACGGCGGCAACTGCTCCGGCTGCCACTAGGCCCGTCCGGTGCGCGTCCTCTTCCTGGAGAACGAGGACTCCTTTTCCTGGAACGTCGTCGACGCTCTGCCGTTCGACCGCGACGACGTCGAGATCCGCCCGGGCCGCCAGGTCGCCGAGCGGCTCGAGGTCCTGCGCGACTTCGACGCTGTGGTCGTGGGGCCGGGCCCCAAGGACCCGCAGCGCGCGGGGCTGATCGGTGTCGTCCGGGCGGCGGCCGTCGCGCGGATGCCCCTGCTCGGGATCTGCCTCGGCCACCAGGCGATAGGGCTGGCGTTCGGCGCGCAGCTGAGGCGCTGCCGGCCGTGCCACGGCAAGCAGTCCACGGTGCTGTTCGAGCGCTCGCGGCTCTTCCCGGAGGCGCCCGGGCCGCAGCAGGTGATGCGCTACCACTCGCTCTGCCTCGAGCACGTCGCTTCGCCGCTCGTCGTGGTGGCGACCACGCAGGACGGGTTGCCGATGGCCGTCGAGCACGCGTCCCTGCCCATTGCCGGGCTGCAGTTCCACCCGGACTCCTACGGGACTCCGGCGGGGCGGCAGATGCTGGCCGGGTTCTTCGAGGCCGTGGCATGAGGCTCACGGCGCTCGATCGCGGCGCGCCCTTCGCGCTCCTGGGACCGGGCTTCGGCCTGGGGCGGCCGGTGCTCGTCGAGGACCTGCGCGAGGTCACGCGAGCTCCCCTGCTGGCGTATGCGTCGTTCGAGGATCGCCGTCCGACGCTGCTCGGCGGGAAGGCCCAGCCCATCGACCTCGAGCTGGACGCCGCGCCGCAGCCGCTGGACCCGGCGCTCGACGACCGCGGATACCGGGAAGCCGTCGAGGCCATCCGCGAGGCCATCGCCGCCGGCGACGTGTACCAGGTCTGCCACACCCTCCGCGCCCGCCTGCGGCCCGCCTCCGGCAGCGAGCTCTTCGCGACCCTCTGCGCGCGAGGCCTCCCGCGCTTCGCCGCCTGGGTGCGGCTGCCCGACGGCACCGAGTTCGTCTCCGCCTCTCCGGAGCTCTTCTTCGAGACGGGCCAGGGAAGGGTCCGTGCCGAGCCGATGAAGGGCACCGCGCGCATCGACGAGGCGGGCAAGCTCGAGGCCAGCGAGAAGGACCGCGCGGAGCTGGCGATGATCACCGACCTGCTGCGCAACGACCTGACCCCGGTGTGCCGCCCGCGCAGCGTCGAGGTGCCGTGCGCGCGCAGGTTCATCGAGCTGCCGTATGCGTTGCAGGCGGTCAGCGACGTCTCGGGAGTGCTGGCGGACGGGAAGGGGCCGCTCGACGTGCTCGCGGCGCTGCACCCTGGCGGGTCGGTGACCGGCGCGCCGAAGAAGGCGGCGCTGGAGTTCGTCGGCAAGCTGGAGACCACGCCGCGAGGCGCCTACTGCGGCGCGCTCGGGTTGATCGATGGGGATCGAAGCGTCTTTGGGCTGCTGATCCGTACCGCGTCGAAGACGGCGGACGGCTGGATCTACGGAGTGGGGAGTGGCGTCGTGTACGACTCGAACGCGGAAGCCGAACTCGAGGAGATTCGCGTGAAGCTTGGAGCCCTGCGATGAGCTACAGCCTGCTGCGGATCGTCCGGAACGGCGTGGTCTTGAGCGGCCATCACCGCCAACGCCTGGGGCTGGAGCTGGGCAGCGCCGCCTCCATCGCCTTCGCGCAGTTCGCCCGCGAGTCGGGCCCCGGGGTCTGGTCGGTCCGGATCGACGGCGAGCGGGTAGTGACCGAGCCTCGTGCAGAGAGTCGGCTCACCGAAGGAATGGCGACCCGGTTCGCGGTCTCGCCCGTGTCCGGCCTGGCAGGCGCGCAGCCCAAGCCCGGACCGGGAGGCGTCTACGACCCGGTGCGAGAGCCGGGCGTCGCGACGCTCCTGACGAGCGCGGACGGCACGGAGTTCCTGGAGGCGTGCGTCGCGGCGGTGGTCGGCTGGGACGGCATGCGCATCGTCTGCGTGCCAGCGCAGCGCCCGCGGGTCTGGTCCTGCGCCGAGCAGGCCATCCGCGAGCACCTGGAGTATCGCGAGCGGCCGCTGCGAGTGGACTCCGCGGAGCCGCTGCTGCTGGTCAATGCGGTGAAGGGCAGCTGCGAGGTCGCCATCCCGGGCCGTGCGCCGTTCCCGCCGAAGGCCAGGGCCGCCGTCGACAGCCTCTTCGCTGCGCTCACCGTTTGGCCTGCCCCCTGAGCGAAGCGGGAAGGCCGGACCCGCGCAGCCCAAGCGGTTTCGCGCATCGTCGAACGCTGTCCGACGCGCCCGACAGGAATCGGCCGCCCCAGGGAGCAAGCGAAGCGTCCACCCCGGAGTTCGGCACCCTCACGGGGGCGCGACGCCGGGCGGGCCCTTCTCCGTCTCGCCCTCGCGATCCTTCCAGAGATCGTCCGCGCCGAACTCGAGGCAGCACGAGCCGGAAAGCGAGTAGCACGCCTCGCACACCCACCGCCCGCCGACCTCGAGCCCGTCCGGGCCACCGCACTTCTCGCAGGTGCGCCTTTCCGCCCGCTCGGTCTCGATTGCCACGCAGCACCTCCGAGGCCGGGCGGCGCAGGCCGCGCCCGATCTCGGGGCGAAGTTGCTGATTCGAAGCGCGATGCGCAGGGAGCGTGGGCTCCCCCTCCGACTCTCCGAGCCCGGGTTCCTCGGCCCCTGCTTCCAAGCCCCCTCTCAAGTCCCATTCGAACGGCAGGTTGGTCAGCCGCTCGAGCGTCTGGCGGATCTTCTCCGGCGAGCAGACCTCCTCCACGAACTTGTGCTTGCCGACGCTCGGGCAGTCGCGCGAGCTCGCGCCAGCGCGCGGCCGGGAGCAGGACGGCCCGCGGACCGCCGAGCTCCTCGGCGCAGGCCGCCGAGCCCGTGGGTGTGAAGGTCGACCCACGGCGCGGAGCGCACCGCAGGGTGGAGGCGCGCTCGCGCGTCCCGAATGCAGACCGGGCGGCGACGAAGGAAGGCCGGGGCGCGGCCGCGCACGACGCCAAGGACGGGGCGAGCCTCCGGTCCGTCCGTCGAGACCGCCGGCGGGCCCCGAAGGGCGCGCCGGCGGCCGCGTCGCTCTTACCCTCGCGGGCTACGGCGGAGGCAGGATCACGCCCTCGACGAAGTTGGTCATGCTCAGCATCTCGGCGTCGGTCAGCTTGGCGCCGGCGGCGATCCAGTCGGTCCCGTCGTGCTTCTTGATGGGCCCCCAGAACACGTCGTACTTGCCGTCGACGAGGTCCTTCTTGGCGGCGGCGACCTCGTCCTTGACGGCCTGCGGCACCTTGTTGCCGTAAGGGCCCAGGTCGACGATGCCGGTGCCGATGTCGCCCCAGTACTTGTGGGTCTTCCAGGTGCCGGCCTGCGCCGCCTTGACGCGGTCGGTGTAGTAGGTGCCCCAGTTGAAGATGGGCGTGGCGAGCACGGTGTCGGGGGCGTAGGGGACCATGTCCGAGTCGTAGCCGAGCGCGTAGGCGCCGGCGTCCTTGGCGGCCATGACGGTGGCGGTGCTGTCCTGGTGCTGGCCGAGGACGTCGCAGCCCTTGGCGAGCAGCTCCTTGGCGGCGGCGCTCTCGACGGCCACGTCGAACCAGGTGCTGGTCCAGCGGACCTCGACGGTGGCGTTGGGGTTGGCCTTGCGCGCGCCGAGCGTGAAGGCGTTGAGCCCGCGGATGACCTGCGAGTTGTTGGCGAAGGCGGCGACGTACCCGAGCTTGCCGCTGGCGCTCATGCGGCCGGCGAGGACGCCCGAGAGGTACCGGGCCTGGTACATGCGGCCGAAGAAGGTGGCGAAGTTGTCGGTCGTCGGCTTGACCCCGGCGCAGTGCTCGAACTTGACGTCCGGGTACTCCGCGGACAGCTCGTACATGGGGGCGCCGAAGCCGAAGCTGGCGGCGAAGATGAGCTTGTTGCCGGCGGTGATCAGTTCCTTGAGCTTGGTCTTGATGCCCTCGGCGTTGTCCGCCTTGTCGGACACGCTCTCCAGGGTGGTCAGGTCGACGTCGCTCAGTGCCGCCAGCGCCGCCTTCCGGCCCTGGTCGTGCGCGTAGGTCCAGCCGCCGTCGCCGGGGGAGGTGGTGTAGAGCCAGGCCGCCTTGAACTTCTCCTTCGGCGGGTCGACCTTGGGCTCGCTCGAACAGCCGGCGCCCACGGCCAGGACGGCCACCGCCAGGGTCGCCGCGTGCCAGGTCCTGCGGAGTGCGTGCATCACGATTGGCTCCTCCTTGTCGCTTCCTGCTCGCTTCGTGCGCTGCAGCGTTGCCGTCCGCAGAGGCCCGTCCCCTAGCGGACGATCTCGCTGGCCCTCACGGACCAGTACTCGACGTGCTCGAGGACCACGTCGCCCTTCCCGTCGAAATCCATCGCCCCCGACGCGCCGACGTAGTCGACGTCGGCACCCTGGCGCAGCAGCTCGAGCGCCCGCCCGAGCTGGTCCCAGCGCACCGGCTCGCCGGGAGGGTTGGCCACCTGGGCGACGGCCGCGCGGATCTGGTCGCCGGTGGGCTCGCCGCCGGCGTCGTGGCGGGCCTTCTCGAGCGCGAGGGCCAGCAGCGCCAGGGCGTCGTAGTAGAAGTAGGCCGACTGCGCCGGCGGGTCGCCGGTGAACGCCTCGTAGGCCTCGGCGAAGGCGCCGTCGGGGTCGCCCGAGAGCGGGCTGACGCCCACCGCGCCCTCCAGCGCGCCGGCGGGCGCCTGCTGGACGAAGACCTGGGTCATCAGGTTCGGGGCGAGGTAGATGCGGCCCGTCCCGCCCAGCAGCCGCCAGTCGCTCACCAGTTGCGCGCCGGTGATGGGGTCGGTGATGAGCACCAGCGCCTGGGGCTTGCGCTCCAGGAGCGGCCTGAGCAGCGAGCGGTAGTCGCGGGACCCGGGCACCACCGACACCGGCCCGGCCACCCCGTCGGAGATGAGCGTGCCGCCCTTGTCCCGGAAGGCGACGTCGGCGAACACCGCGAAGGTCGAGCCGAAGTCGTTGGACACGTAGATCATGCTCGCGGTCCTGACGCCGTCGGCGAGCATGCGCTGGACGAGCGCGGTGGCCGTCACGTTCGACGAGGGGCAGGTGCGGAAGAAGAAGCCCCCGTCCTCGATGGTGGTGAACTTCGGGGAGGAGACGCCCCCGGAGATCTGCACGACGCCCTGCGCCCGGGCGAGGCCCACCAGCGCGGTGGCGACGTCCTCCTCCTCCGGGCCGATGATGCCGCGCAGCTCGTGCTCGCCCAGGAGCTTCTTGGCGGCGTCGATCCCCGCTTTGAGCTCGGAGCGCGTGTCCTTGAGCACCAGGGTGATGGGCTTGCCGCCGACGCCGCCCGCGAGGTTGACGCTCTCGGCGGCCATCAGCGCCGCCGCCTCCGCGTGCCCGCCCGAGTCGGCAAGCTGCCCGGTGCGCGGGAGCAGCAAGCCGATTCGCACCCCTTCCTCAGGTCCCTTGGAGCACGCCAGCGAGCCCGTGGCGGCGCCCAACAGGAGTGGCCATGCGAGGACGGTCTTCCAGGTCATCGTGCTCCCTCCGGCGGCGGGAGCCGCCCCTCGGGCGGCACCTTCGGCGATGGAGCACCACACCCAGCAGCGATCGGGAAGACGCCGGCGGTGCAGACCTACCCCACCCCCACAACGGCCATGTTCAGTCAGAACGGAGTTTTCAATTTCAGTCGAAATCGACTGTGCGGCCAATTTCACTGGGAGGCAATGTCCGGTCTTCGGCAAGCACCTCGGCGACCAGCGCCGCCGGCGAGGACCCAGTAGGCATTGCCCGTCCAGCTACTCCGGTGCCTCGCAGCCGTACTGGTCATTCCCGTTGACGCCGAAGAACGCCCCGCAGGCCGGGAGCTTCTCGAAAGGGAGAGCTTGGCGCGCGTCCCGCGGCCGAATCAGAGCGTGGAGATTCGCTTCAGCAGCTTCCCCGACCACTCCGGGTCGTTCCTGCCGTGGGCGATGGCAAGGCCGGCTTCGAACACGCTCTTGGCACCCGCGGGATCTCCGAGGCGCTGGTGGGCCAGTCCGAGGAGCTCGTAGTCCTGCGGCTCCTGCCCGCCCTGCACGAGGACTGTGAGCATCTTCCACGCCGCCTGGAACGCCCCCACGGCCGTCGGGCTGAGGGGATCGGGAAGGCCCTGCGTGGTCACCATCAACTTGAGCGCCTGTCGTCGGCTCGCGACGGCGGCGGCGGCGAACTCGGGTGCATCGAAGAGCGCCTGGTAGCGGGCGAGGGACTCGTCGTGCTTCCCCTGCCGTGAAAGGTGGATCGCTTCCTTGACGCTCGAGACGATGAATTCGTCGGCCATGGGAAGCAGTCTACGCGCCGCGACGTCCCGACATGCGTTTTGTGCCCCGATGGACCTCGCCTGCCGAACGCGGCCGAGCGCGTAGGAAGACCGAAGGGGTCCGCTGAGAGTCATGGGCAGCCAAGGCGTCTGGCGGGGCATCCCCGGTGCCCTGCGGCAAGGGCCCACCCCTGCAGCGCCCCGCGATCTGCCGAGAGCGTAGACCTCCCGGGTCCGCGGCCGTGACGGTCGAGGTCGGAGTGGAAGGTGGGACGGGGCGGAGCTCCGCCAAAGGGGGCCCGAGTTAAGGCACCGTAACTCAAGCGGATTCCGAAGCCGGCCCGCCCGCCAAAGGGCCCAAGTTAAGGTACCTAAACTCAGGGGGTCTCCGGAGCCGGCCCGCCCGCCAAGGGGCCCAAGTTAAGGTACCTTAACTCAGGGGGTCTCCGACGCCCGCCCGCCCGCCAAAGGGCCCGAGTTAAGGCACCTTAACTCAAGGGGATTTCCGAAGCCGGCCCGCACGCCAAAGGGCCCAAGTTAAGGTACCTTAACTCAGGGGGTCTCCAGAGCCGGCCCGCCCGCCAAAGGGCCCAAGTTAAGGTACCTTAACTCAGGGGGTCTGCGAGGCCGGCCCGCCCGCCAAGGGCCCAAGTTAAGGTACCTAAACTTGGGCCGCGGGCCGCCGAATTCCCGGGTTGGCATGCGGGGTTAGGCCGGGTGCGTGTTCTGAGTCACGTCGCGGCCCGCAACGATCACATGGGTTGCATGGGCTCCGGGGCGGCCGCCTTGCCATGCCGGGCGTCCCGACTGTTGCCGTGACGGCAACAGTCGCAAAAAGTCGCACCGGGAATGTCGGACACGTCTGCTACAAAGGCCTGCGTTCGAGCCGGATGATCCGGCTGGGGGAGGGGACAGCTCAAGATGACCATCGCCGTCGTCGCCGAAAAACCGTCCGTCGCCCGGAGCATCGCCGAGGTCCTCGGCGCGACCCGGCGCGAGGAAGGGCTTCTGCGCGGCAACGGCTACGTCGTCACCTGGGCCATCGGCCACCTCGTCGGCCTCGCCGAGCCGCACCAGATCGACCCCGCGTGGAAGGCCTGGCGCTACGACCGGCTGCCCATGCTCCCGCGCGAGTGGCCGCTGGAGATCTTCGAGCAGACCAAGGACCACTTCGCCGTCGTGAAGCGCGTGCTCAACTCCGCCGAGGTCGAGCGCGTGGTCTGCGCCACCGACGCCGGGCGCGAGGGAGAGCTCATCTTCCGCTACCTCTATCGGAAGGCCGGCTGCCGCAAGCCGGTGCAGCGCCTGTGGGTCTCCTCGCTGACGGCGGATGCCATCTCCGCCGGGTTCAAGGCGCTCCGCCCCGCCAAGGACTTCGACGCCCTGGCCGACGCCGCCGAGGGCCGCTCGCGCGCCGACTGGCTGGTGGGCATGAACTTCAGCCGCGCCTACACGCTGTGCCACGGGCCGGATCTGCTCTCGGTCGGCCGGGTCCAGACTCCGACCCTGGCGATGATCGTCGAGCGCGATCGCGCCATCCGCGACTTCGTGCCCGAGAAGTACTGCGAGGTCGAGGCCGCCTTCGGCGAGGGCCTGCAGCGCTACCGGGGCACCTGGGTCGACGCGGCGAAGCTCACGAAGCAGGGCGAGGAGGCCGCGCGACGGCTCCCGCCGGACCGGGTCCTCGCCGAGCAGATCCGGAAGCGCTGCGAGGCCCGCAACGGCAAGGTCCTCGAGAGCACCGGAACCGACAAGAGCCTGCCGCCGCCGCTCCTCTACGACCTGACCGAGCTGCAGCGCCACGCCAACCGCCTCTACGGGATGACCGCGCAGGCCACGCTGGCCGCGGCGCAGTCGCTCTACGAGCAGCACAAGCTGCTGAGCTACCCGCGCACCGACAGCCGGCACCTGAGCGCCTCGGTCGGCTCGGGCCTCACGCCGATCGTCGCGGCGATCTCCGGTCCGTACTCCTCCGCCATCGCCGCCGGGACGGGGCAGCGGCCGCTGTCGAAGCGCTACGTCGACGACGCCAAGGTCACCGACCACCACGCCATCATCCCCACCGGAGCCTCGGCGGCCGAGAAGCAGCTCAACCGCGACGAGGAGCGCCTCTACGACCTCGTCTGCCGACGGCTGCTGATGGCCTGGCACGCGGACCACAAGACGCGCGTCACCAAGGTCGTCACCGCGGTCCCGGCCCAGCGCGAGCCCGGCGGCCCGGTCGATCTCTTCCTGTCGAGCGGCACCGTGGTCACGCAGGTCGGGTGGAAGGCGCTCGACGTCGACCTGCGAAAGCCGGCGAAGAAGGGCAGCCGCGAGGAAGCCGAGCCGAACCTCCCGGAAGGGCTCGCGCCGGGGCAGGTGCGGCCGGTCACGGCGGTCGAGATCCAGGACAAGCAGACCTCGCCTCCCAAGCACCACACCGACGCCACGCTGCTGACGGCGATGGAATCGGCGGGCAAGGCCCTCGACAGCCGCGAGCTGGAAGAGGCGATGCGCGAGCGCGGCCTGGGCACCCCCGCCACCCGCGCGGCGATCCTCGAGACGCTGCTCACCCGGCAGTACGTCGAGCGCCAGGGCAAGTCGCTGACCGCGACCGCCCGGGGCGAGGCGCTCGTCGACGTGGTCCACGAGTCGGTGAAGAGCCCGCAGCTGACCGGCGAGTGGGAGTTCGCGCTCAAGAAGATCGAGCGGGGGCAGGGCTCGCTCGGGAAGCTGATGGAGGACATCGAGAAGTTCGTGGTGGAGGTCATCGGCGGGCTGCGGCAAACCACCCCCCGACCCCCTCCAGCGGAGCCGGAGGGGGCGACCCGCTCTGCTCGACCCCGTCCCGGCGGAGGTCACGGCACCGCCGCGCCTCTGCTCGAATCGCGCGGCGACGAGCAGAGCGATGGCGGTGCCAAGAGCTCCGATCGCATCGGCAATGGCAACCAACGGTCCCCCCCTCCAGCTCCGCTGGAGGGGGCAGGGGGGAGGGTTGCCAACGGCGACCTCGGCCAGATCCTCCACGACCACTTCGGCCACAGGTCTTTCCGCGCCGGCCAGGAGGAGGTCTGCAAGGCGGTGACCGCCGGCGGCGACGCGCTCCTGGTGATGCCCACCGGCGCGGGCAAGTCGCTCTGCTACCAGCTGCCGGGCATCGCCCGCGGCGGGACCACGCTGGTCATCAGCCCGCTCATCGCGCTGATGGAGGACCAGACCACCAAGCTGCGCGATCTCGGCTTCCGTGCCGAGGCGATCCACTCCGGCCGCAGCCGCGAGCAGTCCCGCGCCGCCTGCCGCGCCTGGCTCGACGGCTCGCTCGACTTCTTGATGATCGCCCCCGAGCGCCTCTCGGTGCCCGGGTTCCCGGAGATGCTCGCCCGCCGCAAGCCGACGCTGATCGCGGTGGACGAGGCGCACTGCATCTCGCACTGGGGGCATGACTTCCGGCCCGACTACCGGCTCCTGGGCGAGCGGCTGCCGCAGCTGCTCCCGGCGCCGGTCATCGCGCTCACCGCGACCGCCACCGTGCGCGTGCAGGACGACATCCTCGCCCAGCTCGGCCTGGCCCAGGCCCAGCGCTTCATCCGCGGCTTCCGCAGAGACAACCTGGCGATCGAGATCGTCGAGCGCTCGCAGGGCGACCGCGTCGATGCCGCGCTGGAAGCGCTCAGGCCGTCCGAGCGGCGGCCCGCCATCGTCTACGTCCCCAGCCGGAAGAAGGCCGAGGACGCCGCCGCGGAGCTCTCGCGCTACTTCAAGGCGGCGCCGTACCACGCCGGCCTGGACGCCCAGACGCGCAGCCGGACCCAGGAGGCGTTCCAGCGCGGCGAGGTGGAGGTGATCGTCGCGACCATCGCGTTCGGGATGGGCATCGACAAGGCGGACATCCGCACCGTCATCCACCTGGGCCTGCCCGGCACCGTCGAGGGCTACTACCAGGAGATCGGCCGCGCCGGCCGCGACGGCAAGCCCGCCCGCGCGCTGCTCTTCTGGTCCTGGGGCGACCGGATGCTGCACGAGCGGTTCCTCGAGCGGGACTATCCGGACGTCTCGGTGCTCGAGAAGCTGCTGGCGCAGGTGCCGGCCGAGGGCATCGACCGGACCCGGCTCCTGGTGGAATGCGGCGTCGACGCCGAGACCGCCGAGCAGGCGCTAGACAAGCTCTGGATCCAAGGCGGCGTGGCCATCGACGGCGACGACAGCGTGCGCAGGGGCAAGCAGGGCTGGCAGGCGGGCTATCGCACCATCAAGGCCTACCGCCACGCCCAGCTCGACGAGGTGGTGGGCTTCGCGCAGTCGACCGGCTGTCGCATGGCGCGCCTGGTGCGCCACTTCGGCGACACGAACGACGACGCGCCGTGCGGACTGTGCGACGGGTGCCGGCCCCAGGGCTGCGTCGGCCGGCGGTTCCGGCCCGCGACCGCGACGGAGCTGGAGCTGGCGGGGAAGGTGCTGGAAGAGCTGCAGCGAAAGGGCGGGTTGGCGACCGGGACCCTGCTGCGCAACCTGGCGCCGACAGGCGCGATCGAGCGGCGCGACTTCGAGCGGCTCATCGACGCGCTGCAGCGAAGCGGCGAGGTGGCGCTGACCGACGACGTCTTCGAGAAGGACGGGCAGAAGATTCGCTTCCGGCGCGCGGCGCGGAAGGCGGGGTCGCGCGGACCGCTCGACGGGCGGCTCACCTTCGATGACGACGCGCCGTCCGAGGCGGGCCACAAGGACCGGACGAAGCGGTCGCGGCGCCAGCGGCGAGAGCGCGCCACGCCGGCGGCGGCCGAGTTGCCGGTGGATCCGGTCGTCGAGCAGCGGCTGCGCGAGTGGCGAGGGAAGCTGGCGAAGGCCAAGAAGGTCCCGGCCTTCACCATCCTCCACGACAAGACGCTGAAGGCCATCGCGGGCGCCAAGCCGACGAGCCCCGCGGCGCTGCTGCGGATCAAGGGGATCGGGCCGAAGCTCGCCGAGAAGCACGGCGCGGAGATCCTGGGGATCGTCCGCGGATGACGCAGAGGCGGGCTGTGCTGGCCCGCCGGGACCGCATCGTGGCCTGCAACGCACGTCTGGTGGGCTCGGCCGCGGGCGGCTCGACGCTGCCGCGCCCGGCTCCGGCTCCGAGCCCCGGGACGGAGCGGCCGCGGCGTCGTTAGGCGGAAGTTGGCGGTCCAAGCAACCCGCCGCAAGGGGGCTCAGCCCCCCTCGGGGCCAGCGGAGGGGCCTCAACCAAGGAAAGCCCGCTCCGGCGAGCCCGAGCGCCGCCGCAGCGCCGCCCGGAGCAGGGCGCTCACGGTGAGCGGCGCGGCCAGCGCGACTCCGGCCACGGCCCCCTGCGCGGCGGTTCGGATCATGAGGCGGTTGAAGGCGAGGAGCTGCAGGAGGGTGAGCGCGGCGTCGAGGCCGATGACCCCGGCCAGGGCACGGGCGAGCGCATCGCGCCACCGGCGAGCGAGCTGCCAGAGCGCGAGGGCCACTCCTGCGTCGAGCCCGATCCACATCCAGCGGATGGCGGGCGAGGGGAACCACGGCGCCGGCGCCAAGGCCATCGCCGCCATCCAGGGGAAGAGCAGCGCGGCGAGGGTGCGCAGGAGCACCGCCGGCGCGCGCAGCAAGGACCTCGCCGCGAACCGCGCCAGGCTCCCGCCCGCGAAGGCCTTCAGGCTGTCGAGCACGGCGCGCCAGCCGCGGGTGGACTCGGGGAAGGCCAGGAAGATCGGCGTCCATTCGTGCGGTCGGAGCCTGGCCTTGAAGCGCCGCAGCCCTTCGAAGTCGAAGAGGCCGCCGTTCACCCGCCGGAAGAAGCGCAGCCATCCCGGGACCTGTCCCGCCAGAGGCGCCAGCCCCAGCGTGGCGTAGGTGCACCCTTCGGCCCCGAGCAGCCTCATCGCGTGATCGACGAGCAGCTCCGCGGTTCCGTTGGGCGCCTTCGGGTCGCGCAGCAGGTCCTCGAGGAGCCAGCCTCGGCGGGCGAAGACCGGGACCATGGAGAGCAGGGCGACCAGCTCGCCTTCGCGCTCAGCCACCAGCCACCGCCGCTGCGCGGGCGAGCTGAGAAGGTCCTGGCCGACGAGAAAGCCCATCGGCGCCAGCTGCTGGCGGCTGCGCCAGCGCCTCGAGAGCGCGAGGATCTGGCCGCCGAGCCGCTCGACCTCCGCCGCGGCGAGCGGCCGGGTCTGAACGCCCTTGGCTCTGGCTCGGCGCACCTGCTCCCGGACGCTGCGGCCGAGTGAGCGGCTCCACGCGGTCGGATCCCAGGATGGCTGCTCGCCGATCTGGAGCAGGCGGTGATGGGGCACGAGCAGGGCGAAGCGCGGCTCGACGCCGAAGAAGCAGACCCGGCGGTTCCGGCTCCTGGCCGAGCCGGCGAACGAAGCCACGGCGCTCGCGAGCCCGGGAGGGGAGGCGACCGGCGAACCGGCGAACCGGCAGCCACCCAGGCGGAGCCGGTGTCGACGTAGCCCACGATGGCCTGCTCGCCTTCCCAGAGGCGGAGCGGCGTCTCGAGGAGCTTGAAGGAGGTCGAGTTCCAGCCGAAGCGCCGGATCGTCTCGAGGTGACGCTCGCGCGCCTGGCCGGGATCGTCCCGCAACACGAAGAGACGATGGGCACGCCTGGAGGCCCGGCCCAGGCGCTGGCGGGGGCTCTCATCGGGCGGCTGGGCAGGCGGGCCTGGGATGCTCCGCGAGGCCACCATGAGGGGAGATGAACGAGAACGGAGAGCTGGCGCGGGAAGAGGCCTGGGCCATGGTCGCGCTCCTGGTGGGGCTCGGCGTGGTGGGCGTGCTCGGCGGCTACCTGCTCGACAGCCGCCTGGGGACTCAGCCGTGGTTGTTGCTGAGCGGGGCCGTGCTCGGGCTCGGAGCGGGGCTGTTCCTGGCGCTGCGTTCGGCCATCGTCTTCTCGAAGCGCCAGCGTCACGGACCCTAGGCGCCGCGAGGCTAGCGGCCTGACAGGAAGGCCTCGAGATCGCGCTGCGCTTGACCGGCCGCGGGGCTGCGCGACTCCGAGTAACAGCCGGCTCGGTAGCGCAGGAAGCTCTCGTTCCACAGGAAGTCGGGCCCCGCCTGGTCCAGGGCCCGCACTCCGTGCGCGCAGTCCAGCAGCCTGCCGACGTTGAGCAGGGCGGTGATGCGGCTCGCGTCCTGGATGCGCACGCTGAAAGGCGCCTCGAAGAGCTCGAAGACGCGCGGGGCGAGCGACCGGTACCTCTCCGACAGCTCCATGCCGAGGTCCAAGGTCCTTCCCATCACGGCCACGGAGTTCCAGGGGTCCGTCCTGTAGCCCTGGATGGCGCGCGAGAAGGCGTTGAACGCCCCTGCGGCGTTCCCGCGGCGCAGGTGGAAGCGCGCCTCGATGGCGTCCGCGGTCGCCGGCCATTCGCGCGAGAACTGCGGGAGAAGCGGCCGGTACCGCTCGTCGGCGGCGTCCGCGAGGGCCTCGGCGAGAATCACCGCCTCCAGCGGGGTGCGGGGCCGCCACCCTCCGGCGGCCCACGACCGCAGCACGTGCGCGAACTGGCCCTCGAGGTGGGCGTCGAAGACGCTGCGCTCGACGCCCGCCGCCACGGCAGGCTGCAGGTGCCACAGCCCGAGGAGGGCCTGGCTCAGGTCGACGAGGTCCCAGTCCACGGCGCCGCCCCGCACCGCGGGCCGATGGACGCCTCGCCGGCGAGCGAGCTCCCGGAACTCATCCAGCGCGAAGGTGCCCCCTCCGAGGCTGCGCGCGAAGTCGAACTCGACCGAGGGCAGGTCGTCGGTGCTCAGCGCTCCGGACGCGGAGAGCTCGGCGGCGGCTTCCCGCGGGAGGGTCGGGTCGGACAGGAAGCCGGCGAGGAACCCGTCGACCCCCGAGACGCCCCAGCCGTTGCGCAGCGCGGACTTGAACGGCTCCCTCTCGACCTGGGAGGCGAGGAACGGCACCGGGTAGTCCTTGCGCTCGGCAGAGCAGACGAAGATCAGGTCGCCCGGGCTCGTCTGCCAGATCTCCACGTCGCGGAAGACGGACGCCAGGGTCGCGGCGATCCGGTGGACGGTGAGGGGATCCACGTCGTAGGCCTGCACCCACTGGGAGAAGAAGCCGCCCGGCGCGAGCCGACGTTCCACGGCTCGATAGAAGTCCACAGTGTAGAGCGCGGCGATGCCCGCGCGGTAGGGGTTCGAAGGCTCGGAGAAGATGAGGTCGTAGCGCTCCTTCGAGGTCAGCAGCAGCTCGCGCCCGTCGCCGGGGAGGACCTTCAACTTCGGGTCCTCGAGCGCTGCGTGGTTTGCCGGCGCGCAGCGCTGCGCGACCTCCAGCACCACCGGCTCGAGCTCGGCGACGTCGACCTGCCGCACGCTGTCGATCGCGGCCAGCCATCCCGCGCTGCTGCCCGTGCCCAGGCCGATCACCATGGCCTTCTGGGGCGCCGGGTGGAGGATGGCCCCGATGAGCGCGCCCATGACCTGGGTGCCGGCGTCCAACCGCGCGTTCCCGTCGTTCTTCCCGTTGACGACGAACGTCAGCCCGTTCCCGCGCCTGAGCGCCACGCTGCTCTCGACCCCGTCCTGCTCCCAGATGACCGGGAAGCGCCGGCTGCCGAGCCAGGCCCGCAGGCCGTTGGCGCTCCTGTCGTCCGGCAGCGCCGCGCCCCCGGTCCCGATGGGAGTGTGCCGCCACGCCGCGGTCGGCCCCTGGCCCGCGGCCAGCACCACCGCGGCCAGCAGGGCCGCCGCCGCCACGGCGAGCGTGGGCCGCCGCCCCTCGCGGAAGAGGGAGAGCCCGACCGCCGAGGCGCCGATGGCGCCCAGCAGCGCCACGGCCAGCCGCCAACACCCCGGGGCGCCCAGGGCCGGGAGCAGCCCGAAACCGCCGACCAGCGACCCGGCGATGGCCCCGGCGGTGTTCCAGGCATAGGCCTTCCCGGTGTGCGCTCCCACGTCGCGGCCGGCTTGGCCCAGCAAGGCGATGAGCAGCGGGAACTGGAATCCGGAGACCAGGGCCGCCGGGAGGACCACCACCGCGCTGATCTGGGTCCACTGGGCCGCGAGCGCGAAGAAGCCGGCATCGCCGGCGGGCCTGGAGGCGATGGCCAGGATGGCGACCCGGTCCCCGAGGCCGAAGGCCAGCACGAGCCCGAGCGCCTCCAGGCCGCAGGTGACGCCGAAGAGCCGCGCCGAGGGCGGCACCCAGCGCGCCAGGAGGGTCCAGAGGAGGCTCCCGGCGCCGATCCCCGCCAGCGCCACCGCGAGGATCAGGCCGAAGGAGTAGGTGGTCCCTCCCAGGAGCGGGGAGAGCATGCGGTACCAGACCATCTCCATGAGGAAGAAGACGAACCCCGTCAGCCCGGCGGCGGCGTAGACGAACCGCGGCGGCAGCGACGCAGCGCCCTTCGACGGCTCGGGCGCGGCGGCGCCTGCCCCCTTCGGACGCTGCTTCGACTCGCCCGCGGCGACTCCCGCGGCGAAGCCCGCCCGCGTCGACAGGGCGAGGGCCGCTGCCGCGACGAGGCCGTTCACGCCGGCGGCGGAGAGGACGGTGAGCCGCGTGCCGAGGTGCTCGAGGAGGAAGAAGTTCGCCGCCAGGGCCCCGAACACGGCCCCGAGGGTGTTGACCCCGTAAAGCAGGGCGACGGCGCGGCGGCTGGAATCCTCCGCGGGCTCCGCGGCCCGGGCCAGTGCCGGCAGGGTTCCTCCCATCAGGAACGTCGGAATCCCGAGGACCAGGATCGAGAGCGCCAGGCGGACCGCCAGGGCCAGGGGCTGCCCCAGGACCGAGCTTCCCCCGGAGGCGATGTAGACGTGCCTGATCAGCACGAAGAGCAGCGGGCTCAGCAGGGCGCCCGCGGTGATCCCGAGCTCCAGCCAGGCGTAGAGCCGCAAGGGCCGCGGATGGCGGTCGGCGCGCGCGCCGAGCACCGCGCCTCCGACCCCGAGGCCCCCCATGAAGATCGCGAGCACCGCGGAGGTGGCATGGGTCGACGCTCCGAAGACCAGCCGCAGCTCGCGCAACCAGCCGACCTGATAGACGAGCGCGCAGTATCCGGAGCAGAAGACCAGGAGCGCCAGAGCTGGCCGCGGTACCGTTCTCGGGGGTCGCGCTCGCACGTCGATGGATCTCGGGGGCGTCGAAAGACTCGGTGCTGGCGAGGGATGTCGGTCCCGGAGACTCTAACCGCAACCGTTTCGATCCCGGATTGGTGACCGGTCGAGCCGGCCGACCCGGAGGCCGTGGGGATCGCGACCGCCGGGGGCTGAAGCGCCCCGGCTCTCCATGGGAAGCCGGCTGAAGCCCGGCTCGCGCGCCCAGCCTGCGCCGCGTCCTTCTACATCCGGAACTGCTCGAGCCCTTCGCGCAGCGCCTGCGCGTGCCGGTTGAGCGCCTGCGCCGCGTGCGCCAGCTCGTCCACCGCGCGGCGGTCCTCGTCGGCCAGGCTCACCAGCGCGGACAGGTTCTTGAGGACCCGCGCGGTGCCGTCGGCGTGCTCGGTCACGGTGCCGTTGAGCCGGGCGATCATCCGGTTGATCTCCTCCAGGCTCTCGACCTGCTTGTGGCTGACCGCGGTCTGCTCCTCCAACGCCCGGCCGACGCGCGAGGTCAGCGGCTCCAGGCTCTGCGCCAGCGCCTCGATGGACTTGCCGCCGCGCGCCAGCAGGTCGACGCCCTCGAAGCCCTGGGCCATCTCCACCACTCGCGCCGCCAGCTGCTCGATCTGCTGCGCGGTCTGCGTGTAGGTCGTGACCACCGGCAGGATGGACAGCGAGACCTCGCGCGACTTCTTGCTCTCCTCGGCGATGCGCTTGAGCGCCTCGCCGCCTTCCTGCGCGCGCTCGACGCCCGTCGCCGCCAGCTCGTCCGACTCCTGGATCAGCGCGCTCGTCGCCTCCACCTCCAGCTTCACGCCCGCGATGATGTCCGCGATGCGCTTGGTGGAGCTGCCGATCTGCGAGGCCAGCTCGCGGATGTGGTCGGCCACGACGCCGAAGGGCTTGCCCTGCTCGCCGGCCTGCGCGGCGATGATGGCCGCGTTGAGCGAGAGCAGGTTGGTGCGCCCGGCGACGTCGGCGATGAAGTCCACCACCTCGGTGATGTCGGTGCTGCGCTCGCCCAGGGCCTGCACGCGCGACTTGGCCTCGGCCACCACCCCGCGGATGGCCTCCACGCCGCGCACGCTCTGGTCCACGACCTGCGCGCCGGCCCGCGTCTCCTCGAACAGCCGCTGCGCCACGCGCTCGCCCTCGCGGGCGGCGTCCCCCAGGGCCTGCAGGGTCCGCCCGGACTCGCCGATGGTCGACAGGGTCGAGCGCGAGGCCTCGGCCAGCGCCGCGATCTCGGTGCGCACGCTGTCCGCCGCCGCCAGCAGCGCCTGCACCTCGCCGCGCGAGCCGGCCACCGCGCGCTCCAGCTCCAGGCCGTGGCGGCGCACCTCCTCCAGCGACGCCGCGAACTCGGCCAGCGCCGCGCCGGTGGTGGCCACGTACTCGTTGAGGCCGGCGACATCGCGGCCCACGTCGGCCACCGAGTGGTCCATCTCGGTCATCTCGCGGGTCGCCCCGGCGACGCCCTCGCGCCGCACCTCGGCGCCGCGCTGCACCAGCGCCCCGGCGCTGACCACGCTGCCGACCTGGCCGGAGAGGCTCTCGGCCGCGCCGCTGATGTTGCCGACCAGCTTGCGCAGCCCGCTGGACATCACCCCGAAGGACTGGGCCAAGGAGCCGATCTCGTCGCGGGTGAGCACCGGGACCACCCGGGTCAGGTCGCCGCGCGCGATGGCCTCGGCGGCCTCGGCCAGCCCGCGCACCGGGGCGGTCAGCGCCTGCGAGGCCACGAAGGCGAGCAGGAAGGCCAGCACGAAGGCCAGGCCGGCGAACCCCAGCATGCGCCAGCCGAACCTCTCCATCTCCTGCCCGGTCCAGCCCTTGTCGCTGACCAGGACGTAGAGGGTGGTCCCGCTGCGCAGCGGCATGGTGAGCAGGACCCCGCGCTCGTTGCGCCCCTCGGGCAGGTTCACGATCTCCGCGTCGCCGATGCTGGAGATGACGCGGCCGGCGAGCCCCACCACCGCCGGCCCGTCGCAGGCCTTGGCCGCCGCCTCGACGATGGAGCTGGTGGGCGCCTCGATGACCACCAGCGCCTTGAGGGCGTGGTCGCAGTTGGACACGGCCGAGCGCTCGAGCGCGAACTGGTGGTTGAGCAGCGCGGTGGCGCCGACCGTGGTGATGCCCACCGAGAGGATCGCCAGGCTGGTGATGACGATGCGGGTGCGGATGGAGGCGCCGCGCGCCGGAGCCTGGGCGCCCGGGAGCGCGAGCCGGACGGCGAAGAGGTCGGCGATGGCCAGGTAGTAGTAGAGCAGCGTCGAGACGACCCCGGTGCACACGCCCGCGACCAGCCCGGCGCTCACCGCCGGCCTGGGCAGCCCCGCGCCGAGCAGCACGCCGTAGATCCCCGCGCCGCCCAGGATCCAGAACGCCAGGGTCACCGCCGAGCCGACCGCCGGCAGCCTGCGCGCCGCGACGCTCGCCCGCTCGACCAGCGCGGCGTCGCCCGGGTTCTCCAGGGCGCGGCGCAGGGTCGCCAGCCAGAGGTAGGTGAACAGCAGCAGCAGCGCGCCGAAGAACGAGAGCGCCAACCCGCCGTAGAGCGGGGTGGAGAGCCGGATGCCCGTGTCTTCCGGGACCAGGAAGGTCACGTAGGCCAGGAACACCAGGCCCACGATGCCGTGGTAGAGGGCGACCCGCTTGACCAGCCTGGTCGAAGCGTGTCGCAGGTCCCGCGTGTCGGGTGCAGACATGCGGCCGATTATAGGTGCAGGCCGCTCACTCGCGAGGTTCGTGGGGCCGCAATCCTTGCGCCGCAGGCCGGTTCCGGAGCCCGAAACGGGCGGCGAGGGGCGGCGCCGTCGCGCGTGCGATTCACGCCTGGAGAGGGGTCGTGACAAGGCGTGGCCATACTTTTGTAGCCCCCTGTAGCACGCGCCGCCAAGGGCTCGATTTCCCTATGGATTGTGGTGTCAAGAAGTTCGCTCTACCACTAATAGTGCTTCGGAGCTTGATCGGGCACTTGGGTGCGTGCTACTCCACCGAGCTACTTTTCGCCTGTAAACACGGACCGATATCAAGCGAGCGAAGGCCTCCCATGCGCATCAAGCGGCTCGACATTTGCGGGTTCAAGAGCTTCATGGACCGCGCCGTCTTCACCTTCGGCGACGGCGTCACCGGCGTCGTCGGCCCCAACGGCTGCGGCAAGTCGAACGTGGTCGACGCCATCCGTTGGTCGATGGGCGAGCAGAGCGCCAAGCACCTGCGCGGCCGCTCGATGGAGGACGTGATCTTCGCGGGCAGCGAGCACAAGCCCGCGCTCGGCATGGCCGAGGTCACCATCACCTTCCACAACGACCGGCCCGAGCTCCTGCCGGCGCCGTTCCAGGCCTACTCCGAGGTCAGCGTCACCCGCCGCCTGTTCCGCAACGGCGAGAGCGAGTACCTGATCAACAAGACCCCCACGCGCCTCATCGACGTGACCGAGCTGTTCCTGGGCACCGGCGTGGGCACCAAGGCCTACTCCATCATCGAGCAGGGCCGCATCGGCCTCATCGTCAGCGCCAAGCCGGAGGACCGCCGCTCCCTCATCGAGGAGGCCGCCGGCGTCACCCGCTACAAGAGCCGCCGCAAGGCCGCCGAGCGGAAGATGGAGTACACCGAGCAGAACCTGCTGCGGGTGGGCGACATCGTCCGCGAGCTGGGCAGCCGGCTGGGCGTCCTCGAGCGCCAGGCGCGCAAGGCCGAGAAGTACAAGCGCCTCAAGTCGGAGATGAAGGACATCGAGCTGCACACCGCCACGCTCAAGTACCTGGAGCTGACCGCGGAGGCCAAGGCGGCCCACGAGTCGGCCGAGAGCCTGACCGGCGAGGAGAAGGAGCTGACCCTCAGGGTCATCGGCGCCGAGGCCGCCATCGAGCAGTGCCGCGAGAAGGCCGCCGCCGACGAGCGGGCGCTGCGGGTCCTCGACGAGAAGGCCCACGCCACCGACAACGAGATGAAGGTCGGCGCCACCAACCTCGAGGCCTGGGGCCGCGAGCTGGAGGCCTTCGGCCAGCGCGTCGGCGAGGCCGAGCGCGAGCTCGCCGAGATCGCCGCCGCCAGCGCCACCCTCAACGCCGAGCGCGAGGCCCTCGAGGCCCAGCGCAGCTCGCTCGACGGCCTGGCCACCGACGATGACCGCCGCCTGATCACCGTGCGCGAGGAGCTCGCCCGCCTCGCCAAGGAGGAGGAGCTCACGGTGGAGCGGCTCGACTCCGAGCGCTCGCTGCTGGTGTCCGCCCTGTCGCGCATCGCCAGCGGCAAGAGCCACCTCGAGAACCTGACCCGCCAGAAGGCCGACCTCGAGGCCCGCGTCTCCCGCGTCGGCGCCGAGCGCGACGAGCTGCTGAGCCACGCCCGCACCCTCGAGGAGAGCCGCGAGGGCTTCCACGAGAAGCTGGGCGCCAGCCGCCAGATGAGGCTCGCCATCGAGGAGCGCCGCGCGGGCGAGGAGGAGGCGCTGGAGCGCAGCCGCCGCGAGTTCATGGAGAACGAGGCGCGGCTCATCGCCGTGCGCGAGGAGCTCTCCGACCGCCGAAGCCGCCTGGTCTCGCTGCGCGAGATCGAGAAGAACTACGAGGGCTACGGCCGCGGCGTGCGCGCGGTGATGGCCCACGCCGGCGACTCCCCCGCGGCCCAGGGCATCCACGGCCTGGTCTCCGACGTGGTGCGCGCCCCGCCCGAGCTGGAGCGCGCCATCGAGGCGGTGCTGGGCGACCGGCTGCAGACGGTCATCGTCTCCGACAAGGAGAAGGGCCTGTCGCTGGCCACCTTCCTCAAGGAGTCCCAGGAGGGGCGCGGCGCGTTCCTGCCGCTCACCGTCGACCCCGGCGAGCCGGTGGTCGAGCCCGACCCGTCGGTGCTGGGCGTGGTCGGCGCGGCCGCGACCCTGGTCACCTGCGCCGAGCAGTTCTCGCTGCTGCTGCGGCACCTGCTGGGCGACGTGGTGGTGGTCAAGGACCTCGACGCCGCGGTCGCCTACTCGCGCACCGGCCGGCCGCACACCATCGTCACCCTCGACGGCGAGGTCATCGAGCCCAGCGGCTGCATCGTCGGCGGCACCCTCGAGGGCCCCGGCGTCGGCGCGCTGCACAAGAAGCGCGAGATCGCGGACCTGGAGGAGAAGGTCAAGATCATCGAGGGCGAGCTGTCCATCTGCCAGGAGAAGCACCGCCGCATGGCGGAGCACATCGGGCAGCTGGAGGGCACGCTCAAGGGCCTGAACAAGGACTCGCACAGCGAGGACCTGACGGTGGTGGAGCAGGAGAAGGACCTGCACCGCACCACCGAGGACCTCTCCCGCACCCGCGAGCGGCTGGAGAAGCTGACCGTCGAGCTCGACGCGATGCACCGCGCGCTCTCCGAGATCGGCGCCGAGGAGACCAGCGCCTCCGGCCAGGGCGCGCAGGCCGAGTCCGAGCGCGAGGGCCGCGAGAGCCGCGTGCGCGAGCTGTCCGAGCAGCTGGCCAGCGCCCGCACCCGCCTCGCCGAGCTCAACGCCGAGCGGACCAACCTGCAGGTCAAGGTGGCCGCGGACTTCGAGCGCCGGGAGTCGGTGGAGAAGAGCCACTCCCGCGCCACCTCGACCCTGCACGAGCTGTCCGAGCGCCAGATCCGCCTGGAGGCCACGGTCAAGGAAGCCGCCGAGCGCCGCGAGGCGCTGCAGGGCAAGTCGGAGGGGATGCGCGAGGGGATCCAGAAGCTGGCCCTCGAGCTCGACGCGATGCAGGGCGAGCGCTTCACCGCCCGCGCGGCCTGCGAGGAGCAGACCGAGAAGCTGCGCACCGACGAGAACGAGCTGCGCGGGGTGCGCAAGCGGCTGGAGGAGCTGCAGAGCGGGCTGGCCGTGCACGCCCTGCGCGAGCGCGAGTTCGTGCTCGAGCGGGCGCACCTGTGCGACTCCATCCGCGACCGCTACGCGGTGGAGTTGTCGGTCGAGCTGTACGACTACCACTGGAAGAAGCCGCCCACCGCGGAGATGGAGGCCGAGCTCAAGGACCTACGCGAGCAGGTCGAGCGCATGGGCGAGATCAACCTGACCGCCATCGAGGAGCACAAGGACCTCGTCGAGCGGCACGACTTCCTCAAGAAGCAGAAGGGCGACCTGGAGCAGTCGCTGGCCCAGCTGCGCCGCGCCATCGTGCGCATCAACAAGACCAGCAAGGAGCGCTTCGACCAGGCCTTCGAGGTGGTCAACGAGAAGTTCCAGCAGGTCTTCCCGCGCCTGTTCAACGGAGGCCGCGCCTCCCTGGTGCTGGTGCCCAGCGAGAGCGGCGGCGACCCGGGCATCGAGATCCTGGCCCAGCCCCCGGGCAAGAAGCTGCAGAGCGTGAACCTGCTCTCCGGCGGCGAGAAGGCGCTCACCGCGGTGGCGCTCATCTTCGCCATCTTCCTCATCAAGCCCACGCCGTTCTGCCTGCTCGACGAGGTCGACGCGCCGCTCGACGACGCCAACGTCGGCCGCTACAACGAGATCGTCCGCGAGATGAGCAAGGTCAGCCAGTTCATCCTCATCACGCACAACAAGCGCACCATGCAGATCGCCGACACCATGTACGGCGTGACCATGGAGGAGCCGGGCGTCTCCAAGATCGTCAGCGTCAAGCTGACCGAGCGCGCCGCCGCGCAGCCGACGCCGGAGCAGGCGCCGACTCCCGAGCAGACGCCCACGCCGGCGGTGAGCGCCTAGGCCCGCGGGCAGGCTGCGGAGCCCGACCCCCGGCTCGGCCGCTGCCTGGGCCGGGGGGTTGTGTTTCCGCCCCCATTGGGGCACACAAGAGGGCCTGCAAGACGTTGTGAGGAGGAACGGGAATGGCTAACTACACCGGGGTCAAGATCTTCTCGACCACGCTGGCCCGCGACCGGGAGAGCATGGGCGAAAACATCACCCGGTGGCTGCGGGACAACACCCAGTTCGAGATCGTGGACAAGGTGGTCACGCAGTCCAGCGACAAGGAGTTCCACTGCCTGACCATCACGCTCTTCTACCGCGAGCGGGAGGCCGCCAAGGCCAAGGTGTAGCTCGCCTGCTCAGGTCCGTCCGGGTGCCTCGATGACCAGCGCGCGCCCCGTTCAGATGGACTTCGGTGGAGCCTTCAGCCGCCCGCCGCCGGCGACCCTCGCCCTGATGATCGTGACGGGCGTGGTGAGCGTGCTCGCCATGGTGGACGTGGGGTTCGGGACCCACGGCTGGCTGGGCCGCAACCTCGCCTTCGCCCCGTCGCAGGTCCTCGCGCTCAAGCTCTGGACCCCCTTCAGCTACCTCTTCCTCCAGACCGATCCGCTCTCGCTCATCCTCTACGAGGCCTTCGGGCTCTGGATGTTCGCCGCGCCCCTGGAGCGTTCGTGGGGGCAGCGGCGCTTCCTCTTCTACTTCTTCGCGACCGGCGTCGGCGCGGCGCTCTTCGTGACCGGCCTGGCGCTGCTGCTCCCCTCGTTGATGGGGGCCGGGTCGAGCGGCACCTGGGTGGCGGGCGAGGCCGTGCTCCTCGCCTGGATCCTGATGAACTGGCACGCCACCGTGTACCTGTTCGTCATCCCGGTCCGCGCGCCGGTGCTGCTCCTGCTCTCGCTCGGGCTGCCGGTGCTTTACGCGCTGATGGGCCAGTGGCAGCCGTTCGTGACCCCGCTGGTGGCGATGGGCATCGGCTACCTGCTGCTCAAGAAGGGCATCTCGCCCAGGCGCGGCTGGCTGCACCTGCGCGCCTGGTGGATCGACAAGCAGCTCAAGCGGCGCTCGCGGCACCTGCAGGTCGTGCCGCCGCCCGGGAACGACCGAGAGCCGAAGAAGCCGAAGTACCTGAACTAGGCCGGGCTCATCACACCGTCCTCTCCCATCACCTCTGCGCTTGGCGCGGATGGTTCGGATTCGGGGCGCCAGCGCAGGCGGAGAGGGAGTCGAGCCCTCCGCCACCGCCTTGGGATCTCCGCGAGAACAGGGCCTCCCCTGACCCCGGGGAAGAAGGAGGAGGCGGGCCCTCGGCAAGAGGCGGATGCGAGCACGGCCCCCTCGCCCCTTCGCGCGGGTACGGCAGGCGCGGAGGCCTGCCGCTCCGAACTCAGGGACCCGAGGGCCGGCGAAGGCGGGAGAGGGTCGGGGTGAGGGCTACTTCCTCCGGCGCACCAGCGCCGCGAGCATCGACGCCAGCCCGAGGATCGTGAGGCCTTCGCCGCCGGACGCGCAGCCGCAGGCGCCGGTGTTGGCGACCGGCAGCTTGCCGCCGTCGGCGCCCGTGCCCGCGTCGATCGCCGAGCTCGCGGGGACGATGGTCACCGTCAGCGACGCCGTCTCTCCGCAGGCGCCGGTGGCCACGAGCTCCACCGTGGTCTCGCCCGAGACCGCGAAGTCGGCCAGCGTGAAGGTGTTCTCGGAGACGTCCACCTGGGTCCCGTTGGCGGTGACCTTGATGGCGTTCATGCCCTTCACGTTGCCCTTCAGGGTCACGGTCGAGCCGGAGGCGGCGACCTTCCCGTCCGCGCCCGGAGGGGGCTCGGTGATCTCGATGCCCGGCGCGGGATCGGTCCCCGCCGGCACGCCGACGTTGGAGGTGCCCCGCCGCTCGTCGGAGACGGAGACGCCCTCGACCGAGGTCAGGTGCCCGCCGGCCTTCACGCGCAGGAAGTAGTCGCCGGGGGCGGCGTCGATGCACCAGGTTCCGTCCGGGCTCTTCGTCGTCGCCGAGGCCACCGCGGCGGCGCACAGGTCGGCGGAGGGCAGCAGCTCCACCGTCGCCCCGCCGATGCGCGCCGACTCGCCGCCCGTGCCCTCGGCGGCGGTCTCGTAGACGAAGCCGCAGAGGCCGGTCTTGAAGTGCACGGTCACGCTGGCCTCGCCGCTGCCGGCGCCGTTGGTGGCGGTGACCTTGAGGGTGGTGTCGCCCGGCGGGACCTTGACCGGGGCGCTGAACGCGGCGCCGGCGCCGATGGGCGCGTCCACCGACTGGCCCGCCCACTCGATCTTCACCGTCTTCACGTCGGTCGCATTGTCCACCTGCCCGGTGAGGTCCAGCTGCGCCTCCTCGAGCGTCGCGCCGTCCGCCGGGGCGGTGATGATCACCTTGGGCGGGGTCAGCACGGTGCCGCCGTCCTTGGTCAGGCCGATCGACCCCCAGGTCGCGCAGGTGGCGGGGGTGGCGCACGCCTCGACCGTCTTGGTCGACGAGCCGGTCTTGTAGCCGGTCAGCGCGGCGGTCGCGGTGTGGGGGCCGGCCTTGACGTCGTCGAACTTGAAGATGGCGTCGGTGGGCCGCGCCGCGGTCGAGGCGCCGGTGTCCAGGGTCACCGTCGCCCCGGGCAGCTTCTTGCTCATGTCCGAGGGGTTGGCCTCGTTCACCTCGTAGACCGCGCCGTAGTACTGGCCGTTGGTGGCGGTGGCGGTCCCGTCCAGGCCGATGGAGCCCCAGGAGTCCGCGCCGGCCACGACCGTGCGCGTCACCGATGCGCCCTGGTAGCCGGCGGCGCTGGCGGTGGCGGTGTAGCTGCCGGGAGCGACCGTGAAGGTGTACAGGCCGGTCGCGTCGGTGGTGGTCGAGGCGCCGCTGGAGAGCTTCACCGTCGCGCCCGCGAGGCGGCTGGCGGCGTCGTTGGTGGGGTTCTTGTAGACGAAGCCCAGGATCCTCCCGGTGCCCGAGCCGCCGCAGCCGCTCTCCACGTAGCTCATGAACTTCGTCCAGTTCCACCCCGAGCCCGGGTCGGTGTGGCCGGGGCCGCAGTACAGGTCGTTGGCCTCCTTGTGGCCGATGACGTGCGCGCGGTCGCAGGGGAAGCCGTGCCGGGTGCAGATGGACTTCACCAGCTTGGCGCTGGCGCAGTACATGGCGTCGGTGTACCAGCGGCCGGGGTCGTCGATGTACCCCTCGTGCTCGATGCCCACCGAGCGCGGGTTCACGCAGGTCGCGTGCCAGGCCTTGAGGTACTCCTCCACCAGCTGGTCCACCTTGCCGGCGGAGCTGACCACGTAGTGCGCCGAGGCCTGCGCCGCGGAGTTCAGGAGCCAACTGACGCAGCCGGAGAAGCCGCCCTGGCAGGTGTGGATGACGACCATGTTGATGGCCGAGCCGCGGCTGGAGGAGTTGGGCGACGGGCCGACCCAGTCGGCTTCGGAGTAGTCGGGGCGCGCCTCGAAGCCCATCTGCCCCAGCTCGTTCGGCAGCAGCGTCACCCTCGCCTCCGGGTGCGCCAGCACCGCCAGCGAGAGCCCCTGCTCGTCGAGGCCCTGCGCGCCCTGCGCCAGCACGTCCAGCACCTGCGCCGCGTAGTGCGGGCCCCACTCGCCCAGCCCGGAGTAGCGCTGCAGCGCCGGCTTCCAGCCCGGCAGCGAGGTGGGCAGCCCGCCCCCCTCGCGGGCCAGCTCGGCCAGCACCAGCGCCGCGCCGCGCACGTTGGCCCGGGCGTCGTGCTGGAGCGACCCGACGGTCGCGCCGGACAGCTCGGCGGCGCGCGGCAGCGTCGAGCCCGCCCGCAGGTGCATCACGCCGTAGCCGTCCAGCGCCGAGGGCTGACCGGCGCGCTGGCTGAAGCGCGACTCCGAGTAGCCGATGGCGAGCAGCAGGTCGACCGGGACGCCGCTCTCCAGCGAGGCCTCGGCGAACTGGGCCGCCAGGGGCGAGCTGCCGCGCTCGGCGGAGAGGGTGGGGTCGACCGCGGTCGTGCCGCACGCGGCCAGGAACGCCGCGGCGAGGGTCGCCAGGGCGAGGGGGAAGGGACGAGGGGGACGAGTCATGATGGGGCCTTTCCGGCGCGGAAGGCCGAGCATCATAGCTCCGCGGGCGCGGACCAGGGCAGCGACGATGGAGCGCCTAGCGGGGGGCGGGGTCAGCCCCGGGCGATGCTCTTGACCGCGTTCCGGTAGATGTAGATGCGGGCGGTGTTGGTGCGGGCGTCGGCCGGGAACATGAAGAAGCCGTTGTCCTCGGGGCGGTAGGCCGGGGCGAAGCCCGCGACCTGACGCTCGTCGTGGAAGGTCACGCGCAGCTTGTTGCCGCTGGGCTGGGGCGGCTTGGCCCCGGGCCCGAGCAGGAAGAAGACCGCCTTCAGGCGCTTGGCGGGCAGTCGCTCCGGAGGCTGGCCGGCATAGACCTCGAGGTCGAGGATCTCGGCGTCGAGGTTCAGGTTGCGCACTGTGCCGCGCTTCACCTGGCCCTCGAGCGTGTGGACGATGACGCGGTGCTCGCCAGGGATGATCGCCGACTGCGGCTGCGCGGGGGCGGCCGCAACCGCGGGACGCGCGGCCGGCGCCGGCTGGGGCATCGGCATCGGCATCGGCGTGATGGGCCTGGGCAATGCCGGGGCCGGCGGCGCGGCCATCCGCGGCGGAGCCACGAGCGGGACCACGGGCGGCTGCGGGTGGCCGAAAGGAGCAGCGGGGGCTGCGGCAGGCGCGGGCGGCCAAAGGTCCGCCGGCGGCGCCGCGAACGGTGCCGGCGCGACGGGGGCGTGGGCCGCCATCGGGGTCGGGGCGGGGAGAGGCGCGGGAGCCGGGTGGGCTGGCAGCGGCTCGTCGTCGAGGATGTCGATCTCCTCGATGGCCTCGACGTCCTGCGAGCCCAGCCGGGTCGGGATGGCGGTCGGCATCGGCGGCGCCGAGCCCCAGGCGGCGGGCGGCGGCGGCGGGGCGGCCGGCGCAGGCTGGAACGGGGCCGGCATCGGGTGGGGTGACGCGATGGTCAGCGGCGCCGGGGAGAACGGAGAAGGCTGCTGCGCGGCCGGCATTGGCGCCGACCACTCCTCAGGAAGCTCCGCGACGACCGGGGCCGGCGCGACGGGCATCGGGGCCGGAGCCGGGGCGACCGGCCGCGCCGCCACGGGCGCGGTGGGAGGCACCGAGACCGCGAAGGCCGGAGGCGGGTAGGCGGGAGCCGGGGAGGCCGGGGGCGCCGCAGCCAGCTGCATCTGCGTGCCGTCCGGGGGCGACATCTCGAAGGCCGGTGCGTCGATTTCCGCCTCGCCCAACTCCAGCACCGGCTCCTCGGCCGCGGGGGCGCTCTGCTCCGGGGGAGTGTAGATGCCGACGGGGATGACGCCCTCGCCCGGCGCCGGCGCGGGGGCCGCGTCGGCCGCGGGTTCGCTCGGCTGGTAGGACAGGAACTCGTGGGCGGAGGCGAGCTCGACCTGGCCGGTGTCGTCCTCGGGGAGATCCAGCGCCTGAACCGCGTTGGGGTCCTGCCACTGGCCCGGGGTCACCTGCTCGACCATGCTCGGGTCCATCTGGACCGACCCGAAGGCCACCTCTTCGGCGGGCATGGTGTTCTGGAACGTCACGAATTCGGAGGCCGCGGCGAGCGGGACCTCACCGGTCGACGGCTCGTCCGGCAAGGTGATGAAGGCGGGCTGGGCGAAGGCGGCCTCGGCAGCAGGCTCGGGCGCGGCGGCGAAGGCGAAGGCGGGCTGGGGGACCGGTTGGGCCGTCGCCTCGGGGTCCAACGAGGTCGGAGCGCCGAAGAGCGAGCGGTCCGGGGTCGCGAAGTCCGTCGGCTCCTCGGAGAAACCTGCGGCCGGGGGCGTTCCGAACAAGGAGCCGTCGTGAGACGGGCTCGCAGGCTCGGCGGCTGCGGCGGCATCGGGAGTCGCGTTCGGGTCCCAGGAGGACGCCGACCAGTCCGCGGCGGGCGCGGCGGCGGCCAAGTCCGGAGCCGGTGCCGGGGTCGCGTTGGGCGTGGCCGGGACGGCGTCCGGCGCCGTGGGAATCTCCTGCCAGTCCTGCGGGATGTCGAGGCTGTCCGCGAGTGCCGGCACTTCGGCCGGGAGAGCCTCGGGCGGCGCGGCAAGGACAACCGCGGGCTCGGGGACCGGCGCCGCAGCGACGGGCAAGGGCTCCGCCGGCGCCGCGGGCACCAGTTCGGGCACGACTTCAGTGGCCTCGAGGACCGGTAGCGCTTCGGGGATCGCTTCCACGGCCGCAGGTTCGGCGCCGGGGATGGACCAGTCGGAGGCGGGCTCCGGGGTTGGCACTGCGGCGGCTTGCGGCTCGGGAACGGCGGGGGCCGGAGCGGGCGCGGCTTCCACGAGAGCGGGGGCCGGAACGGCTGCGGCGACGGGCTGCGGCTCGGGAGCGACTTCAATCGGAGCAGGAGCCGGGACGGCCGCGACGGGCTCCGGTTCAGGGAGGACTTCGACTGGAGCGGGAGCGGAAATGGCGGCGACGGGCTCGGGCGCAGGAATGACTTCGATCAGAGCAGGAGCAGGAACGGCGGCGACGGGCTCGGGCGCAGGAATGACTTCGATCAGAGCAGGAGCCGGGACGGCGGCGACGGGCTCGGGCGCGGGAACGACTTCGATCGGAGCGGGAGCAGGGACGGCGGCGACGGGCTCGGGCGCAAGAACGACTTCGATCGGAGCAGGAGCCGGAACGGCGGCGACGGGCTCCGGCGCAGGAACGGCTTCGATCGGAGCAGGAGCCGGGACGGCGACGACGGGCTCGGGTTCAGGAACGACTTCGATCGGAGCAGGAGCCGGAACAGCGGCGACGGGCTCCGGCGCGGGAACGACTTCGATCGGAGCAGGAGCCGGGACGGCGGCGACGGGCTCGGGCGCGGGAACGACTTCAATCGGAGCAGGAGCCGGGACGGCGGCGACGGGCTCGGGCGCGGGCGCGGGAACGACTTCGATCGGAGCAGGAGCCGGGACGGCGGCGACGGGCTCGGGCGCGGGAACGACTTCGATCGGAGCAGGGGCCGGAACGGCGGCGACGGGCTCGGGCGTGGGAACGACTTCGATCGGAGCAGGGGCCGGGACGGCGGCGACGGGCTCGGGCGCGGGAACGACTTCAATCGGAGCAGGGGCCGGGACGGCGGCGACGACCTGCTCCGGCACGGGAACGGCCTGCGGCTCCGGAGCGGCGGGCTTCGGCTGGGGTGCGGCGCCAGCCGCGGACGGCATGACGTATTCCATCGCATCCATGGGAGCGGGCTTGGCAGGCTCCTGCTCGGGGATGCACTCGATGGATGAGTCGGAGGCCAGCAGCACCGGCTCAGCGGACTGCGGCAGCGGTGCTGGCTCGACGCGAGCGGGCTTGGCGAGCTCCTCGGGGATGCACTCGATGGCGGAGTCGGTGGCGATGAGGATGGGCCCGGCAGTCGGCGGCGGCGCCGCAGGCTCCTTCTCCGGGATGCACTCAATGGACGAATCGGTCGCCAGAAGGAGGGGTTCCGCCGGTTCCGCCTGCGGGGCTGGCGCCGGGGCGGCTCGAGGCGCCGCCGCCGACCAGGCCGGAACGACCGCCGGCTGGGGCGCAGGCTGTGGAGGCGGCGCCGGAGCCGGAGCCGGGACCTCGACGGCGTCCAGCGAGCCGAGGGCGCCCGCCACATCGCCGTCGTCCAGCAGCGGCGGGGCGCCGGGAGACGGGTTCTGCACGTGCCAGGGCGTCGACGACGGTTGCTGGGCCGCGGGCGCCTTTTGGGCGAAGGGCTGGGAGAACGGCTCGGCCGGCGGGCCGGACTGCGGCTGAGGTGCGGGCTGTGCCTGGACTTCTGCCTGGGCCGGGTAGAGCGACGCCCAGTTCTGGGTCGCGGCGTCCCAGACGTAGCCCCCGGCATAGGCCTGCTCGTAGGCCGGGTCCAGCCAGCACCCGGACTGCATGTCGAAGCCGGGAGGGTAGTAGGTGCCGTCAGGACCCCAGTGGGGCTGCGCCTGATGGTCGAAGCCCTGGACCGGAACCGGAGCGTCGCTCGCCCAGGCGTTCGGGTTCTCCATGGCCTGGGCGGGGATCGCGGGCTGTTGCTGCAGGGGCACTGGGGTCGTCGGCGAAATCAGCGAGCTGCTGTTGCCGCCGACGAGCGTGCGGAGGGAACGCCAGCGAGCCTCTTCCTGGGCCGATAGCGATCCGTTGATCCGCTTGTCGTCGAGGAAGCGGAATTCCCGCATCGCGTCTTTTAGGGTGTCGGGCATGCCTTCGTCCTTCGGGGCGCTGGACGTGCGCGCAACCCGTCATCCTAGCATCCGTGCGAGGCCGTTCAACGAGCTTTCCGTGGGAAATCAAGGACGTCGGCTGCCTGTCTGCAGGTGTGCCGACCGGCCTCGCGCTTCAACGACCGTGCTCGGGCGTGGTAAGTACCTACCCCTCATGGGGCTGTCGCTCACCTGCCGTTACGAAGCCGACGAACTGGTCGTCCACCTGGGCTTCGCGCCCGATGGGGGCCGGGTCGCGAGCGGCGCGGACGTCCACGCCTTTCGCTCCGCGGCGGAGGCGCGCTGCTCCCCGCTCAAGCAGAAGGTCCACCTCTTCTTCGATCTGACGAACCTGACGGTCGAGGCGGAGCAGGTCGAGGCCTTCTCGGCGTCCAAGCGCGAGCTCAGCGCGCGATTCGGCCTGTCCACCTGGCACTACGGCGGAGCGCTGGCCGAGCGCGTCATGGTCCGCAACGACTGCACTCGCCGCGGCGAGAAGCCCAACCTCTTCAAGACCGTGGAGGAGGCGCTCGCCGCTTTCCGCAAGGAGCGGCGCCGCATCTCCGCCGAGATGCCCTCCTCCGGCGAGGGCGCCCGGCGTCGTTAGCTAGCGCGGCGCGTTCTGGCAGGTCAGCAGGTCTCGGGCCAGCGTCTGCAGCTCGAGGTCGTACGCGAGGGCGCCCGGGGGAATCGGCGGCTCACCGTACAGCGGCGCCATCGCCGGGTCCCCCAGCGTGCCGTTGAACCCGTAGGCAGCGACCTCGGGCGGCGGCCGGGTGTGCGTCCAGGCCGCCAGCGCCCGCGGGTCGAGCGCGAACGCGTTCACCCCGTGCAGCTCGAGCAATCGCTGGAGGTAGCGCCCCCGCACCAGCTCGCAGTCGGGCTGGCGGAACAGGGCGATCTCGTCGCCCAGGGACGCGTCCGCGGGGCCGATCTGCGGCTCCTGCGGCGGTTGCTGCGGCGGCGTGGCCTGCGTCTCCTCGACTATGACCAGGATCTCGCTGTCCTCGGTCTCGCCGTAGCCGTCTTCGACCTGGTACCAGCCCTCGGGCAGGACGACCCTTCCGGAGCCGACCGTCCCCGACAGGATTCCTGCGACCACCCAAGCGATCGCCACGCCCATGGCCCGACCTCCTCCGCCCGCCGTTCCTCGCGGGAAAGTGGAGGCCGCCGTCGCAAGGAGCAAGCTTCGCCCTGGTCGGACGCCCGTCAGGCGGCGGCGCGGGCCTTGAGCAGGCGCTGCCAGGGCCGCGCGCGCAGATAGCCGTTCTGCTCGAACCAGGCGTAGGCGTCCCGGATGGCCTCGCGCACCGGTCGGGGCGCGAAGCCCAGCTCGCGGCTCGCCTTGGACGAGGTCACGTAGAGCAGGTCGAACAGCGATCCCACGAACGGGGTGTTGAGGAGGCCGAAGGCCCTGGGGAAGCGCGGCCCCAACAGGTCGCCCACCCGCGCCGCGCTCCGGGCCACCTGCTCGGGGAGCGGCAGCATCGGCGGGCGCAGCCCACGCTCCTTGGCCGCCATCTCGATGACTTGCCGGTAGGTCAGGTTCTCCCCGGACAGGATGTAGCGCTCGCCGGTCCCGCCCTTCTCCAGCGCCAGGCGCACGCCGCGGGCCACGTCGCGCACGTCGACGAAGCCGGTCCCGCCCGACGGGTAGAAGAGGACGAGCCCGGTGGCGATGCCCAGCAGCACCGTGCCGGAGGTGGGCTTCACGTCTCCGGGCCCCAGGACGTAGGAGGGGTTGACCACCACCGCGTCCAGCTCGCCCTTCTTCGCGGCGTCGAGCACGAGCTGCTCGGCGGCCTGCTTGGTCTGCCAGTAGGGCCCCTTGCCCGCGAGGTCCCAGGCCATCGTCTCGTCCGCCGGGCGGTCCAGCGTGCCGGACCCGACGGCCGCGGTGCTCGAGACGAAGAGGAAGCGGTCCACGCCGGCCCCGCGCGCCGCGGCCAGGGCGTTGCGCGTCCCCTCCACGTTGACGCGCCGCAGCCGCTCCGCGGCGAAGGGGGCGAGCCCGACCGCGCCCGCGGCGTGCACCACGCGGTCGACGCCCTGGGCCGCGCGGCGCAGCGACTCGAGGTCGCGCACGTCGCCGCGCACCTCTTCCACCTCGAGCCCGGCCAGGCCCTTCTTCGAGCTGCGCTCGCGCACCAGGACCCGGACGGCGTCTCCCGCCGCAGCCAGCTCGCGGGCGATCTGCCCGCCGACGAACCCGGTGCCGCCGAGGACCAGCGTGGTCATGTGAGCCTCCGCAAGGGCGTGGGACAGGCTTGGGACGAGACAGACGCTAGCGCAACGCCCCCGCCCGCTCCACCGCTCGCAGGCCGGCCGAGGAGACGCTACGCCGCCCGCCGCGCGGCGTGATAGTTTGTCGCCGGAATTTCCAGCGGGGAAAAAGAATGCGCAACCGTCTGACGATCCTCGGCTTCGCCCTCCTGACCGTCCTGGTCCTCGCCGCCGGCGCCTGCGGCGGCACCAAGTCCAACCGGCAGTGCGCGGACGAGCAGTTGGTCTGCGTTCGCGGCAGCTGGGAAGTGATGTGCGAGAAGTTCGTGCGCGGCGACGCCGAGGTCGTCCCGATGGAGTGCTGCACCTTCGGCGAGGACGCCGGCAAGGCGACGGCCAAGGGCGACGCCGGCTTCCTCCCGGCCATCGACGCCTCGACCGGATGGGCCGGAAAGGACGCCGGCCGCGCCGGCCGCGACGCCGCTCACGGCAAGTACCCGCCGCTGGGCGACTGCGGCGACGGCGGCTGGCCCTACGACATGGACGCCGGCTACTTCTACAGCCTCTTCGACGCGCACGTGATCGCCCCGGAAGGCCTCGACGACGGCGGCGGCGTGCACGTCTGGCAGTGCTACATCGACGTCTGCAACCCGCCGCACTGGAGCTGGGACGGCGGCATCGTGTACGACGGCGGCGGCATGTGGTGGCTCCTCCCCAGGGACGGCTCGGTCGCGAACTGCGGGCCGCTCGGCTGCCCGTAATTCGAAGGTGACGATGAAGGTCTCCCATCGCGTCCCCGCCGACGCCCCTGCCGAGGCGCGGCTCGATCGCTATCTCGCAGACGCGCTCGGCATCTCGCGCCGCAGGCTCTTGGAGGCCTTCGAGGCCGGGGAAGTCCGCGTCGACGGCCGCCGCGTCCGGAAGGGCGACAAGGTCGTCCCCGGCAGCGACGTCACCGCCGAGGTCCCCGGTGAGGCGCAGGCGCCCAAGCCCCAGCCCGAGCTTCCGCTGAAGGTGCTGATCGAGGACCCCGCCTTCGTCGTCCTCGACAAGGCCGCCGGGATGCCCACCCACCCGCTGGACGAGGGCGAATCCGGCACGCTGGCCAACGCGCTCATCGCCCGCTACCCGGAGTGCGCCGGCGCCAGCGACGACCCACGCGAGTGCGGCCTGGCCCACCGCCTCGACGTCGAGACCTCCGGGGCGATGGTGGCCGCGCGCTCGAGCGAGGCGTTCAAGGCCCTGCGCGCCGCGTTCACCGGCCGCGGCGTCGAGAAGCGCTACCTGGCGCTGGTCGGCGGCGCGCCCGGCGAGGGCGGGGAGATAGAGATCCCCATCGCCCACCACCCGAAGAACCCGCGGCGCATGGTGGCCTGCGCGCTGCCCGAGGACGCCGAGCGCCTCAAGGCGAGGCCCGCCGTCACTCGCTACAAGATCGTGGAGCGCCTGGGCGACTTCGCGCTGGTCGAGGTGGAGATCCCCACCGGGGTCATGCACCAGATCCGCGTGCACCTCTCGGCGGTGGGCGCCCCGGTGGCCGGCGACCCGCTCTACGGCGGCGCCGAGGTGCCCGGGCTGTCGCGGCAGTTCCTGCACGCCGCGCGGCTGGCCTTCCCCCACCCCTCGGACGGCACGCGGGTGGAGGCGAACGCGCCGCTGCCGCCGGAGCTGGAGTCGGTGCTCGAGGCGCTGCGCCGGGCGCGGGAGTAGCTCGAACCTGCCTCGAGGTTGTCGGCGACCAGGACCGGCGACGGCGACCCCGTCGGCAGCGAATGTCGGCTCCTGCACAATGAGGTGGGTCCCCGCGACCGGGACCCTGCAGGCGGGCGAGGGATCGCTCGCCGCCGCGGCGCGCATCCGTTAGGCTTCCGCCTCCATTGCGTAGGCAACCGTCAGCAACCACCAGGAGGGTAGCCATGAAGGCCGAGGAGAAGGCGGGCGAGGTCCCTGCCAAGGCGAGCCACGACACGCAGCCGCCCAAGGCGCTGATCGACTTCATGATGTCCGGCTGGATGAAGCCGGCGAAGAAGGCCGTGGCCAAGGTCCCGAACCTCAAGGCCCACGCCGCGCGCCGCAAGGCGCTCTCCAAGCAGTTCCCCGGCGAGGTCCTGGTCATCCCCACCGGCCACGAGAAGATCCGCTCCAACGACACGGGCTACAAGTTCCGCCCCGGCTCGGACTTCTACTACCTGACCGGCGACCTCGAGGCCGACTGCGTGCTGGTGCTGGAGCCCAAGAGCGGCGGCGGGCACGCCGAGGTCCTCTTCGCCGAGCCCGAGGTCGACCGCAGCACGCCGGCGTTCTTCACCGACCGCGCCCGCGGCGCGCTGTGGGTCGGCGCCCGCCTGGGCCTCGAGGGCACCCGCGTGCGCTACGGCGTGGACCGGGCGATGGGCCTGCCCGAGCTGCCGGCCTACCTGCAGAAGCTGGCCAGCGGGTCGACTCCGGTGCGCGTGGCGCGCGGCCTCTCGCCGCTGGTGGACGGCGCGCTCTCCGCCCGCGTCCAGGACCCGGCGCTCAGCCTGGCGCTCGCCCAGATGCGCCTGGTCAAGGACGCGGCGGAGGTCGCCGAGCTGAAGAAGGCGGTCGAGGCCACCAAGCGCGCCCACGAGGCGGTGCTCAAGGCGCTCAAGACCGCCAAGACCGAGCGCGAGCTGGAGGTGGAGTTCGACGCCCAGGCGCGCCGCGAGGGCACCGGCGTCTCCTTCGCCACCATCATCGCCAACGGAGCGCACGCCACCGTCCTGCACTGGACCCGCAACGACGGCGCGCTCAAGAAGGGCGACATGGTCCTGGTGGACGCGGGCGTCGAGACCGACAGCCTGTACGCCGGCGACATCACCCGCACCTACCCGGTCAACGGCAGGTACTCCAAGGACCAGCGGGCGATCATCGACCTCGTCACCGCCGCCCAGGACGCGGCCATCGCCGCGGTCAAGCCCGGCGTCGACTTCATGGCCCCGCACCGCGCGGCGATGAAGGTCATCGCCCACGGCCTGGAGGAGCTGGGCATCCTCCCGGTCCCCGCCGAGCAGGCGCTGCGCGACGACCAGCAGGTCTTCAAGCGCTACACCCTGCACAACGTCTCGCACGCGCTGGGCATCGACGTGCACGACGCCGCCGCCATGCCGTACCGCGAGGGCAAGCTCGAGGTCGGCCACGCGCTGACCATCGAGCCCGGCCTGTACTTCCAGCTCGACGACGAGACCGTGCCCAAGCGCTACCGCGGCATCGGCGTGCGCATCGAGGAGGACGTGGTGGTCACCAGGACCGGCTGCACCGTCCTCTCGGCCGGCATCCCGCGCAAGTCCAAGGACGTCGAGGCGTGGATCGCCAGGCTGTGGAAGGCGAAGAAGAGGTAGGTCGGCCGCAGCTTTAGGCCGAGTCACCCCTCTCCGCGAGCCCGGCGCGAGTGGAGAGGGGCTGGGGGTGAGGCGCGATGTTCGAGTCCACCAGCGGCAAGCTCAAGGAAGCGCTCAAGGCGTGGACGCTGCGCATGGTCCCCAAGGACCTGCCGGAGAAGATCGCCGCGGCGCGCAAGGAGCAGAACGAGTTCGGCCTGGACCCGTTCGGCTACTCGTCGGACTACGCGTTGACGGCGATGGGCCCCATCGTCTGGCTCTACAAGCACTACTTCCGCGTCGACGCCCGCGGCACCGAGAACGTGCCCCAGGGCCGGGTGCTGCTCGTCTCCAACCACAGCGGCCAGCTGCCGGTCGACGCCGCGATGATCGGCACGGCGATGCTGGTCGAGGCCGACCCGCCGCGGCCCATCCGCTCGATGGTCGAGAAGTGGATGCCCACGCTGCCCTACGTCTCGGTCTTCATGTCGCGCATGGGGCAGGTGGTGGGCACCCCCGAGAACTGCCGGCGCCTGCTCGGCAGCGACGAGGCGATCCTCGTCTTCCCGGAAGGGCAGAAGGGCATCAACAAGCACTGGCGCGACCGCTACCGGCTGGCCGAGTTCGGCCTGGGCTTCATGCGCCTGGCGCTGGAGACCGACACGCCCATCGTCCCCATCTCGGTGGTGGGCGGCGAGGAGCAGGCGCCGATGCTGTTCGACCTCAAGCCCATGGCCAAGCTGCTGGGCTTCCCGGCCTTCCCCATCACCCCCACCGGCCTGCCGATCCCGCTGCCGTCGCGCTACCACATCCGCTTCGGCGAGCCGCTGCGCTTCTCCGGCAGCCCCAACGACGAGGACGCCGAGCTCGAGCGCAAGGTCAAGGAGGTCCGCGGGACCATCCAGGCGATGATCGACCGGGGCCTCAAGGAGCGCCGCCGCATCTTCTTCTAGGCGGTCGGCCTCTGCTCGGGCGCCTTGCCCTGGGCCGAGCGCGCTCCCTAGAATCGGAGCCGCTCCGCACGCAACCCCCGATTCGAACGGGACCCTCCATGACGCAGCGCCTCGCGCTCTCCACGCTCCTGCTCTGTCTGTGCGTCGTCGGCCTGAGCCGGTGCGACTACCCCCACGTCGACTACACCGGCAAGGCGTGCACCGACACCTGCCCCGAGGGCTACCTCTGCTCGGGCGGCCAGTGCTGGTGGTCGCAGGCGCCGGGCCTCGACTCCGGCGGCGTCGATCCCGCCGATGCCGGCAATCCGGCGGTCGATGCGGGGCCGGCGGCGGACGCGGGCAGGGCCGACGCAGGCCCGAAGGCGGATGCGGGCCAGCCGCCTGACGCCGGGTGCACCGGCGCCGGCTGTCCATGCGGGACCGGACCGGCCTGCGAGGTGGGCCAGCGCTGCGCCAGCGGGCACTGCGTCTGCGACGACGGGTCCTGCTCCGGATGCTGCTCGGGGAAGACCTGCCTGCCGGGGACCGCCGCCACCGCCTGCGGGACCGGGGGCGCGGTCTGCCAGTCGTGCGGCGCCGATCCGTGCGCGAGCGGCTACTGCGGCACCTGCAACCCGGCGACGTGCGCGGCGGGCTGCTGCCAGGGCTCGGCCTGCGTGTCCCCCGCGACGATCGACGCCTGCGGCTCCCAGGCCGCCTCCTGCCAGGCCTGTGACGCGCTGCGGGCGGACCGCTGCGGCGCCTCCGGCTGCCGGTGCGGCACCGGCGCCGCCTGCGAGGCCGGCCAGCGCTGCGTCGCGGGCGGCTGCGTCTGCGACGCGACCTCCTGCGCCGACGGCTGCTGCCGGGGCAACGCCTGCACGACCCGCTCGGCGACGGCCTGCGCGGCGGCGGGTGCGGCCTGCACCGACTGCGGCCCGGCGGGCGACGCCTGCTCGGCGACGGGCGAGTGCCGGTGCGGCGCGGCCGCTGCGTGCCTGGCCGGCCAGCGCTGCTCCTCGGCCGCGTGCGTGTGCGACGCGTCCTCGTGCCCGGCGGGCTGCTGCGTCGCGGGGGCCTGCCACGCACTGTCGGTGGCGAGCTGCGGCGCGCCCGGCGCGACCTGCAGCGCCTGCGGGGTCGCCGCCGACAACTGCTCGCCCACCCTCGGGTGCCAATGCGGCGCCAACGGCCCGTGCGCGGCCGGGCTGACGTGCGTCGGCGGCTCATGTGCCTGCGACGCGACGGGCTGCGCCGGCTGCTGCAGCGGCAACTCGTGCCAGGCCGGCACCGCGGACAACAAGTGCGGCAAGGGCGGCGCCGTCTGCGCCAGCTGCGGCGGCGGCAGCAAAGCCTGCGTCGACCAGATCTGCCAGTAGGCCTCTGAGGAGCCCAGGACCATGACGCGCCGTCTCGTCGTCTGCCTCTGTCTCGCCCTCGCGGCGGCCCTCCCCGCGTCCGCCGGGGCCGGCCCCAAGGAGGACATCGCCGAGGCCACCCGCCTGCTCGAGAACGTCGAGGAGGAGAAGGCGGTCCCGGTGCTCCTCAAGGCGGTGGAGAACCTGGGCGCCAGCCCCTCCGAGCGCGCGGAGCTGTGGGGCCTGCTGGGGGTCGCGCGCTTCAACCTGCGCGACGTGGCCGGCGCCCGCGACGCGTTCCGCAAGGCGCTCGACGCCAACCCGGCGCTCTCCAGCTCCAAGCTGCTCGCCCCCAAGGGCCGGGCGCTGGTCGAGGAAGTCCGCGCGCAGCGCGAGGAGGAGCTCAAGGCGAAGGCCAGCCAGCCCGTGCCCGCCAAGCCCGTTGTCGTGGCCAGGCCGGCCGAGGGGCCGCCGTTCTCCACCAAGGGCATCCTCGGCCTGGGTGCCGGCGGGGGCGGCGTCGTGGCCCTCGCCATCGGCGCGGGCCTGGCCGCGAACGCCGGCTCGCTGCGCAGCCAGGCGGTCGGCGAAGCCGACGCGATGAAGGCCGACCAGCTCTTCCGCTCGGGCCGGTCGCAGCGGGCGGCGGGCATCGGCCTGCTCAGCGCGGGGACGGCTTTGGTGGCGGCAGGCGTGGCCCTGTTCTTCTGGCCGGAGTCCAAGAGCTCGACGACGGTCCTGGTCGCTCCCACCGGGGTCGCGGTCGCCGGACGGTTCTAAGGTCCCGGTTCGCCAAGAACTTTGCAGGGATGGCCGAAGATCGGAGAATGGGCCGCAGCGAAAGGAGGGGGACCGTCGGGACCGCCGGCCCGTCTTCGCCCCGCCAATGGCCGCGCCGCAGCTCACCAAGTACAGGATCCTCGGGCACCTCGCCAAAGGTGGCATGGCCGACGTCTGGCTCGCCCACGTCCTGGGCGTTGCGGGCTTCGAGAAGCTGGTGGTCGTCAAGACGCTGCTGCCGGAGCTCTCCACCGACGCGAACCTGACCGAGCTGTTCCTGCGCGAGGCGCGCCTGGCGGCGCGGCTGAACCACCCCAACTGCATCCAGATCTTCGACCTGGGTCAGGAGAACGGCGTCTACTACATCGCGATGGAGTTCGTGGACGGCTGCTCGCTGCTCCAGGTGCTCCGCCGCGCCACCGGCGACCTCGACCGGCCGCTGCTGCCGGTCAACATCGCCAGTCGCATCATCATGGAGGCCGCCAGCGGCCTCGACTACGCCCACCGCCTGGCCGACCGCGACGGGAAGTCGCTGGAGATCGTCCACCGCGACGTCTCGCTGGACAACGTCCTCATCGGCTTCGACGGGCAGGTCAAGGTCGTCGACTTCGGCATCGCCAAGGCGCGCGACGACAGCAAGGAAGGCGTCGCCAACCCGAAGACCAAGGCCGGCGACGTCAAGGGCAAGTGGGGCTACATCCCGCCCGAGTACCTCAAGGGCCAGCCCATCGACGGCCGCGCCGACCTGTTCGCGCTGGGCGTGGTGTTCTACCGGGCGCTGACGCGCAAGCGGCCGTTCCCCGGCGACACCGAGGCGATGGTGACGCTGGCGGTCATCAACGAGGACCCGATCCCGCCGCGCGAGCACAACCCGGAGATCTCCGAGGCGCTGGAGGCGGTGGTGCTGGAGGCCCTGGAGAAGGACCCCGCCAACCGCATCGCCACCGGCCGCGACTTCCGCGCCGCCATCGCCGCCGCCACCTCCCCCGCCGAGCAGGACGTGGTGGCGGTGTACATGGAGACGCTCTGGCCCAAGAGCGACCCGGAGCGCACCAAGGTCGGCGCGATCATCGCCGGCGAGTCGACCAGCACCCCCAGCGCCGTGTCGCAGCCTTCGAGCCTGGGCGAGGAGAAGAGCCTGCCCAGGGCGCGCGTGCCCGGGACGCGCAGGTTCCTGCCCGCGGCCGCCGGCGCCGCGGTCCTGCTCGCGGGAATCGGCATCGGCGTCTTCGCGGTGGGCGGCGGGAAGGCCGGGCCGGACGCGGGTGCGCCGCCGCCGGCGGTGGTGACCGACGCCGCCAGGGCTCCCGAGGCGCCGGACGCCGCGCAGCCGCCGGGGCCGGACGCCAGCGCGCCGGAGAGCGCGGTGGCCACCGGGATGGTCGAGGTGACCTCGTCGCCGGAAGCGACCATCTCGTACAAGGGCAAGGTCTTGGGGCGCACGCCGGGGATCTTCACGGTGCCGGTGGGGCAGCAGGTCCTGGTCTTCTCCAACTCCTCGCTGGGGCTGGAGCGCGGGTTGGCGGTCATCGTCCACGAGGGCAAGACCTCCAAGCTCAACGCCCGGCACAAGAAGGGCTGGCTGGACGTGCGCGTCTCCCCGTGGGCCGAGGTGCGGCTCGACGGGAAGTCGCTGGGCACGACGCCGCTGCCCGAGAAGGAAGTCTGGGAGGGCAAGCACCTGCTGGAGTTGTGGAACGCCGACACCCAGAAGAAGAAGCGCCTGGTCATCGACATCTCGCCGGGCGAGCACAAGGCCGTGAAGGAGAGCCTGAAGTAAGGCTCGGCCGCGCCCGTTAACCCGCCCTCCAGCCTGCGTGTTCTGCGGACGCCCCGGCGGTGTCCAGCGGGCGGGGATGTGCGATCTCGAGGGTCGGGCCGGGCGGAGGCGACGATGGCTGCGAAGACGGCGGCGACGGTCTCGATGGCGGTGGCGACGGCGGTGGTCCTGCTCGCCGCGGCGCCCGCGCAGGCGCGCTTCGGCAAGCACTCGGATTCGTCCTCGTCGAAGGACGACGACTCCGACTCCAAGAAGCACGAAGCGACGCCGGCTCCTCCGCCGCCGAACGCCAACGGCGGCAGCAGGAGCAACGACACGCACGAAGCGATACCCGCGGGGACGCCGTCCTACGCAGGCGGGGACCGCGAGGGCGGCGGGTACGGGCGCGACCCGGGCGACGGCGAGCGGCATCGCGGCGGCCACCGCGGCCGCAGGGCGAATGGGCCGTTCCACGGGGGCTACAGCTACGGCTGGGGCTTCGGCTATTACCCGTACTTCGATCCGGCGCCCGCGTCGATGGCCGAGGAGGGCGAGGGCCCGGGCATCACCGCGACGCTCGGCGTGACCGGCCAGCTGCACAACCAGAGCGGGGCGACGGTCGGCATCGAGGGCGCGGTCGAAGGGGAGCGCTGGGGCGCGCGGGCCGCCTTCACCGGCATCTTCGTTCCCGCCGAGGGCGGCCAGACCGAGCTCGACTCCATCAAGCTGCTGGACCTGCACCTGACCTACGCGGTGCTCGCCGGCGTGCACGGCCGGCTGCGCCTGGAGCTGGGCGGGACCTCGGCGTTTGCGCCGGACGTGACCTTCCTGGCGCCGGACGCGGGACTCTCCGGCGCGGTGGGCATCGCCGGTCCGCTCGGCTTCGAGGCGAGCCTCTTCTACACGCCCTGGCCCTTCCAGCGCGTGGACGCCACGGCGGGGCTCTCGCTGACGCTGGGCGCGGTGGGCGTGAAGGCGGGCTGGCGCCATCTGTGGCTGGACGATCGCGGTGCGGTGGACGGGGTCCGCCACACCGACACGTTCACCGGACCGTTCGTGGGCGTCGGCCTCGCGTTCTGACGCTGGGCTTCGGCGGGCGGGACGCTATTATCCGCCCGCCTTGAAGAAGATCCCCGAGGGCTTCCAGCGGCCCAAGCTCGACCTGGCCGACAGGATCGCGGTTTTCATCGCGACCGGGTTCGGCGCGGGCTTCGTCCCGGTCGCGCCGGGGACGGCGGGCACGCTGGTCGCGATCCCGCTGCACCTGGCGCTGGTCCGGCTCGACCCCTGGCTGCAGGTGCTCACGACGCTGGCCTTCGTCGGCCTCGCCGTCCACGCCGCGAACCGGGCCGGGCACTACTTCGGCGCGAGCGACGACCAGCACATCGTCAGCGACGAGATCGCCGGGTACCTGGTGACCATGCTGCTCGTGGCCCCGACGCTGAAGACCGTGATCGCCGGGTTCGTGCTCTTCCGGCTGCTCGACATCGTCAAGCCCTGGCCTGCCAGCTGGTTCGACAAGAAGGTCCACACCGGCTTCGGCAACGTGATGGACGACGTGGCGGCCGCGGGCTGGGGCCGGGCGCTCATGGCGCTGCTCGTGTGGCTGTGGCCGTGAACGGGCTCATAAGGACCCGGAAAAGCTGATAAAAGGCGTTCCGCCATGCGCATCGAGGTGCTCTGCACGGGCAACGAATTGCTCGACGGGACGGTCGTGGACACCAACGCGACCTGGTTCTGCGAGCGCGCCTTCGCGCGCGGGGCTCCGGTCGCTCGCAAGGAGACCCTGCCTGACGACCTGCCGGCCCTGGTCGAAGCCTTGCGCAAGATGGGCGAGCGGGCGGACTTCGTGGTGGTCAGCGGCGGGCTGGGGCCGACCATCGACGACCTGACCGTGGAGGCCGCCGCGCAGGCCGCCGGGGTGCCGCTCGACGAGGACGCCGAGGTGCTCGCGCGACTCCAGCAGCGGTTCGCCGAGCGCGGCTTCACCTTCACGCCCAACAACGCCCGCCAGGCCCGCGTGCCGCGCGGCGGCCAGGCCATCCACAACCCCTACGGCACCGCGCCGATGATCGCCCTCAAGGTGGGCAAGGCGGACTGCTACCTGCTCCCCGGCGTGCCCCGCGAGTTCAAGCCGCTGTGCGACGAGCAGGTCATCCCGCGGCTGGAGGCCCGGCTCGCCGCCGAGGGCGCCGCGCGGCCGCACAAGGCCTCGCGCGTCCTCAAGTGCATCGGCATCGGCGAGAGCATGCTCGACGACAAGGTGAAGGACCTGCCGCGCCTGCACCCGAACGTCGAGGTCGGCTTCCGCACGCACCTGCCCGAGAACCATCTCAAGCTGCTCGCCACCGGCGCCAGCGACGAGGAGGCGAAGGCGAGGCTGGCCGCAGCCGAGGCGGACGCCCGCGCGCGGGTGGGCGAGAAGATCTTCGGGGCCGACAAGGACGAGCTTCCCGAGGTGGTCCTGCGCCGGCTCTGGTCGGCGAAGGCCACGGTGGCGCTCGCCGAGTCCTGCACCGGCGGGCTCGTGTCCTCGTTGCTGTCGGCGATCCCCGGCGCGAGCGATGCCCTGGTCTTCTCCGCGGTCGTCTACCAGGACAGGGCCAAGTCCCTCCTGCTCGGGCTCGACCCCGAACTCGTCCGCCGCGAGGGCGCCGTCTCCGCGCCCGTGACGCGAGCGCTGGCGCAGGCGGCGCGGGAGAAGGCCGCGGCGACCTACGGCCTGGCGGTCACCGGCTGGGCCGGCCCGGGCGGCGGGACCGAGAAGGATCCCGTCGGGACCGTCTACGTCTGCCTCGCCGACGAGCAGGGCCTGGTCGAGGAGAAGATGCGATACGCCTTCGAGCGCGATCGGGTGCAGCGCCTGGCTGCCTACCTGGCGCTCGACGTCCTGCGCCGCCGAATCCAGGGAGCCAAGCCGTGAGCGACACCGCGCCCACCCCCGACGCAGGGATCCCGGCGCCGACGCCTGCCGCTGCCGCGCAGGAACCGGCCCCGACGCCCGCGCCGCCTTCCTCGACGCCGGCGAAGGCGGGCCTGGGCGAGCGGGTGCGCGGCTTTTTGATGGCGAACTGGATCCCCATCGCGGTGGCGGTGGTCTGCGCGGTCGTCCTGGGCCTGTTCAGCTGGCACCGCTTCCTGCACCAGAGCAAGGCGCCGCACTTCATCTACCAGGCGATGGCCTGGCTCGAGGGCCGGCTGGACATCCCGGTGGACCCGCCGAACCAGGAGGACTGGGTCAAGATCGGCGAGAAGTTCTACCAGAGCTTCCCGGCCTTCCCGGCGGTGGTGATGCTGCCGTTCGTGGCCTGGTTCGGCTACCAGTTCAACGACACCTCGTTCTCCGTCTTCATGGCCGCCCTCGGCCTGGCGCTCTTCTACGTGCTGCTGCGCCGGCTCTCGCAGGACGGCGAGTCCAAGCGCACGGTGCTCGAGAACCTGGCGTTCACGTTCCTGCTCGGCTTCGGGACGCTGTTCTTCTACTGCGCCATCCGCGGCGAGGTCTGGTTCACCGCCGAGGTGATGGCGACCGGGCTCACCAGCCTCTACGTCCTGTTCGCGGTCCGCGCGCGCCGGCCCATCCTCGCCGGGCTGTGCTGGTCGATGGCGGGCCTGACGCGCACCCCCGTCCTCTTCGCCGGCATCTTCTTCGTGGCCGAGGTGCTCTGGCCCTCCGGCAGCTTCAGCGAGAAGGAGGCCTTCCAGGACCTGAAGGCGAAGCTCAAGAAGCTCGCGCTCTTCGCCGCCGCCGCCGCGCCGCTCGGGCTCGCCCACGCCTGGTTCAACTGGGCCCGCTTCGGCAGCCCCACCAAGTTCGGGCACGAGTTCTTCTGGAACAACCGCGTCAACGCCGACATCTCGAAGTGGGGCCTGTTCCACTACCAGTACCTGGAGCGCAACCTCACCGCTGCCTTCACCAAGCTGCCGACGATCACCTTCAACCCGCTGCGCATCGGCTACGACCCGCACGGCATGAGCCTGCTGGTGACGACGCCGCTGCTGCTCTTGCTGCTGTGGCCGAAGGAGAAGCCGCGGCTGCACAAGGCGCTGTGGCTCACCGTGGCCTGCACCGCGATCCCCGGGTTCTTCTACCAGAACGACGGCTACATGCAGTTCGGCTTCCGGTTCAGCCTGGACTACACGCCGTTCCTGATGCTGCTGCTGGTCGTCGGCGGGTGGTCGCTGCGCAGCCGGCTGTTCGCGGTGCTGGCGGTCCTGGGGGTCGTCGTGAACACGTGGGGCGCCGTGGCGTTCCGCGGGTACAGCTGGTGAGACGGAGCAACGCCCTCACCCCGTCCCGCTCCCATCGTCTCGGCTTCGGCGCTCTGCCTCGATCGGCCTGACAAGCAGCACGGGGCGCGGCGCCCGATTGGCGGGGGAGCGGGCGATCGTTGGTTGCCTCCGGCGACCTCGATGGGAACGCGACCAAGGATCTGCCGATCGATCCATGCCCCGCGATCCGAGGACGCCGCGACGAGCAGAGGGTGTCACCCCGCCCCGGCGATTCGGAGCGACAAGGCCCGAGGACCTCGCAAGGCGGACCGAGGCAGAGCATCCGCGTCGTCACAGATGGGCGGGGCAGGGGGGCGGGTTTTTCCAAGCGGGCTTCGCCCCACCTCCGACGCTAAACTTCTAGCCTGGGGACACACGATGCAGGGTCGCCTCCACACGCGCGAAGACAGCGGCCTGGTCCTCGACCGCGAGGGCCGCTGGTTCCACGACGGCGTGCTCGTGGAGCACCCGAAGATCGTCGAGGCCTTCAACCGCGGCATCGAGCGCGACGAGCAGGGTCGCTACGTCCTGCGCTTCGGCGGCGACTGGTGCTTCATCACCGTCGAGGACGCGCCGCTGCAGGTCGAGACCGCTTCCCCGGCGGGCGAGAGCGTCGTGCTCGCGCTGTCGAACGGGCGAACCGAGCCGCTGCGGCCGGAGACGCTCGCGCTGCGCGGCGGCGTCCTCTACTGCGCCGCAGAGTCCGGCCTGACCGCCCGCTTCGGGCGCTCGGCCCAGTTCTCGCTCGGCAGCCTGCTCGAGGAACGGCCGGACGGCTACGTGCTCGTCCTCGGCGGCCGCGAGCACCGCGTGCTCGGCTCCGCCACCTGATTCCCGAGCGAGCAGGCCCTCTTCCACCCGCTGCACGAGCGCCTCCTCCGCCCGCCTCCGGAGGTCCCGGGCGGCGGCACGGTGCCTAGCTTCCCATCACCCGGCCGACCAGCGTGCGCCGGCCACCATGACCCCGCGACTGCTCACGGCAATCTCGCTCGCCGCGCTGTTGCTTCTCTCGGTTGGCTCGGCTGGGGCTGAACCGTCGCTGTTGCCTCCCGGCAACTCGATCCACCCTCGCGGGTTCGTGCTGAGCCCGCCCAACATCCTGCGCAACGCCGACACGCCGCTCGGCGAGATCTACGTGATGCCCCAGCGCCCGGGGCAGAACAAGGTGCCCTACTGGGAGTACGAGTGGCACATCTTCGAGTTCAACACCGAGCGCGGGGGCGGCGGGGTCAAGCTCTACTACTACGAGCGCGAGAAGGAGGCGGGCACCTACGCCGCCGCCGCCCTGCAGAAGGCCTACGTCCGGCTCACCGACACCTTCCACTACCTGCCCCGCTCCACCATCCCCTTCGTCCTCTACGCGAGCTACCCGGAGTTCCTGGCGACCAACGTCTTCTTCGTCGACGAGGGCACCCTGGGCGCCACCGACCCGCGCGACCTGCGCATGTCGGTGCCCTTCTTCGGCGACGTCCACTACTTCGCCCGCGTCGCCACGCACGAGATGGTCCACCAGGTCACGCTGCAGAAGATCCGCGACGCGGCGCTGGGCGCCAAGGTCGAGCCGCCGCTCGGCCTGATCCCGCTGTGGTTCATCGAGGGCCTCGCGGAGTGGGGCACCTTCGACGGCATGGACCCCGAGGGCGACTTCATCGTCCGCGACCTGATGACCAACCCCAACCCCGACCTGGGCTACATGCTCCCCGACTTCTTCGACGAGCGGGCGGGCGGCTACATCGGCGTCTACAAGCTCGGCCAGGCGCGGCTGACCTTCATCTCCGAGACCTACGGCAAGGAGAAGGTGGTCGAGCTGCTCGAGCGCGTGGGCCTGCTGGGCGGCGCCGCCGAGCGGGCCCGCCGCGAGCACGGGCTCGTCAAGCCGCCGGCTCGGCCAGGACCCGAGGACGAGAACCGGCAGAAGATCGACTGGAGCGAAGGGGACCAGGGAACCGACCCGGGCAACGACCAGGGCAAGGACCAGGGCAATGACAAGGGCAAGGACAAGGGCAAAGACAAGGACAAGGCCGACGCCCCGCCCCTGCCCGACGACCAGGGCCTGCCGCCGGACGCGCGCGTCGGCCCGCCGAAGGCCTCGCCCATCAAGAGCTGGCAGGACTACCTGACGGCGGTGCTCGGCGAGTCGCCGGAGCAGATCCGCCAGCGCTACGCCGAGTGGCTCAAGCGCCGCTACTTCCGCGACTACCTCCACGCCCAGCAGCGCGTCAGCGACTTCGTCCGCTACAAGCCCCTCGCCGGCGAGCCGGACATGCTGACCATCTCCGACGACGGGCAGCTGCTGCTCTACCGCACCGTCGAGCGCGACACGGGCTCCTCCGCGCTGTGGCTGCAAGACCTGCGCGACCCGGGCTCGCGCGTCAACGTCGCCCGCGACCAGCGGCCGGGCGTGGAGTCGCTGCACCCGGTGGACCGCCGCGTCGCCTCGCTGCGCGACGGCACGCTGGTCTTCGCCGCGCGGTCCAAGGACAACGACCACCTCTACGTCCAGAAGATCGAGCGCCAGGAGAAGGTCGACCGGGGCGAGGTGAAGGTGCACCTCAAGCTCTCCGGCCGCCGCGAGATCGACCTGGGCGAGGTGATGGAGGTCTACGACCCGGCGCTCTCGCCGGACGGCAACGCGGTGGCCTTCGCCGGCGTCGCCCCGGACGGCTTCCGCGATCTGTACGTGCTTTCGTTGGCGGGCACCGAGCCGGCCAAGCCGGAGCGCATCACCAACGACATCTGGTCCGAGTCCGACCTGTGCTGGGACGGCGACCGGCTGCTCTACGCCTCGGACCACACCGAGACGCACGAGCCGAACATCTACGCGTTCGATCTGAAGACCCGCGCCTCGACCCGGCTCACCTTCCACGACCAGGCCGATCGCGACCCGATCGCCGCGCTGGGCGGGGTCGTCTACCGCTCGCTGCGCAGCGGCAAGCCCGACCTCTGGCTGCTCAAGGACGGGGTGGAGCGGCGGCTCACCGACACCTCGGCGGCGATGATCGCGGTGGCGCCGTCGAAGGGCAACGCGCTCTACACCGTGGCCTTCTACCGCGGCGAGCACGCGCTCTTCCGCCTGCCGGAGGACACGCTGCTGGACGAGGCGCCGGAGAAGGCTCCGGGCATCGGCGGGGCGGGCTACCAGGTCGCGGGGACCGGGCTGGGCTACCCGCAGCTGCCCATCCCCACGGATACGCCGCGCTACGAGCCGGGCCGACCGGGCAACTGGCGCGTGGAGGGGACCGCCGGGGCGATGGTGGGGCCGATGACCGTCGGCGCCGCCGGGCTCGCCATCACCGACATGCTCCGGGACCACGCGGTGCTCATCAACATGGCGGTCTACGGCTCGCTCAAGCTGACCGACGCCTCGGTCTTCTACCTCAACCAGGCCAAGCGGCCGGAGCTGGGCGTCGGCGCGTTCCACACCTTCGAGCCGCTGCGCGACAAGACCTTCCCCGGCGTGGAGAACTTCTTCCTGCAGCGCGAGTTCGGCGCGGCGGGGCTGGTGCGCTACCCGCTCGACCGGTTCCAGCGCGTGGACGCCAGTCTCGAGATCCGCGGGCTGGAGCGCTGGGCCTTCACCGACTACACCGGGCAGCTCTCGGACGCGTGGCAGCGGGCCAACGGCGGCATCGAGCCGGAGGTGGTCGCCTCGGCGCAGTACGGCTACGACACCACCCGGCTGCACGTCGCCGCCGGGCCGGTCGCGGGCAGCTCGTTCTTGGCCTCGGTCAGCGGCGGGTACCTGCCGGTGCGGCAGTTCGGCTACGGGCGGTTCATGATCGACGCCCAGCACCGAATCGAGATCATCGGGCGCACCCACCTGACCTTCCGCGCCGCGGCGGGGGCCAGCACCGGGGGCCGCTTCTCGCCGCAGTTCTTCCTCTACAGCGTGGACAACCTCGAGGGGTACCGCTTCGGCGACACGCGCCTGCTGGGCGACCACTTCTACGCGGCGAACGTGCGGCTCACCGTCCCGGTCGACTGGCTGCTCCAGGTGCCGCTCTTCTCGGGCCTCTACGTCGTCGGAGGCACCGACTTCGGCGCCGCGTTCGACGACTGGAACCTGGCCTGGAAGGAGCGAAGCCTCTCGGCGGTGCTGGGCGCGGACATCGCGATGGGCGGGCTGCTCTTCCAGCTGCACTGGGGAAAGCTGATCGGGATCGGCAGCCTCAACGGGCCGGAGAGCTGGGTGTTCAACCTGAACATCAAGTACCTGTACTTCTGAGAGGCGAGCGGCGGCTCTCGGCGGCCGGCCTGACTCAGCTGGGCCGGCCGGCACCGCCCGCACGACCCCGGCGCGGAGGTCGGGTACTCGCGAGCGACAGCGTCATCTCGACGATCGTCGGCCGGAACCCCATGGACCTGAAGAGCTTCTGCGCCTTCGTGTTCTTCGAGGCGGCCTGCAGCACGATGAACGGCGCGCCCTTGGCCTCGAGCGCCTCGAGCAGCGCCTGGCCCAGCATCGTCCCCGCACCGTGGCCGCGCTCCTTGGGATCGACCATCAGGTCCACGCCGACGCCGCACTGGTCGCGCAGCAGGTTCCAGTCGCGCGGCTCCAGCCGGCCGTACGCGTAGCCGACGACCCTGCGCCCGCGCAGCGCGACCAGCACCACCGCCTTCCGGTTCTTCATCTCCTTGCCGAGCCACCACGAGTAGCCCTGGGCGCCTGCCTCCGGGAGGAAGAAGCGCTCGGGATCCCACTCGTGATGCGCGCGGGCGAGCGCTGCGCCGAGGCGGCCGAGCGCCGGCAGGTCGGACTTCTGGGCGGGGCGGACGACGATGGAAGGTTCGGTGCGTGCCATGAGCGCGGTCTACCACGGGCGGGCGGCCCTTCGCCTATATAATGATGCGGGCCGAATGCCGGATTCGCCTGGAAATTCGGATGCTTGGCGCGAACCCGGCCAGGGCCTCCCGAAAACCAAAGGAACTTCAGGCGCTTGAAAAGGGGCCTCCGCGGGCTACTTCACGCAGGCATAGCGGTCCGCGGCGACCCGCGCACAGCGCTGCCCGTCGTCCGCGCAGCGCTGCGTGACGACCGCCTGGCCCGAGCAGAAGTAGAGCGTGTCGCCGTGGCAGAAGCCCGCCGCGGAGACGCCCATGCACGGCGTCATCCGGTCCACGGGCCGGCAGGCCGCCGACGAGCAGCCGTGCGGATCGCAGATTTGGTCGAACGCCAGGCAGCTCGTCTTCTCCATCCGGCCGCCGAAGCAGGCGATGAGCGCCGTGCCCTGGCACATGCCGACCGACGAGACTCGCGAGCACGGCGGGACGCAAGCCCCGAGATCCGTGTCGCACTTCTCGTCGGACAAGCACGTGCCGCAGATCCCGCCGCAGCCGTCGGCGCCGCAGCCGCGCCCGAAGCAGTTGGGGATGCATGTGGCCGGGGCGCAGCCGGCCTTCCCGCTGGCCGGATCGACCTGGCAGTTGCGGTAGGGGCAGAACTTGCGGCTGACCGCGCCGCCCTCGCAGAAGGTCACACTCCCGGCGACGCAGGCGCCGCCGGCGGGGAGCGAGGCGCAGCCGCCGTCCGGGATGCAGTAGCCCGCGGCGTTGCAGGTGTAGCCGCCGGGGCAGGCGCCGCAAGAGCCGCCCTTGCCGTTGGGGCCGCAGTCGAGCGAGGCGCAGGGGTCGACTTCGTCGACGCAGCGGTCGACCCGGCAGACCTGGCCCACGCCGCACTTCCCGCAGCTCCCGCCACAGCCGTCGTCGCCGCACGCCCGGCCCGTGCAGTCGCGGCGGCAGGCCTGGCAGGTCAGTCCAGCGTCGACGGCGACGCCGACGTCGGGCATCGACGCGTCGCGGGGAGAGTCGTCCCCGGTCGGGTCGAAGCAGCCGACGCAGAGGGCCAGGACGAGGGCGGAAGGGGCGCGGATCATGGGCCGACAGTCTACCCGCGGTTTGACCGGGGCGTTTTCGGCCCTATCTTGCACGCCATGACCGCCTGGCGCCGCGCCACCCGCTGGCTGATGCTCGCCCTGGCGTGCGTCGCGCTCGGCACGTCCGCGGTGCCGCTGCGCGCCCAGGCCCAGGTCGACGTCGCGGCGCAGGTCGAGCTGGCCGCGCGCAAGGCCCGGAAGGTCCAGCAGGTGCGCTCGAGCCGCGCGCCGGCGGGACGTCCGCATCCACCACCTCGCGCTCTCCTCGTCGCCGCGCAGGCCCAGCGGCGGCGGAACTTTCCCTGCCAGCGGCCGGCTCCGCCCGGCAGGCTCTACCTGACTCACCGGGCGCTCCTGCGTTGAGCGGCTCCGCGGCCTTCCAGCGGATCCCCTCCACTCTCAGGAGCATTTCATGCGACAGAAGCAGCCCGTGACCGTGGGTCGCGCCGCGACGGCGATCCTCGCGTTTCCGTTCCAGTTCCTCAGGACCGTCCTCGTCCTGGTCATGGTGGCGTTCGCCCGGGCGTTCGGCGGCAAGCCCCGCATCCCCAACCCCGAGCCGCGGAACATCCCCGGCGAGGTGGAGCGCAAGAAGTAGCGCCCGCCGATGGTCCGTTGCGCGCGGCGGGGCTTTGCCGTTACCTTCGCGCGCCATGGACCAAGCACGACTCCGCAAGCTGCTGCGCGACGTGAAGGCCGGCAAGGTGCCGGTCGACGGTGCGTTCGCGCAGCTCAAGGACCTCCCGTTCGCCGACCTGGGCTACGCCAACCTGGACCTCCACCGGCCGCTGCGCGGCGGGTTCCCGGAGGTCGTCTTCGGCGAGAGCAAGTCGGTCGAGCAGCTCACCGGCATCGTCAGGGCGCTGCGCGAGCGTCCCGGCGTGGTCATCGTCACCCGCATCGACGAGGCCAAGGCGGCGGCGTGCCTGGACACCGCGCCCGAGGGCCGGCACTACCCGCAAGCGCGCATGTTCGTCATCCACCGCAAGGTGAGGAAGCTGGGCAAGGTGGCGGTCGTCACCGCCGGCACCAGCGACATCCCGGTGGCCGAGGAGGCCGCGGTCACCGCCGAGGCGCTCGGGGCCCAGGTGGTGCGCATCTTCGACGTGGGAGTGGCCGGCATCCACCGCCTGCTCAAGCGGCGGGACGACATCGGCACGGCCAAGGCGGCGGTCGTCGTCGCCGGGATGGAGGGCGCGCTGGGCAGCGCCGTGGGCGGCCTGGTGGGCATCCCGGTGATCGCCGTGCCGACCTCGGTGGGCTACGGCGCCTCGTTCGGCGGCGTGGCGGCGCTGCTCGGCATGCTCAACTCGTGCTCGCCCAACGTCGCGGTGGTCAACATCGACAACGGCTTCGGCGGCGGCTTCTACGCCTCCCTGATCGCGAGGAAGTGATGGCGGACACGCTGTGCCTCGAGCCCATCGGCGGCATCGCCGGCGACATGTTCCTCGCGCTGGCGATGGACCTGGGCGTCCCCCAGGCGGCGCTCGAGGAGGGGCTGCGCTCGCTGGGCGTCGGCGGCTGGCGCTTCGAGGTCGGCCGCGCGCAGCGCCACGGCATCGAGGGCACGCACCTCGACGTGAAGCTGGACGCCGCCAAGGATCACCACGCCCACCGCGCCTGGAAGGACATCCGCGCGCTCATCGAGAAGAGCGGGCTGGCGCCGCGGGTGAAGGAGCGCGGCCTGGCGGTCTTCCAGGCGGTCGCCGAGGCCGAGGCCAAGGTCCACGGCAGGCCGGTCGAGGAGATCGAGTTCCACGAGGTGGGCGCCATCGACAGCATCGTCGACGCCATCGGCGCGGGGCTGGCCATCGAGCTGCTCGGCTCGCCCGAGGTCTTCTGCGCGCCGCCTCCCATGGGCAGCGGCATCGGCCGGCGCGCGCACGGGATGATGCCCATCCCGCCGCCGGCGACCCTGCAGATCCTCACCGACCGCATCGTGCGCTTCGAAGGCAAGGGCGAGCTGACCACGCCCACCGGCGCGGCCATCGCCAAGGCGCTGACGAAGCAGGGCCCGTTCCCGGAGATGACCCTCGAGCGCGTGGGCTACGGCGTGGGGACCGCGGACTTCCCCGACCGGCCGAACGTGCTGCGCGGGATCCTGGGACGGCGCGCCGCCGCGACCGAGGGTGCGACCTGCGTGCTCGAGACCAACCTCGACGACGCCACGCCGCAGCTCCTCGCCTACGCGGTCGATCGGCTGCTGGCGGCCGGGGCGCTGGACGCCTGGATCGCGCCGGTGACGATGAAGAAGGGCCGGCCGGGGCACGTGCTGGGCGCGCTGGCGCCGGCGACCCTGCGGGCGTGCCTCACCGAGCTGATCCTGCGCGAGACCCCGAGCCTGGGCGTGCGCGTCCACGCCGTGGAGCGCGCCGTGCTGGAGCGCCGTTTCGAGGACGTCCAGACGCCCTGGGGCCCGGTGAAGGTGAAGATCGGGATGCTCTCGGGAGCGGACGTCAATGCGACGCCGGAGTACGAGGACTGCGCGCGCCTGGCCCGCGAGAAGAACGTGCCGCTCAAGCAGGTGCTCTCCGCCGCGCTCGCCGCGCTGGCGGGCAAGTCAGGGTGAAGGCGACGGCGACGGCGAAGTCCCCGGCTCCGTCTCGAGGATGCAGGTGCGGTAGGCCGTCTCGTTGAGGTTGGGCTGGATGCCCTTGCGGCCGGGGAAGTAGTGGCGCTCCCAGCACGGGTCGCCGCGCTGCTTCACCTTGAGCTTGCACTCCGGCTCGGAAAGCCCCGAGGCGACACAGGCCGCCCGCACGTTCTTTTGGGCTCTTCGCTCGAGGTTGAACGAGGTGCAGCTCTGCCAGGCGAGGGCGCCGAGGACGAGCAGCACCGCGGGCGGCGCAAGGAATCGAAGGATGGCGCGTTCGGCGCCGGTGGCCTGGGGCCTGTTGGGGAACCACATCGCGGTGCCTTCCTCGCGCTCACGAATTCGGAGGCGGTAGTATCGCACCGTCGATTCGCCGGGGGGCGCCAGCGCGTGAGACTCACTCTGGTCATCAGCGCGCGCGAGTCTCGGTGGCGACGGCGGGGAAGCCCTCCCTACCATGCGGAGACCACGGACGAACCGGCGTCGCGGCCGGCGTCTCCTCGCCGGGCATGAACACTGAAGGTACTATCGAACCCCATACGTTCATCCTCGCTGGAGAACGCCTTTCCATGAGATTCGTTCGAGTCCTGGCTGCGCTGGGAACCTGCTGGGCGATGGGAGCGGCCAGTCCGGCGTCCGCCGCCGCCGAGAAGAAGCCGAAGCTGGTCGTGTTGGCCATCAAGCCGGTGGACGAGTCCACCGCCCGGATCGCGGCTTCGCTCACCGAGGCCATCACCACGGATCTCGCGAAGGCCGGCCGGTTCGAGGTGATGGGCGAGAGCGAGCTGACGGCCATGCTCGGCTTCGAGAAGAAGAAGCAGCTGCTGGGTTGCTCCGACGGTTCCTGCCTGGCGGAGATCGGCGGGGCCATCGGCTGCGACTACCTGCTCCTGGGGACCATGGGCAAGCTGGGCACCCGCTTCCGCCTGGACCTCAAGCTCGCCGACGTGAGGAGGTCGAAGATCGCCGCGCGCGATGGCGCCGAGGTGGACACCCCGGAGGTGCTCACGGATCTGGGCCGGCGCATGCTCCAGAACGTCCTGTTGATGCTCGACGGCAAGCCCGTCCCGGCATCCCCGGAGCCCACCTCGAGCGTGGGCACCGCGAGCAAGCAGACCTCCTCCTCGTCCGGCCCGATTCCCTTCGTGGTGATGGGCATCGGCGGCGCGGCGCTCATCGCGGGCGGCGTGACCACCGGCGTGACCGTGGCGCAGAAGAGCGACCTCAAGTACCAGGAGGCCGATCTGCGGGCCAGCGCGGGCATCATCACCGCCGGGGTCGGGCTCGCCGCGCTCGCCGCAGGCGTCATCTGGGCCGCGGTGGCCCCGTCCGCCTCCTCGACGACGATGGTGGGGATTGCCCCGCTCAACGGCGGCGGCGCAGCGGTCTGCGCCGCGGGGAGCTTCTAGCCATGGAGCGCACCCTGCGGACGCGAATCCTGCTGCTCGCCGTGGCGACCCTCCTCGGCGTCGCTTCGTCGTGCACCGGCTGGCTCCTCGACTGGACTGGGACCCAGTGCGGCGGCAACGGCGAGTGTGGCGGCACTCTCGAGTGCGTGAACGGCACCTGCCAGGAGCGGGGCACACAGCCGGAGACGGATGGTTCGGTCGTGGAGGACAAGGACGGCTCCGCCTCCGCCATGGACGCGCGGGAGTTGGCGGGTGACACCGGGGCCGTGACCGCCGAGGACACCGGCGGCGTCGGCGTTCCCGATGGAGGGCCGATCACCGGAGAGGACACCGGCGTCGGCCCGGGCGCGGACGCGGCGCTGCCGGCGCAGGATGCGGGCCTTCCGGGGCTGGACGCGACGGCGGCCGGGCTCGACGCCGCGGCCATCCCCACGTCGATCCACAACTGCGGTGACGCGTCGGTCTGCTACCACCAACTCGACGGCGAGCCGCTCGCGGTCTCCGTCGTCAGCGAGACGGACGTCTGGGTGGTCGGAAAGAACGGCATGGCCCAGCACTGGGACGGCACGGGGTGGAAGGCCGTGGACGTGGTCGGCCCCTGGGACGGCGGCAGCAAGGACGCGGCCATCGACACCCTCACGGTCGTCCGCGCCGTCCCTGGCTACGTGATGGTCGCGAGCGACCAGCAGAAGAGGATCTTCGAGAAGAGGGCCTCCGCCGGGCCCGCGTTCCAGGTGGCCCACGTCGCCGACTACCCGATCCACGGGGGCTGGGTGGGAAGCGACCAGGAGGCCCTGGTCGCCGAGTCCAACTGCGAAGCCGCGAAGCTCAACGGCACGACCTGGACGGACAACGCGGGCGGCTACATCTCCGGGCTGAGCGCCCACGCCGTCGACGGCCCCGACCTCGGCCACCTCACGATGGTGGGCAACAGCGGGCTGGTCGTCCGGTTCGAGCCGGACTTCAACAAGGTCTCCGCGAAGAGAGGCACCAACGGCATCGGCGACTACTTCAAGTCCGTGAAGGTGTTTGGCGACGTCCGGTACATCGCCGGGACCGACATGAACGGCGCGTTCAACAAGATGTACGTCCTCAAGTGCAGGACCTCGAACGCCGACGCCGGGGCGCTCTGGCTGGACTGCGTGGACCTCGTCACCACGCGAGCCGCCGCCGCGGTCTGGGGACGCGCGGACAACGACGTCTGGATCGCCGGAGTTGGCGGCTACCTGGCCTACACCGACGGCACGACGGTGACCCCGGTCGCTTCGGGCAAGGTCTTCGACGACATGATCGCCATCGACGGGGTCCCGAGCCTGGTCGTGGCGGTGGGCGCGAAGGGCGCCGTCATGACCTACGTGCCGCCGCCTTAGGCGGGCTCGCGCTCAGGGCGCCACCAGCCGCGGCACGTCCAGGATGAAGATGGGCCGGCCGGTGCCCAGGATGGTCACGCCGGACAGCCCGGGGATCAGGTCCAGCGGCCGGGAGACGGGCTTGAGCACCGCCTCCTCCTGGCCCAGCAGCCGGTCGACCTCCAGCGCCAGGGCCCCGGGGTCCGCCTCGAGCACCACGTGCGGCTTGACCCCGGTCGACGCCTGGCGCACCAGGCCCAACAGGCCGCTCAGCACGTGCACGGGCAGCATGGCCCCGTTGTGGGACAGCATCGGGGCGTTGCGGCTCCGGGTCAGCTGGGCCGGGTCGACCTCGACCACCGCGCGCACCTTGGCGATGGGCAGCCCGAAGACCTCGCGCCCGACGCCGACCAGCAGGACGTTCACCACCGCCACCGTGAGCGGCAGCCGCAGCGTGAAGCGCGTCCCCCGCCCGCGGTTGGAGTCGATGTCCAGGGTCCCGCCGACCTGCTCGACGCCGCGCTTGACCGCGTCCATGCCCACGCCGCGCCCGGAGACGTCGGTGACCTCGGGGGCGGTGGAGACGCCCGGCAGGCAGGCGAGCAGGAAGGCCTCGCGGTCGGTCATCGCCGCGGCGGCCTCCTCGGTGACGAACCCGCGCTCGATGGCCGCGGCCTTGAGCTTGCCGGCGTCCATGCCCCGGCCGTCGTCCTCGATCTCCAGGAGCACCCGGTCGCGGTCGCGGCGGGCGGCGACGACGATGCGGCCCCGCGGGCCCTTGCCCGCCGCCTCGCGCTCCTCCGGCGACTCCACCCCGTGGTCGATGCAGTTGCGCAGGATGTGCAGCAGCGGGTCGGCCAGCTCGTCGAGGATGGCGCGGTCGAGCTCGATCTCCGCGCCGGCGATGACCAAGTCCACCTCGCGGCCCTTCTTGCGGGCGATGTCGCGGGCCGCGCGCGGCAGCCGGTCGGTGATGAGGGAGAGCGGCGTCATGCGCACGCTCATCACCTTGTCGTGCAGGTCCTTGATGATGGTCCGCAGCCGGTCGACGCCGCCCTCCACCGGACCTTTGTGGGTCTCGGGCAGGGCCTTGGTCACCTCGCGCAGGTGGGCGACGGCCAGCAGGAGCTCGCCGGCGGCCTCCAGGAAGTAGTCGAGCATCTCGGTCTTGACGCGCACCGTGCGCGCCGGCTCGACGCCCACCGCCTTGGGGGCCTCGGGCTCGGCCGGCTTGGGCGGCGGAGGCGAGGAGCGCTGCTCGAGCGAGGAGACCTCCACCGACTCCAGGTCGGCCACCGTGGACAGCGCCTTCTTCACGCTCTCGGCGCCGTGGGTGCCCTGCACCTCCAGCTCCAGCGAGAGCACTCCGTCCGGGATGCGGCCGGCCTTGAGGTCCTCGAGCGGCGGGTGGACGGCGAAGACGTTGCCCAGCGCGGCCAGCTTCTTGTGCACCAGGAAGCCGCGCACGCCGGGCACCGGGCACGCCGGGGCGATCTTGACCCGCACGTTCAGGTGGGGCGGCATCGCCGAGGAGCCCTGCGGCTCGGGCGGCGGCGCGGCGACGGCGGGCGCGGGCTCGGCGGTGGCGACCGCGGGGACCACCCGGGTCGGTCCGGGCGCCTGCCCGGTCAGCGCGACCAGCCGCTCGGAGAGCTTGGCGATGAGCGGGGCGGCGTCGGGCCCGGGCACCCCGGCGCCGGCGGCCTTCACCATCGCCTGCAGCTGGTCGGCGGCGGCGAGCAGGACGTCGGTGGTGTCGGCGGTGAGCGCCTCGGGCTTCGCGCGCAGCTTGTCGACCAGGTCCTCGACCCGGTGGGCGAGGACGGCGATCTGCTCGAAGCCCATGGAGGCGGCCATGCCCTTGACCGAGTGGGCGTGGCGGAACATGGCGTCCACCGACTCGCGGCCGTGCTCCTTCTCGACGCGCACGAGCTCCCGGGCGAGGCCCTCGAGGTGCTCCTGGGCCTCGGACGCGAACAGCCCGAGGTACTTCGACATGTCGATGGGCATGGACCGGACCCGCCGGAGCCCGTCTGGTGCGTGAGGCTGCTAGGCCCCGAGGACCTTCTTGACGACCGCGAGCACGTCCTCGGCCTTGAAGGGCTTGACGATGAAGTCGCTGGCGCCGGCCTCGATGGCCTCCATGACCAGCGACTCCTGTCCCAGCGCGCTGCACATCACGATCAGGGCGTCCCCGTCGAGCTTGACGATCTCCCGGGTGGCCTCGATGCCGCTCTTGAACGGCATGACGATGTCCATGGTCGTGAGGTCGGGCTTGAGCTCCTTGTAGCGCTCGACCGCTTCCAGGCCATTGGCCGCCTCGCCCACGACTTCGAAGCCGCCGGAGGCGAAGATGTCCTTGATCATGTTGCGCATGAAGATGGCGTCGTCGACGATGAGAATGCGCTTCGCCATCGCGGGCCTCCAGACCACAAGAAGCGGCGAAACTAGCACGCTCAAATGGCGCTCTCAAGCTGGAGTCTGCATCTGTGCGACCCCGGGTGAGGGGCGGCCCGAAGCCGCTGACCCGCGTTTTCGTTGCCATTTCCGGGCCTCTGCCCCATAAAGCCGTGACCGCCATGATCAAGATGAGCCCCCGAAACGTCGCCCTCGCCACCGCCTTCTGTGCGGTCGGTCTCTGGCTGGATCAGTGGAGCAAGGCCTGGGCGGCCGCCCGCCTGCCCGGTTCCCCGCTGACCGTCATCGACCGCGCCCTGTCGTTCGTCTACGTCGAGAACCGCAACGCGGCCTTCGGCCTGGGCAACCAGCTGCCCGAGTCGGTCAAGGTGTGGGTGCTCATCGGCCTGACCTCGGCGCTGACGGTCGCGCTCATCGTCGCCATGCTGCGCAGCGAGGACCTGCCCAGCCAGGTGGGCTTCGCGATGACCATCTGCGGCGCGGCGGGGAACATCGTCGACCGCGTGCGCTTCGGCTACGTGCGCGACTTCATCTACTGGCACGGCGGCTTCCAGTGGCCGAACTTCAACGTCGCCGACATGCTCGTCTGCACCGGCGTGGCCGTGCTGGTCGTCCTCGGCGGGCGCAAGAAGAAGGAAGACCCGGTCAAGGTCGAGCCCAAGGCGGAGTCGGCGGGCGGCGAGCAGGCCAAGGCGACGGGCGAGCAGAAGAGCTAGCGGACCGGCCGCACCAGCCCGACGATCTGCTTCTCCAGGCCGTCGGCGTCCAGCACGGTGACCGCGCCGTTGGCCTGCCGGGCGACGCCCTTCACCGAGGCCAGCGCCTCGCCGGGCGCCGGGGTGATGTTCTCCAGGGTGTGGATGCCGTCGATGCCCGTGACCTGCAGGCCGAGGTCGCGCCGGCCGCGGTCGAGGATGAGCACCTTGCCGCCGTCCGGGGGCTGCTCCACCGACAGGCCCAGCAGCCCGGCGAGCTCCACCACGGTCACCACGCGCCCGCGCAGGTTCATGATCCCGCGGACGGCTCCCGGGGCCCGGGGCACCAGCGACATGCTCGCCGGGGGCACGACCTCGCGCACGGCCGCCAGGGGCAGGCCGTATCGCTCGGTACCGATGCGGAAGACGACGTGACGCACGCACGGAGAATACCAGTAGCTCCCGGACTCCGTGCCGGGTTGTTCACAGCCGGATGACCGGGCTGGAGACGGCCACCCCGTCGACCACCAGCTCGATGGCCTCGGCGTCGCCCCGGACGGTGGCCTCGACCTCGTGCCGCGTGTGGATCAGCTCGGCCAGCTCGTTCAGGAAGCCGTCGCGGAAGGCGAAGTAGCGCACCCGCTCCGGCCGGGAGACCTTCGAGTCGGCGGCGTCCTTGAACAGGCGCAGCTCGCGCTCGGTGGGCTTGACGATGTCGATGAGCGTCTTGCGGTTCTTGCTGGCGATGCGGTCGAGCTTCTTGAGGGCGGTCTGCCCGCAGTCGACCCACTGCAGCGGCGCGCCGCGCTCGTCGAAGCGGACGAGGTCGGGCTTGTAGTGCTGGTCCGCCGAGACCTCGATGCGCAGGTCCGGGTGGTAGAAGAGCAGCCAGGAGAGGAGCTTCATCAGCACGTGGTCGAGCGACTCGCCGCGCTTCTTGGTCAGGAAGACCCGCTCGCGGTGGTCGTGCACCCCGCGCGCGGCATGGTGGAGCCGGACTTCCAGCACCACCTGTAGCTTCAATCCGAGCACGCCCCGGAGCCTATCTCGCCTGGCTCAGCCCACGAGCGCGGCCGCCAGCGGGGCCGGGACCAGGGCGCGCGCCGGGTCGCCCGCCCGCTCGACCTCGACGGCCCAGAGGTAGAGGCAGGTGTAGTAGGCGCCGCGGGCGAAGGCGTTGAGGATGCCCAGCGACGTCAGCAGCACCGCGGCGATGGAGACCAGCGCCACGATGCCGGCGATGCCCATCGGCACCAGCACCGCCGCGAGCAGCCCGAGGCCCGCCAGGACGACCATGGCGCAGATGCCGGTGATGGCGCGCAGCCCGACCTCGCCCACGGCGATCTGCAGCAGCCCGCGGCCGTGGATCTCCTTGGCCCGCTTGAGCGCCGTCCCGAAGCCCACGTCCTCGATCATGATGACCGGCATCAGGAGGCAGGCGAGCACCTTCCACGCGGCGTCGACGAGCCCGCCGATGAGGCCCTTCCGGCCGTCGCGGCCGCTGGTCAGCATGTTCACCACCGTGGTGATCGCGGCCATGGCGAACACCGCGCCCGCGTTCTTGAGCACGTCGCGCCAGGCGTTGCCGAGGCTGGGCTCCAGCCCCTTCAGCCAGGCGTCCACCATGCTCACGGTCATCCCCAGGACGGCCATGTTGCCCAGCGCCGCCACCAGGCCCACGCCGCCGCCGATCAAGGCCAGGGCGATGCTGCCCCCTTCGAGGTGCTGGTGGCCGCGGCCGCCCATCGGCACGCCCGCCTTCGAGAGGATGAAGAACCAGGCGATGAACGCACCGGCGAGGAGCAGCTGCGCTCCCGCGCCCAGCGCCATCGGCAGGAGCAGGCGAGGGCTCTGCAGGGCAAGCTGGTAGGCGCCCTGGATGAACCGCAGGCCCCGCGAGAGGCTCCCGAAGAAGCCGGGCGAGCGGTCATAGCTGCCCACCACGACGCCGCGGACCAGAGGCAGGTGGGCGGTGCTCGTGGGATCGCCGGCGGGAGCGACCCGCGGAGCGAAGCGGGCCGAGGCGGCCATCGCGCCGGCCGCCGGACCGACCGCAGCCGCGGCGGCCAGGCCCGAGGCGCTCACCGGGCCGAAGCGCGCGGCGACGGAGGGCGAGGGGCTGTCGGAGGGCGGCACCAGCTCGGGGGCCGCGCCCGGGGCGAGCTGCGCGGCGAACTCGGTCGGCTTGCCGTGGGCCATCCAGATGCCGCTGCAGGCCTTGCAGCGCTCCAGGCGGATGCCGCGGTAGCTCGAGAACTCGAAGGCGCTCAACGCCTGGCTGCACTTCGGGCACTCGCCCGTCGGCCCGCCCGCCGAAGGCGAAACTCCCGGAGGGAAGGCATCGTCGACCATCTTCAGGCCCACCGGGTCCTTGGACAGCGTCTGCAGCTCGCTCTGGTCGAACCAGGAGCCTCCGCAGCAAGGGCAGCCGTCCAGGGTGACGCCGCCGACGACTCGGCGGTAGAGCAGGGCGCCATCAGCGGGGCATCGGGTCATCGGGTTCCTCCGGAGCGGGGTGCTGCCGGACAAGCAAGGGCGGTGCCCGGCTTTGGCGCCGAGTCTCTGGTGTCGATACCAGAGCCTATGCGCTCGAGCGGGGGCCGGGGCGGGGGCGGCAACCGCCAACCGCAGGCCGAATTCACCGCTTGGCGGGCGGCGCTGGCTTGGCCTGGAGCTTGGCTTGGGGCTTGGCCTGGGCCGAGCGCGGGAAGATGAGCAGGTGGGCGTCGGGGGCCAGCGTGATGAGCAAGGTCTTGGTCGTCGAGACGTGCTTGAGGAAGAACGGGTACCACGCGGCCTGCTTGGTCTCCTCGTCGCGCTCGATGAGCTCCGGCACGTAGAGCCCCAGCTGGACGTAGCGGCCGCCGGTCGACTTCTTGAGCTCGGGGCCGAAGCTGAAGCTCGCCAGCTCCTCCGAAGGCGACAGGTCGTTGTGCAGCGCGCCGCCGTAGATGACGACCGCCTTGCCGTCCTTGCCCTGCTTCTCGCTGAGCGTCTCCGCCTTCTCTCGCAGCAGGCGCGTGACCATCTCCAAGAGCTTCACGTTGTCTATCTCGCGTTTGTCGTCGAGCAGGTCCTCGTAGTCCTCGCACTCCAGGGTGAGGATGTGCGGCGCGATGTCGAGCGAGCTGCCCTTCTTGAGCATGGTGACGACCTCGTCCTCGGTGGTCGCCGGGCGCTCGGACTCCTTCTCGATCTGCTCCTTGGCCTCCACCTCCGCCTTGCCGCAGTTGCCGTTGGTGATCCACGTCTCGGCGATGAGGTCGCTGGCCTTGCCCTTGAGCAGCGGCAGCATCGACTCGGTGAAGCGCTTGATGGCGGACTTCACCTTCGGCCCGCCCTCGATTTCGTGGTACTCGCCCAGCCCCAGCACCAGAGGCTTGGACTCCATCACCGCCGCGAAGGCCTTGGCGGGCTTGTCGAAGTGGCGGCAGGTGAAGTCGCCGCAGTCGAGCGCCGGAGCCGCACCGGCAGCAGGAGCCGGAGCGGGAGGCGGCGCAGCGGCAGCGGCAGCGAGCGCGAGGGCGACGAGGAGTGGGGTGGCCTGCATGCGTCTGACCTTAGCCGACCGGGAACGGATGGTGCCAGGAGGACGGCGCCGGGCCGAAAGCCATTCGCAGATCCTCTCGAAACGGCGAGCCCGCGTCCTGGCGTCCGCCTAACCTCCGGGCGGCGCGGCGGGTCCCTCCATCGACCACCTCACGTCGCGCGGAGGGCACCCATGAGGACCTGGCACCTGGCGATCCTGCTGGCCGCGCTCGCGGGCTGCGAGTTCGAGGTCGTCGAGCCCCACTACGGCAGCCCTTCCGGCCCGATCCACGGCTACCAGTGCTTCCCCAAGTGCGACGGCCTGGCCTGCGGCGGCGACGGCTGCGGGGGGTCCTGCGGCACCTGCGAGTACGGCACCTGCGAGAGCGGCCAGTGCGTCGGCGACTCCGTCTGCTACCCCTCGTGTGGCGAGTGTGGGGACGACGGGTGCGGCGGCTGGTGCGGCAGCTGCGGCTGGGGAGAGGACTGCTTCGGCGGCACCTGCTGGGCGACCGAAGAGGAGCCGGCGTGCGTCCCTTCCTGCGGCGAGTGTGGCGACGACGGCTGCGGCGGCTGGTGCGGCGACTGCGGCTGGGGCGAGACGTGCTTCGGCGGGACCTGCTGGCAGACGACCGAGAGCTGCGTGCCCGACTGCTCCTGGGGCTGCGGGGACGACGGCTGCGGCGGCTGGTGTGGGGACTGCTGGGAAGACGAGTGCACCCCCGACTGCTCCTGGGGCTGCGGCGACGACGGCTGCGGCGGCTGGTGCGGGGACTGCTGAAGCAAAGACAGGATCTTCGGCCCGCTCTGGGTTAGAAGCTTCGGCTCCTCAAGAGCAGCCCAAGGACCGAAGGCACCCGTGATCCGCATCGACCGAATCAGCAAGCAGCATGGCAAGCAGCTCCTCTTCGTGGAAGCGACCGCCGCCATCCACCGCGGCGAGAAGGTCGGCCTCGTCGGCCCGAACGGCGCCGGCAAGTCCACGATCTTCCGGATGATCGTCCGCGACGAGGCGCCGGACGAGGGCCAGGTCTCCATCGACCGCGGCGTGACCGTCGGCTACTTCAGCCAGGACGTCGGCGAGATGAGCGGCAAGACCTCCGTCGAGGAGACCATGGACGGCGCCGGGCCGGTCTCGGCGGTCGCCCACGAGCTGCACGAGCTCGAGCACGCCATGGCGGACCCCGAGCGGGCCGACGAGATGGAGAAGCTCATCGAGCGCTTCGGCGACGTGCAGGCGCGCTTCGACGAGCTGGGCGGCTACGGGCTCGAGTCGCGGGCGCGCGAGATCCTCGCGGGCCTGGGCTTCTCCGCCTCGATGATGGACGGCGACGTGAGCGCGCTCTCGGGCGGGTGGAAGATGCGCGTGGCGCTGGCGCGCATCCTCCTGATGCGGCCCGACGCGATGCTGCTCGACGAGCCCACCAACCACCTCGACATCGAGTCGATCATCTGGCTCGAAGGCTTCCTCAAGGGCTACGAGGGCGCGGTGTGGATGACCTCGCACGATCGCGAGTTCATGAACCGGGTCGTCAGCCGCATCGTGGAGATCGACGGTGGCGAGCTGACCAGCTACACCGGCAACTACGACTTCTACGAGAAGCAGCGCGCGCTCAACGAGGCGCAGGCCGAGGCGCAGTACCAGCGCCAGCAGGCCATGCTCGCCAAGGAGATGGAGTTCATCGCGCGCTTCAAGGCGCAGGCGGCCAAGGCGGCGCAGGTGCAGTCGCGCGTGAAGAAGCTCGAGAAGATCGAGAAGGTCGAGCCGCCGCGCAGGCGCAAGACGCTGCGCTTCGAGTTCCAGCCCTCCCCGCGCTCCGGCGAGGACGTGGCGCGCCTGGCGAAGGTGGACAAGGCCTACGGCGACAACGTCATCTACGACGCCTTCGACTTCCTGGTCCGCCGCCGCGAGCGCTGGTGCGTGATGGGCGTCAACGGCGCGGGCAAGTCCACGCTGCTCAAGCTGATCGCCGGGTCCGCGCAGCCCGACACCGGGGAGGTGGCCGTCGGCGGGAGCGTGAAGATGGGCTACTTCGCGCAGCACGCCATGGACCTGCTCAAGCCGGAGAACACCGTCTGGAACACGCTGGAGGACGCCTTCCCCAAGGCCTCCATCGGCTCGCTCAAGACGCTGGCCGGCTGCTTCGGCTTCTCGGGCGACGAGGTGGACAAGCCCTGCCGGATCCTGTCGGGCGGCGAGAAGGCGCGGCTGGTCCTGGCGCGGATGCTCTTCGACCCCCCGAACTTCCTGGTCCTCGACGAGCCGACCAACCACCTGGACATGGCGACGCGCGAGATGCTGGTGGAGGCGCTGCGCGACTTCGAGGGGACGATGCTCTTCGTCTCCCACGACCGGCACTTCCTGGCCGCGCTGTCGAACCGGGTGCTGGAGCTGACGCCGGAGGGGTCGCACGTCTACGGCGGCGGATACCTGGAGTACGTGGCCCGCAGCGGGCACGAGGCGCCGGGGTTGCGGTGATCGGCGGCGGCGGACCGACCGACCGACCGACCGACCCGGCACGGAGGCCGGACGCTACTGGTCGTCCGCCTTCTGCTTCTTGCCTTCCTTGGAGTAGAAGCGCATCGCCTCGTCGCCCACGCGCTTGAGCGCGCGGTTGTTCAGGTACGCGGTCAGCGGCGAGGCGATGACTGGCACCGCCCGCCCCAGCCACGGCAGCCCGCCGCGCTGGAAGAGCGCGATGGCGATGCGGCCCACCACCTTCGGCCCTGCGCGCATCACCGGTCCCGCGCCGTTGGCGTACCCGAGCAGGTCGAGCAGCTCGTCCTGCGCGCGCTCGGACTTGAGGTTGACCTTGTGCAGCACCGCGATGCTGACCAGCAGCGCGATCTGCAGGTAGGTCACGAAGACCAGGTCCAGCGGCACCGAGACGAGGCCGAACAGGCCGCTCACCGCGCCGCCGGTCGACGCCAGGGTCTTCTTGTCGTCGATCAGCCGGGTCGCGATCTCCTCGCGGCCGGCCGAGGGATAGGTCCGCTCCAGCTCGTGGATGCGCGCCTTGGCCCGGCCGATCTCCGCGATGACCAGCGACGAGAACTGCGCGCCCGCCAGCTTCTTGAGCTTCGCAGGCGTGAACGACTCGAACTTCGCCACGGCTCCCTCCCTGGCTCACCGCCGCTGCCGAACGCCTAAGAGATGATCGTCTCGCCGTCCGAGCTCATGCCGACGCCCATGATCTCGATGCGCCGCTGGTCCGCTTCCGCGATGTCCAGGAACTTCAGGCCCATGCCGACCTCGGCGGTGTCGGGGATGTTCACGACCTCGCCCTTGCACACGATGGGCGCCCCGCCGTCCGGCAACAGGATCTTGAGCTTGGCCTTGGTGCCCACCTTGTACGGGATGGCGCGCTCCAGGAAGGCGCCGGTCCGGGAGACGTCCCGGGTGGCCTGGAAGAGGAGGTCCTTCCCGATGGAGATCTCGATGGTGATCTCCAATGGATGTCGCTTCGCTTGTCGCCGCTCGCGCTGCATGGGCTCTCCAAAAGGACGGCGGGGCCTGCTCGCAGGCCCCGCCGTTTCAAGCTAGCGAGTCGATGCGTTCATCACGCCGGCTTGCCGCAATTCGGGCAGAACTTGCCGCCCGGGGCGATCTCGGTGCCGCACTCGCACTTCTTGGGGCCGGCGCCCGCGGCGGGCTTGCCGCAGCTCGCGCAGAACTTGGCGCCCGGGGCCAGGTCGGCGCCGCAGTCGCACTTGGCTCCCAGCGGCTTGCCGCAGTTCATGCAGAACTTGCCGGCCGCGCTCATCTGGCTGCAGGCGGGGCACTTGACCTGCCCCGGCGCCGGCTGCTGCGGCATCTGCTGTTGCTGCTGGGCCTGCTGCTGTTGCTGCTGCTGCTGGCCGAACATGTTGGCCATCTGGAAGCCCATGCCCATGCCCATGCCGGACATGGCCGCGCCGGCGCCCTCGCCGCCCTTGGCCATGCCCTTGCCCGCGTTGCGCATCATCTCTGCCTGCGCCACGGTCATGAAGGCCGGGTTCTGCGCCAGGTTCATGCGCCGCTGGTCGTCGGCGATGGCCATGTTCTTTTCGTTGAGCGCCGCCTTGTCCTCGTCGCTGATCGACAGGACGAAGTTGCCGAAGGACAGGACCTTGATGCCCTGGGCGTCGACCTCTTCCTTGATCTGCTCGAGCAGCGCCTTCTGCAGCTCCAGCTTGAAGTGCGGGCTGATCATCTTGTTGAGCGACCAGCCCTTGGTCTCGCCCAGCTCGCCGACGGCGTCGGAGAGGTACTTGAGCAGGATGTTCTTGAACCACTCCAGGAACGCGTTGCCGGTCTGCAGCTGCGTGCCCGAGCCCACCAGTCCGAAGAGCAGCTTCTCGGGGTCGGTGACCTGCACCGAGAAGTCGCCGAAGACCATCGCGTCGCACATCATCTGCGTCACGTTGTCGGTGACCGAGCCGAGCGAGCCGCCGAACTTGATGTTGGGGACCACGCGGGTGGAGACGAAGAAGATCTCGGCGATGAACAGGTTGCCGCCGGTCGCCTTCTCGAGCAGCGCGGAGAGGAATGGGATGTTCTTGGTGTCCAGCGAGTACGTCCCGCCGGGCCCGAGCTTGCCCTTGACCTTGCCCTCGCTGACGAAGATCGCCAGCTCGTCCGGCTGGCAGGTCAGCTGGGTCATCATCCGGATGTTGTGCTCCGGGAACTTGTAGATGATGTCGCCCTTGGCTTCGTCGGGTCGGGCGACGAAGTTGCGCTTGGCCTCGTTGGCGATGGAACTGAAGATCCCCATTTCATGTCTCCTTGAGTTGCCCTGAGGGGCAAATCCTAACGTGCGCTGGTTGGCCGTAGCAAACGGCGATCCAGGCTCCCGGCCTCGGGCTCCGGGCTCCTGCCAACAGGGCGCCAGAGGGGCTGCGCGGTGGCCGATTCCGCCGCGCGCAGGTAGCGCGCGACGCCTCTCCGTCAGTCACGCCCAGCGCGTCAGCAGGCGGTCCCGGTCGAACATCGAAACCGCCAGCCGCAGCAGGGCCAGGTCGAGGACCAGGGCGACGACCGCGGCCGCCGGGTAGGCCCAGCCGCCGAGGGTCAGCAGGCCCGCGAACTGGAGCGCCAGCACGCTGAAGATGGGCATCACCGTCAGGCCGGCGAGCGACTGGGCGAGCCGGATGTCCCCGACGCGGGCGCTGATGGTCACCGAGACGCAGTTGGCGAAGAAGGAGAGCAGCGGGGCGAGCACCAGCAGGCAGAAGGCGAAGTGCGCGTCCGGCAGCGGCCAGCGGCCCAGGGCCTTGGCGCACAAGAGGTCGGCGCCGACGGCGAAGGCGGCGAAGGCGACCAGGGTGATGAGCATGGCCGGGATGACCGCCGCCAGGCTCTTGGCCAGCACCACGTCCAGCGCCGTGACCGGTGTCGCCAGCAGCGGCTCGAGGGTTCGCCGCTCCTTCTCGCCGGCCACCGACTGGCTGGCGATGAGCACCGGGAGGAACGCGGGCATCGCCAGGAAGAAGCCCACCGAGTTGCGCAAGGTCTTCTCCAGCAGCGCGCCGAGCGCCGCCTGGCCCCTCGCCTCCGGCGCGTACCAGTGCGTCATCGCCTGGACCGTGGCGTCGTCCGCGTTCACGTAGGTCGCCAGGACGGCGAGGCTGACGCCCACCATCGTCAGCGGGAGGCTGGCGAGCGAGCCGACGAGCATCCGGTTTCCCAGGACCTCGCGAAGCTCCTTGCGCAGGATGACGAGCATGCGATCCACGGGCCCTCTTCTACGTGGCGGTCGTTGGGGCCACAAGGAATGTCGGACCCGGTTGCTAGGCTGCCCTCCAGTCGAGGTTCCTGGAGGCAACGCACATGACCGAGCGAGTGGTGTCCAAGGCCGAAGTGGTCCGCGAGCAGAGCACGGAGCAGGGGACGGTGAGGGCGCTGCGAGCGGACCGGCGCGGCCGCGTGCGCCTGCTGCTCGAGCTCAACTTCAGCCGCCTGGCGCGCTTCCTGTCCCCCGAGGACGACCGCCAGCTCTACCGTTGCTCCGAGTACGCCACCGAGGCGGAGCTGCTCGTGGCCTACGACCGGGTCGCCGCCGCGCTCGCGCGCTAGAGGCACGCGGGGCGGGGGCGGGTTAGAGTACGCCGCAAATGACCCGACTCGCCCCGATCCTCTTCGCCTCGATCCTCATCATCGCCGGGTGCTCGACCAGCTCGCCCCCCACCGTCGTCTGCCCCAAGGGCGTGGGCGACCCGGTGTCGATGTGCAGCTTGGCCGGCGCGGACGTGGTGGTCGAGGCGACCATCGAAGCGTGGTCCAACACGTCGCGCGTCGTCGACCTCGCGGGCTTCCCGGACACCGTCGCCACCCCGGTGCAGCTCGACATCAAGCGCGTCCTGAAGGGCCCTCTCAAGGGCAAGGTGAGCGTCCTCTTCGTGGGCTGCGTCAGCGGCGACGGAACGTCCATCCAGGGGCCGCTCCAGACCGCCGCCGGCAAGTCCGAAGGCTACTTCTTCATCGTCGAGGCCGACGACTACGCGGTCGTGCTGAACCAGGGCTTCTTCCGTCGTGACGGCAGCCTGCTCAAGAATGCAGGCGTCGCCTCCGAGGGGATCACCGAGTCCGAGTTCACGACCCAGCTCCACTGCGGCGACGCAGGGCTGTAGCCGGCCCGCCGCTTCCCAGCGCATTCCAGCGTCCCTGGCTGATCGGCTGGCGCTTCTGGCCGCGTGCCGCGCCCGACGTGCGTTGAGTTCACCGTTCACCTGCGCACGCTTGCTCCGGCGTCCGAAACGGAGACGCCTCTGCCCGAAAGAGAAGCAGCCTGCTGCCGACTGTCCGCGTTTCGGTCGCCATGTCCGAAGAGAGGTCGCCTCGACGATGCGGAGCTAAGTGCACGATTTGGCTGGCAGAAGCTCTCAATAATCGGCCGCTATGCATTCTGCCTTTACAGTCGTCGCGCGCGTCCGCGTCCCATTGTGAGGGGTGTACACCAAGGTGGTCATTCCTGAAATCAAGGACTTAGCCGCTGGCACGCCTCCTGCCTTGTAGCCGTGTCGGACAATGCAACCACGAGGCAGCCCATGATGACCCAGCGAATCCTGATGGCGGCGATGGTGGTGGTGGCGGTGGTCGGGCTGACGGGCTGCGGCGAGGGCATGGTGGTCGAGAACGAGTCGGCCAGCGTCGGCCACGCCGGCCTGACCTGGGAGCAGTTCAACTCGCGCATCTACCAGGAGCCGGGCACCAACGTGTACGTCGTCGACGGTGACACACCGATCGTCGGCGAGAAGAACCTGCGCGAGTTCTACGAGAACCACGTGGCCCACGGCGACGCCCTCATCGTCAACACCATCAACGGCGCCGACGACAAGTGGAACGCCACGCAGAAGCTCAACATCACCTACTGCGTGAACAAGACCGCCTTCGGCACCCGCTACGCCCAGGTGGTCCAGGCCATGGCCGACGCGACCAGCGCCTGGACCGCCGTGGCCAACGTGAAGTACGTCCACGTCACCGCCCAGGACACCAGCTGCACCTCGAGCAACTCCAACGTCCTCTTCGACGTCAACCCGGTCAACGCCGGCGGCTCCTACATCGCCCGCGCCTTCTTCCCCGCCCAGAGCCGCTCGACCCGCAACGTCCTCATCGACAACAGCGCCTTCACCACCAGCGGCGACCCCTCGCTCCTCGGCGTGCTGCGCCACGAGCTGGGCCACACCCTCGGCTTCCGCCACGAGCACACCCGCCCCGAGTCCGGCACCTGCTTCGAGGACAGCAACTACCGCGAGCTGACCAGCTACGACCAGGCCAGCGTCATGCACTACCCGCAGTGCAACGGCATCAGCAGCTGGGCCCTCGAGCTGACCGCCAAGGACGCCCAGGGCGCCGCGGCCCTCTACGGCGCGCCGACCGGCTCGACCACCCCGACGACCCCGGCCGATCCCCCGACCACCACCCCGGCCACCGGCACCAACACCGAGAACATCAGCGGCAGCGTGGCCAAGAGCGGCACCAAGTACTTCGGCCCCTTCACCGTGGTCCCCGGCTCCGTGTTCGACGTGCAGATGACCGGCACCGGCGACGCCGACCTCTACGTGCGCTTCGGCTCCAAGCCCACCGCCACCACCTACGACTGCCGCCCCTACCTCGACGGCAGCGACGAGGGCTGCTCGGTGACCGTCCCTGCCGGCAAGACCAGCGCCTACCTCATGGTCAAGGGCTACACCGCCTCAAACTTCAACCTGGTGGTCACCTACACCAAGGGCGTCACCAGCGGCGGCTCGTCCCCCACCACCCCGCCCGCGTCCTCCGGCACCGTGAAGTCCGTCGCCACCGACGGCACCGTCGCCACCGGCAAGACCGTCTCCTACAACCCCATCGCAGTGCTGGCCGGCACGACCTTCTCGGTGCAGATGACCGGCACCGGCGACGCCGACCTCTACGTCCGCTTCGGCGCGGCCCCGACCGCCTCCAGCTACACCTGCCGCCCCTACCTGGACGGCTCCGCCGAGTCCTGCAGCGTCACCGTCCCGGCCGGACAGACCCAGGCCTACCTCATGGTCTCCGGCTACTCCGACTCGAGCTTCCACCTGCAGATCGACTACACCGCTCCGTAGGCGCATGGACTTGATGGACTTGATGGACTTGATGGACTCGATGGACTCGATGGACTGAATGGACTCGATGGACGGCCGGGCGATCTGCGGATCGCCCGGCCGGTGTCGTTGCGGGACTGGGTTCCAAGCCAGTCCGACCGAGCTCGAGCCTCGGAGTTCTTCGGGAAGCGGTTCAAGTGCGCGAGGATTCCAGGTGCCGTCTGTCGAATGAGGCCGGCGAGGAGGGAGCGGGCTCGATGATTCGAAGACTCCTGCTCACAGTGGCCGCCAGCCTGCTTGCGGTTGCCTGCGGCAGGCAGGTGCTGCCGACACCGGATGCCGGCCCGCACGTGATTGCGCTCGACCCGGACTCGATGGCGCCCCCGAACGACCAGTGCCTCGAGCCGATAGGACTTCCGGACTGCAGCGAGTTGCGGCTGTTGGCCGGCGCCGTAATCGACGACGACGTGAACGAGAATCTCTACGTGCGCTGGTTCGTCGACGGCGACTTCAAAGACCAGGCACTGCTGTCCCCTGCGCAGCCGCCCTCGACGCGAAGGTTGGGGCCGAGCTTCTCATTCCTGCCGCAGCCGTACGCCCGCGCCGCGCACGTCGTGAAAGTCGTGGTGAGCAACGGGTTCTCGCAGACCGGGGACTCCACTCAGCTGGCCGAGGGCAAGACGTCCGCCGAGTGGACGTGGTGCGTGGACACGACGAAGTGCGAGAACGGAGCCGGCGCCGGCAGATAGCGGCTGGCCGGGCGATCCGAGCCTTCTCTTGCAACCCCATCAGCGGCCCGGCCGGGACCACCTTCTCGGAACAAATGGCCGTCGCTGCCGGGAGGGCTCGGGCAAGCAGGGGGGCGCGCCACCGGCTTCGCCTGAGACGGCGCTGGCCCCTTCGGGAACGGCCCGTTGGGGGATGGCTTGGCCACACGGCTGACCTGCGTGGGACGCCAGCGGGGCGAGTAGCACCTCTGTGCTACATTTTCATGAGAAGGAGTCGCCATGTCTTCGACGACCACCATCCGCCTGCCGGATCGCCTGAAGGCCCGGGTCGCCAGGGCCGCGAAGCTAGCCGGCGCCACCTCCCACGCGTTCATCCTGGAAGCCATTGCGGAGAAGACGGAGCGCGAGGAGCTTCGGACCGACTTCGAGCGCGTCGCCGACGAGCGCTGGGCGCACATCCTGACTGCCGGCAAGACCATCCCTTGGCAGAAGATGAGGGCCTACCTCGAGTCCCGTGCAGCAGGTAAGGCGGCGAAACGCCCAGCTCCACGCAGGCTTGGCCGGTGAGGCGTCGATGGCGCGCATCGAGTTGGCGCCCGAGGTAACGGAGGACTTCGACCGGGTCCTCACGCACCTCGCGAAGCATGCGGCCGAGGACCCGCTGGCGCGGGTCCAAGAGATCCTCGATGCCATCGACGTGCTCGGCCATAGCCCGCTGGTGGGAAGGCTGGCACGGCGTGGGCTGCGCGAGCTGGTCATAGGCCGGCGCGCGCACGGATACGTTGCGCTCTATCGCTATGTGGCGGCCCTGGACACGGTCTTCATCCTCGCCGTGCGCAGCCAGCGTGAAGCCGGCTACGCGCGAGAGTGAGCCGAGCTGCCGGTGTCCGGGAAGCTGTCAGCGGTAGGGCAGGTCCAGCACCGCCCGCGCGAACTCCCGGGCGGCCGGCTCCACCCCGCGCCACCACTTGGCGATCTCCTCGGGCGACGGCGAGTTCGCCAGGTCGTCCCCCGCGTCGATGAGCGCCTTGGCCGCGGCCTTGAGGTGCTTGGCCTGCGTGGCGCTCAGCTCGCCCCGCTTGCCCAGCATTGCGAAGGCCTCGGAGAGCACCTCGCGCAGGATCTGGAGGCCGAGCTTGTCGGCCTCCGCCAGGACGTTGAGGGCCTCGAAGTCCTTGGCGACCGTGGCGATCGCCGCGATCCGCGTGGTCAGCGCCCCGATGCCGTGATCTGCGGCTGCAGCCATGGGCTAACCCGCCTTGATCGTGTTGGTCGGCGGCCGCGGCGGCTGGGGAGTCGGACGGGCCGCCACCAGGTCGGCGAGCACGCCGCTCTTGGCCGGCATCATGGTGATCGTGGCCTCGCTCGAGAGCGCGTGCTGGGTCTCGAGGATGGAGAACATGATCTCCGCCAGCTCCGGGTCCCGGGAGATCTTCGCCAGCGCCTCGCCGACGATCCTCGGGCGCAGCGCCGCGGCCTTGGCGAACTCCACCGCCGCCTCGCGCTCCGCCGTGGAGCTGATGAGCCCGACCTGGTTCTGGCCGTCCTGCCGGATGGCGCTGGTCACCTGCCGCAGCCGGTTGACGACCTTCTCCTCGATCTGCCGGATCATCATCTCGTCGCGGAAGTGCACCTTGCGGATGTAGACCGAGCCCAGCTGGTAGCCCCACTCGTGGCTCTTGGGGCTGACCTCGTCGCGCACCGTCTTGCTCATGGTGTGCCGCGTCTCGAGCATGTCCGCGAGCTTCATGTTCGACAGGCAGCGCACGGTGGTGTTCGACACGTTGGCGCGCAGCGAGCCGCGCGGGTCGGTGTTCTTGAACAGGTAGCTCACCGGGTCCGAGATGAACATCTCGTACCAGATGCCGATGCCCATCGGCGCGCCTTCCTCGGAGTTGACCGGCTGGCTGCGCAGGTACTCCTGGTCCAGGCGCATATCGAGGATCTTGCAGGTGCCGAACCAGCGGATGATGAAGGCGGCCAGGCCCATGCGCGCCGGGAGGATCTTCAGGCCCGGCTCGTCGAGGACGGCCACGACCTTCCCGAAGAGCGTGTAGACGTGGCAGGTGCCCTCCTGGACGACGGCGTAGAGGCCGAACATCCGCATCAGGCCGAACAGCGCGGGCACGAAGACGAAGCAGCCGACGAAGGTGGCGAAGAACGCGGTCACGAAGTCCATCACTTCACCTCCACGATCAGGCTCTTGGCCTTCGACCACAGCCCCAGCCTCAGGTTGCGCAGGTAGGCGGGCAGCACCCCGGGGCCGGTGGCCTTGATCAGCGCGAGCTGGTTCGCCAACGCAGTGAGCGGCTCGACCTCGGCCTGGGCCTTGAGGGTCTCGATGTCCACCGCGCGCCGCGACTGGACGATCTTCTGGTCGGCGGAGGCCTGGGCGAGGCTGATCTCGGAGCTGATCTGGTTGTGGGCGGTGTTGATGGCGGCCAGCGCCGACTCGACCTCGGCCGGCGGCTCGATCTCGGTGATGAGCGAAGCGTCGAGGACGATGCCGTAGCGCGCGACCGAGCTGCGGCACTCGTGGTCCATGTGCTCGTTCAGGTCGCGCATGTTCTTGCGCAGGTCGTTGATGGACACGCCGCTGACGGCGGCCAGCCCGCCCTCGGAGGCGGCGCGCGGGGCCTCGAAGGAGGCGATGCGCTGGCGCAGCACCGAGACGAAGTAGCCCATGATGTGGGCGATGGGGTTCTTCACGCCGAAGAGGTAGGCGTACAGGTTCGACTCGGCGACGCGGAAGCGGATCTGCCCGCGCAGCCCGGTGTTGAGCTGGTCCTTGGTGACCGCCTCCAGCAGCTCGCCGCCGCGGTTGGCGTTGGGGCTCTCGGGGTCCCAGGCCATGGAGACGGTCTCGGTGGCGATGGAGAGCTTGTGGACCTTCTCCCACGGCCACTTCCAGTAGATGCCGGGGCCGATGACGCGCACCTGCGGGTACTTGTAGCGGGCGCGCTCGTCCTCGGCGAGGAACTGCGCCTCGGGCAGGTCGGCGCTGGTGCCGCCCAGGCGCTCGGCGCGGCCGAAGCTGGTCTTCACTGCCCGCTGGTTCTGGTTGACGGTGTAGAAGCCGGCCACGAAGTACCGGACCAGGAACCAGGTCAAGAACCCCAGGAACACTCCGAACAAGGACATGTCGCGTGCCTCCCCAAGGAAAAGAGTGGGGAGAGAATGGGCGTCCCGTCGGTGCCGGTCAAGAAGCGGCGGCCCGCCTGCCGGCCTACGCCATCTTCCCGAGCAGGAGCGCGCTGGCCATCAGGTTGCCGTGCGCGACCTGCTTGGGCAGCACGCAGCCCTGCTCGCCGAACGAGTAGATCGCCGTGTAGGGCACCGAGGGCAGCGCCTTGGTGATCTCGTCCATCGACTCGGGCATGCGGTCGCGGATGGCGAGCATGCAGCCGCCGCAGAAGACCACCAGCGCCCCGGCCAGCGCGTCGGGAGTGAGCCCGCCCCGGCTCAGCGCGGTGCGCGCCACGTTGGCGTTGCGGTAGACGAGCGCCTCGTGCGAGGAGCCCATCAGCGCCACCGTCTGGCCGACCTCGACGTCGGCGAACAGGCTCAGCGACTTCGCGGGCACCTCGACGCGCTCCGGGTGCACCAGCACGAAGGCCTCGAAGCCGCCGAACATGCCGCGGGGCAGGCCGAGCGGCGCCAGGGTCGTCTTGCCCAGCACGCTGCCGCCGGAGGCGAGCTCGGGTGCGATGCGTCCGCCGGTCCACTGGTCGTAGACCTCGGCCGCCGGGCGCCCGTCGATCGACAGCAGGGTGCGGCCCTTCGCCGCCGTCACCTTGCCGCGCTTCTCGGTGGGCATGTAGCCGGCCTGGTAGTTGACGCCGATCTTGCCGGGCCAGTCGCACACGGCCAGCGCGACGCCGGGGCCGAAGACGCCCTGGTGCGTCCAGACCTTCCACTGGCCCGACAGGTCGTCGTCCGCGGCGGTGCCGCCGACCAGGGCGGTCTGCTTGTCCAGGGAGCCGAACGCGCCTTCCAGCAGGCCCTCCTCTTCGCCGGGGGTCGCGTGGAACACCGCGAAGCGGGCCTGGGAGGGCTTCATCCCTGCCGACGCGAGGGCGGCCTTCGCGACCTGGGCGCCCTTCTCCTTCGCGCTGCCTTCCTTGGCCGCGGCGGCGACGCCGAAGCGGAAGCCGTCGCCCACCAGCCACAGGCCGCTGACCACCGAGCCGGTCGAGAAGCCGCCGATCGAGGTGCCCACGCCCAGGCAGGAGGTCGAGCCGAGGATCGCAGTGTCGGGGAGCTTCTCCCGCAGCGCGGCGCGCAAGGCCTCCGCGCCCAGCGAGACCGAGTGGTAGACGATGCCGCCGCGGACCTTCAGGCCCGAGGCCTGGGCGTGGAGCTGCTGGAACGTCTCCTCGGCAGCGGCGGCCGGCGTGCTGGCAGAGGACAGGGTGACGACGACGGTGGCGGGCATGCGGCCTCCGGGGCAGTGGAACGGCTCCCCGGAATCTAACGGCCGCCCGCGACCAGCCGCAGGTACGTGTCCTCAAGCTCCCGATGCGGCTGGACTTTTCGGATTCGCGCGCCGAGGCCCACCAGCCGCGCGACGAGCGCCGGCACCTCCGACTCCTCCGCGAGCGCGACGCGCAGGACGGAGTCCTCCGCGGTCGCGCTCAGCCCCGAGTCCGCCAGTGCCTGCAGGAGCGGAGCGGCGTCGCCCTCGATCTGGATCTCCACGGTGGGCGCCGAGCGAGCGAGCTCCGCGGGAGCCCCGAGCGCCAGGACCCGCCCCTTCACCACGGCGACGCGCCGGCACAGCCGCGCGGCCTCGTCCAGGTTGTGCGTGCACAGCACGATGGTGCGGCCCTGGGAAGCCAGTTCCTCGACGATGCCGCGGACGTTGGCGCTCGCTTCGGGATCCAGCCCGGAGGTCGGCTCGTCGAGGAAGACGACCTTGGGGTCGTGCACCAGCGCGCGGGCGATGGCGACCTTCTGCCGCATGCCCTTGGAGAAGCCGCCGACGCGGTCGTCCTCTCTCCCGGTGAGCCCGAGCGTCGCGAACAGCCGCGCCAGGCGCGCGGAGATCTCGGCGCCGTCCACGCCGTAGAGGCGCGCGAAGTAGACCAGGTTCTCGCGCGCGGTCAGCCGGTCGTAGAGGCCGGGCTGCTCCGTGAGCAGGCCCACCACGCGGCGGATGTCGCGCGCCTGCCTCGAGAGCGTCAGCCCGCAGATCTCGGCGTCACCCGCGCTGGGCGCGAGCAGCCCGCAGAGCATGCGCAGGGTGGTGGTCTTGCCCGCGCCGTTGGGCCCGAGCATCCCGAAGATCTCGCCCTGCTCGACCTCGAAGGTGAGTCCGTCGACGGCGGTGCGCTCGCCGAAACGCCGGCCGAGCCCGCGCGCGACGATGGCGGGGGCGGACCCGTTCATCCCGGAGTCGGGGGAAGCCTCAATTGACCGAGGCCAGGTAGAACTTGTTGCAGGTCTTGTCCTCGATCTTGACCTTGCGTCCCTTGGACTCGACCGACGACTTCATCCCCGCGAACCGGCTCTGCTCGACCAGCACCCAGAACCGCCCGGGCTGGGCGACCACGTCGTCCCAGTGGGTGTTGTCCTTGATCTGGCGGATGGTGTTCGAGGTGTAGAACGTCTCGCCGCGCCAGTTCATGTAGTAGGCGATGATCGGCTCGTTGGGCGATCCGCGCTCGTGGTAGTAGGTCCAGAGCAGCTCGCGCTGGGTCCAGTGCGGGGTCAGCTTCTCCCAGTGCACGTAGCTGACGTAGCCGGCGAAGAGCAGGGCGATCGCCGCGAAGGTCCCCACCAGCATCGCCTTGGCGCGCCAGATGTACGCCAGCGCCAGCCACAGCCCGCCGCCGATGAAGAGCACCGCGAAGACCTGCTTGGGGTCCGCCTCGCGCGCCGGGTAGGTCCGCTCGTACTGGTAGATGAACATGTTGGGCAGGACCTTCGGCTCCAGCCACATGTTCTGGGCGACCACCGCGAAGAAGCCCAGGCCCAGCAGGATGGGCACGGCGTACTGCTCGACGCCCTCCTTCCACACCCGCTCGGCGAAGAGCGCGCAGAGGATGGCCAGCGGCGGCACCACCGGGAAGCAGTAGTGGTGGAACTTGGTGGCGCTCATCGAGAAGACGAAGAACGAGCAGGCGGTCCAGATGGTGACCAGCAGCGCCGCGCGGTTCTTGGGCTCGGGGTCCTTGGGCGAGAGCTTGCCGATGGCCACCATCGCGCCGGGCACCAGCGCCACCCAGGGCCACATGGCGAAGCCCAGCTGCTCGATGAAGTAGGTGAAGGTGCCGCCGGGGGTCGTGGTGTGCACGCCCGCGGTCAGCCGGTTGAAGTGGTCGTGGATGAAGAAGCGGTAGGCGAAGGTCTTCGACTCGTCGTCCAGGCCGCCCGCCGAGGCGCCGGGCAGGACGCCGAAGAGCGAGAGCGTGACGATCCACGGGGCGGCGATGGCCAGGAAGAGGGGCAGCCCGTAGGCGATGCGCGCCCGCCGCAAGAGCTTCCAGTCCCAGGTCACCAGGATGTAGACGAGCAGGATGAGGCCGGGCAGGGCGAAGCCCAACAGGCCCTTGGCCAGCGTGGCGAAGCCGAAGAAGGCGTACGCCCAGCACCACCAGATGGTGGCGTTGTGGTTCGAGGAGCGGCCCTTGGCGTCCAGCTCTCCGCGGGTCGTGGGGTGGAACTCGGCGACCAGGAAGCAGGAGAGGCCGGCCGCCATCAGCGTGACGAACGGGGTGTCGGTCACGGCCTGGCGCGCGAGCAGGAAGAAGAGCGGGCTGGTGGCGGTCGCCACGCCGGCGATGAGCCCCGCGCGGCGGCTGAAGACGCGCCCGATGGAGAGCGTGATCAGCGAGACCGCGAGGATGGACAGCAGCGCGAACGGGACGCGCATGCCCCACTCGAGGTACAGGCCCAGCGGCCCGTTGCCGTTGTCGGCGGCGGTCGAGCCGGTCAGCGCGATGCCCAGGCCCTGCAGCCACATCGTGAGCGGCGGCTTGGAGAAGAAGTAGGCGTTCTCCCAGAACGGGAAGACGAAGTCGCGCTTGACGACCATGGTCCGGGCCACTTCGCCGTAGTGGACCTCCCACGGGTCCCACATGCCCACCGCGCCCAGGAAGGGCATGAACAGCATGGTCGCGAACAGCGCCGCGCCGATCACGTCGCGTCGCTCGGCGGCCTGGTCGCGCTGCTCGGGCGTCATCTTGGCGCCGCGGTCGGGGAAGAGCCGCTGCGCCATCCCGGCCAGGAAGATCACCACGCCCACCAGCGCGGCGCCCCAGCCGACCACCGCGGTCGTCGAGGAGCCGTTGAGCGCGGGCCCGCCGATGGCGGCCAGGATCACGCCCAGCGCGAAGATCAGCGCCCCGGCGACCAGGTTCCGGTTCGCGTCCCCGGTGAGGACTTTGAGCGCGCTCTTGCCCAGCACGGCTTCCGCCATGCCCTGGTCTTCGGGGGCGTCCTTGAGGTCCTTGGGATCCTTGGCCATTCGCTCGTCCCTCCTCGCAGCCGGCCGGCGCGAAGGTCGGGCGTATACCACGAGTCCGCCCTGACGGGGCGGTCGTCGATTCAACAGTGCCGCCCACCACGCAGGCGACGCAGCAAGGCCCCGGTCCGAGCCCTGGACCCCGGCCGTGGGATGGGCTATGAGGTGCGCCCCGCGAATCGGGTCGGCAAGGGCCGGTAATCCTTGCGGAAAAGGAGGGCAGGCAACTTTTGCCTACATCCTCCGACAATGTGACCTGAATCCACCCGGAGGTCTCATGTTCCAGCGTGCTCTTCTCCTCGCCCTCGTGACGGTGCTCCTGCCCACCGCCGCCCACGCGGTCAAGTGCCCCGCCGACCTGCCGGTGCTCTTCATCTCCCAAGACAAGTCCGGGACGATGGCCGACCCGCCCGACCCCGCCTGCCCGACCTGCCCCAGCAAGTGGTCGACGGCGAAGAGCGCGGTCGGGGATCTCTCGGCCAAGTTCGCCAACCGCTTCCGCTTCGGCGTGCAGATGTACCCGCACGACACGACGACCTTCAACTGCACCACCGGCACCACCGTCACCCCGTTCCCCGCCGACAGCGACGACATCGCGGTGGCCTACGCCGCGGCGGCCCCCGGCGGCGGCACCCCCACCGCGGCCAGCCTGGACGCGGCGGCGGCCTACCTCAAGAGCCTCAAGCTGGCCGAGCCGGCCTACGTGCTGCTCATCACCGACGGCCTGCCCAACTGCAACCTCGGCCTGGACCCGGTCGCCTGCAAGCCGTCGCAGCCGGCCTGCGGCGACACCAGCGGCAACGGCTCGCCCAACTGCGGCGCCAAGGGCTGCCTCGACGATCAGGGCGCCAAGGCTGCCGCCGCCCGCGTGCTCGCCGCCGGCTTCAAGGTCTACGTGGTCGGCTTCGACGCCAACGTCGCCACCAACGTCAACAAGGCGGTTCTCGACACCATCGCCGCCGCCGGCGGCACCGGCTCGGCCTACACCGCCACCGACTCCGCCTCGCTGGCCGCCGCCCTCAACGCCATCGCCTTCGACGCCACCACCTGCTGCAAGGACGTGTGCGCCAGCGGCGCCGCGCAGTGCACCGCCGCCGGCCAGGTGCAGCGCTGCGCCCTGGACGCCCAGGGCGAGTGCACCAACTGGTCGCTCTCCAGCTGCCCGTCCAAGAGCACCTGCACCAACGGCTCGTGCGTCGCCTGCACCGACGAGTGCAGCAGCGGCGCCAAGAGCTGCAGCGGCGACAAGGCCCTGACCTGCACGCTGGGCTCCGACGGCTGCACCCGCTGGAGCGAGACCGACAACTGCACCTGGGGCGAGCTGTGCACCGGCGGCGCCTGCGTCAGCTGCGGCGAGACCTGCAGCTACGGGGACAAGCGCTGCTCGGGCGCGGACGTGCAGGAGTGCGAGCTGGACCTCTTGAGCGGCTGCACCGACTGGAACACCACCCAGTGCGCCGCCGGCTCGACCTGCCAGGGCCAGGCCTGCCAGAGCTGCTCGATGGCCTGCAAGGGCGGAGAGAAGCGCTGCAGCGGCAGGACCCCCGAGGTCTGCATGGTCGACGAGCTGGGCTGCACGGGCTGGCGCGCCCAGACCCCCTGCACCGACTACTGCTCCGGCGGCGCCTGCAACACCTGCGGCACCACCTGCACCGTCGGCGCGGCGCGCTGCAACGCCAACACCGTGGAGATGTGCCGCCAGGACGCCAACGGCTGCACCGACTGGTCGGCCAACGGCCCGTGCCTCGAGGGCCAGTTCTGCTCGGCCGGCGCCTGCGTGACCTGCCAGTCGCGCTGCACGGTCGGCGAGAGGCAGTGCGCGGCGACCGGCATCCTCGAGTGCCGCCAGATGCCCAACGGCTGCAACGACTGGTTCGCCGACGGCAACTGCGCGGTCGGGGAGACCTGCAAGGACGGCAAGTGCATCCCGCCGTGCAAGAGCGAGTGCTCCGCGCCGGCCGCCATGTGCGACCCCTCGGGCGTGCCGCTCTCCTGCGAGAAGGCGGTCACCGGCTGCTACGTGTGGAAGAAGGGCGCCATCTGCAAGGCCTACAACAAGTGCCACGAGGGCACCTGCCGCGAGCCGTGCGGCTCGGACGAGCTCGAGAGCTGCCCCGAGGGCTACATCTGCACCGGCACGGCCGAGGGCAAGCTCTGCCTGCCCGACACCGGCAACAAGCCGGACGCCGGCGCGGGCAGCGGACCGCTGCCGGGAATCGACGATCCCCCGGCGGACCCGGGCACCGATCCCAAGGACGGCAACGGCAACCAGGGCGCGGCGACGGGCTGCGGCTGCGCGGCCGCCCCGGCTCCGCTGGCGCTGGCGCTCGCCCCGCTGGCTCTGGCGCTCGTCCGCCGGCGCCGTCGGTAAATCGCCAGGCAGCGCCCCGGCTGGCACCGAAGGCGCGAGCCCGATCACCAAGCGCCCGCATCCATAGATAGATGGGTGCGGGCGCTGCCGTCTCTGTCGTCCTGGGGAAGATCGAGTACGATTCGGCTCAGCCCAGGGCCCCCGAATGAACATCGAAGCCAGCTGCACGCCCCACCCCGACGAGCCCAACGTCTTCCTGCTCTTCCTCGAGCTCGCCGCCGCCGAGGAGGCGAGCCAGGCGCGCAAGCCCATCCACCTCGTGCTCGCCATCGACGCCTCGAGCTCGATGGGCGGGCCGCGGCTGGCCTGCGCAGTGGAGGCCGGCCGCGCGGTCGCCGACCGCCTGGGCCCCGAGGACATGTTCTGCCTGCTGGCGTTCGACCGCTCGGTCCGCTCGCTGTTCGGGCCGGGGCTGGCGGACGAGGCGGCGCGCAAGGCCATCCACGAGGCGCTGGTCAAGCTCAAGCCGGGCGTGGGGACCGCGCTCTACGACGCGCTGGAGAAGAGCCACGAGGCGCTGCGCCGGGTCTTCGTGCGCGGCACCCGGCCGCACGCGGTCATCCTCACCGACGGCTATCCGTCGGTGGGCCCCAACCGTCCCGAGGCCTTCTCCGAGCTGTCGCGCAAGGCGGCCGAGGAGGGCATCGTCACCTCGGCGGTCGGCGTGGGGCTCGACTTCGACGAGGCGGCGGTGGCGGGCATCGCCGGCGGCGGCGGCGGGCGCTACAGCTTCGTGGACAAGGAGTCGGACATCCCCGGCGCGCTCTCCCGGCACCTGACCGACCTGTTCGCCATCGCCATCGAGAACGTCACCGTGCGCATCGCGCCGGGCAACGCGGTGCGCGAGGCGACGCTCCTGCATCGCTACCCGACCAAGGTGGGGCCGGACGGGTTCGTGGTGGAGACCGGGCCCATCGGCCGCGGCAACCCGCGGCGGCTGCTGTTCCTGCTCAAGGCCGGCTCGACCCCGGCGCCGGTGGCGGCGACCATCGCGCTGTCCACGCGCGGCGCGGAGGCGGGGGCCGACTCCAACCGCATCCTCTCGGTGCCGGTGAACCCGGCGAGCCTGGCGGCCAAGGAGGCGGTGCGCGAGCTGTACCGGCTGACCCTGGCGACGCAGGAGAACGACTTCTGGGAGGCGGTGCACCGCAACGACCGCGTCCGCGCGACCAAGGCGAACGAGGCGGCGCACAAGGCGCTCGCGTCGCTGGAGGCCGCGGGCGCCTCGGCCACCGAGCTGGACTCGGACAAGGCGCGGATGGTGGACCAGAAGGCCGTGCTCGACGGGCGGCTGTCGGCCGAGGCGCGCGAGATGGCGCGCAAGCGCTCGCACCAGACCTCGGTGTCGCGCGTCACCAGCATCTTCGACTCGGAGAGCTGACCCCGACGCACTTGGGTTCCGGACTGCTTGGCCTGGGCTGCCTACTTCGTCTCCGCGGGCGGCTTCGCCTCGGGAGGCGTCTCGGCAGGCGGATGGGCAGGCAATTCGGGCGGATTGCCCGCGTTCTCCTTCTTCTCCTGCCTGTCCGCCAGCAACGACGCGGTGATGGCGACGGTCAACATGCCGCCCACCACGCCCAGCGAGAGGGCCGGGGGAATCTTGAACCAGCCGGCGGTCGCCGAGATCATCTTCACGCCGATGAACGCCAACACGAACGACAGGCCGACGTTCAGGTAGCGGAAGCGCGCCATCCAGGTGGCGAGCAGGAAGTACAGGGCGCGCAGGCCGAGGATCGCGAAGATGTTCGAGGTGTAGACGACGAACGGGTCGGTGGTCACCGCCAGCACCGCGGGGATGGAGTCCACCGCGAAGAGCACGTCGGTGGCCTCGATGACCACCAGCACCAGCATCAGCCGGGTGGCGACGCGGCGTCCGTTCTCGACCACGAAGAAGTGGCCGTGCTCGATGTTCTCGCTGATGCGGAAGAAGCGGGTGAAGAGCCGGTAGGCGAAGTTCTTCTGCGGCTCGACCTCCTCGCCCTTGGCGAAGAGCAGCTTGCCGCCGGTGTAGATGAGGAAGGCGCCGAAGACGTAGAAGAGGAAGTGGAACTTCGAGAGCAGCGCGACGCCCAGGAAGATGAAGATGGCGCGCATCAGCAGCGCCCCGACGATCCCCCAGAACAGCACGCGGCGCTGGAGCACCGGCGGGATCTTGAAGAACCCGAACAGGACGATGAAGACGAAGAGGTTGTCGACCGAGAGCGCCTTCTCGAGCAGGTAGGCCGTGAAGTAGTCGAGCGTCGCGGTCGAGCCCACGAACGGCGAGACGCCGAAGCCGAACGCCACCGCGGTGCCGATCCAGACGAGGGCCCAGAAGAGCGCCGCCTTCGGCGCCATCGCGTGGTCGTCCTTCTTGTGGACGCCGAGATCGATGGCGAGGCTCACGACGACGAGCACGCCGAACACGATCCACAGCACCGGGCTGCCGGCTGATGCCATCCAGTCTCCCGACGGCGCGCCCTCCGCGCCCGGGGAGAAGGTCTAGGGGAAAGCCTCGCCGGCGGCAAGCGGATTGACCGAGCGCGGCCTGCCGTGGAGCCCGTCCGCGACGGCCCAGACCAGCGAGAAGTCCTCGCTGGGCGGCGAGAAGATCCGCCGCAGGCTCCACCCCGCGCCCTCGACCAGCGCGCGGGCGCTGGCCTGCGAGAACTTGCGGCTGATCTCGGTGCGCAGGCTCTCGCCCGCGGCGAAGCGCGCCGTCAGATCCAGCGCTCGCAGCCGGACCTCCAGCGCGCGCCGGGCGACGAGGTGCATCTCCACCTGCTCGGTCCCGCGGTCGTAGAAGGCGAGGTGGCGGAAGTCGCGCGGGTCGAAGTCGGCGCCCAGCCGCCGGTTGAGGACGTTGAGCAGGTTCAGGTTGAAGCGCGCGGTGACGCCCTGGGCGTCGTCGTAGGCCGCGGCGATTCGCTGCGGGTCCTTGATCCGGTCGACCCCCAAGAGCAGCGAGGCGCCGGGCCCCGCGGCGGCGGCCAACCCGGACAGCACGCGGTGCGCCTCCGGACCCTCCAGGTTCCCCACCGTGCCGCCCAGGAAGGCGACGAGGGTCCCCGGGCCGCGGGGCAGGCCGGCGAGCGGCGCCTCGAAGTCGGCGACCAGCGCGCGGACGGACAGCCAGGGATAGCGCTGGGCCAGGTCTTCGGCGCTCTGGCGCAGCATCGCCTCGTCGAGGTCCACGGCGACGTACTGCGCCGGACCGCCCAGGCTCCCCAGTGAGTCGAGGAGGATGCGCGTCTTGGTCGAGGAGCCGCTGCCCAGCTCGACCAGGCACTCCGGGCGCAGCGCGGCGACGAAGTCCGGCGCGAGGCTCGTGAGCAGCGCGGTCTCGGTGCGCGTCGGGTAGTACTCGGGCAGGCGGCAGATCTCCTCGAAGATCCGCCCGCCCTCGGCGTCGTAGAGGTGCTTGGGCGGCAGGGTCTTGGGCGAGGAGAACAGCCCTCGCCGCGCGTCCTCGGCGAGGGTGTCGCCGGACGAAGGATCTGCCAGGCATTCGACCACGAAGCGGCGGCTCACGAAGCCAAGCTGGACAGGCCGCGCGAGGCGGCCCACGGCCGGTCCGGGGTGGGCTTGGGGCCGAGCGCCAGCCCGTATCCCCTGAACAGCCGGTGGACTAGGATGCGTCTCTTCGATCGAGGAGGCACACCATGCTCCGCATCGCTCTCGCAGCCGTCCTGCTCGTGGCCGTCCCCGCCGTCGCCCACGCCGAGTCCGTGGAGATCGATGTCAACGCCAAGGTCATCTCCGGGACCAAGGAGCGGCCGTCCCTGAGCGTCCACGCGACCGAGGACGCCATGGACATCGTCCTCACCCTCGAGCGCGAGGACGGCAAGAAGTTCAAGCACCGCACCGGCCCGATGGCCGCCGGCTCGATCAAGAAGATCCCCCTCGAGGTTCCCCCCGGCCGCGAGTGGAAGTTCACCGGCTCGGCGGAGCGGCGCTACGGCAAGACCCTCGAGACCCTGGGGCTCAACTTCGTGGCCGAGATCATCCTCCCGGTGAAGCTCGTCGTGGAGGAGGCGAACGTGGACATGAAGGCGCAGACGCTGGTGCTCACCAGCAGCCGCAGGTGCCAGAAGGTCGACGTCGAGGTGACCGGCGACATGGGCCAGGACATGGGCAAGACGACCGTGGAGTTCGGCGGCGCCGCCCCGGGCACCCCGCTGAACGTGAAGTGGAACCAGGGCGACGGCAACCCGATGAAGATCGTCCTCCGGGTCTGGGACACCGACAACTTCTACGAGGGGCTGGAGCTGTTCCCCTGGCACATCTACATCCCCCACGAGGAGGTCAACTTCGCCACCGGCAGCTTCAAGATCGAGAAGCAGGAGGAGCCCAAGCTCGACTCCTCGCTCACCGAGGTCGGCAACGCGGTGACCCAGTATGGCAAGTTCGCGGACATCAAGCTCTACGTCGTCGGCCACACCGACACCGTGGGCCCCAGCGACTCCAACCGCACGCTCTCGCTCAACCGCGCCAAGGCCATCGCCGAGTGGTTCCGCCGCCACGGGCTGCGCACCCCGCTGTTCTTCGACGGCTTCGGCGAGGACGCGCTCAAGGTGCAGACCGCCGACGAGACCGACGAGCTGGCCAACCGGCGCGTGGAGTACATCGTGGCCATCGAGGCTCCGTCCATCTCGGCGAACCGCAAGGCGGCCTGGAAGCCGGTGAGGTAGACGTGATGCGCGCCGCTCTCGCCCTGGCCGTCTGCTTCGCCCTGTGTCTGCCCGCGCCCGCGCGCGCCCAGGCGATGCTCAAGCGCACCCGGCTGCTCGACGTGACGCTGCGCGCCGACGAGGGCGGGGGTGGCGGACCTGCTCCTGCCGCCTCGACCTCGGCACCCATGGCATCCGCGGAGCCCCGGCCGGTGCGGCGCGGCATCGGGTGGGCGTTCTTGCCCTTCGGCATCGGCCAGTACGCCAACGGCCAGCCGGTGAAGGGCACGCTCCTCTGCGTCAGCGAGATCCTGCTGTTCGCGACCGCCGCCGCGGCCCTGGGCATCGTCGAGTCGGCCAAGGTCGAGAACTACGGCTTCATGAACGGCGGCAAGGTCCAGGACGAGCAGATGGGCGACGCGATGGTCATGACCTACCTGATCGCGTTCTGGACCGGCGTGGCGGTGGTGGGCATCGGCATCGCCGACGCGCTCGTCTACCGGCCGAGCGAGACCACGACGGTGGCGGTGATGCCGACCGCGGTGGCCGTGAAGTTCTAGCTGGCTAGGGTCCGCCCTGCGGTTTGACTTCAACGTGGTAAAGCCGCGAGCCGTCGCTGACCGCGAAGTGCGCGTTGCCCTTCGAGTCGAACGCGAGCTCCGTGAGGATCAGCTCGCTGCTCCCCTGGGTTCGGACGAGGTCGGTCACCTGCCAGTCGCTGCCATTCTCGACCCAGTGGGCCGCCGCACAGCAGCTTCCGTCGGGAAGGCCCTTGGTCGCGAGCAGGTGCATCCGGTTGGCCGAGTCGAAGGCCAACCCGGCGAACCAGAAGTGCGGCTGCTTGGAATTGACGAACACCGTCCGGGTTGCCCACTGACCGAGCACCCTTCGAACGCATTTCACGTTGTACGAGCCGACGGCAGCGGCCTCTTCCTTCAAGCAGTAAGCGAGCTCCCCCTCGTTGTCCAAGGCTCCAACGACCTGCCCGTCGTTGCTCTCCACGACCTCGCGGATCCAATCACCTCCGGCGGGCCGTCGAAGATAGGCGAGATCATGCGCCCCGTAGTCCATGGTGAGGACATGCAGCCCGCCTTGGGAGTCCGCCCAGAAGCCGCGGACGCTCGTCTGGGAACTGACCTGCTCGATGTCTTGCCATGAAATCTGCACCCTCGAGGACCGATCACCATTCCAGTGCCCAAGCTTGAGTGTCGTGTTGCAGATGCCGACCAGGGAGATCGTGCCCACGGTATTTCGGACGCCTGCCAGCGAATTGCAGTCCAGCAGGTTTACGAGGAGGTATTGGTCCCAGGTATCTGCTGGTCTCTCGGCGAAGCGCAGCTCTTGGCCCCCGAAGAACGCCGCAGGAGAGCCTCCTCCGACCGCACTCGGATTGCTCATCGGGAACACGCTGCCGATTTCAGATAGGGACCAAGAGTCCTGGGACCGAGTCGCGGCCCAGGCCGCGTTCTCTTGCATCGAGACGATGAAGGGCTGGTCGTTGCCGCTGATGGCAAGCGAACGACTACTCGACCGGGAAAACTCGACGAACTCGCTCTTGGCGGACGGCTCGAACCAGAGCATCGGGCCCGTGTCCTCCGTCCCTCCATCCGCCGGCGGCAACGCGCAGCAGGCATCCCAGGTTCCAGCGTCACGGGTGGGCGGCTGCACGTACGCATCGACGGCGTTGCACCCCTGCGGCGGGCACTGCTCCACCGGGTTGTCGAACCGGAAGCCGCAGTGGACGGCGAGGACGAGGCTGACCAGCGGCAGGGCGACGGAGAAGAGCTTGTGCATGTGAACCTCCCACCGCCCTATACGCAGCATCAGTTGGGACCGGCGGCATTTCACCAGGCCAGCGCCACTCCGCCCGCGTTCCCCGAGGTGCCAGCCGGGCGCACCTTGAGCTCCGGCTGCTCGCCCCAGTCCACGACGAGCATGATGCCCCCGGTCGCGGCGAGCCCGGCCGCCACGCCGATGAGCGCCCTCGAATCCCGGAGCCGGTCCTCGGTCTGGGCTCGGTACGCCAGCGCGTCGGTCCGGTTCGTGGCCGCGGCGTATTTCCCGTAGGCGTCGGACGCCAACCCGTAGGCCACCGCGCTCGCCGCCGCCGCCGCGAGCCCCGCGGCGACCCCCGACCCACCCGGCGACCTGCTTCGGCCGGACCTCCGAGCGCCTGGCGAGCATCGCCTCGACGGCCAGGTCCTTCTCGAGCAGCGCCCGCTCCGCCACCGAGGCGCGGAAGAAGGTCTGTCCGAAGGGGAGAAGGAAGAGGTTCTTGCGGAAGGACTGCTCGATGCTGCCCTTCGCGGGGGCGCTGGTCGGGTCGAAAGTGAGCTGCGAGGCGAGCACGCGGGTCTCGGAAGGCAGCACCGCCTCGCGGTCGCCGCTGCGCAGCCAGAACGGCGCCTGGCCGACGAGAGCCACCCGCGCCGCCTGTTCGGCACTGGGATGGAAGTCGGCGACGCGGACACCGCGGCCGTCCTCGACGTGGAACTGGTCCGCGTGCTGAGCCTCGACCTCCAGGCTGGGCAGGGCATGCAGCGGCGCCAGGTCCACCAGTGGGACCTCGGGAGCGGAGGTCGGCGCGCGGTAGAAGACGCGCAGCCGCGCCCTGGGAACGTCGATGGCGGCGTTGGCGGCCTCGACGAACGCCGCGGCCTCGGCGTAGCCCACCTTGCCGTAGCCGTTCACGTCGGCCGGGCCGAGCAGCCCGCTGCGCAACTCGTGCGAGAAGATGCCGGCCTCCCAGCGGCTCCACTCGTGCGTCTCGTTGGAGCTGGAGGTGGCCAGGATCACGCCCGTGTTCGGGTAGCTGGCCAGATCCTCGGCGCGCAGGAAGTCGCGCACGGCCTCGCGCAGGTCGCCTTCCTTGTCGGCGCCGCCCTTCTTCATGACGAGGTGGTACGCATGGCAAGCGTCGAGGACGACGTGGTTGAAGGTCGCCGGGGAGCGCGCCAGCACCTCGCGGTAGAGGTCGGTGCGCCGGAAGCGGGCGTCGGCGAGGTTGATGTAGCCCTCGCGGTTGGGGCCCAGGTTCCCGTGTCCGGTGTAGACGAAATAGAAGTGCGTCTGCCGCCCCGAGGCGCCCTCGCTGCGGATTTCCGCGAAGGCCCGCTCGATGGCTGCCAGCACTTCGTCTCGCCTGGGCGGGACCGCAGCCGCGGCAGCCTCGGGATGGCGCCGAGCGCCGTCCTCGCCGAAGGTCGCCAACAGCTCGGTCCGCGCGCCCAGCGCCCGGAAGAGCTCGAAGTACTTCGCCCCGTCGTCGACGGCGTAGCTCAGCGCAGTGACGCCTTCGTCGAGGCTCTGGTTGTTCGCGACGATCACCGCGAAGCGACGCGGAGGCTCTGCCGCTTGGGCTTGCGCAGCCACGCCCGCGAGCGTGACCAGCAGGGTGAGAGTGCGGAGGCCGCCGGTCGGCGTCATGGCGAGACCACGTTCACGCGGAGGGAGTGCTCGAGCAAGTCGCCGCCGGCCAACGGCAGAGGCGCGAGATCATGCAGCTGGGAGGGCTGGGACGCCAGCGAGCGGACCGCCTCTTCGATTCGCTCGCGGGCGATGGGCTGCGCGGAGAAGACGGCGCTGACGCGAAGCCATCCCGGCGAATGGTTGACCCGGATCCGGATGCCGTCGCCCAAGGGCTCGTCCACGCGGTCGCTGGCCACCCGGATGCTCGCGGTCCCCTCGTACCCCGGGTAGTACCAGCGCACCTTCCCGTCTTCCTGGACGCCGAACAGCGCGAGGTAGGCCATCCCTGGCGCGGCGTTGGTGTAGGTGAACGTCACGAGGTCGTCGAGCGAGACGGTGGCGGATTCCTCGAGCGAGGACGGCAGCACGCGCAGCATCCGGATCCCCACGTTGGCGCTCTGGGCCGGGCCGGAGCCGCGGACGACGAGGCCCGAATCGGACGGGGAGGGCGGCCGGAAGAGAAGGAATGCGATGGCCAGCGCGCAAGCGGCGGCGGGGGCGAGTGCCCAACGCCAAGAAGGCCGTGCGCGCGGAGCGGGCGGGGCGACTCGCTGGAAGATCGCGGCCTGGACGCGGTCGAGCGCGAAGGGGCTGGGACCGTCGGAGGGACCGCAGAGCGCCGACTGGAGCGAGTCGAGGCGCGAGTAGAGCGCGGCGCAGCGCGGGCAGCCGTCGACCTCGCGAAGCAGGTGGCCGTACGCGCCCGGCTCCAGCCCGGAGGAGAACAGGCGCCGGATGCGCCAGCGGGTGAGTGCGTGGAGGTGGACCCTCATGCGGCGCCTCCGAGGAGGACCAGCAGCATCCCCAGCTTGATCCGGCGCAGCCCCTCGCGGCCGTAACCCAAGCCCTCGAAGTAGCCGAGCTCCTTCATGCGTAGGAAGAAGCGCTTGCGGATTCGGGCCTCTGCCTTCTTCACGCGGTGTTCGGTGAGGCCCGTCGCCTGCCCCGTCTGCTCGATGGAAAGGCCCTCGCGGAAGCGGCGGCCGAAGACCTGCCGGTCCTCGGCGTCGAGGGATGCGACGAAGGCCTCGCAGTGCGCGGCGACCTCCTTCGATCCGGCGAGGTCGTCGGGGCCATTGCCGGGCGCGGGCTCGCTCGTTTCGGTCGACGCATCGGGCTGGAGGACCTCGCGCCCGCCGCGGCGCAGGCCGTCGAGCACGTAGTTGCGCGCGATGGTCAGCAGGTAGTTCCGGTAGGGGCGCAGGCCGTCATAGGCCTCGCGGGCGGCAGGGGAAAAGGCGCGGACGAAGATCTCCTGCACGGCCTCCTCCCGGGCCCACGGCTCGCGCAGGCCCTTGAAGACCGACCCGCCGCCGACGCCCTCGACCGCGAAGCCGTGGGCCAGGAACGCGAACAGCGGCCGGGCGTACTCGCGGTACACCTCCGCCAGCGCCGCGGGCTCCCCGCGACGAAAGGCCTCGAGCAGCGGTCGGTCGTCGACCAGACGGGTCATCTCTGCGAACCGATACGATCGACCGAGCGCCGCCGGCGAGGTTTTTGTTGCCCGAAACGACGAGCGCCCGAGCCTTGCGGCCCGGGCGCCCGGTTCATTCGGAGCGGCCGGCCTCTGCGCCGGCCAGACGGATTACTGCGCCCGCTCCAGCTTGACCGCCAGGCGCTTCACTTCCTCGGCGATGCGCTGGGTCAGGATCTTCTCCTTCTCAGCGGTCACCAGCGCCTCGAGGGCGTTGGTCTCGGCCTTGGCGGCCTTCATGCCGGCGGGGTCGCCCGAGGCGATCCAGTCCACGGCGCAGATGGCGGCGAAGCGCGGGTTCAGGTCGACCTTGTCCTCGACCTTGCTCTTGATGGTCGCGAACAGCGCGGGCAGCGAGCCGACGGCCATGCGGCGCCCCAGCTCGTAGGCGGCGCGCTCGCGGACGATCGGGTCCTTGTCGGTCAGAGCCTTCTCCAGGCACTTGTCGTCCTGGCAGGCCGCGATGGTCTCCAGCGCCTTCTTGTAGCCGTTGAGCACCTTGCTGCGGTTCTCGATGTTCGCCTGCTCCTCCTTGGCGCAATCGACTTCACCGTAGATGCCGTCGTTGCACTCCTTCTTGAAGAGCTTCGGCTCGTCCTTGATGTAGCCGTCGAACGCCTTGATCTCGGCCGCGGTGCCCAGGAGCGCCAGGCCCAGCCCGCAGAACTCGCGGGCCGACCAGCTCCCCTGCCTGCCGCACTCGACCATCTTCGGGAGGATGCTCTTGTCGCCGATCTGCACGAGCGCGCGCATGTAGGCGCCGCGAGTGTTGGCCTCCTCTTCGGTCAGCAGCGCGGCGATGGCCGGCGCGGCTTCCTTGGAGCGCATGCGGCCCAGCGCGTCGGCGGCGTTCATGCGCACGGCCAGCTTGAAGTCCGGGCGCTCGTCCTCGTACTTGAGCAGCTTCATCAGCGGCTCGATGGCCCGCTTGTCCTGGAGGTCGCACTCCATCTGCGCGCTCTTGGCGAAGATGGCCGGGATGAGGACCTCGCGGCCCTTCGCCCACTCCATGATCTCCTTGTCCTCGCCCTTGATCAGCGCGAGCAGGCGGTCCTTGGCCAGGTCGCCGAGCATGAACACGCCGTAGGAGCTCTCCGGGTAGAAGGAGATGCCCTTGCGCTCGGCGAACGACATCTTCAGGTAGACGGGCAGGGCCTTCGGGTCGTTGATCTGCGTCAAGGCCATGATGGCCTTCTTGTTGATGAGGGTCTCGAGCTTCTCGTCGGTGGCGATCTCCGAGAGGGCCTCGACCGCGCCCGGGTCCTTGAGCTTGCCCAGCGACGCCATGGTCTCGATGCGCACGTAGTTGTCGCGCGTCTTCTGCAGCAGCTGGACGAGCGGCTTGACCGCGTCCTTGGTCCCGATGTCGCCGAGCGCGCGGGCGATGTACTTGTTCGCCTCGTTGGCCTCGGTGGTCATCTTGTCGGTGCCCGAGCCGACCGACAGGTCCATGGCGTCGGTCAGGGCCGGGATGGCCGCCGGGTCCTTCAGCTCGCCGATGACCTGGGCCACCTCGCCCTTGAGCCTGACGGGGACGGTCTTGAGCGCCTCGATGAGCCCCGGGACGGCTTCCTTCTTGCCGATCTTCCGCAGGTTCTCGCAGGCGCGCTCCTTCTCCTTGGTCGACTTGTTGCTCGACTTCAGGATGCCGAGCTGGTCCTCGATGTTGGTGGGATCGGCTTTGTGGCAGCCGGGAAGGGCCAGCAGGGCGGCGCAGAGGGCGACGGGCAAGAGGCGCATAGAGGCTCCTCGACTTGGGAAGAAGGGAGTATTTCGCCGTGCGGCGGGCGACCCCCCGTATCGCAGGCGGCTCGCGGCTGGCTGGATGGAGATGTCAGACGCGGACGCACACCCTTAGCACCCCCGGCTCGGGGGGGTCAATCCGGGCCAAGGGGCTCGGCCTTCGCCGGACCAGCACCGGGCTCGCGAGCGGAATCCGTCGGGACCAGCCCGAGATACGCGGCCACCAGGACCGCCGTCAGGCCGGCTTCGAGCATCCCCGCCGCCGCTTCGTAGCCGAAGTCGATCGCGAAGCCGGCGACCGGATGGGCCAGGGCACCGGCGAGCCATTCCGCGACCTGCTCGACCCCGGTGGAGAGAGCCGCGGTCGCCAGCCAGGCGATGGCGAAGGTGGGGAAGAGCCGCTTGCGGTGACCCAGCACCAGGGCCGCCGAGCGCCGGAGCACCTGGTTGGCGTCCAGGTCCGTGGCCGCCAGCAGCGGCAGGGCCATGCTCAGGTTCAGCGCCACGATCACTCCGGGCACGACGAGGAGCGCGGTCCCGATGCCCATCGCCAGGCCGGAGACGAGCCCGACGGCCAGGCCCGCGGGCCAGCGCCGAGCGGCCACCCGCAGCGCCGCGAGGAGCGTGAGATTTTCCTCCCGGGTGGCCGCCAACAGGTAGAGCCGGGCCACGGCGACCGAGCCCGCCATCCCCAGGACGAGCTGGACGCTGCCGCGAAGCTGCGCCGAGTCCAGGAACGACAGGCCGAGGCGGCGCGCCGCCGAGTCCGCCGCGGCGTAGGGCAGGGCGAAGAGGCAGCTCACCAGGGCCACCGGGGCGAAGGCCGACCGGTACAGCCTGGCCGCCGCGGCGAGGAGGGGCTGGAGGTGGAGACCCTGTGCGATCACGAACGCGGACTCCGAGAAAGCCGCTGCGAGAGAGACGGCGAGTGGACTAGACTTCGCGCTCCCTTTTCGACGCCGGAGCGCTCGTGCACCTCGATTCCGCCCGCGACCTCTACAGCTTCTACGACCTCGCCAACAAGACCGACGCCTACATCGCGTACCTGTACCTCAAGCACGTCGACCACTTCATGCAGCACGTCTACGAGACGCTCAACCTGCCGGCCAAGCCGCTGCAGGAGAACCTGGGCGAGACGCTCGACGACATCCTCACGGGCTACGTGGCGCAGATCGCCGAGGCCGCCGGCAGCCTGGAGACGAACATCTACCACGGCAAGGTCGTCACGCTGAAAGACGCCATCCAGCTCGTGACGCAGAAGAACCCGCTGGCGCTCCCGCCGGTCTCCGAGCGCGTGCTGCCCTACAAGATCGCCCGCGACGTCATCCTCGAGCACCCCGAGTCCATCGCCATCGGCGTCTGCGCCTGCCGCAAGGTCGCCAAGGACCCGTGCCTGACCGGCAAGGCCTCCGAGGTCTGCATGATGGTCGGCGAGCCCTGGGTCAGCTTCATCACCGAGCACAACCCGACGATGTTCCGCCGCATCGGCCAGTCCGAGGCGGTCGAGGCCCTGCACGCCGCCCACGAGCGCGGCGACGTCCACGCCGCCTACTTCAAGAAGGAGATGCGTGGCCGCTTCTTCGCCATCTGCAACTGCTGCGACTGCTGCTGCATCGGCATGCGCATGTGGAACATGCTCGACGGCGCGGTGCCCTTCCTGGCCCCGTCCGGCTACTCGATGAAGGTCACCGACGACTGCACCGGCTGCGGCGCCTGCGCCCGCGAGGACGGCTGCCCGTTCCACGCCATCAGCATGGACGACCAGGCCGGCCGCGCGGTGATCGACCAGCAGAAGTGCATGGGCTGCACCGCCTGCGAGCGCACCTGCGCCTCGGAGGCGCTCAAGCTCGACCGTGACCCGGCCAAGGGCGACCCCTTGGACATCGAGGCGCTCAAGCGCGAGCTGCACGTCTCGACCTGACTTCGGACCGTCCGGCAAGGTGCCGGCGAACTCTTCCCTGGAGGAAAGATGCCCAGCAAGTCGTGCAAGGAGTTCTTCGACAAGATGCCCGCGGCGTTCCAGCCGGATCGCGCCAAGGACCTGAGCTGCATGTACCAGTTCGACCTGAGCGGCGAGGGCGGCGGCAAGTGGTTCGTGGAGGTCCGCAACGGCACGCTCAACGTCGGCGAGGGCGAGAAGCCCAACCCCGACGTCACGCTCGTCGCCGCGGCGAACGACTACGTGGACATCGCCGAGGGCCGCAAGAACGCGATGCTCGCCATGGCCACCGGCAAGTTCAAGATCAAGGGCCACATGGGCATGGCCATGAAGCTCGAGAAGATCTTCAAGCGCTGAAGCCGGCGCCCCTCGTTTCGAAAGCCGACCGGGACGCTCGGGGCGAGTGCGCCCGCCCCGCTGCCCGTGCGAGGATGCGCGCCATGAACCGCCTGCTCGTCGCCCTGTTCGCGCTGTCCCTGATCTTCTCCGCTTCGGCCCAGGCCCAGGTCTACCGCTGGGTCGACGACCAGGGCGAGGTCCACTACACCGACAACCCGGAGGACATCCCGGCGTCGAAGAAGAAGACCGCGGTCAAGACCGAGGGCGGGTCGCTGGGCTACGTCACCACCGGCAAGGCCGCCGCCCCCAAGGATCCCCCCAAGGCCCCGAACAAGGCCGACGGCGCCCAGGGCAGCACCTACGAATCCTCGCGGGCCGACGACGACGCGAAGGAGCGGGCGGCCGAGGAGGAGGAGGCCCGCCGGGAGAAGGAGTGGCGCGGCCGCTTCCGCGACATGCGCGCGCGCATCGACCGCCTGCAGCGGATGATCGACGCCGACAAGAAGGCGCTCGCCGACCCGGCGAACTCCGGCATCCCGATGATGCCGCCCAACGCCAACGGGGTCATCCTGCCCAACCCCGAGTTCGACGCCATCCGGCGGCGCATCCCCGAGCAGGAGGCCCAGCTGCGCGAGGCCAAGGAAGACCTGGCCGACCTGGAGCGCGAGGCGTCCCGCAACTCGGTGCCGCAGAACTGGCGCCGCTGAGGCCCGACCCGGCGCGGGGCCCGCCGAGCAAGAAGTCCGTCGCGCCCGCGACCGCTTTCGTTGTAGGCTTCGCGGCCTTGCTGGCCTGACCCACCACTGCCATGACCCCAGCTTCGCCCGAAATCTCAGTCGTCATCCCCGTTTACAACGAGGCCTCCCTCGTCCAGGGCGCCGCGGAGGAGCTCGCCGCCGCGCTCGACGCCGAGGGCCTCGACTACGAGCTGCTGCTGGCCGAGAACGGCTCCCGCGACTCGACCCCGCAGATCGTCGACGGCCTCGCGCAGCGCCACCCGCGCATCAAGTGCCTGCACGTGGGCGAGCCGAACTACGGCAAGGCCCTTCGCCAGGGCATCCTCGCCGCGCGCGGCACCTTCGTGATGTGCGACGAGATCGACCTGTGCGACGTGGACTTCTACCGCCGCGCGCTGCCGCTGCTGCGCGCGGGCGAGGCGGAGCTGATCGTCGGGACCAAGGCGGGCCGCGGCTCGCGCGACGAGCGGCCGCTGCTGCGCCGGGCGGGCACCAAGGTCATCAACGGCCTGTTGCGCCTCAGCCTGGGCTTCAAGGGCACCGACACGCACGGGCTCAAGGCCTTCCGCCGCGACGCCCTCCTCGAGGTGGTGGAGGCCTGCGTCGTCGAGCGCGACATGTTCGCCAGCGAGTTCGTCATCCGCGCCGGGCGCATGGGCCGCAAGGTCATCGAGATCCCCATCGTCGTGCACGAGAAGCGCAAGCCGACCATCAACCTCATGCGCCGCGTGCCGAACGTGCTCAAGAACGTGGCACGGCTGGTCTACGTCATCCGCATCCGCTCTTAACGAATCCCGAATGGGTATGGCTTCGCTCGCCTGCGTCAGCGTCGATCTCGACTCCCTGGGCCACTACTGCCGCATCCATGGCCTGCCGGAGACGGTGCTCTCTGCCTCGTCCCTGCGCCTCGTCTACCACGAGGCCATCGGCCGCTTCCTCGAGCTGTTCGGCGAGGCCGGCATCCGCGCGACCTTCTTCGCGGTGGGGCGCGACCTCGACGACCCGAAGAGCGCCGAGGCGGTGAAGGCCGCGGCCGAGGCCGGCCACGAGATCGGCAACCACACCTTCGCCCACGACTACGACTTCACCCGGAAGTCGCCGAGCGAGATCGGCGACGATCTCTCGCGCGGCGGCGCGGCGGTGCTGCGGGTGACCGGCGAGCGCCCCAGCGGCTTCCGCGCCCCCGGCTACACGCTGACCGGCTCGGTGCTGCAGGCCCTCAACGCGCAGGGCTACCGCTACGACTCGTCGGTGTTCCCCGCGGCGCCGTACTGGGCCGCCAAGGCGCTCATCATGGCCGGCCAGGCCATCGCCGGGCGCGAGTCGCGCGCCGTGCTCGACCGCCCGAAGGTGCTGCGCGCGCCGCGGCTGCCCTACCGCCCCGACCTCGCCGAGCCGTACCGGGCGGGCCACGCGAGCCTGGTGGAGCTGCCCATCACCGTGCACCCCATCACCCGGTTGCCCATCATCGGCACGACCGTCACCGCGCTGCCGCCGCTGGCGCTGGGCGCCCTGTGGCACGGGCTGGCGAAGCTGCCGTTCGTGAACCTCGAGCTGCACGCCATCGATCTCCTGGATGCCTCCGACGTCGGATGCCCGGAGCTCGCGGCGGTGCAGCCGGACCTGAGAATCCCGCGGCGCACCAAGCGTGCGCGCCTGCGCGAGGCCCTGCGCCGGCTCGCCGGCAGCGCCGACGTGGTGACGCTGGCGAGCGCCGCCGAGCGCGTCGCCGTCTAGCGCACGACCACCGAGAACCCGGTGAAGGTGCAGGCGACGTCCTTTTCGACGTTGCTGCGGTCGAAGACGCGGACGGGAATGGCGTCGGCGTCGGCGGTGAAGCCGATCTCGTTCAGCTCGGCCTCTCCCTGGCCCGCGGCGAGGGTGCGAGGCTCCTGCTGGCCGAACTGCACCGCGAAGTCGATGCCGAAGATCGACCGGTTCGGGTCTTCGACCATCCCGCCCTTCTTGCGCTTTCCCTTCTTGGCCTTGCGCGAGCACTCGCCGCTGGCCTTGAAGGTGTAGTTCTGGCCCTTGCGCAGGCCCTTGACGCTGAAGGTGTGCTCGCCGCCGAGCGAGACCTTGCCGCTCAAGTTGGAGACGAGTTTGCCGGCGTCGGGCGAGGGCTGGTCCAGCGAGCGCGGCTGCGTCGACTCTGATTCGCGCCGGCCCTTGCCGCCCTTGGGCTCGCGCTGCGGCCGCTCGACGGCCCGGGCCTCCCGCTGGGCCGGCTCGCCCTCGGTGGCCTTCTGCGCCTGCCACTGCGCGCGGCACTGGGCCAGCAGCGGCTCGGCCTCGGCCTTCGACGCCGGGTCTGCCGCCAGCGGAGCCAGCAGCTGGATGGCCAGCTCGAGGTCCGCTTCCTCGGCGGCGACGCGGGCGCGCAGCAGGCGGGCCTTGGCGAACGAGTCGGGGTACTTCGCGATGATCCGCTCGAGCAGCTCGCTCGCCTCGGCCCGGTGCTTGACCGTCACCAGCAGGGTCGCGTGTTCGAGCAGCACCGTGGGGTCCTCGGGCGCGAGCCGCGCCGCGAGCCCGGTGAAGGCCAGCGCCATGGGCGGATCCGACTTGCAGCTCGCCGCGCCGCGGACGATGGCCCGCGCGGCGTGGGCGAGCTCGGGGTCGGCGCGCGGGGGCACCTCGACGGCGGAGATGAGCTCGAACGCCTCGTCGCAGTGCTTCAGGTCGAGGTGCGCGACCAGCTCGGAGAGCGGCCCCTCCTTGGGCGCCGCGCTCAGGGCCAGGGCCGCCAGGAAGGCACGCGCGAGCATCACGTTTCGATCCTAGCCGAGGAGCTTCGGGGCCCCACCCCACGCCGCCGCCGAGAGGGGAATCCGGAAGCTACATCTCCCGGCGCCCGGTGAGCGCCCGCGCCAGCGTCACCTGGTCGGCGTACTCCAGGTCGCCGCCCATGGGGATGCCTTGCGCGATGCGCGTGACCTTGATGCCCAGCGGCTTGATGAGCTTGGTCAGGTACAGCGCGGTCACCTCGCCCTCGACGTCGGGGTTGGTGGCGACGATGACCTCCTCGACCGCGCCGGAGCCCAGGCGGGAGAGCAGCTCCTTGACGCGCAGCTGGTCGGGGCCCACGCCCTCCAGCGGCGAGAGCACGCCGTGCAGCACGTGGTAGCGGCCCTTGAACTCGCGGGTCCGCTCGATGGCCAGCTGCTCGCTGACGCCCTCGACCACGCAGAGCACCCTGCCGTCGCGCCTGGAGTCGGAGCAGAGAGGGCAGGGGTCGTGCTCGGTCAGCGCGCAGCAGACCGAGCACAGCTTGACCTTCTCCACCACCTCCTGGATGGCCTTGGAGAGGTCGCGCGCGTACTCCTTGGGCGCCTTGAGGATGTGGAAGGCCAGCCGCTGGGCGGTCTTCTCGCCGATGCCGGGGAGCTTGGCCAGCTCCACGACCAGGCGTTGGATGGGATCGGGGGTCATACGCGGATCAGGTCAGGCCCGGGATCTTCACGCCGCCGGAGACCTTCTCCAGCTCTTCCTTCATCTTGTTGCGGCTGTTGTCCATCGCCTGGTTGATGGCCGCGACGACGAGGTCCTCGAGCATGGCCTTGTCGCCGCCCTCGAGCGCCTTGGGGTCGATGGTGATCTTCTTGAGCTCCTGCACCCCGTTGACCTGGGCGACGACCAGTCCGTCGCCGGCCTTGCCCTCGACGATCTGCTCGGCGAGCTCCTTCTTCTTGCTCTCGATCTTCTCGGTGAGCTTGTTGGCCTGGCGGATGAAGTAGTTGATGTCGATCCCTGGCATTGCGTCGCTCCTGTTGCGTGGCCGCTAGGCCTCGTCCTGTCCGGCGTCCTCGCCCTCGTCGGGCGTCGTGGCGAAAGCTTCTTCCTGCGTCTCTTCCAGAACCCGTATGTACTCGATGGTGCCGCCCAGCAGTCGCATGGCGGCCAGCACGTGGGGATGCTCGCGCGTCTCCTTCTTGGCCGTCTCCTCGCGCGCCCGGGTGCGCTCCGTCTCCTCCTCGGCGATGGACGGAGCGGCCTCGGCGACGTGGGCGGCGTCGATGGTCTCGACGACGAGCCCGGCGCTCCGGCCCAGCACCTTGGCGATGGCGGCCTCGGCCTCCTTGAGGGAGCGCTCGACCTGCCGGCGGAACATGCCGTCCTGGGGGGCGAACCCCAGGCGCACCCTGCCTTCGGCGATCCCGAGGAGGCGGCCGTGGGCGAGTCCGGAGGCCAGCATCTCCTTCTTCTGGGCCTTCAGCTCGGCGACGACGGCCTTCCAGGTGGTGTGCAGGTCGAGGTCCGGCGCCTCCTCCTCGGCCGCGGTGAGCGCGGGCGGACGAGGGGGTTCGCGCTGCGCCGGCTGCTCCACCAGACGAAGCGAGACGACGGGCTCGGGAGCCTTCACCGGTTCGGCGGGCCTGGGCGGACGAAGCGAGACGACGGGCTCCGGGGCCTTGACCGGCTCGGCGGGCCTGGGCGGGCGCAGCCAGACGACGGGCTCGGGAGCCTTCACCGGACCGGCGGGCTGGGGAGGGGGAGCCGAGAGGGAGGGCTCGACGGGCTTCGGCGCAGGGGCAGGCTCCGGCGTCGCAGGCGTGGGAGCCTGCAGCCGGGGTTCTGGAACCTGGGTCCTGGATGCCGCGGCTTCAGGCGCGAAAGGATGGGGGGCGCGGTCGCCCTCCGTCGGCGACCGCAGGGGCGGTCCCGCCGGCGAGCCGGGACGAGAGCGCCTCGAGCCTTGCCGCCAGCTCCGAGACGGAGCTGCCGGGGGCGAGGTGGATGCACTTGAGCAGGGCGACTTCCATCGCCAGGCGCGGCTGCGCGGCGCGGGAGACCTCCCAGATGGAGCCGTGGATCAGGTCGAACAGCCGCGCGAGCTGCGCCGGGTCGGCCTCCTGGGCGAGCGCGAGGACGGCCTTCTTCTCCGAGTCCGCGAGATCCTCGGGCGCCTCGCCGGTCGAGCGCGCGACCAGCAGGTGCCGCAGGTGCAGGGCCAGCTCCTCGGCCAGGCGCTTGAAGTCGTTGCCGCGGCTGTGCAGGTTCTCGACGCGGGCGAGCAGCGGCTTGGCCTGGCGGCGCACCAGCGCTTCGCACATCTCCTGGACGGCGGTGCGGTCGATGGCCCCCAACGCGTCGGCGATGGCCTCGTCGGTGGGCTCGTTGCCGCAGGCCGAGAGGATCATGTCCAGGAGCGACAGCGCGTCGCGCATGCCGCCCTCGGATTGACGGACGACGAGGAGCAGCGAGCGCTCGCTGATCTTGGCGCCCTCGGCCTTGGCGATCTCGGCGAGGCGGTCGACCATGGCCTTGGCCGGGATGCGCCGGAAGTTGTGGCGCTGGCAGCGCGACAGGATGGTATCGGGCAGCTTGTGCGGCTCGGTGGTCGCGAAGATGAACTTCACGTGCGGCGGCGGCTCCTCCAGCGTCTTGAGCAGCGCGTTGAAGGCCGCCGTGGAGAGCATGTGGACTTCGTCGATGATGTAGATCTTGTGCCGGTCGCGCTGAGGCAGGTAGGTGACGCGCTCGCGGATCTGGCGGACGTCCTCGACGCTGTTGTTGCTGGCGCCGTCGATCTCCGCGACGTCGACGCTGCTGCCGGCGACGATCTCGGTGCAGGGCAGGCACTTGCCGCACGGCTCGGCGGTCGGCCCCTTGACGCAGTTGAGCGCGCGGGCGAGCAGGCGGGCGGCGGTGGTCTTGCCCACGCCACGCGGGCCGCAGAACAAGAAGGCGTGCGCGACGCGACCCTGGGCGATGGCGTTGCCCAGCGTCTTGACGACGTGCTCCTGGCCGGTCATGTCCGCGAACGCCTGCGGACGCCACTTGCGCGCGAGGACGAGATAGCTCATGGGGTCGGCACCATAGCAGAAACGAATCCCGCTGGAAGGTGGTGGATCCGGGGGGCCCAGGGCCCGGAAAAGGCGCTGGAACGGCGACCCCTTCAGCGGGCCGGTGCCAGGCTTCCGACCCGTCGGTGCGGCCGGCCGGCCGGGCCGCCCAGCCCCGAGGCAGCGCTCGGGCGCCATGGCGCGAGCGACAGGTTGACCGCGCCCGAGTCGCAGGCTTGAATGCCCCGCTCCAGGTCGGGAGGTCGCAAGGCATGTCGATTCGAGCGCGCGCGGTGGCGGTGGTGGCGGCCCTCCTGGCCCTGGCCGCCTGCCCGGACCAGGTCGATCGCGCCGCCAAGCAGCGCATCTTCTCTCCGGAGGAGCCGCCCAAGGCCAAGCTCGCCGCCGCCGAGCCCATCGACGTGGACAAGCTCGCCCAGGACGGCGACCTGACCTGGCGCGTGCTGGCCATGGGCGCGCCCGAGGCGTTCGAGCGCATCGGGCCGTTCAAGTACACGGCGTCGGCGTCCTACCAGTGGAGCTTCGGCAAGGACGTGGTCGCCTTCAGCGAGAAGCGCAGCGTCGACCAGGCCAGCGCCGCCGAGTACGTGGTGCACACCGAGAACGACAAGGACGGCGGGCTCGACGTCATCCGAATGTCCGACCGAACCTTCGCGCGCAGCAAGTACCACAAGTTCCGCGAGCGAAAGCGCGACCGCGGCCAGTCGGACCTGGTGCGCGACGACGCCTTCGCGGCGCTGCACTCCGCGCAGTCGCTGCTCTCCAACAAGCTGGCGCTCACCCGCGACCGCGTCGAGGACGTCGGCGGCCGCCACGCCAAGCGCTTCGGCCTGATGGTCGCCAAGGAGGCGCTGCACTCCCTGGGGCCCGACCCCTGGAAGCTGCCCCAGATCCAGTACCCGGCCGGCGGCCCCGACCAGCCGACCAAGCGCCGTGCGGACTTCGTCAACCTGCGCCAGCCCAAGGACGTCTCGGGCACGGTGTGGATCGACGTGGAGACCGGCGTGCCGCTGAAGGTGGAGCTGACCGCGACGGTCGCCGCGCCCGGCAACGAGACCGACGACTTCGCCACGCTGACCTTGAAGATCGAGTCCGAGCTCAAGCCGGTGGACAAGGTGGAGGTCGCCGCCCCGGCCGAGTTCCTGCCAGACCAGGACCGCCCCACCGGGGTGGCCGCGGCCCTCGAGCGCTTCGACATGCGCAAGCCGGACGCCGGGGGAGCGGGCGAGCCCAAGCCCAAGCCCTCCGAGGGCGACGAGGACGGCGAGAACTAGCCTCCGTCCGGGCTTTCGGGCAACCGAGCGCTCTGAGAAAAAAGCCCAGTGCTGGCAGTCGATTGCGAAATCGTCAGTCAAAAACTTGCGGGGTCGACCCTCACGCCTAGAATCGGCTGCGTAAGGCCACTTGGGCCTTTGGCAACCGTGCGGCCCGGCGCCCGGTCGTAAGCAATGCAACCAGCCGAGAGAGGGGTCGTGAGCATGCAGCGCAAGGGAACTCAGGTCCGCGACGTGGTGGAGGCGAGGGAGGTCGGCGCGGCGCTCGCCAAGGCCAAGACGGTGGCGAGCGAGGACGAGAAGGTCCTGCGCATGCGCTATGGCGCGACGGTGCAGAAGGAAGCCCCTCTGGCGCGCCACGGCGAGGGCGACACCGAGCTGCAGGATGAGCTGCTCCTGATGGAGATGGAGCTGCTGCGCGCCTACCGCCTGCACCAGAAGCAGATGGTCCAGCGCGTCCAGCCGCGCCAGTCGCGCACCAAGGACAAGATCGTCCGCGCGCTGCGCAAGAAGCACTAGGGCGGCGGTCGACCGCAGCGGGTCGATGGTCGATAGCGCGGGGCGACCAGCCCCGCGCCGCGCCAGGCGCGGGAAGGGCCGAACCCCGAAAGGGCTCGGCCCCGGACGCGCGGCGCAGCTTCCCGAACCGAGGAATGCCAGGTGTCCGGCGAGACGCCGGCCGCTACTTGCGCGACTTCTTCGCGGGCTTCTTGGCCTTCTTCGCGCGCTCCCAGACGCCCAGCGCGGCGCCGGTGGGGTCGACGAAGACGCCGATGGCGCCCATCTCGCCGATGGAGGTCCAGGCGAGGACGACCTTCGCGCCCAGCGTCTTGGCCTTGGCGAGCGTCTTGCGCACGTCGGCGACCTCGACGTAGGTGAGCCAGGCGGTGGGGGTCTTGGGCATCACCTTCGGCTGGATGCCGCCGCCGGTCTCCCGCGACCCGGTGTCGATCATCGTGTAGGTCATCGGGCCCATCGGCATGTCCGCCAGCTTCCAGGCGAAGAGCGACTTGTAGAACTTCTTGGCCTTGGCGGGATTGTCGGTGCTCAGCTCGACGTGCGCGAAGATGTTCTTCATCGGGTGGCCTCCCCAAAAGACGAGTGAATGGGTGGAGCTAGCGGGCGGCAACGGCGACGAGCCGCTGCGCCGCGCCCGAGAGAGAGAGCACGCCGCCCAGGCCCTTGGCAACCGACTCGGCGCTCGCCGCGCCGCCGCGCGAGGCCAGGCGCTTGAGGAACGCACCCGTCCGCGGGTTGCGCCACCAGTCCTCGTCCGCCTCCTCCAGCAGCGCCCGGCGCGTCACCTCGGCCAGCGCGAACGCGCGCAAGCGGGCGGCGCACCCGACGCGGGGCTCGACGTCGTGGAGCCAGCGCTCGAGCGGCCAGTCCACGCCGAGCGCCTTGCCGTGCAGCTCGCGGTAGAGCCCGCGGAGCTCCTCGTTGGCGCCTTCGGCGTAGAGCGTGCGCTGGTACACGAGCGAAGCGCAAAGGTGCCGCAGGCGGGCGAGCCGCTCGATGGCGTTCAGCCGGGCGGCCTCGACCGCCTCCTTGGGATCGGCGTCCAGGGTGCGCTGCAGGAACGCCGTGTCGACCAGCAATTGATCGAAGAGCGCGCCGAACGAGCCGGCCCCGTCGCCGGCGCGGCGGACCTCCGGCGAATGCTCCCGGCTGACCATGGCGAAGAAGTGCGCTCGGCCCAGCGCGTGGAAGAGCTGCGAGTAGTCGTGCGCGCCCCCGAGCCGGCCGAGGACGATCGCGATCTCGCCTGGCACGTCGATGGCCAGCGTCGCCGCGCCCGCCGGCCGGCCGCCGGGATCATCGGCGTCGACTGAAATCCGCCCGGAGGCGTCGGCGGACAGCCCCATCGCTTCCAGGGCGCCCTGCGCGGTGGAGAGGAGCCGGCCCGCGCGGAAGAGGTCGTCCAGCGGCTCGAGGCGGGCGAAGCGGACGAGGTCGTGCTCGGCGGCGTCGCCGCGCGGCCGCAGCGAGACCAGCCCGACCATCCGGCGCAGCCCGAACTCGAAGAGGTCCCGCCAGGCGTCCTCGGTCTCCTTCAGGGTCTTCTCGGCTTCCAGCGCGAGCGCGGTCAGGTCCACCCCGGAGACCGCCGAGCGCAGCGCCAGGTAGGTCGGGAACCGGAGGTCGGAGGCCAGCCTCAGGCAGACCTCGATCCGCCTGGAGAGGACCGAATCGAGCCGCGACAGGGCGGCATCCGCGGCGCGGGCGATGGGGGCCCGTATCTCCCGCGCCGGCTCGACCGACAGGCGCCGAGGCACCTCGCGCCAGGGGATGGGCGAACCCTGGACCAAGACCTGGGCTCTTGCACCGAAGGAGAGCCGCTCAGCATCCAAGGATGCGGAGCGGGCGGACTCCAGGGCGGAGGCGGTCAGGTCGAGCGCGGCCCTCGCCGCTTCTTTCTCCTCCTCCGGGGCGCTGCCGAGCGCCTCCTGGGCGCAGAAGAAGGACTCGAGCGAGGTCAGGTCGCGGAACCGGTGGAAAATGCTGGGCAAATCAACGACCGAGCGCCTCCCTGTCAGGAGGTCGAGCTCGGCGGAAGCGAGGGAGCTGAAGAGGGAATCGCCCTGTTGGCGGACGGTCGACAAGTCCATGGATCCATTATATTGACTGGTGCTTTCGCGTGGTTACGTATCTGGAGCTGTTGCGGACAACCGATTTCGAAGGGGCTGTCGTCATGCCGATCTACGAATACGAGTGCGGTAAGTGCGGGAAGTTCGAGGTCATTCAGAAGATGTCCGAGGAGCCGCTCAAGAAGTGCGAGAAGTGCGGCAAGCCGGTGCATCGCCTGGTCAGCCTGAGCTCCTTCGCCCTCGTCGGCGGGGGTTGGTACAAGGACCTGTACAGCTCGACCAACAACAAGTCCGGCACCGCCAGCACCAGCACGTCGACGGACTCCAAGCCCGAATCCAAGCCCGAAGCCAAGCCCGCGAAGTCCGAGACGAAATCCGAGAGCAAGTCGGAGAAGTCGCCCGCCGCGGCCTAGGCTCGCCCGACCGGCCGGATCAGCCGACGCAGGTGAACTGCTCGGTCTCCACCCAGCCCTTCTTGGACAGGTGTTCGCGGATGAGGGCGCGCGCTCCTTTGGCCCCCACCGCCGCGACGAGCGGGGTGCCCGAATAGGACCCCAGACCGTCGGGTGACACCACCGGAATCCCGTGCAGCGGCCGGCCGATCTTGGCGGGGTCGATGTCCACGAACTGCTCGACCTCGACGTTCTCGGCCTGCAGCGCACGCCGCAGCGCTCGCCCCGTCTTCCCAGCGCCCCAGACGATGCAGCTCCCCTGCGGCAATCTCATCCGCGCGAGATAGCGCGCCTTGAGCCGCAGATGGGCGGCGGGCTCGTAGTCCGGGTGGGTGCGGGTCAGCCGGTCGGGACGGTCGCGCCAGCGAAAGAGCACCTCGGCCACGTTGGAGACCGCGAAGCCGCGCGAGAGCATCTCCAGCCAGAGCGCGTAATCCTCGGGCCAACCCTCGTCGCGCCAGCCGCCCACGTCCGCCAGGGCGCTCGCGCGGATCGTCGCCGCCGGGTGCACGAGCGGGCTCTCCACGAAGCACTCCCGCGCGATGGCCTCGGGGCTCGTCAGCGAGTTGAGCCAGGACTCGTAGCCCAGCAGGCCCGGCGTCATCCGCTCGCGCGGGAAGATCTCCACCTGGCTGCCCACCGCGGCGAGCTCCGGGTGGGCCTCCAGTTCGGCGAGCTGGCGCTCGAAGCGGGTGGGCCGGGCGATGTCGTCGGCGTCCATCCGCGCGATGAAGGCCCCGCGGCAGTGGCGCAGCCCGGCGTTGAGCGCGGCGGAGATCCCGCGTGCGGGGCCGCGAACCGCCTTGAACCGGCGGTCGCGCGAGGCCCAGGCCTCGAGGATGGCCGCGGTGTCGTCGCGCGAGCCGTCGTCGACGGCGATCACCTCGAAGTCCGGCCGGGTCTGGCGGGCCAGGGACTCGAGCGTCTCGCCGAGCGTCGCCTGGGAGTCGCGAGCCGGGAGCAGCACGCTGAGGAGGAGTGAAGTCATGCGCGCGGGGTGACCGGTCCGGGGCGCTACGGTACACTCCCCGAGCACCGATGGGCGAGAAAGTCCCCCCAGGAAATCCCAGGACGGAGGCTCCCTCGGCGGGGGCCTCGGGGCCGCGCCCTGCCTCCGAAAACTACGTCCCCGACGACGACGGCCGGCTGCCCACCGTGAAGATCCAGGCGCTGGACGAGCAGCAGCTCGCCAACCCGGACGCTTTGGTGAAGCTCGACTTCCACCGCCGGGTCGCCGCCAAGCTGCTCAAGGACGGGGCTCCCGACCGCGCCTTCATCGAGCTGATGCGCGGCGCCCAAGACCTGCCGCTCGACGACGCCTACGCCGGGGACCTGGTGCGCGCCGCTCGTCGCGCTCGCATGGAGGACGCGGCGGTGGCCGCCCTCGAGGCGGCGATCCTCCGGGCCTCGCTCGGGCGCCGCAACGACCTGCGCCGGCGCCTCGCCCGCCTGTTCCGCCGCGTGGGCAAGGTGTCCCAGGCGCGCGACCAGCTGCTCGCCGCGCTCGGAGACGACGCTCAGGACGCCCGCGCCCGCCTGATGCTGGTGGCCGCCGCGCTGCAGGAGTCGAACTGGGCCCTGGCCGCCGAGCAGCTGGGAATCCGCGTCGACGAGCACGCCCGCGGCGGCCGCCACCGGTCCGCGGCCCGCGACGCGCTCTGCCGCGCCCGGCTGCTGGCCGAGAAGCTGGGCGATCCGCTGGCCGGGGCCGGGGCCTACCAGCACGCGAGCGAGCTGGCGCGGAAGGGCGGGGACAGCGACGCCGTCTTCTCGGCCCGCGCCCTGGCGGCCCGGGCGCTGGTGGCCGGGAAGGCGCCGGCCGACAAGATCGACGCGGCGCTGCGCGACCTGAACGAAGCGGGCCGCGAGACCCGCCGCCAGCCCGAGGCCTCCGCCATCGCCGCCGAGCTGGGCAAGTCGGCCGGGGTCGGACAGGCCAAGACCCTGGCGCTGCTGGGCGAGGCGGCGCTGGCGCGCGGCGCCTTCACCGAGGCCAGTGCCTTGCTCAAGGCCGCCGTCGAGGCGGACCCGGCCGACGCCGCGCTCGCGGCGCGCCTGGAGGCCTTCTTCATCGGCCGCGGCGCCTGGGAGGACCTGGCGCAGATGTACCGGGGCCGCGCCACGCGCGAGAAGAGCCCGCCGGCCAGGTCCGACCTCTTGCACCGGCTGGCGGAGCTTTTGGAGGACGAGCTGGCCGACCGCACCGGCGCCGCCGAGGTCTACGCGGAGATCGTCGCGCTCACCGGCGACCCCGCGGCGCTCTCCGCCCAGGTCCGGCTGCTGTCCGCCTCGACCGATCCCGCGGCGGTGCAGGGCGCGCTCGACGCCGCGGTCAAGGCCGCCCAGGAGCCCCGCGCCCGCGCCGAGGCCCTCACCCTGCGCGGCGAGGTGCACCTCAACGCCCGGCGCATCGACCGCGCCGGCGCCGACTTCCTGGCCGCCACCGAGCTCGCCCCCGACCACCTGCGCGCCCTGGCCGGCCTGGCCGAGTGCAAGGCCGACCGCCCCGTCATCGAGCGGCTGGCCCAGGCCGTGCGCACGCTGCCGCGCGGCGCCTCCAACCGCGTCACGCTCCTGCGCCGGCTGGCGCGCCTGCTGGAGTGGCCACTGGGCGAGGAGCCGCGCGCCCGCGACGCCTGGAGCGAGGTCCTGGCCGAGAGCCCGGCGGACGTCGAGGCCGAGGGCCACCTCATCGACCTGACCCGGCGCGGCGGCGACCGCGAGGCCCTGGCCAAGCTCTTGCGCCGCCGCCTGGCCCGCGAGCCGCGCGGGGTGCAGGCCCGGCAGGCCCGCCACGAGCTGGCGCAGAGCCTGGAGAGCATGGGCCGCGACGAGGAGGCGCTCGAGGAGTGGCGGATGGCGGCGCGCATGGAGCCCGGCGACGCCGTGGCCCTGGTGGCGCTGGCCGACCGCTGCGAGTCCCGCGGCCGGCTCTCCGAGGCCGCCTTCGCCATCGAAGGCGCCGCGGCGGCCACCGAGCGTGGACCCGAGCGCGCCGCGCTGTGGCGCCGGCTCGCCAGGCTCAGCCGCGAGCGGCTCGACGACCCGGCGCGGGCCGCGGTCTGCGACGAGCGCGCGCGCCAGCTCGAGGCCGAAGGGCAGGGTTCGGCCTCGCCGCCCGGCCGCCGGCCCGCCAAGGACCTGCCGCCGCCCCCGCCGATGCCGATGCCGGCGGCTCCGGCTCCGCCCGTGCTGCTCCCGGCGGCCGGCTCCAGGCGCGAGCGCAAGGCATCCAAGCCCACCATCGATCTGCGCAAGCTGCCGTCCTCGCCGCCGTCGAAGCCCGCCGCGCCGACGAAGACGCCGCCGGAGCCGACCACGGACGGCGAGGCCCCGGTGGGCGAGCCGGAGCAGGAGATCAAGACCGGCGACATCCTGGCGATCATCTCGGGCGAGGAGCACACCCCGGTCAGCCCCATCCCCGCGGTGGGGTCTCCCGAGCGCGACTCGGGCCAGACGCCGGTGTCGGGCCCGCCGCCGCCTCCGGCGCCGAAGGGTGCCAAGGGCCCCGGCCGGCGCGGCTTCCTCTCCGGCGAGCTCGAGGAGCGCCCGGCCTCCTTCGCGCGGGAGGCCCGGCCCCGGCGCGACACCGGCGAGCAGCGCAAGAAGGCCGCGGCGGTGCGCAAGCGCACCTCCGACGAGCCCAAGCTGCGCGCGCGCGTCGACGAGGACCCCTTCGACGTCGGGGGCTACGAGGCGCTGGCGGAGATCTACGAGCGCGCCCGCGACGCCGAGCGGGCCTCGTTGATGGACGAGATAGGCAGGGCCCTGGAGGGCGACCCCTTCGCCGAGCCGCTCTCGCCGCGCTACACGCTCAACTCCACCGACTGGACCTCGCTGCGCCACCCCGAGCTGCGCGGCGCGGCGGGGGAGCTGTTCGCCATCGTCGGCCCGGCCTTCTGCAGCCTCGACGCCGTCCCCGCCAGGCAGGCCGGGGTGCGGCGCGGCTTCGCCATGGAGGAGAGCGCCGGGGCGCGCGCCACCGGCGAGGCGCTGCTGGCCGCGGTGCGCGTGCTGGGCATGCGCTCGCCGGACGTGGGCGTGGGGGCCATCGACAGCCCGCCGCTGCGCGCGGTGAACACCGACCCGCCCCAGCTCTTGGTCGGCCGGTCGGCCATCCAGAAGCGGCTGCCGGCGGCGCAGCTGCGCTTCTTCGCCGGGCGGGCGCTGGCCACCTTCAAGCCCGAGATGATGGCGCTGCGGCTGATGCCCTCGGACCGCGTCGACCAGTGCATGGACGCGCTCAAGCAGATCATGGACGAGGTGCGGCCGCTCTCGCAGGACGCGCGGCAGCTGGCGCGGCGCGTCTCCGAGAAGGCGGAGGACCGCATCGGCCAGCTGCTCTCCACGCTGGGGCGGCGCGGGCTGACCGTCGACGACCTCAACGAGGGCGCGCGCCATACCTCGAACCGGGCGGGGCTCCTGGTGGCCGGCGGCGTGGCGCCCGCGCTCGCGGCGCTGCGGGCCAAGCGCGACTCCGAGGACGAGGTGGCGGAGATGCTGCGCTTCGCGGCCTCGGACCGCTACCTCTCGTTCCGGCAGCGGCGATCGTCGCGCTGAGGCGGTCGCCGCGGCGCCTCGGCGATCCACGCGGATCGCTCGACGGGCAAGTTTTCTCCGGGTGCGGAAGCGCCCGGCGGGCGGGGTGGACAAAAACTCGACGGCCGGGGGCGCTGGGCTAGATTCCTCCCGTCGAAAGCGCCCGGGCTTGGTGGTCGCGAAGAGGTTGTCGAGGGCGCCGCAACGAGCCAACGGCCATCGGACCCCCACCGGCCCCGCCGCCTACCGGCGTGCGGAGCGCGCGGGACCCCTGCGCCCTTGAACGAAGAGGAACGACCGCTCCCCATGGCAGAGCTCATCGATCTCGGACTCCTCGGCGAAGCCACGCGCCTGCTGGAAAAGCTCGTCGACCAGCGAGGCATCCGCTTCTTCATGGCCACCGAGGGCCCGCGGCTGCTCGCGCTGGACCCGTCGAAGGTCGACCTGGTGGTGCGCACGGCCCAGCGCGCCCGCGAGCGCAAGGGGTTCCCGCCGCACGAAGGCGCGGTCGAGCACTGCCACACGCAGGTGCGCCGGAACCTCATCCGCCGCGTGGCCATCGCGATGCTCGAGACGGGCTGCTAGCCGGCCGCGGCGCCTGTGCAGCAGGCAGGCGGCGGTGGGCGGCGCGGCCGAATCGTTGGCGAGGCCGACCGCTCAGGGCCAGGGCGCCGAGAAGAGCAAGGCCAGCGCGCCGGCACCCGCGGCGCCGAGGGTAGCCGAAGCAGGGGCCCCGAAGGGGTGCCGGGTCTGCCCACGAGGCGGGCAGGGAAGGTATCGTGGAGCCCTTGTCCGGGAGGTCCTGGCACGGTGCGGGTGGCTGCTCGAGCGCGGAGGGTGGCGGTGGCGGCGGCGCTGGGCGTCCTGGTGGCCCTCGCGTCGGCCGGTGCGCGTGGCGACCCGGTCATAGGCGGTCTGCCGGGCCGCGTCGGCCAGGAGGTCCGCGCGGAGGTCCTGGGCCAGAACTCGCCCACCTCGGCCGACGTCTACGACTACGGCAACCTGACGCGCAGCTTCATGATCTACGTGCTGGGCAAGCCCTTCCTCTTCTCGGAGGAGGACGTCGACCGCATCATCGGCGACCCCTGGCACATGAGCGAGTCGACGCGCATCAAGCTCGACGCGCTGCCGCCGCGCATGCGGCTCAAGCTCTACTCGGTGCTCGCCGACCGGGCGGACCGCATCTACCTCCGGGGCGTCACGCGGCTGGGGCAGGTCGCGCCGGGCGACTTCCGCAACGTCGCCGTCGACCTCGACTTCGACACCGCCAACCGGGCCATCGACGCCATCGGCAAGTCCATCGACGGCTACTTCCGCATCGAGGAGCTGATCGACCTGACCGTCTACGGCCTCTCCAAGTACGAGTTCTTCCCCAAGACGCAGGAGCGGTGGAACGAGCTGAAGCTCCAGCTGCCGAAGTACGACCTGGCGCTGGGCATCATCGCCCTGGCCTCGCTGGCCATGGTCGACGAGGGCAACCTGGACATGGGCGGCTGGCTGCTCAAGACCCCCAGCGACTCCTTCCGCTTCGGCTGGTACGCCTCGGCCCGCAAGTTCGGCTTCAAGTGGCACCCGCGCATCACCCTGGGCATCCAGGGCGCCACCCCCGGCTTCGACACCTCGCTGGGCTGGACCGAGTACTTCAACCCGGTGAAGGCCCAGCACCCCTGGGAGACCAACGACTCGCGCTCCATCGAGTGGACCGTGCGCGAGCACCTCTTCACCCGCTGGACCCAGGAGCACAACTGGGAGACCTCGGGCATGGCGACGCTGAAGTACGTCTGGATCAGCGTCGCCCCGAACTTCAACCAGACCTTCCGCGGCGAGGTGGCCTTCTACGCGCGCCGGCCGGCCATCGTGGAGACGCCCCAGGTCGACTTCCTGCTCGAGGGCACCCTCGCCTCCGACTTCCGCCACCAGCACTTCTCGGACCTCTCGGTGGGCTTCGAGCTGCCGGTCCAGTCCATCGCCGGGGCGCTGCACTTCTACTCCCTCACCGACCCGGTGCTGCCCACCGAGTGGCGCACCGGCCTGATGGTGGGGGGCAGCATCGGCGAGAGCGACGAGACCGACTACTACCGCAACATCGAGGAGCTGGGCCGGCAGATGCGCATGGCGATCCGCGTGGTGCAGGAGGTGGAGGAGCGCTGGTGCGTCCTCGAGGCCCGGGCCCGCGCCGCCGGCCCCGAGTCGCGCCAGGCCGAGGCCCAGCTCAAGACGGCCACCGGCTGGCTGGACCAGTCCATCCAGCACCTCAAGAAGCGCGCCGAGCGCTACACCCGGGAGCGCGGGCGCCTGGCGATGAAGGAGCGCCGCCTGGTGGGGCCGCTCACCGTCGAGGAGCTCGGGGCGTTCGATCTGCTCCCCGGCCCGGTCACCGAGGCGGAGCTCGGCTTCGTCAGCGAGCGCGTCGCGATGGGGCCGGCCTGCCGCGGCGGCGTCGCGGCGGAGCGGCTGGGGGTGGAGGAGTAGTCGTCGGCCGCTTCCAGGTCGCGAGCCTGCGGCCCGCGCCGCTGGGGGTGCCCGGCTACGGGCTCCCGGCGGCGAGCCTGCTCTTGGCCTGGGACCTGCGACCTGCGGCTCGTTCGCCCCGCAGCCTGCCCACCTGAAAAGCGGCCAGAAAATTGACCGCTCGCCTGCCGCTCCTACACTCGTCGCAACCCCTCTGTTTCACCATGTAGCACCGGGGCAGTGGAGGAAGGGCACCATGGCAGCGAAGCACCGGACGATGGCTCGACCTGAGAAGCGCGTGCTGGCCCGTCAGGAGGTCGAGCGCACGGGCCGTCGCTTCACTCCGTCGAAAGGCTCGCCCGCCGCCAAGGCCCCCAAGGCCGCCGCTGCGTCCTCGGGTCACGGCTTCACCCGCGACATCCTCGCGGTCTTCGCCTTCATCGGCTCCATCGGGCTGTTCTGCGCCCTGTTCACCTTCCGCCGCGACGACGCGCTCGCGCCGCAGGTGCAGAACCTCATCGGCCCCGCCGGCCACCGGATCGCCTCGGGGCTGTTCGGGCTCACTGGCGTGTGCGCCTACCTGGCGCCGGTCGCGCTCTTCTACACCTCGCTGGCGCTGTTCGTGCGCGGCAACGGCAACCACCGCGCCCGCCAGGTCGCGGGGCTCGTCGCCCTGGCCGTCTCCAGCGCCGTGCTCGCGCACCTGCTCGTGGGCCACACCGACGCGCTGCAGTACCCGCCGGGCGGGGCCATCGGCGCGGCGCTGGGCGAGACCCTGCGCGGGGCGCTCTCCACCGTCGGCTCGGTGCTGGCGATGACCGCGCTGGCCGCCGGCGCCCTCATCGTCGCCACCGACTCGGCGTTCGCGCGCCTGTGCGTGACCGTGGGCCGCTGGACCGCGAAGACGGCCGTGGCCGGCTGGTTCTGGTCGCTCGCCGAGGGCAAGCGGCAGCTCGAGGCCGCCAAGGCCCGCGCCGAGCAGCGCCGCCAGGAGAAGGCCGAGGAGGACGCCGCGTTCGCGCAGGCGATGGCCGACGCCGAGGAGGCCGAGGCCGCCGACATCGCCATCGCCAGCGCCAACGTCACCGAGCCGCCCGACCGGCCGCTGCCGCCGGCCGTCTCCCACGTCGCCCGCCTGGGCTCGCCCGCCGCCTATCGGCAGGAGACCGAGGCCGCCTTCGAGATGGAGCCGCCGCAGGAGAACGTCACCGAGCCCCCGGGCCCGGCCCCGACCGAGGACGAGGCGATGGCCGCCGAGGCCGACGAGCTGGCGGAGGAGGCCGCGCGCCTGGCCCGCCAGGCCGAGGAGCGCCGCGCCAAGGAGCTGGCCGAGGAGCGCGCCCGCGAGGCCGCCCTGCGCGCCGCCCGCCGCGCCCGCAACGCTCCGCTCGAGGACCCGGCCTGGACGCTGATGCCGCCCGAGGGCGTGGCCGCCGACCCGGTGGTCGTGCAGCCGCCCGCCGCCGAGCCCAAGCCCGAGGAGAAGCCGCGGCAGCTGCCGATCATCAGCATGCCCGCCGCGCTCCCGCCGCCCACTCCGGTCGTGGCCGAGCCCGCGCCGGCCGCCGCCGCGCCCGCCGAGGCCCCGGCGCAGCCCGCCGCCCCGGCCCAGCCGACCATCGCCCAGCGCTTCTCGCTCCCGCCGGCCACGGCGCGCATGTCCATCCCGCCGATGGCCTCCGACAAGGTGGAGCCCATCGCTGCGGTCAGCCCCATCCTGCCGGTCATCGTCGAGCTCAAGGCGCCGCCCAAGCCGAGCAAGAAGATGGAGAAGGACGCCTTCGCCTTCGACGGCGACACCAACTTCTCGCTGCCGCCCCTCGACCTGCTCGAGGAGGGCCAGAACAAGAAGCGGGTGGTCGAGAAGGAGCTGTACTTCGCCACCGCCGAGAAGCTGCGCGAGAAGCTGGCCAGCTTCGGCATCGACGGCGCGGTCAAGGAGATCCGCCCGGGCCCGGTGGTCACGATGTACGAGTTCGAGCCCGCCCCGGGCATCAAGATCTCCAAGATCGCCAGCCTGGCCGACGACCTGGCCATGGCCATGGAGGCGCTCAAGGTCCGCATCGTGGCCCCCATCCCCGGCAAGGGCGTGGTGGGCATCGAGGTCCCCAACAAGGAGCGCGAGACCGTCTACTTCCGCGAGGTCCTCGAGCAGGACGCCTTCGCCAAGAGCCCCAGCAAGATCGCGATGGCCATCGGCAAGAACATCGAGGGCATGCCCTACATCACCGACCTGGCCAAGATGCCGCACCTGCTCATCGCCGGCACCACCGGCTCGGGCAAGTCGGTCAGCGTCAACGCGATGATCATGAGCATCCTCTTCAAGGCCACGCCGGAAGAGGTCCGCATGATCATGGTGGACCCCAAGGTCACCGAGCTCTCGATCTACGAGGGCATCCCGCACCTGCTGCTCCCGGTGGTCACCGACGCGCGCAAGGCGGCGATGGCGCTGCGCTGGGCGGTGGAGGAGATGGAGCGGCGCTACCACCTGCTGGCCGACGCCGGCGTGCGCAACATCGCCGGCTACAACAAGTGGGTCGAGCGGCAGCAGGGCGTGCCGCAGGCGCCGCCGCCCAAGCCGGTGGAGGCCGCGACCGAGACCGGGCGCAAGCTGCGCATCATCGACGTCGACGAGGGCGAGACCGAGGAGGACGCGCTGGCCCGCGTGGCCGACACCGCGACCGGCGCCGAGCTGGGCGTGCCCGCGCCCGACCTGACCGACGACGTCGAGGAGAAGGCGGCGGCGGACAAGGCGGCGGCGGACAAGGCGGCGGCGGAGCAGGCCGTGGCCGTGGCCAAGGCGGCGGAGCCGGAGGTCGTCGCCGAGGAGCCCAAGGAGCAGGTCAAGAAGCTGCCGTACATCGTCATCGTCATCGACGAGGTGGCCGACCTGATGATGGTCGCCGCCCGCGAGGTGGAGACCTACGTCGCCCGCCTGGCGCAGATGGCCCGCGCCGCCGGCATCCACCTGATGATCGCCACGCAGCGGCCCTCGACCGACGTCATCACCGGCGTCATCAAGGCCAACTTCCCCTCGCGCATCAGCTTCCAGCTGCGCACCAAGCCGGACTCGATGACCATCCTGGGGACCATCGGCGCCGAGGCGCTCCTGGGCATGGGCGACATGCTCATCCTGCCGCCGACCAGCGCGCACCTGGAGCGCGTGCACGGCGCCTACGTCTCCGACGCGGAGATCGTCAAGGTCGTCCAGCACCTCAAGGCGCAGGGCAAGCCGGTCTACGACGAGTCGATCCTCAAGGCGCGCGACGAGGAGGGCGAGGACGGCGGCGAGGGCGGCGGGCAGGAGGAGCAGGCCGACGAGATGTACGACCAGTGCCTGGCGCTGGTCAGCGAGATGCGCCAGGTCTCGGTGTCCATGCTCCAGCGCAAGCTGCGGCTGGGCTACAACCGCGCGGCGCGCATCATCGAGCGCATGGAGCACGAGGGCGTGGTCGGACCCGCCAACGGCTCCAAGCCCCGCGACGTGCTCATCCGCGCGGTGGGCGAGATGCACAAGGAGGCCAACCTCTAGCCAGGTTTCGAGCCGGGCCATCGAGCGAGCACCGTCGAGGCCGGCCCAGCGAAGGACGCTGCACCGCAGAGAGCCATCGAGCGCGGACCGTCGAGGCTAGAAGCGAGGAGGAGGACAGCAGTCGGCGCAGCCGGAGGCCATCGAGCGCGAACCGTCGAGGCCAAGCAGAGAACGCAGCAACCGAGGCCATCGAGCGAGCACCGTCGAGGCAATTCGAAAAAGCCCCTCCCGAGCTCGCCGCCGGGAGGGGCTTTCTCTATCTGCGGCACTCGCTCAGTAGAGCCAGGGCGCGCCGCACGCGGGGCACTGCAGGTCGTGCTCCGCCTCGGCGATGTCCACGTCGTGGCCGCAGCTTGGGCACGGCCTCCTCGACCGCGCCGGCCGGAGTGAGGGGCTCGGCGCAGCGATGGGCTTGGGGCGCGGTGGCGCCGGAAGATCCATCCCCGGCTTCCAGAGAACCTCGACGCCGTCGCGGAAGTTCTGGGCGCTCGGAGCCAGGAGAATCTGGGCGACGAAGCCATCGATGCTCTCCGGGGCCGGGTGCTCCTGGATGTCCCTGGCGCTCTCCGGGTCGTCGGGGATCCTGTGGACCGAGAAGTCCGCGTGCGAGTCGTGCGCCAGGGAGAGGCGCAGCCTTGCTCCGGACGAGAGCAGCGCTCCACTGGCCCTGCGGACTTCCTTGGGCTGTTCGAAGGTTCCAACGAGCTTCCAGGCCGTCCGGATTCGCTCGGCGTCCTTAGGGATGGGCGCCTCGAGCCGGAAGAGGATCTCCTCGGGCACCACGAGCAGCGGGAAGCTGAAGCGCCAGCGGAGCACCTGCCGGTCCAGAGCGGGGATGGGGATGGCCAGGTCGGCGGCCACCGCGCGATCGCCCGTCGCGGTCAGGGCGGTGGGCACGAGCTTGCCGGTGAGGCGCCCTTCGAAGGCCGGCTGGAGCAGGGCGGTCACGTAGGCGCGGCGCTCGGCCTCGACGACCAGCACGGGCTCGACGTGCAGGTGGACCGAGCCCAGCTCGCGGGGGACGAAGCCGAGGTTGTCGAGCACGTCGGGGTCGTGGGCCATGGGCGCCTCGGGGAGCGAAGGAGGCGGCAGTATAGCGAGCCCTCGACGCGGCCCCTGAGGACCGGCTACAAAGCGCGCATGTACCGCACCGACTCCGAGATCCTCATCGACGCGCCGCCGCAGGTGGTCTGGGAGGTCGTCTGCGACCTCGACCGCTATCCGGAGTGGAACCGCTTCACGCCGCGGATCACCCTGGCCAGCCGCGAGCTGAAGGTGGGCGCCGAGCTCGACCTCGACTGCCAGATGACGGACCGCAATCTCTTGCGCGACGAGCACGAGGTCATCCTCGCCGTCGAGCCCGACCGCCGGGCCTTCTGCATGGGGACCTCGCGCACGCGCGGCCGCCCGGGCATCAAGAGCTTCCGCTGGCAGATCTGCGAGGACGCCGGCCAAGGGCGGACCCACCTCGTCAACTTCGAGCAGTTCCACGGCCCGCTCGCGCCCATCGTCCACTTCCTCTACGCCAAGAAGCTCAAGGCGGCGTTCGAGCGCTACTGCCAGGACCTGAAAGCTCGAGTCGAGAGCAGGCAAGCGTCGTCTGCCAAGCAGGCCGTTTCTTCTTCCAGGTAGGCCCGATTTTTCAAAGCTGCATTGCAGTTGCGAAACTGCCGGAAAGATCCAGTTTTGGCGGAACCAGATATCAGGCACTTAGCTCAGATAACTGGTCGAAAAGGCCTGGCACGCCAGCTGCTAATAGAACAGTCGAAGCGCAGCGGCCTGAGAAACTGGTCCCCCCCCCGCCGATTTCTTGGCTGCTGCGCTTCTTTTTTGTCCAGAACCCCCGGGCGCTCATCTCAGCCCAGCATCCAGCGCGCCCGGGTGTTCCTGGCAAACATCAGGGAACCACAGCCACTTTGCCTCTCCGAGCAACAGCTTGGAGGGGCTTTTCGGCTTTCAGGGACCTGAATCATCCCAGCCAGCCAACTCCACGTTCATCGACGGGGGAGCTAGCGACCGGATGGTCGCGTCCGTCACCCCGAGCCCGGACACCCCCTCGATCCGCAGCCGGACGACGGCATTGGGGTCCAGCCTCGCCAGCGCCGCCGCGATCCTCTCCCGCAGATGCGCGCCGCCCAGCGGCTCGAGCTCCAGGACCACCATCGGCCGGGCGGGGAGCTCGACGAAGCGCCAACCGACGCTGACCCCGCCGTCGACCTCGAGAAGCAGATAGCCCTTCTTCTCGTCGCGTTCGGCCCGCGAGGTCCGCTCGATCGAGCCCGGGTAGAGGACCGGCGCCTGGAGCGCTCGTCCCGCCAGGTCCTTGGTGAGGACCTGCTGGCGATGAATGTGCCCGCTCAGGACGGCGGTGAGCCCGTCCGGGATCTCGCCGCCGCGCACCACGTCGACGCCCGCGCGGAAGGTGAAGCCCACCGGGCCGACCCGTGCGCCCTCGACCGTCTGGTGCATGCAGAGCAGCCGCAGCTTCTCCTGGCCGTCGCTCCAGCCGGTGCGGGCCAGCAGCTCGCGGAACCGGGGCCCGACGTCCGGCGCGTACGGAAAGCCCGCCACGGCGATCGTCTCGCCGCGGACCTCGAGCCGATGGGTGCGCGGGCGGTCGAAGAGGTGGACGTTGCGGTGGGCGGCGAGCAGCGGGAAGGGGATGGCCGAGCGCTCGTGGTTGCCGGGCACGACGAACACCGGGACGCGCTCGGCCACCTCGAAGAGAGGCTCGAAGGCCAGCTGCACGAGCCAGCTCTGGATCTTGCTGCGGAAGAAGACGTCCCCGCCGTGGACGACCAGGTCCACCTCGCCGCGGAGCGCCGGCTCCAGCGCCCGCCGATAGTTGGCGAAGAAGTCGTCGCCGCGCCGCCTTCGCTCGACGCGCGGGTGGGCGGGCAGGTCGAGGCCGAGGTGCGTGTCGGCGAGGAGCAGGATGCGGATGGGGGGCATGACTCGAGGAGCGTATCCGCCGGGTCCGACATCGCCAGGACTCGGGTAGAGTTCGCCGCCGAGATGACCCGCCTGGAACGCCACCTCGTTTGCCTCGGATGGATCGCCCTGGCGGGGCTTGCCTGCCGGCCGCAGGCGGGCCAGACAGAGGCGAACGACAAGGAGCGCGCGATGCCCGAGATCCACCAACTCCTCGCCGGACGCGACTTCGCCAAGGGCGAGGTCGCCGCCACGCAGATGGCCAACTTCGCCTACCTGGTCGCCGACCGGCCGTCCGGCAAGTGCGTCCTGGTGGATGCGGCCTGGGACGTCCAGGGCCTGCTCGACCGGGTGAAGGCGGAGAAGCTGACGCTGGTCGGCGCGGTGGCGACGCACGCGCACTGGGACCACGTCGGCGGCAGCTTCAACGGCATCTCCGTCGAGGGCGTGGCCAAGCTGGTGGCGCTCGCGAAGGTGCCGGTCTACGTCCACGAGGCCGACGCCGAGAAGCTGAAGAAGGGCACGGGCCTGGGCGACGCGGCGCTGCACAAGGTCAAGGACGGGGAGACGCTGGACCTGGGCGGGACGCGGCTGACCTTCCTCCACACCCCGGGGCACACCCCCGGCTGCCAGTGCCTGCGCGTGGGCGAGGCGGTGATCACCGGGGACACCCTCTTCGTCGGCGAGTGCGGCCGGGTGGACCTGGCGGGCTCCGACCCGGAGGCGATGTTCCAGAGCATGCGCCGGCTGGCGGCGCTGCCCGAGGCGACGGTGGTCTATCCCGGCCACCACTACGGCAAGACCGAGCGGTCGACCATCGGCGAGGAGAACCGGACGAACCCGGCGCTGAAGGCCTCGACGCCCGAGGCCTGGCGCAAGTGGCAGGCGGAGTAGCCGCTACACCTCCGCGGCCAGCACCTTCTTCGCCACGCCGTAGGAAAACCCGGCGCGCATCAAGACGCCGAGGTGCTTCCTGCGCTCCTCGGGCTCGGTGGCGGCGACCCGCGCGAACGGGCCGATGCGCTTGCGCTTGGCCAGCGCCATCGCCGCGTCCAGCTCGGGATTGGCGCTCTCCTGCGCGATCGCGTCCATGGCCTGGCGGACCTCGGGGGCCTGCACTCCCTTGGCCCGGAGCTTGAGCGCGATGGCCCGCGGCGAGGTCCCGCGCTGCAGCAGCGAGGTGGCGCGGCTCTTGGCGAAGCGGGCGTCGTCGAGCAGGCCGGCGCGCTCGAAGCGGGCCACCAGATCCTCGATCCACTTCTTGCCCTGCTCGACGTCGGTGCCGTGGGCCTTGGCGGAGCGGCTGACCCGGCGCATCAGCACCTGGCGCAGCCCCGCCTTGGTCGTGGAGTAGCGCTGCAGGTGATGCAGCGCGGCGCGCTCCAGGTAGAGCGCGGTGGCCTTTCGCGGCGCCTTGCGGGGTCGGCTCAACATGCGCGGCATCCTAGCCGGTGGGTACGACATATGTCGCAGCGCCGGAGGGGCAGTCGCACCTCGCGGACCGGATTGCCGGATACTCCGGGAAAGCTCGAACCCCGGAGCGGCAACATGCGCACCCTCCCCAGCCTCCTCCCGTCGCTCGTCTCGGCAGCCACCCTCCTCGCAGCCTGCGGCGCGCCGGACCGCCCCGGCGCCGACCTCCAGTACGGCGAGCTGGAGCAGGCCGCCACCGTCTGCGCCGACGGCCCGACGGTGGAGGGCATCGACATCTCGCAGTGGCAGGGCACCATCGACTGGAACCAGGTGCGCGCCGCGGGCAAGGAGTTCGCCATCGCGCGCATCGGCGACGGGCTGGGCAGCGACCCGACCTTCCAGGGCCACTGGGCCTCCATCAAGAACGTGGGGATGATCCGCGGGGCCTACCAGTTCTTCCGCACCGGCAAGGACGCGCTCGCGCAAGCGGACATCGTCGTCGCCGCGGTGGGGCGGCTGGGCCCGGGCGACCTGCCGGTCACCTGCGACGTCGAGGACCCCAACTCAAACGTCTCGGCGGGGGTCTACAACTCGCTCATCCACCAGTGGGCCGACCGCGTCGAGCAGGGCACCGGCAAGCGGCCGATGATCTACACGGGCAAGTACTACTGGGACCCCAAGGTTGCCTCGAACGACTTCGCCGGCTACCCGCTCTGGCACGCGCAGTACACCAACGCCGCCTGCCCCAACATCAACGACCGCTGGGGCGACTGGGTGTTCTGGCAGTACCGCGCCGAGCCGTACCCGCCGGTCCCCGGAGGCACCTGCCCCGGCATCAGCGGCTGGGTGGACCTGGACCACTTCAACGGCACGCTCGACCAGCTGAAGGCCTTCGCCGGCATCGTCCTCAACCAGCCGCCGGGCGGATGGCTCGACGCCGCGGCTTGCGACTCGATCCGGGGCTGGGCGCAGGATCCCGACGCTCCGGCGCAGGCGATCGACGTGCACGTCTACTTCGACGGTCCCGCGGGATCCGCCACGGCGACCGGCTTCCCGCTCAACGCCGGAGTCGACCGCGCCGACCTGTGCGGACCGCTGGGCTCCTGCAACCACGGCTACAACTTCGTGACCCCGCTCGCGTTCCAGGACGGCAAGCCGCACGAGGTCCACGTCTACGGCATCGACACGGCCGGCGGCGCCAACGCCGAGCTCTCCGGCTCGCCCCAGACGCTCACCTGCCCGCTCCCGGCGCTCCCCGTCCCGCCGGAGGGCGGCGTGAAGCGGCACTTCCCGGACATGCAGACCCTCACCAACTGGAAGATCTCCTGGACGGACATGGTGGTGCTCCCGGACGCCCAGCTCGACGCCTACCCGCTGGGGCCCGACGTCGTCGCCGCGCCCGCGCTCAGGAACCAGGACGGCGACCCCGCGGTCTACCTGCTCGAGAACCAGACCCTGCGCCACGTCCCGGACCCGCAGGCGATGAGCCTTTGGCGCTTCGACTGGGGTGCCATCCAGAAGGCGGATCTGGGGCCGGACCTCGTCGGCGCGACGCTGCTGGGACGGCCCTGGGTGGTCAAGGGCAGCGGCGCCGCCATCTACCTGCTCGACGCGCCGCCGCCGCTGTGGGGCGAGCCAATCTCCGACGACCTGCCGACCACGCTGCAGGTCGGCCAGACGAAGAGCGTCACCTTCAAGGTGAAGAACCGCGGCTCGCTCACCTGGAAGCCCGGCGAGATCTTCCTGGGCACCACCGGCCCCCGCGATCACGCCAGCGCCCTGTGCGACGCGGCGAGCTGGTCGGCCTGCCACCGCGCGGCCACCGTGGCCGAGCAGACCGCGCCCGGGGCCGTCGGCTCCTTCACCTTCGTCGTCAAGGCGCCCGCCGCCGCCGGCACGGTCAAGGAGTGCCTGGGGATGCTCTTCGAGGCGAAGGCCTGGTTCAGCGCCCCGGGCCAGATGGGCCCCGCCGACGACGCGATGTGCAAGACGGTCGAGGTGACCGCGGCGCCGGTCGTCCAGCCCGACGCGGGCACGCCGGTCCCGGGCCGCGATGCGTCGGTCCCGTCCCCCGATTCAGGTCGCGTCGACTCTGGGACGACGCCAATTCCCGGGACGGATGCCGGGCCGGTTCAGGGCAAGGACGGCGGCGGCACTCCCGCGCAGCCTGGATCCGATGCGGGCTCTCCGCCCTCGCAGGATTCCACCATCGAGTCGGGCTGCGGCTGCGCGGCCGGGAGCCGGACGCCCTTCCCGGGCCTGCTGCTCACCCTCGGGCTGCTCGCTTCGCTGGCTCGCAGGCGCCGCGGCTGACAGGTCACTCCAGCGGCGCGCAGGTCGAGACGCCGACGCCGACGATGTGGCGGCCGGTGTAGTTGAGGACCTGCCGCGCCTGGAGCGTGTTGCGCTTGACCTCGTAGACGCTGTCGCCCAGGAAGAGCCAGAACGAGCCGCCCCAGAAGGCCAGCGCATAGCTCTGGCCTCCCTCGAAGATCTCCGGGTACTCGCGGCTGGCCAGCACCTGGCCGGTCACCGGGTCGATGCGCGCCAGCGTGGTGACGCCCGAGGCGCTGTTGAAGGACGGGGCGAAGCCCCACAGCTCGCCATCGCCGGTGCCCGTCAGCTCTGGCGCGCCAAAGGCGAGCTCGGCGACCGGGTTGATCGAGAGCGAGGGGAAGCTGATCGAGGCGAGCGTCGAGGGGATGTCGCCGAAGTATTCGCCGCCGGCGACGAAGAGGGTGTCCTTGCCGGTGTCGGGGTCGTAGACGAAGCCCATGCCGAAGTTGGAGATCTGGGGGTTGGGCTTGAAGCCCGAGGCCGAGCAGGACGCGGTCTTGGTCTCCACCCGGTAGATCCCCAGGTCCGTGTACTCGACCCAGGCCACCGCGTTCTGGTCCACGGCCATCGAGTACGGGGTGGCGTAGGGCTCGGCCGGGCAGCCGAGATCTCCGATGTCGACGTACTCGAGCTTCTCGGGGTTGAAGGTGGCGAAGCGACCGAGTTGGTCGACCGTGTAGATCCACTGGCTGCCGTCGAGGCAGGCGGTGTCGATGAGCGCCTTCATCGGGACTTCCAGCTGCTCGGTCGGGGTCGGGGGCAGGCCCGAGGGCTGAGAGCGCGTGAAGGCCAGGGCGCCGGTGCGCTCGTGGGGCTCGGTGCTGTCGCGGGCGCTGAACGCTCCCTTGAGCGGGGCGGTCCCGCCGCCGGGGACGGAGAAGGTGGTGAGCTGGTCGGGCGCGACGGAGAACAGGCGATCGGAGTCGGGCGTCAGGGCGAGGCCGGAGATCTGGCAGGGGGCGTCGCCGCGGTTCGACAGGAGGACCGAGGCGGTAGCGGACTTGTTGAGCCGCACGCTGCCGAAGTCCATGACCTCGGGGGCGATGAGCAGGTCGCAGCCGATGAGGATCTTCGCGCGCAGCGGGACGGTCCGCAGGCCGTCGAGGGCGGTGCTGAGGACGACCACCGTGCCGAGCCGCTCGCGCGGCAGCTCGCGGCTCTGGGCATCGAAGGCGACGGTGACGTGCCGGGTCTCGCCAGGCTCCAGGCCGAAGGGGGTCGAGGGCGGGAAGAGCAGCGAGAAGCCGGGGTCCGAGCCATCGCCGATGACGAGCCGCAGGACGTCGCAGCGGGCGCGGCTGACGTTGCGCAGGCCGAGCGTCTCGGTGACCTGCGTGCCCAGGGGCACGTCGCCGAAGTCGATGGACTCGGGGGCGATCTCCACCTCGCACACGTCCAAGGAGCCGTCGGGCTTGCCGGCTTCGGAGCGCGGGACGAGCGGCTCGGTTCGGCCGCAGCCGCACAGGAGCGCCAGGGCGGCGGGGAAGGCAAACGTGCTGAAGCGCATCGGTGGAACCTCGTAAGCCCGGCCGGGCGAGGCAGAGAATACTCGGCTTTGGGGCCGGGGCACGTGAACGAGGATTGGCTACCCCGCCACGACGTTCGCCAAGATCTCGCAGTCACAATGGCCGCCGTAGTCGGACATAGCCTTGAGTAGCTCGTCTGCCCGGTCGACGCCGATAACCTCAAGCCATTTCCTCGTGGCCTTCTGCGAATGGTCGCAACTCGTTCGGCGAAGTTCTTCCTCGAGAAACGTCCCAAGCAACTGCAGTTGGGCCGCGGTCAGACCGAGGGCGAGCCACTTGCGCTCGTACTCCTTGAGGAGGGCAATCCTCCGCAGATCCTTTCTATCGGGCTTTGATCCCAGCTTGAGCCCGCGCTCAAAGCACCACCGAGCGTCGGAGTAGTGGAGAAGGCACTCCTCCGCCATCGAAAGCATGCGCCACGCCTCCTCGCAGGCGGGATGTTGATCCAGGTACGAGGTCAGCTCGGCCCTTGCGCGGCGCAGGAATGGAAGAGCCTCCTGCGAAGGCGACCGTCGTTCGTATGAACCCTGTTTCGAGCGGCGCTGGCCTTCGACCAGGGCGCGCCTCGCGTTCTCGAGTTGCTCGTCCATTCCACTCCTCGCCGGGCAGCACCCTGTCCCGGCCGCACTCGAAGGCTACCCGTCGGTGGCGTTCAGGGCCATCGACGCGTCCTCCCATGTGCTCAGCGAGTAAACAGTCGCGGCGCTCGCGGCATCGCCGATCGCCTCGAGATCCGCCGCCGCGCCCTGGACGTTGATGTGGTTCTCGACCTTGGGGCTGAAGAAGTGGTGGCGCTCTTGGCGAGGTCGTAGGGCTCTGGTGCCGTCTCTACGTTCGTTGATTCGCTGGCGCGAGTGGCCCGCGGCGCGGCGTAGCGTGGGCGCCTGCCGGATCTTGGCAGGCGCCCCTCGACAGTCTCGGGACAGGCCCTGAACTTGCCGAATCAATAAGGCAGGCGCACGGCCCTGCCGCTACTGCCCCGCCGCAACTCCCTTGTCCGAAGCCTCCGGCGCATCCCGAATCTCCAGCCGAATCTCGTCGCTGGTCGCCTTGATCTCCGGGGCGTACATGGCCTCGAACCGCGCCGGCAGGCCGTGGAACTTGCCCGGCACCTCCGCGCGCAGCTCGTAGGACAGGTGCACGGTCCCGACGCGCAGCTCGGTCAGGAACATGGCGACGCGATCGGTGCGCAGCTCGGCGTGGGCGCAGGCGTAGTTGCAGACCTCGGGGCCGCTCTTCTGCTGCACCGCCTCCATGCCCGCGGGCTTGAGGTCTTCGATCATCACGAACTCGACGGCCTTGTTGGCGGTCACGTCCACGTCCACGCGCACGCGCTCGCCGGAGTCGAGCGCCATGCCGTACTCCATGTCGGCCTGGGCCTTCTCCGCGCCGGGGCGGCCGAGGATGGTGTACTTGCGCGTGATCTTCACGTCGCCGCCCACGCCCTTGACGTTCTCGTCCTGGTTGTAGACGTCCCAGATCGCCGCCCAGTAGCCGGTGCCCTGGCCGTCGCGGCGCACCTCGATGGTGTTCTCGCCGACCTTGAACTTGTCGTCGCCGATGACCAGCGCGCCCGGCAGGTCCGCGCCGCCGCCCTTGTAGTTGAGCCGCGCCGCCTCCACCCCGTTGACGAGGACGGTGATGGTCCCGGTGGACATGGTGGCGTCTTCCTTGAGGGCGATGTCGGAGAGCGCGTAGAGCGCGAAGGCGCTGTCGCGGGTGCTGCGCCACTTGTTGCCGTTGCGCCGCAGGACCAGGAAGTCGGTGAGCTTCTTCACCATCGGGTCGGCCGGGCTGTAGCGGAAGTACGCCATCAGCGCGTAGGCGGTGGCCTCGATGGCCGCCGAGGTCTCCCAGGCGCTGTTCGCCTCGCCCACCGACGCATCGCCGCGCGCCGCCGCCACCTTGACGATGTCGTCGAGGTTCTCGACCGCGATGCGCGCCCGCTTGTCGTTCTGCGCCAAGAGCGCCAGCGCGATGAGCGCCCGGCCGCGGTTGGAGACGTTCTTGCGGTTCTCGAAGGCCTTGGTCAGCGGGAACTTGGGCACCCCGCCGGTCATGGCGAGCGAGAAGATCATGAAGGCGTGCTCGTCGCTGCGGTCCATCGCCGCGCCGAGGTGGCTGGTCAGGTACTCGCGGCCGCGGCTCAGCACGTTCTCGTCGACCTTGAGCCCCGCCTCCTTGCCCAGCCAGAGCCCGTAGACCGCGTAGGCGCTCATCCAGCGGTTGGTCGAGTCCGTCTGCCACCAGCCCCAGCCGCCGTCGCCGTGCTGGAACGAGTAGAGGCGCTTGAGCCCGGCGTCGACCATGTCGTTCAGGTCCGCGGGCACGCGCGGCGTGGTTACGCCGACCTTGTTGACGATCTTCGCGGCGATGGCCGCGGGCACGAACCGCGACAGGGTCTGCTCCACGCAGCCGTACGGGTACTGGGCCAGGTAGGGCAGGGCGTCGAGCATCACGCCCAGCACCGACGGCGAGAGCGAGAGCTCGAGCCGCGTGCCCATCGGGTTGCGCCTCTCGGGCAGGTTCACCTTGAACGAGAACTGGTCCTTGAGCTGGCCGGTGAAGGTCGCGCGCTGCGCCGAGCCGTGCACCACCGCGGGCAGCGTCCACTCCATCGCGTCGGCCTCGCCGGCGCCGCGGGCGGTGACCTTGACCTTGCGATCGCCGGGGTTCGCGACGAGGTAGCGCACGTCGACGCGAGCCTCGCCGCCGGGGGCCACCTGCACCTTCTTGGTCGGCGGGTCGAGCGGCTTGAGGCCCGGGCACTCGAAGACCACGTCGACCTCGGTGGCCTTGTCCAGGCGGCTGGTCACGATGGCCGAGAGGGTCACCTCGTCGCGCTCGGTGAAGAAGCGCGGGCCCTGCAGGCGGACCATCAGCGGCTTCTCGGTGCGCAGCGTGGCCTTGCCCACGCCCATGTGCGGTCCGGCGGTCACCGCGACGGCGGTCAGCCGCCAGGAGGTGAGCGAGTCGGGCATGGTGGTCTTCAGCGACGCCTTGTCGCCGACCACGCCCTTGACCAGCGGGAACCAGCCGGCGGAGGAGGAGAAGTTGGTGCGGGCCTTCACCGGGGCTGCCGCGGCGGCGTCGGGGGCGGCGTCATCCGCCGAGGGGCCGCGCGCTTCCTTCTTGGCGCGGGCCGGAGCCTTGGCCTCCTCCATGTCCGCCGATGCTTCCATCGCCGGGGCGGCCAACGACTTCGAAGCCGGAGCGGCCGAGGGCGCCGGGGCGGCCATGCCCGCGGCCGACCTGGAGGCGAGCGAGTCGAGCTTGGCGCCGTCCGAAGGCTTCTGGTTCTGGGCCCGGTCCTGGTCCTTGTTGGCCTTCACCGGCTTCGGCCGGAAGGCCTTGTTGTAGAGGCTGTTGTTGGTGTTGACCATCTGTTGCTGGGCTCGGCGCGCGAAGTAGGAGAGGAAGTCGTTTCGCGGCTGCTCGATCTGGAAGATCGCCTCGTCCACCATCGTCACCGCCAGCTCCACCGGGGCCTGCGGCGCGTTCTTGGCCGACAGCGCGATGGAGACCGGGACGGCGGCGCCGGGCTCGGTCTTGCCGCCCGGCAGCCCCACCACGACGTCGAGGGCGGCCTCCGAGCCGGAGACGATGAGCGGCGCCTGCGACTCGAAGTACTGCGCGTTCTCGATGCGCGCGGCGTGCAGCACCACGTTGGGCGCCATCTCTCCGGTCAGCGGCAGCTCCACGAAGCGCGCCCGGCCGCGGATCTCCAGCGAGCGGGCGGCCCACAGCCGGTCGCCCTCGATGGTCACCAGCGCGTGGCCCTCCTGCGACGGCGTCACGATGAGGCCGCGCACGGTGCCGCCCACCTTGAGCGGCGTGCGGTCGGTCAGGAACAGGAAGCCGGCCTGGGGCGGGATGATGGGCTTGGCCTCGTTGGTCAGCCAGACGTCGGTCGAGGCGAGCACGGTGTCGGTCTGCGGCAGCCGCGCTTCGACGCGCACCGGCCCGAGCGCGTCGGCGTCCAGGTCGGCCTCGCCCTTGCCGCGCGCGAGCTGCGCGGCCTTCTTGAGGATCTCGTTGCCGCCCGTGCTCGTCGAGGGGTCCAGGCGAACCAGGCGCAGCTCCACCGCTGGCGACTCGGAGTTTCCGTTGGCGTCCTCGGCGCGCAGCTCCACCTTGATCTTCTCGCCCGGCTTGTAGAGCAGCCGGTCGGCGCGCAGGTCGAGGAAGAACGGCGACTTGCTGACGTTGATCTTGCCCTGGCCGGTCACCTCGCGGCGCGAGGCGTCGGTGACGAAGACCTGCACGTTGTAGGAGTAGTCGGTCGCGCCGGCGCCGAAGTGCTTCTGCGCGTCCTCGGTGGGGATCTCCAGCGTGGCGGTGCCGGCGGCGTCGGTCTTGAAGGTCAGGGTCTTCTGCGCGCCGACGTTGTAGCCCCACGGGTTGTAGCCGCGGCGCCCGCCGTAGTGGCGCTCCTCGTCATCGTAATAGCCGCGCTGGTACCCGTAGCCGTACCCCGCGTAGGGGCTCCAGCCGTCCTCGAGCGGCACGTCGGGCCAGGGCGACCAGGTGTGCTGCCAATAGTTGAGCGAGACGATGGCGCGCCCCTGCGCGTTGGCCACCGGACCGCCGAAGAAGAACGAGGCGCTGACCTTGACCTTGGCGATCTCGCCGGGCTTGGGCTTGCCCTGCGGCTCCACCTTCACCGTGTACTCCGGCGGCTTGTACTCCTCGACGCGGAAGCGGCCGTAGTCGGTGCGCACGCTGTTCGAGGGGAAGTAGAGCTGGATGCTGTACTGGCCCAGCTGCGCGTCCTTGGGGAGCTGGAAGTCGTAGGAGGCGGTGCCGAAGGTGTTGCTGGTGAGCGGCTTCTTGTCGACCTCGCGGCCCGAGGCGTCGCGGATGCGGGCCTCGAAGTTGATGTTGGGGGCGGCCTCGGCGGGGCCGGCCTTGCGCTCGCGCACGAAGACCTTGATGCCCACCTTCTCGCCCGGCTTGTAGAGCGGCCGGTCGGTCAGCGTGTACGAGAGCAGCTCGGAGGTGCCGGGGTCGCGCCAGCTGCCGTAGCCCGTGGCCGAGGCCAGGAGGTCGCCCTTGCCGGCCCAGGCGATGGCCTGGCCGATGCCTCCGGGGCCCAGGTCGAACAGGCACAGGCCGGCGGCGTCGGCCTTGCCCTCCAGGCGTCGGTAGTCGGAGTTGTTGCGGTCCTGCCGGACGTAGAGCGCGACGTCGGCGCCGGCGATGGCGGTGCCGGTGGTGGCGTCCACGGTCCAGACCGCGGCGCGGCCGCCGCCGATCTTGAGCACGGTGGCGAAGGAGGTGACGAGGATGGTCGCCACGCGGTGCAGCTGCGCGCCGTCGACGTCGAGCGAGTAGGAGCCGGCGGGCAGGTCGAGGACGAGCTCCTTGCTGCCGCCGACGTAGGGCGCCGGGGCCTTGAAGGTCTCGGACCAGGTCTTGAACGGCTGGGCCGGCCGGGCGCCCGCGCGGTCCTCGTCGCGCGCGTAGAGGATCTTGTTCGCCTCGGCCTTGTAGGGGTCGGTCTTGTAGAGGGTGAACCGGGCCTCGGGCAGGTTGCGGAAGGAGAGGCTCAGCCGCGTCTTCTCGCCCGGCCACTCCACGTAGTCCGAGCTGACCGCGAGCTCCGGCTGCTTGATCCAGCCGATGCGCGACTGGGCGTCGCCGCGGCGGTTGCTGGTGGTCGGGTTGGCTCGCCTGACCAGGTCCTCGTAGATGGCGAGCGCCTTCTCCCACTCCGCCTTGCGCTCGCGGTTCGTCGCCAGCTCGTAGAGCGCGTCGTCGAAGAGCTCGCCGTTGCCCTCCGCGACCGCCTTGAGGTCCTTCTCGCCCTTGTCGTTGCCGTTGTTCACGAGGGAGCGGCCGCGGGTGAAGAGCGCGCGGTCCTTCTCGGCCGGGGTGGGACCGAAGCCGAGGACGCGCTCGGCCAGCTGGTTCACGTCGCCGTAGCCGTTCTCCATCTGCAGGAAGCACAGGGACATGAAGCGCGCCCGCGCCTCCTGGGCCCAGCGCCCGCCCGACTTGGTGGCCACCGCCTCGAGCTGGTCCAGCGCCTTCTTGCCGCGCGAGTAGTCGCCGCGCTCGACGAGGCGGGCGTTGGCGAGCGCGCGGGGAAGGTCGAGCGGCCCGCCGTCGGCGATGGCGCGCAGGTCGTTCATCACCTCGGAGGTCTCGCCGCCGGACAGGCCACAGGCGATGGCGCGCTTGACCTTGCCCTCGCGGATGAGCGCGCCGGAGGCGAACTTCTTCACGTAGGCGTCGAGGGTGCTGCAGGCCCGCGTGTAGGACTGCTCCTTGAGGTAGCGGGCGCCCTGGTCCAGGGCGGCCTGCTCTTCCGCCGGTGCTTCGGGCATGGGGACGGCCGATTCGGCGGCCGCGGTCGAGGCGGCCAGGAGCGCCGTCAGAGTCAGGAGCAGCGTGCGGATCATGAGAGTCCCTCCGAAGGGAGCCGGTAGACGCTTCAACGGGCGGGGAGGCGGGGCGATCTTCCTCCAAAGCGCGCAAAGAGCGCAAAGCCCGGCAGTCGACGATCCGGGACGGCGGGGTGGGCCTCCATGCTAAAAAGCGGACATGTTCAGTCTCGTCCTGGTGCTCGTGACCCTGGCCGCGCCCGCCGATGCTCCGGCGCCGGCCGCGGCCCCGGCTGCCGCCCCCGCCGCGGCGCCGCAGAAGCCGGCGATCGTCGATCTGCCGGCCCTGCTCGAGAAGGCCCGCAACCAGCCCGTGGTGGAGATCGCTCGGGCGAGCGCGCGGGCGGCGCATGCCAAGGCCAGCGAGATCAAGTGGATGTGGGGCCCGCAGATCGAGATCACCGCGGTCGGCGGCCCCAGCCAGCGCATCCGCTGCTACCCGTCGGTGGACAACTGCATCTCCACCACGCCCGACCAGCCGGGGCTGGGCTTCGACGGCGTCTTCGGCCGGATCGACGGCAAGCTGCTGATGCCGCTCTACACGTTCGGCAAGATCAGCGACGGCACGCGCGCAGCCGAAGCGGGCGCGGTCGCGGGCGACGCGCTGGCCGAGGCATCCGCCCAGGGCGCCGCCCTCGACGCGGCGAAGGCCTACTTCGCGGCGAAGCTGGGACGCGAGCTCTTGGTGATGCTCGACGAGGGCCAGCAGTTCGTCGAGGACGAGCTCAAGCGCGAGGAAGAGCTGCTGGAGAAGGGCTCGGGCGACGTCACCGAGGCCGATCACCGCCGGGTGCTGACGCTGAGGGCGGAGATCGACGCGCGGCGCTCGCAGGCCAAGAAGATCGAGGAGCTGGGCCTAGCCGGCGTGCACTACACGATGGGCACCGACGCCGCGGACATCGACGCGGTGCCGCTCAAGCCCATCGCCTGGAAGCTGCCGACGGTCGCCGAGATCCGCGAGCGGTCGGTGGGCAGGCCGGAGCAGAAGGCGGCCAAGGCCGGCGAGGAGGCCATGGCGGGCCTGGTGGACGTGGAGTGGGACAAGTGGTGGCCGGACCTGGTGCTGGTCGGCACCGGGACCTTCGCGGCGTCCAACTCCGTCGACCACCCCCATAACGCGTTCATGGTCGATCCCTTCAACGTGGCCACCGGCGCCGCGGGCATCATCATCCGCTGGGCCCCCGAGCCGTTCCAACGGCTCCAGAAGATCGACCAGGCCGAGGCCGAGCACGCCAAGGCCAAGGCCACCGTGAACATGGCCCGCGAGGGGCTGGCGGCGGAGGCGGAGAAGACCCTGGCCGAGGCGCGCGACGCGCAGGACACGATGAAGGCCGGGCGCGATGGCCAGAAGCACGCGCGGGCCTGGCTCGCCTCCGTGCTGCAGTCCGAAGCCGCGGGGCTGGTGGAGCCCAAGGACTTGGCCGACGCGCTCCTTCAATATTTCATGATGCGGGCCCGTCTCATCCAGGCGACGTTCGAGTGGAACGTGAGCGTCGTCGCGCTGCACCGGGCCATCGGCGAGCAGCCGAGCGAGCTGAAATACGTCGAGGAGGACTGAACCAGATGGGCTTCGCGAGCAAGTACGGCAAGTTGGGTGCGGTGGTGGTCGGGCTTTCCCTCTTCCTGTCCGCGTCTGCCTTCGCGGCGGCGGCCCCGGAAGCCAAGGCGACCGAGGCGGTGAAGAAGGCCAACGACCGGCTGCGCGAGCTGCTCGGCCAGCCGACCACAAGCCCGGCCGCCAAGGACAAGGTCAACCAGCAGATCACCAAGGAGCTGGGCAGCCTGCTCGACATCGGCCTGCTGGCGGAGCGGGCGCTGGTGGACCACTGGGAGAAGATGACCCCCAAGCAGCGCACGGACGTCGTCGCGACGCTCAAGCAGATCATCGAGAAGAACTACCTGTCCCAGCTGCGCGGCAACCTCGACTACAAGATCGACTACCTCGGCGAGGAGCCCAAGGACGCCAACGTCAAGGTCAAGACGGCCATCCGCACCGAGAAGAACGGGCGAATGACGAAGATCCTGGTCGACTACACGCTGCGCCCGGAAGGGGCCGGCTGGCGCGTCTTCGACGTGATCACCGAAGACGTCAGCATCCTCAACAACTACCGCTCCCAGTTCAACCGCATCATCGCCAAGGACGGGGTCGACGGGCTCATCGCGACGATGCGTTCCAAGCTGGAGAAGGGCGACAAGGCCGACAAGCCCGCCGACTCGGCTGACAAGGCCGCCAAGCCCGCCGACGCGGCTGACAAGGCCGCCGGCAAGCCCGAGAAGAGCGACAAGCCGGCGAAGGCCGAACCGGCGAAGCCCGACGCGAAGGTGAAGGCAGGCAAGTAGGCGGGCCCCGGCCGGCCGGATTCAAGCGTGTTACCTTGGCTCCCATGGGCGAACGGTCCCTCAGCTCCTTGAAGAAGGCGGCCCTCCTCGGGGCCGCACTGCTCTTCTCGGCCGCCGACGCCCCGCCCGCCCAGGCCCCCGAGCCGCGCCAGGATCCCAAGTTCGGCCCCAACGACGTCGCCACCGTCTTCTACGTCGCCAAGAGCGACGGAGAGGGCCGGGTCGACTACGGCATCCGGCTGGACGAGAAGTGCAAGCCGGTCGGCGGCGAGTCGGTCGTCCCGTACTGGCGCGAGTACAGGGACTTCAAGCCGCTGGGCGGCACGCACCCCTGCTCCTGGTTCGACAAGCTGGGCTACGGCGTCGCCAGCGAGAAGGTCACCCGGTCCGACCCGGAAGGCGCCGAGCTCTCCGTCCGCCTCAAGCCCGTGCCTCGCGAGATCACGATCACCACGTCCAGGGGCAACGACGGCAAGTGCCAAGCCGTGGCGAAGACCACCATCTCCGGGACCAAGGCGGAACTCGAGAGCGCCTACCTCAAGCTCAAGAGGGCGATGTCGGTGGAGTACGCGGAGCTGCGAGGCAAGAACCCGCAGACGCGCGAGGCGGTCACCGAGAAGCTCACCGAGTAGTCCAGAGCGTGCCGCGTACCGGCGGGCGTGGTCTACGCCGCCAGCATCGCTTGAGCGCCTTCCGGCTTCCCGCTCGGCACGTAGCCGTCAAGCCGCGGCGGGCTTGATCACTTCGGCGACGCGCAGCGCGTTGGCGGCGAGCGTCAGGCTGGGGTTCGTCCCGGCGCTCGAGGGCAGGAACGAGCTGTCGACCACGTAGAGGTTCGACAATTCGTGCGCCTTGTTGTTGCCGTCCAGGACGCTGTCCTTGGGATCGCTCCCGAAGCGGCAGGAGCCGCAGGCGTGCCCCAGCACCCGGTTGTCGCTCGTCTGCCGGATGGGGAAGACGAACTCGCCGCGCAGCGCCTTCTTCATCAGCTTGCGGAAGACGCGGATGCGCCTCTTCTCGTCCTCGCGCACCTGGTAGCTCAGCTCGTAGCCGCCGCCCTGGGCCGCCGGGCCCACCCGGTTCTCCTTGTAGGGCAGGTCCTCCATGATCGGCGCGAGGATGGTGCTGTTCTTGAGGATCTGGCCGCCGAGGCTGGCGATGAACGGGGTGAACGGGAGGAGGGCAGGGGTGAGGACGTTGGGGTTCTGCCGCATCTCGGTGGCCATCATGCTGGCGAGCACCGGGTTGGGAGGCAGCAGGCCGAAAGACTGCACGGTCCCCAGCTTGGCCTCGGGGTGCACGTAGAAGTCGTTGAGGCCGAGCTCCTTGGGGTTGACGTTGCCGCGGGGCTCGTCCCCGAAGACCACGTACAGGTCGACGTGGTGGCGCATGAAGTTGCGGCCGACCATGCCCGAGCCGTTGGCCAGCCCGTTGGGCCACTCGGAGGAGGTCGAGCGAAGGAGCAGTGACGGAGTGGAGAAGGCCCCGGCGGCCAGCACCACGAGGGGCGCCTTCAGCGTCGCCTCCTCGCCACCCTGGCGGCAGACGACGCCGGTGACCTCGGTCCTGGTCGCCTCGAGGCGCACGACCTCGCACTCGGCGAGCAGCTCCGCGCCGTGGTCGGCGAGCGCCGGGGCCACGCTGATCCGGAACGAGTCGTTCTTGCAGCTGCGGCTGCACAAGAAGCCCTGGCAGCCGGGGCAGTCCTCGACGAACTCGCTGGCGGTCGGCAGCCGGTAGGTGTGCAGGCCCGCCGTGGTGAGCAGCTGGTTCATCGCCTTGCCGGTGGCCGAGAGCGCCGGCGGATCGCCGACCAGCCCGCGCGGCTCGACCGGGCGCAGCGGGTCGCGGGTGCCGCGGACCCGGTAGAGCTGCTCGGCGGCGACGTAGTAGGGGGCCAGCGTGTCGTAGCCGATGGGCCAGCGCTCCGGCAGCGTGCTCTCTCCGGCGTCGGGGAAGTACTGGCGCGGCGCGAAGTCGGCGGGGAAGTAGCGCTCCATCACCATGCCGTAAAGGGCGCTCGAGCCGCCGACCCCCTGGCCGAGGATCGGGGTGAAGCCGTGCGGGTGGCCGGTCGAGACGTCGTTGATGACCTCGAGGAAGCGGCCGGACTCGCGCAGGCGCGCGGTCTTCTGCTCCTCGGTCAGGCCGCGCGGCTGGGTCTTCTCCGGGTAGGCGCCGGAGGGAGACTCGGGCGTGTGCGCCTTGCCCTTCTCCACGAACAGGACCTTGAGGCCCCGCTTGGCCAGGGCGTAGCCGACCGTCCCGCCGCCCATGCCGGTGCCGATGACGAGGACGTCCCACGACCCGGACTTCGCCTGGTTCAGGGTGCTCATGCTGGGTGCTCCGGGATCATGGGAGGGGGCGACGGCTTGGCGCCTTTTCGCGCCTCGTGCAATCGGCTAGGGTGCCACCCTTCGCGCGTGCCGGAAGGGCTCGTTCCGCAGCCAACGGAGTCCAAAATTCGCCAGGACCATATCATCTCGCGCGCGGTGTCATTCGGGCGAAAGCACGGCCGCGCCGTCCTGCTCCTCGGCGGGATCGCCACGGTGGCGGCGCTCGTCTGGCAGGTGGGGCCCGCCGAGCTGTGGAACGTGCTGGCCCTGTCCTGGCCCATCGTGCCGGCAGTGGTCGTGCTGGACCTCGCCTGGTTCTCGGTCGAGGGCATCGCGCTGCTGCTGTTCTACGGGCCCGGCCGCAAGAACATCCCGATGCGCGTCTGGGTGCACGCGCTGACCACGCACTACTCGACCATGGTGATCCTGCCGGTGGGGCGGGTGGGCGCCGAGGCCGTCCGCGCGACCCTGCTCGCGCCCTACGTGGGCGCCCACAAGACGGCGGCGGGGGCGGCCCAGATGCAGGTGATGGTGCTCGTCGCCAACGCGGTGATGTGCATCCCCGCCTTCTTCGCCGCCGCGTCGCTGGGCGGCTGGAAGGGCAGCCTGGCCGTGCTGGTCATCGTCAACTTCTTCGCCAACGGCCTGCTGGGCGTGGCGATGGCCCTCTTCCTGCGCAAGGTCCGGATCGGCGGCTGGCTGGGGAAGAAGTTCGAGAGCATGGTGCAGTGGGGCCCGGAGCTCGACGCGGAGCTGCGCCAGCAGCCGGCAGTGCCGGTCGTCCCCGGCCTGCTGTGCGTCGGCGGCCGGGCGCTGCAGGCCCTCGAATACGGCCTCGTCCTCGCCACCGTCGCCGGGACCAGCTTGACCTTCACCGGCACCTTCATCGCCGAGGGCATCCACATCGGCGCGGCGGCGCTCGGCGACATGGTCCCCAACCAGGTGGGCGTCGCCGAGGGCATGTACCGCGTCTTCGCCGACTCGCTGGGCTTGGCGGCGCATCCCGAGAAGGCGCTCGCCATCGCGCTGGTCGTCCGGGTGGCCAACTTCCTGGCGGCAGGGCTGTGCTTCGGGATGGTCGCGCTCCTCGGCGGGCGCACCTCGCAGGAGGCCGAGCCCCCGGCGTCAGTGTCGGCGCTCGCCCAGCCGGATCCCGAGCGTTAGGCCAGCGTCCTACGGCGGCTGGCCGCCGGCCCTCAGCGATTCGCCTGCCCTTTCGTCCGAGACGGCTTCAGAGCGGCCGCAGCCGGAGGTTGCGGAACTCCACCTTCATCGGCGGGCCGGTGTGGACCTGCATCCCGAGCAGGCCCTCGGTCTTCCGGTTCTTCACGTCGTCGTCGATCGCCATGCTCATCAGGCGGCCGTTGAGGATGTGCATCATCACGTTGCCGCGGACGATGAGGTGGTACTCGTTCCAGTCCCCGGTGCGGATGGCTCCCTTGAGAAGGTCGGCGTCGCCGGTCACGGCGATCTGCGTCGGGCGCCTGCCGTCGGGGACGTCAGTGATCTGCCCGCGGTGGGCGATGAACTTGCGGCCGCGCTCCTCGTAGTTCTGCCCGGTGTAGCGGTTCTGCCCGTCGATGTCGGCCTGGTAGCCGCGCAGGGCCCAGCGCACGCCGGGCACCTCCTCGCTGCGGTAGTTGATGCCGCTGTTGCCGCGGTCGGAGATTCGGTACTGCGCGAGGAGCTCGAAGTCCCGGGTCGTGCCCCCGCGCCAGATGATGAACGAGTTGTGGTGGAGGATCGTCGCGGGCGTCACCTCGCCGACGAGGTTGCCGTTCTCGACGCGCCAGTAGGTCGGGTCGCCGTCCCAGCCGGCCAGGGTCCGGCCGTCGAAGATCGGCTGGAAGCCCGCTTCGTCGGCCGCGTGGAGGGCTCCCCTGAACGCGAAGAAGCCCAACAGCCCCGCGACCGCCCCGCCCAGGACCAGGCGCAACCTCGACATGCCTCATCCCTCCCTCTGGATCCAATCTGAATCTGGCGACGCGCCTGGCTGCCTGCCTTCTCCCCCGGACGGGCGGAAGATGCCGCTCGCTCCACGGCTGGCCGGGCGCTGCGCCCTCCGCCCGGGGCGTTCGCGGCGCTCGTCCTGAAGCGTCGGATGCTGTACAAAGCCGCCCTCGGATCTTCGCTTGGCGGGTCAGGGCAACGGCATGGAAAACCTCATCGTCACCGGAGGGGCTGGCTTCATCGGCAGCAACTTCGTGCGCCACCTCCTCCCTCGCACCGAGGCGCGGGTGGTGGTCCTCGACAAGCTCACCTACGCCGGGCACCTCGAGAGCCTCGCGGACCTCACCTCCAACCCGCGCTACGCGTTCGTGCAGGCGGACATCTGCGATCGCGCGGCGGTCGCCGACGTCTTCGGCCGCTTCCCTCCGACCTGGGTCGTCAACTTCGCCGCCGAGTCGCACGTCGACCGCTCCATCGACGACCCCGGCGAGTTCGTGCGCACCAACGTCAACGGCGTCTACGAGCTGCTGGAGGCCGCGCGCCGCTACGCCGCCGGCCCCGGGGCCGCGCTCCAGGACCGCTTCCGCTTCCTGCAGGTCTCCACCGACGAGGTCTACGGCAGCGCCGCGCCGGGCACCGCGTTCGAGGAGACGACCTCCTACGCGCCCAACTCGCCCTACTCGGCGAGCAAGGCGGCGGCCGACCACCTGGTGCGCGCCTACCGCGAGACGTACGGGCTGCCGACGCTGCTGACCAACTGCTCCAACAACTACGGCCCCTACCAGCACCCCGAGAAGCTCATCCCGCTGATGCTGCTCAACGCCCTCGACGGCCGCCGGCTGCCCATCTACGGCGACGGCGGCAACGTCCGCGACTGGATCCACGTCGAGGACCACTGCGCGGGCATCCTCCTGGCGCTGCAGAAGGGCGTCCCCGGCGAGCGCTACCACCTGGGCGGGCGCAACGAGCGGACGAACGTGGCCATCGTCGACGCGCTCTGCGCCATCCTCGAGAGCCGCCGCCCGGCCCCGGCCAACCCCGCGCTCTCGGCGCAGGGGATGAAGGCCTACGCCGAGCTCAAGGCCTTCGTGAAGGACCGCCCCGGCCACGACCGGCGCTACGCCATCAACGCCGAGAAGGCGCGGCGCGAGCTGGGCTGGGCGCCCCGTTACGACTTCGAGGCCGGGCTGGCGCAGACCGTCGCCTGGTACCTCGACCACCGCGCATGGTGCGAGGCGGTGACCGCCAAGGGCGAGGACCGGCAGCGCCGGGGCCTGGCCTCGGCGGGTTAGGGCCGGCTGGAGGAGAGATGAAGGGCATCGTACTGGCAGGCGGTTCAGGCACGCGCCTCCACCCCATCACCAAGGCCATCAGCAAGCAGCTCGTCCCCATCTACGACAAGCCGCTGGTCTACTACCCGATGTCGGTGCTGATGCTGGCCGGCATCCGGGAGGTGCTGATCATCTCCACGCCGCACGACCTGCCCTCCTTCGAGCGGCTCTTCGGCGACGGCAGCGAGCTGGGCATGTCGTTCCGCTACGCCGTGCAGCCGCGTCCCGAGGGCCTGGCGCAGGCCTTCGTCATCGGCCGCGAGTTCGTGGGCAAGGACCCGGTGGCGCTGGTGCTGGGCGACAACATCTTCTTCGGCCACGGCCTGCCGGAGATCTGGCAGGCGGCCTCGCGCCGCGTCGCCGGCGCGACCGTCTTCGCCTACCAGGTGCGCGACCCGCAGCGCTACGGCGTGGTGGAGTTCGATGCCCAGGGCAAGGCCATCTCCATCGAGGAGAAGCCGACGGTGCCGAAGTCCACCTGGGCGGTCACCGGCCTGTACTTCTACGACAACGCGGTGCTCGACGTCGCCCGGGAGATCAAGCCGAGCCCGCGCGGCGAGCTGGAGATCACCGACGTCAACCGCGTCTACCTGCAGCGCGGGGCGCTGAACGTGGAGAAGCTCGGCCGCGGCACCGCCTGGCTCGACACCGGCACGCCCGAGTCGCTGCTCCAGGCCGCGAACTTCGTGCAGACCCTGGAGGACCGCCAGCGGCTGAAGCTGGCCTGCCTCGAGGAGATCGCCTTCCGCATGGGGTTCATCGGCCGCTCGCAGCTGGAGGCGATCGCCGCCCGGTCCAACGAGAACTACGCGCGCCACCTCCGGTGGGTCCTGGAAGAGACGCCCGCCGAGAAAGCCTGAGCCCCCACCATGATCCTCCTCATCGGCAGAGGCTACGTCGGCACCGCCCTGGCGGAGGCCATGAAGCGCCGCCACCTCGAGTTCCAGGCCCCGGGCGAGGCGCAGCTCGACGCCACCCGCTTCGAGCCGCTGCTCGCCTTCCTCAAGGAGCACCGGCCGGAGTTCGTGGTCTGCGCCGCCGGGTTCACCGGCCGGCCCAACGTCGACGCCTGCGAGACCAAGCGCGCCGACACGCTGGCGGGCAACGTGCTCTTGCCGGCGACGCTCGCCCACGCCTGCGCCGCCGCGGACGTGCCTTTTGGCCACGTCTCCTCGGGCTGCATCTACACCGGCGCGAAGGTAGTCGAAGGCGGCGCGACCCGGGTCGAGAAGGACCTGCTGGCGCCGCAGGTGCGCGAGCGCGTCGAGAAGGACCGCTCCATCGTCCGCGGCTTCCACGAGGACGACGCGCCCAACTTCTCCTTCCGCGACGGTCCGTGCAGCTTCTACAGCGGCACCAAGGCGCTGGGCGAGGAGGCGGTGGCCGGGGTGGGGCGGGGCTACCTGTGGCGGCTGCGCATCCCCTTCGACGAGATCGACAGCCCCCGCAACTACCTGACCAAGCTGCAGGCCTACCCGAAGGTCTACGACAACTACAACTCGCTCTCGCACCTGGGCGACTTTGCCGAGGCCTGCATCGACCTCTGGGTGAGGCGCGCCCCGTTCGGCACCTACAACGTCACCAACCCCGGCTTCGTCAGCGCGCGGCAGGTCGTGGGGATGATCCAGCGGATCCTCAAGCCCCGCCGCGAGTTCGCCTTCTGGTCCTCCGACGAGGAGTTCTACAAGACCGCGGCGAAGACGCCCCGCTCCAACACCGTCCTCGACTCCTCGAAGCTGCTCGCCACCGGCGTGAAGCTGCGCCCGGTCGAGGAGGCGCTCGAGGCGGCGCTGAAGAGCTGGAAGAAGGCCTGAGCCGCGCGGCGGGCCCGTGCCTGCCGCCCCGTTCGGCCGTACACTGCCTCCTTCGCTTGGGGAGGTGGGTCATGCGACGCACGGTGCTTCTGCTCGTCGGGCTGGGTCTGGCGGCTTGCGGCTCCACGGTCGCGGACGGCGGCCGGGACGGCGGCTTCAAGCGCGACACCGGCGGCGGCGACGCTGGGGACGACATCGTCCTGGTGCGGCCCGACGCCTCGACGCCGAAGCCCGACACCGGCTGGGTGGACCCCTGCCCGCCGGAGGCCAAGCTCATCTACGTCGTCGACACCGACGACACCTTCTCGAGCTTCGACCCCAAGCTGCTCAAGACGGGCGGCGACCCCTTCCACGACCTGGGCACGCTCAACTGCCCCGCGGGGAGCGCCACGCCGTTCTCGATGTCGGTGGACCGCAAGGCGGTCGCGTGGGTGCTCTACAACGACGGCCAGGTCTTCACGGTGAACACCACGACGCTGGCGTGCTCGCCGACGAGCTACACGGTGCGCCCGGACCTGAAGCTGTTCGGGATGGGCTTCGTGTCGAACTCGCCCGGCTCGCTCGAGGAGACGCTGTTCGTGGCCGGCGGCGCCGCGGTGAGCACCACCTCGAGCACGCTGGCGAGGATGCAGCTCGTCCCGAGCATGAAGCTGTTCGACCTCGGCACCGTCGCCGGCTCGCCCGAGCTGACCGGCACCGGCGACGGCAACCTGTGGGGCTTCTTCCCGAACAAGGACTCGCCGAAGGTCTCGCAGATCGACAAGACGACCGGCGGGGACCTGAAGACGTTCACCGCATCGGCGATCGCCGGCGACCCCTCGGCGTGGGCGTTCGCCTTCTGGGGCGGCGACTTCTTCATCTTCCTCAAACGCGACGCCGACAGCTCGACCCAGGTCCACCAGATGAGCTCCAAGACCGGGACGCTGACCACGCCGCTGCCGGACACCGGTCGCAGAATCGTCGGCGCGGGCGTGTCCACCTGCGCTCCGACCGACCCGACCTAGCGAGCCCTCGGCTACAACGCGGGGCAGTTGGGCTGGCCCGCGTTGAGCACGCAGCGGTCGTCGCGGCAGGTCCCGGTGCAGGTCAGGTCGTTGGTCAGGTAGACCACGCAGGCCTCCGTCTCGAGCTTGTCGAGGCAGGCGCACTCCTCCTGCGGCGCGGCGATGCAGAAGCGGCAGAAGTCGTGCGGGTCGGCCCAGCAGGTGGCGTGGGCCGAGCAGCGCATCTGCTCGGGCTCGCAGGGGACCAGGCAGGACGGCAGGACCTCGGCGATGGGGACGTAGCGCGGGATGTCCGGGTACTGGTCGTGGAGGATCAGGCGCATCCGGAAGCGCGCGTCGGTGAGCATGAGCGTCGTGCAGAAGTCGTCCAGGCAGCCCACGCCCTGCGCCTGCTCGGACAGGTCGAAGGTGATCCCCGCGCAGGCCCCGGGGGTCAGGCACTGCGCGGGAGTGGCGATGTCGGAGGACGCGAGGTTGACCGTGCGCTCGACGGAGAAATCGCTGGAGGCGGGCAGGCACACAGAGGTCGGTCTGGCGACCACCGTCCACTTCAGCGTCGAGAGCTGGGCCTCGAGGCCCTCGACGTTCTCGACGGCACCGAAGGAGCTGCAGGCGACCGGAGGGCAGCCGCGGGGGTCGACGACGACCTCGCCGCCTCCGTCGCGCACCTCGACGTCCGGCCCGCCGTCGAAGCGTCCTCGCTGGTAGCGCCAGTAGTCAGGCTCCCCGACCGGGCTGAAACAGCCCGCGCCGAGGAGTGCCCCGACTGTCGCCAGCACCCGCAGGCCGCATCGCATGGGCGCCCTCCGTCCCAAACCGCCTCCGGATGTGCAAGGCGGGTGCCCGGGTCATTCAACCGGTGCAACCGTGCGAAATCAGGCATCGCTTGGAAGTCCCCGGGAGCGCGCGAGGGCCGTCGGCGGCGGAGCTCCGGGCGATTTCTGGCGGTATGGCGCTGGCGGAAGCGCGGAAAACTGACGGCGGGTCGCAGGCCTGGAGCCGCCGGTCAGGTCTTCGGCGCGCGCAACTCGAGACTCGCGACTCACCCTTACGACTTCGGGTCGTAATCCATCTCGCGGATCTGGTCGCGGTCGATGGTGAGCATGAACAGCGGCTTGTTGAACTCGCGGTCGGGCCCGACGGTGGTGCGGCCGGTGGCGCCGGGGAAGTCCTTCACCTTGAGCAGCGCCTCGCGCATCGCGGCGCGGCTGACCGGCTGCTCGTTCTCGATGATGGTCCGCAGGACCTTGGCCGTGTCGTAGCCGACGGCCTCGAGCAGGCTGGGCTCCTTGCCGGTGGCCTTCTTGAACTCGACCACGAACTCGCGGGTCTCCTTCTTGTCCGAGGCGGCGTAGAAGCCGTCGACGAACACCGCGCACTGCACGAACTTGCCGCCGCGCTCGACCAGCTCCTGGAAGTTCCAGAGGTTGCCGCCCAACAGCTGCACGGTCTTGATGTCGCGGGGCTCCTTGCCCTGCGTCTTGGCGATCTTCTCGATGTCGCGCTTGTCGCAGGCGTTGGTGATGACGTCCTCGACGGCGAGCGCCGGGGCCACCAGGCCGATGTTCTTGTAGTAGTCGGGGATGAAGAGCGCCTCGAAGTCGATGACCGGCTCGGCGGTCTTGACCAGGCCCTCCAGCATCTTGCGCTGGCGGTACGGGTCCTTGATGGTCTCGATGATCTCCCGCTTGCGCGCGTTGTACTCGTCGCGCTGGGTCAGGAACTCGCCGCGGCCGACCAGGCGCTTGACCACTGCGCCGAAGCTCGTCTGGTCGGAGTCATAGGACTCGGCGCCGTGGAACTCGCCGCCCTGGCCCTCCACCTCGTCCCAGAAGAGGTTGGTCAGCTCGGTGCCGTAGGCGATCTTCGGGTAGAGCACGGCGAAGGTCTTGAGGCCCTTCACCCGGATGGCCCAGTCGGCCAGCGCCTTGGCCTGGGCGCTGTTGGTCAGCATGTTGCGGAAGACCCAGGCGCCCTGGTCGGTGATGCCCTCGGCGCGGGTCAGGGTGACGATGGGCGTCTCCTGCAGCTCGGCCTCGGCGGCGGCGTCGGTGGTCTCGGCGGTGAGCACCGGCCCGATGATGGCGATGACCTGGTCGTCCTGCGCCAGCGCGGCGATGGCGGAGCGCGCCTGGGCGACCTCGCCGGCGGTGTCCTTGACCACCAGCTTGATCTTCGACTCGGCGAGCGCCAGCTGGAGCCCGGCCAGCACCGACTCGCCGAAGGCCTTGTACTTGCCGGTGGTGGGTACCGCGACGCCGATGACGTCGGGCTTGGCCTGGGCGTGGCGCTCGAGCCGGGCGAGCATGGCCTTGGCCTCGGCGGCGTAGGCGCTCTGCGGGGCCTTGGCCAGGTAGACCTCCAGGGTCTCCTTCAGGCGGTTGCGGTCGCGCAGGTGCGCGTAGATCTTGGCGAGCTTGAACTGCACCATCGGCCATAGCGGCGAGTCCGCGGGCAGCTCCTGGGCGAGCTTGGCCACCTCCAGGAACGGCACGCGGGTCTCGAGCAGGTCGAAGATGCGCGCCTGCTCGGCCTTGAGCCCCGCCTCGTCGCGGGCGAGCTTCATCGCCTCGCTGCGCCAGCGCACCGCCTCGGCCCAGCTCTTGGCGCCCTCGGCGGCGCGCGAGAGCTGGACGGCGACCTCGGGGCGCTCGGCCTCGGGCAGGCGCGGGTAGAGGCTGGTCAGGGTCTGCAGGGCGTCGCGGTAGTCCTTGAGCTCGAGCTGGGCGAGGGCCAGGTGGTGGCGGGCGGCGTCGGCCTTGTCGAAGAGCGGGTAGCCGGCGAGCAGGTCGCTGTAGCTCTTGCGTGCCGCCGCCCAGTCGCGCTCGGCGAGCTTCTGCTCGCCCACCTGGAAGAGCACGTCGGCCACGGCCTGGTTGTCCTGGGGCACCTGCGCGAGCAGCCGGAGCGCCTCGTCGCCCTTGCCGGAGTCGGCCTGGCGCTTGGCCTCGGCGACCTTCTCGCGAGTGGTCGGGTCCAGCTCCGACTGCGAGTCCACGCGCTTGGGGCAGCCCACCAAGACGGTGAGGCCCAGGGCCAGCGAGACGATCGTGACGGGGTACGCGCGCACCGTTTCACCCTCTTCGACGGAAAAGGCAGGAAGGAGAAGGGTATACGGCAAACCCGCGCCGGACCGGAAGGCCGAATCTTGGAGGGGGCGGGGGAGCGCCCGAGGGGACGCTCAGGTGCCGAAGAGCTCCTTCACCTTGCCCCAAAAGCTCCTGCCCTGCGGGTGGATGTCCGGCGTGGTGATGCGCGCGAACTCCTCGAGCAGCTTCTTCTGGTCCTTCGACAGGTTGGTCGGCGTCTCGACGACCACGCGCACGTGCTGGTCGCCGCGGCCGAAGCCGTTGAGGTCGGGGATGCCCTTGCCCTTCAGGCGCAGCACCTTCCCGCTCTGGGTGCCCGCGGGGATCTTCATCTTGACCTTGCCCTCGAGCGTCGGGACGTCGATGGAGGAGCCGAGCGCCGCCTCCACGAAGCTGATGGGCACCTCGCAGAGCAGGTCGTTCTCTTCGCGCTGGAAGAGCGGGTGCTCGCGGACGTGGACCACGACGTAGAGGTCGCCGGGAGGGGCGCCGTCGTCGCCCGGCTCGCCCTCGCCGGCCAGGCGCAGGCGCGTGCCGGTGTCCACGCCGGCGGGGATCTTCACGGTCAACGAGACCTTGGCCTCGGTCCTCCCCTCGCCGCGGCAGGTGGGGCAGGGGTCGGTGATGGTGCGGCCGGTGCCGCCACACTGCGAGCAGGGCCGGGCGATGGAGAAGAAGCCCTGGCTGAAGCGCAGCTCGCCGGTGCCGCCGCACTGGGCGCAGGCGCGCAGCTGGGTGCCGGGCTTGGCCCCCGAGCCGCTGCAGGTGGCGCAGCGCGAGGCTCGGGGGATGTTGATGGTCGTCTCGGCCCCGAAGGCGGCCTCCTCGAAGCCCACCTCGAGGTTGTAGCGCAGGTCCGAGCCGCGCTGGGCGCGCCGCCCGCCGCCACCCCGGCCGCCGAAGATCTCCGAGAAGAGGTCGCCGAAGATGTCGTTGATGGAGCCGAAGCCGCCGCCGCCGAACCCGCCGAAGCCTTCGAAGGGGTTGCCCCCCATGCCCGCGTGGCCGAACTGGTCGTACTTGGCCCGCTTGTCGGCGTCCGAGAGGACCGCGTAGGCCTCGGACGCCTCCTTGAACTTGTCCTCCGCCTCCTTGTTCCCCGGGTTGCGGTCGGGGTGGAACTGCAGCGCCTTCTTGCGGTACGCGCTCTTGATCTCGTCGGGGGAGGAGGCCTTCTGGACCTCCAGCACCTCGTAGTAGTCGCGCTTGGTGCCGGCTGGGCTCATGACAGGTCCATCCCGCGCCATCGGGCGCTAGGTGCTCGTAAACACGGTTGTTTTTTGCCGCCGGCCGAGGTGGGGCGCCGACGGGCGCAGGGAATATAACGCAGCGAATTCACTTGGCAATCCGGTGGTGGAAGCCGGGGGCCTGGACGGCGGAAGGCCGAGAAACAGCGAGGCCGCCCGTCCTTTCGGAGAGCGGCCTCGCCAGCAACCTCACGGGGAGCGGGGTCAGCTTGCCGCTGCGCCGCCTCCGCCCGCGCCGGGCTCGTTCTTGTAGACCAGGTCGGCGATCCGGTAGGCGCTGCCTTCCAGGGTCTGGTAGCAGGCCTTGATCTTGGTGAGGTCCTCCGAGTTGATGACCCCCTTGAGCGCCTCGAGGTCCTTCTTGATGTCGTCGATGTCGGCGGGCGTCAGCAGGCTCGCGTACTCCTCGATCGACTTCTCGGTAGTGTAGATGAGCCCCTCGGCGTTGTTCTTGGCGTCGGCGAGCTCCTTCTTCTTCTTGTCGTCCGCGGCGTGGCTCTGCGCGTCGGCCACCATCTTGCCGATCTCGTCCTCGGAGAGGCCGGAGGAGGCGACGATGCGGATCTGCTGCTGCTTGCCGGTGCCCAGGTCCTTGGCGGACACGTGGACGATGCCGTTGGCGTCGATGTCGAAGGTGACCTCGATCTGCGGGACGCCGCGGGGCGCCGGCGGGATGCCGACCAGCTCGAACCGGGCCAGGGTCTTGTTGTCGCCGGCCATCTCGCGCTCGCCCTGGAGGACGTGCACGCTGACCAGCGGCTGGTTGTCCATGGCCGTGGAGAACACCTGGCTCTTCTTGCAGGGGATGGTGGTGTTCTTGTCGATGATCTTGGTGAAGACGCCGCCGGCGGTCTCGACGCCCAGCGACAGCGGGGTGACGTCGAGCAGCAGGACGTCCTTGACCTCGCCCTTCATGACCGCGCCCTGGATGGACGCGCCCACCGCCACGACCTCGTCGGGGTTGACGCCCTTGTTCGGGTCCTTGGCGAAGAACTTCTTCACGCACTCCTGCACCTTGGGCATGCGCGTCATGCCGCCGACCAGCAGGATCTGGTCGAGCTGCTGCGCGGTCAGGCCCGCGTCCTTGAGCGCCATCTTGCAGGGGTCGACGGTGCGGTTGATGAGCTCGGCGACGATCTCCTCGAGCTTGGGGCGCGTCAGCGTGTCGGTCAGGTGCTTGGGGCCGGTCGCGTCGGCGGTGATGAACGGGAGGTTGACCTCGGTCTCCTCGGCGCTGGAGAGCTCGTGCTTGGCGCGCTCGGCGGCTTCCTTGAGCCGCTGCAGGGCCATGCGGTCCTTCTTGAGATCGATCTTGGTGTCCTCGAGGAACTTCTTGCAGAGGTAGTCGATGATCCGCTGGTCGAAGTCCTCGCCGCCCAGGAACGTGTCGCCGTTGGTGGCCTTGACCTCGAACACGCCGGAGTTGAGCTCGAGGATCGTGATGTCGAAGGTGCCGCCGCCGAGGTCGTAGACCGCGATCTTCTCGGCCTTGCCTTCCTTCTGCTTGTCCAGGCCGTAGGCCAGCGCCGCCGCGGTCGGCTCGTTGATGATGCGCAGCACGTTCAGGCCGGCGATGCGCCCCGCGTCCTTGGTGGCCTGGCGCTGGGCGTCGTTGAAGTACGCCGGGCAGGTGACGATGGCCTCGGTCACCGCCTCGCCCAGGTAGTCCTCGGCCGTCTGCTTCATCTTCATCAGCACGAAGGCGCTGACCTCGGAGGGCGAGTACTTCTTGCCCCGCACGTCGACCCAGGCGTCGCCGTTGTCCGAGGGCACGACGCGGAAGGGCGCCATCTGGATGAAGCGCTTGACCTCGGGCGAGTCGTACTTGCGCCCGATGAGGCGCTTGACCATGAAGACCGTGTTCTCGGGGTTGGTGATGGCCTGCCGCTTGGCGATCTGGCCTACCAGGCGCTCCCCCGAGTCGGTCATCGCCACGATCGAAGGCGTGGTGCGGCTGCCCTCGCTGTTGGGGATGACGACCGGCTCGCCGCCTTCCATCACCGCCACGCACGAGTTGGTCGTGCCCAGGTCGATTCCAATGACTTTCGCCATGTTGGTTCAGTCCCTCTGCAACTCGTTCAAGACTTCGTAGGCTCCGCGGCTGCTGACTGCGCCGGCTTTTCCGGCTCGACCGCGGAACTTGCCGCCCCCTGAATCTCGTTCGCGGGTGGCTCCGCCGCGGCCTTCGGCTGCTCCGCCTTGGGCTTGGCCACCCCCACCATCGCCGGCCGCATCAGCCGGTCGTGCAACAGGAATCCTCTAACGACCTCCACCACCACCGTGCCCGGCGCCTTCTCCGACTCCACCGTCTGGATGGCCTCGTGCAGCTTGGGGTCGAACGGCTGGCCCATGGCCGAGAAGCCCTTCACGCCGTGCCTGCCGAGGGTGTCCTCGAAGAGCTTGCGCATCATCAAGAAGCCCGACTTGACCGCCTCGAGGTCGGTGGCGAGCTTGGCGTGCTCCAGGGCCCGGTCGAAGTTGTCGAGCACGGGCAGGAAGTCCTTGAGCAGCTTCTCCTGCCCGAACCGGGCGTTCTCCTCGCGCTCGCGCACCACCCGCTTCTTGTGGTTGTCGAGGTCCGCCACCGCGCGCAGGGTGCGCTCGTGCTGGTCCCTGAGCTTGGCCAGCGTGTCGCGGCTCATGGTCTGGCTCACCTCGAGCTCGGCCTCGCGCTGGCGCAGCGCCTGGCGGGCCTCGAGGAGCTGGTCGCGCAGCTTGCGGATCTCAGCCTGTGCGTCGGCATCCGACACCGCGGCCAGCACCACCGGCGCGGCCTTGCGCTTGGCGGCCTCGGCCGGAGCCGCGGCAGGGGCAGGGGCAGGGGCAGGGGCGGCCGCGGCGGGGACTGCCGCCGCAGGCTCGCCAGCAGGCGCCACCGGGGCGGCCGGGGCAGGTTCGGCGGCGGCAGGCGCCGGAGCGTCGACGGCAGGGGCAGCGCCGGCCTCCGGCGCACCCTTGGCGTCCGCTTCCTCAACCCCCGAATCGGCCTTCATGGCGTCGCTCAAGGCACCTCCCGACAAGAGACAAAGGCACGTTACTACACAGCTTCCTCGCAGCAAACCGGGGGCGCAGCTCCTAGAACGGAGCGTCGATCTCGGTCTCCTGCACCTCGGGAGCGTAGGGCAGGGCGAGCGTGAAGCGGCTGAACTTGCCGACCTCGCTGTCCACCTTCACCCGGCCCCCGTGGGCCTCGACGAAGCTCTTGACGATGGCCAGGCCCAGCCCGGCGCCGCCGTACTGGCGGGTGGAGCTCTGGTCCACCTGGTAGAAGCTCTCGAAGATCCGCTCGCGCTCCTCGGGGGGGATGCCGATGCCGCTGTCCTGGACGACCAGCAAGAACCCGCGCTTTCCCGGCGGGAACACGCCGGCCGGGGCCTCGGGGACCACGCTGAGGGAGACGACGCCGCCCTCGGGGGTGAACTTGACCGCGTTGGCGAGCAGGTTGACCAGACACTGGCGCAGCTTGTCGCGGTCGACCGAGGCCCGCTCCATCTTCGGCGTCGCGGACTCCAGGCGCAGGCCCTTCTTCTGGGCCTGGGGCGCCACCGCGCTGACCGCCTGCTTGACGAGGTCGCCGACGTCGCAGGGCGCGAAGGCCAGCCGCATGCGCCCCGCCTCGATCTGGGTCAGGTCGAGGATGGAGCTGATGAGGTGCAGCAGGCTCTCGCCCTTCTCGAGGATGGTGCGGATGTACTCGTCCTGCTCGGAGTTGACGGGCCCGGCCATGCCCTGCACCAGCATCTCCGAGTAGCCGATGATCGAGGTCAGCGGCGTGCGCAGCTCGTGGCTGACCGTGGCCAGGAAGTTCGACTTGAGGCGGTCGAGCTCGCGCAGGCGGTCGTTGTTGGCCGTCAGCTCCCTGTTCTTGGCCTCGATCTCCCGGAACGACTCGCGGGTGGCCTCGATGTGCACCTGGCTGGTCAGGTAGAGCTTCTGGCCGGCGAAGATGAGCGAGTCGATGACCAGCCCGAACTGGGCCAGGATGCGCGCGAGCGAGCCTTCGGGGGCGTGGCGGGCGGACTCGAGCATCTTCTGGGCCCGCGCGCCGTCGAACTCCGGCCCGGCCGCCGCGGGGGCGCCGGGCGGCAGCGTGGTCAGGTCGTCGGGGACGAAGGGCCCGAACACCACCCGGCCGAGCAGGTCGCCCTCGTTGTAGATGGGCAGCACCAGGTACCGGCAGCCGGTGAAGCAGGAGACGGAGAAGACGCGGCCCATCGAGTCGGAGGCCTTGCGCGCCCCGTCGCCCTCGCCGAGCGGGCCGTCCTTGACGCGCGCCGCGGTGCGCACGCACTGCGAGCGGCCGTTGGGGAAGTCGAAGACGTACAGGCACAGCTCGGTCCCCGGGCTCTTGATGTCGACGAGCTTGGCGCCCTTCTCCTCGTAGACCTTCACGCCCACCCGGTAGAGGTCGGCGAAGCCCTTGCACACCTCGGTGAACGAGGGCACGTCGAGCATGTCCGAGAGCTTGAGCTTGCGGTCGAGCACCCCGGGCGCGGGGGTCAGCTGCCTGCCGGTGGGCTCAGCCATGGCCGCCTCCGAAGGCAGACTGCAACACCGAGTCCTTCAGGTCCGCGTTCTTGAAGACCTGGGAGAGGAACTCCTTCTCCGACAGCGCGAGCTTGGAGGCCAGCCCGAGCCGGTCGTCGAGCTTGCGGTAGGTCAGCTGCAACAGGCCGTGCAGCGTCTCGAGCACGCCCTCGCCGCGGATGGCCACCGCCCCGAAGACCGGGTCGGCGTTCTTGGTGCGGGCCTGCTCGATCTCCTCGCGGGTGCGCGAGTCGGGCAGGTCGAGCTTGTTGAACTGGATGACGATGGGCACGTCGCCCTTGGAGACCCCGTTCTCCTTGAGGTTCTCCATCATGTTGCGCCAGTACTTGGTGTTGTCGGCGGTGGCGCCGTGGCGGCTGTCGGCGACGAAGACGATGCCGTCCGCCCCCGAGAGGACGACCTTGCGCGTGGCGTTGTGGATGACCTGGCCGGGCACCGTGAAGAGCTTGAGCTTGACCTTCACGCCCGACTGCGAGTCGAAGAAGACGGGCATCAGGTCGAAGAAGAGGGTGCGGTCGTCGGCGGTGTCCACCGTCAGCAGCCGCCCGCGCGCCTTCTGGTCCAGCTTCTCGTGCAGCGCTTGCAGGTTGGTGGTCTTCCCCGACAGGCCGGGCCCGTAATAGACGAGCTTGACGGTGAGCTCTCGGGCGGCGTGGTTGAACTGGACCATGGATAGGGCTGTCGGCGTGCCTCGCCGGGGGGAGCAAGGCCCCCGGCGCGAGAGGAGCGGGAGTCTATGACGAAGCCCGGACTGCCGCCATCACGGGCCGCGACCGCTTGGGGGCCCGGCGGTCGGCCCGTCCGGCCTTGGCGGGGCGATCGAGCGCTGCGGCCAGCACCTCGTCCACCGTGCGGACGGGCACGAGGTCGAGCTTGGCGCGCACCGAGGCGGGGACCTCGGCGAGGTCCTTCTCGTTGTCCGCGGGCAGCACCACCGTCGTCACCCCGCCCTGGCGCGCGGCGGCGAGGATCTTCTCCTTGATCCCGCCCACCGGCAGGACGCGCCCGCGCAGGGTGATCTCGCCGGTCATGGCGACGCTGCGCCGGAGCGGGGTGCCGGTGGCCGCCGAGATCAGCGCGCAGGCCATGGTCACCCCGGCCGACGGGCCGTCCTTGGGCGTGGCGCCGGCGGGGACGTGGACGTGCAGCTCATGGGTGGCGAAGAAGTCCTCGGGGATGCCCAGCTCCTTCTCGCGGGCCCGGGTGTAGGTGAGCGCGGCCTGCGCCGACTCCTTCATCACGTCGCCCAATTGCCCGGTGAGGATGAGCCCGCCCTTGCCCTTCATGGCCTGGGCCTCGATGTGCAGCACCTCGCCGCCGGCGCTGGTCCAGGCGAGCCCGGTGGCCTGGCCGACCTCGTTGCGGTCGAGTGCGGGCTCGGCGATGAAGTGCGGCGGCCCGAGCAGCGGGCCGACCGACTCCTCGCCCAGGCGGACCCCGCCGCGCTTGCCCTCGGCGAAGCGGCGGGCGACCTTGCGGCACAGCGAGGCGATCTCCCGCTCCAGGCTGCGCACGCCGGCCTCGCGGGTGTACTCGCGGATGACCTTCCTGAGCGCGGTCGGGGCGAAGTTGAGCTGGCCCGGCTTGAGCCCGTTCTCTCCGAGCTGCTTGGGCACCAGGTGCCGCCGGGCGATGGCCAGCTTCTCCTCCTCGGTGTAGCCGGTCAGCTCGATGATCTCCATCCGGTCGCGCAGCGGCTCGGGGATGGGCTCCATCATGTTCGCGGTGGCGATGAAGAGCGTCGACGACAGGTCGAACGGCAGGTTGAGGTAGTGGTCGCGGAAGGCGTTGTTCTGCTCCGGGTCGAGCACCTCCAGCAGCGCCGAGGACGGGTCGCCGCGGAAGTCCTGGCCCAGCTTGTCCACCTCGTCGAGGACGAAGACCGGGTTGTGCGTCTTGGCCTGCTTCATGGCCTGCAGGATGCGCCCGGGCATGGCGCCCACGTAGGTGCGCCGGTGCCCGCGGATCTCCGCCTCGTCGCGCACGCCGCCCAGCGACTGGCGCACGAACGAGCGGCCGAGCGCCCGGGCGATGGAGCGGCCGAGCGAGGTCTTGCCGACGCCGGGGGGCCCGACGAAGCACAGGATGGGGCCGCGGATGGCCTTCTTGAGCTTGCAGACGCCCAGGTGCTCGAGGATGCGCTCCTTGACCTTGGTGAGGCCGTAGTGGTCCTCGTCCAGCACGCGGCGGGCGCGCTCCAGGTCGAGCAGGTCCTCGCTCTTGACCGACCAGGGCAGCTCGACCAGCCACTCGAGGTAGGTGCGCAGCACGGCGGCCTCGGCGGAGTCCTGGTTCATCTGCTCCAGGCGGCGCAGCTGCTTGACGGCCTCCTCGTCGGCCTCCGGGGGAAGCTCGGCCTTCTCCACCCGCCCGCGCAGCTCGCGCAGGTCCTCGGCGCGGTCGTCGGTCTCGCCCAGCTCCTGCTGGATCTGCCGCAGCTGCTCGCGCAGGTAGTACTCGCGCTGCGACTTGGTCATCTCCTCTTTGACCTGGTCCTGGATCTTCTGCTGCATCTGCTGGACGGCCTTCTCCTTGCGCAGCAGGTCGACCAGGAGCTTCAGGCGCGGGACCGGCTCGGCGGTCTCGAGGATGGACTGCGCGTCGCCGACCTTGAGCCCCAGGTTGCTGGCGATGAGGTCCGCCAGCCGCCCCGGCTCGTGGATGCCGCCGACGACCATCAGCACGTCGGCGGGCAGCCGCTTGCCGGTGGCGGCGACCTTCTCCAGGAGCTCCTTGGCCGTGCGCATCAGCGCCTCGGCCTCCAGGCTGTTCTCGATCTGCGGCTCCTCGACGTGGACCACGCGGACCCGGAACGACGGCTTGTGGCGCAGGTACTGGACGACCTTGGCCTTGGCCAGGCCCTGCACGAGCAGCCGCACGCGGCCGTCGGAGAGCTTGCGCACCCGCATGATCATCCCGACCGTGCCGACCTCGTAGATGGTGTCCGAGGTGGGGTCCTCCTCGCCGGCGTCGCGCTGGGCGGACAGGAAGACCAGGCGGTCCTTCGAGAGCGACTCTTGGACGGCGGCCAGCGAGACCTCGCGGGCCACGAAGAGCGGGACGATCATGTACGGGAAGACCACGAGGTCGCGCACCGGCAGCAGGGGCAGGACTTCGGGGAACTCGAGCGTTTCCTGCTCTTCCGCCTCGTCGATCTTCTCGACGGAGCGCTTGTTCCTGGCGCGGCTCATCTTGGAGAACCCCTAAGTGTCGGTGTTTCCTCGGCTATACCCGTCGGAGGGGGGCGCCACAAGTTCCTGGCCGCTCAAGGGACGGCCAGGCCCTCGCGCTGGGCGCGCAGGATGGCCTCGACCGTCGGCGGCAGCCCCTCGCGGAAGCTCGGGTACCGCGGAGCCCAGCCGAGAGTGCGTTTGGCCTTCGCGTTGCTCACCCGGCAGCTCATGGTCATGGTCTCGAAGAGCAGCTTGCCGACCACGAGCTTCACGATGAACGACGGCGCCGGTTTGGGCCTGGGCGCGCGCAGCAGGCTCGCCAGGAGCTCGGCGAACTCGCGGGCGGTGCAGGCGACGTCGTCGGCGACGATGAAACGCTCGCCGGTCTTCAGCTCGCCCAGGTGCTCGAGCGCGGCGAGGTAGGCGGCGGCGCAGTCCTGCACGTGGATTCGCGGGATGAGGTTGCCGCCGTCCCCGAAGATGGCCGCGCGGCCCTTCTGCGCCATCTTCACCAGCTCGAGGAACATGCCGCCGGGCCCGTAGATCTGCCCCGGGAGCAGCCACACCAGCTTCGGCGACCCCGCGGCTACCGCCTGGTCCACCAGCGGGTCGATGTCCTCGCCGATGCGCGGGGCGCCGACGCGCAGGATGGGCCAGGTCTCGTCGGCCACCTGGTCGCCGGTGGTGCGGAAGGAGGTGCCCGCGGTGATGACGATGGGGCAGCCGAGCCGGCGTGCGAGCGCGAGGGCATTGGCGTAGATCGCCGTGATCTCGGCCTTCAGTTGCTGGAACCGGCGCTCGCCCAGCCGCTTGCCGAATATGCGGGGCGCGGCGAGCAGGACGATGGCGTCGACAGAGCCGGCCTGGAGCGAAGAGAGGCTCTCGGGCGCGAGCAGGTCTCCGCGGACCCCCTTCGCGCCGCTGGCGGCCACGGTCGGCGGCGGTGCGGGCTTGCGGCTGAGGACGAAGACGTCGTGTTGGCGCTCGCGGAGCATGGGTACGAGCGCACTGCCCACGAAGCCGGTGCCGCCGCAGACGAGGACTCTCATGGCCCCTCCGCTCGTCATTAGGCGCGAACGGCGGGCCGGGGTCCAGGCCGAGGAGTCTGCTAGTCTCGCGGACCTTCGAGGTGAGCCATGCTCAAGAACCCGGTAGTCCTCGTGGCGGTGGCGGTGCTCGTGGCCGGCGCGGTCTGGCTCCTGGCCAGCCGCAGCCAGCCGGAGACCGACTTGAAGCCGCTGACCCCGGCGGCGGGCGAGAGCCTGCGCCGCCAGGGCGTCTCTCCCAAGCCGCAGAAGGCCGACGCGGTCGAGGCCCTGCGCAAGCTGCAGACGGGGCCCGCCCTCCCGCCGGGCGACGCGGCGCTGCGCGACCTGCTCCAGACCGCCCTCGGCGCCAAGGAAGAGCCGACCTACCGCGCCAACATCGACGTGCCGTTCAACGACCCCGCCGCGCAGCAGGTCTCCGACGAGGTGCGCGTCTGGATCGAGCGCAAGATGGCGGGCCTGGGCTTCGGCGTCGCCTCGGGCAAGCCGACGGTCGTCTGGCGCGTTCAGATTGATCCGGGCGAGGCCGGCCGGTACTCCATCAAGCTCAAGCTGCGCGCCGGCGCGGAGTCGAAGCTGGACGCAGCCTACGACCTGCCCGCGGCCTACTCCGCGACGCGGCTCGACGCCACCTTCGCCCCGGGGCTCTCCGCGCCGCTGATCGCCCCGTCCACCGCCGCACCGCCTGCACCTGGGAGTCCCGCTCAATGAAGATGATCGACGTCGGTGGCAAGGAGAAGACTCGCCGGGTGGCGGTGGCCCGCGGGTTCGTCTCGATGGACAAGGAGACGCTCGAGCGCATCCGCGAGAACCGGGTGGAGAAGGGCGACGTGCTCGCGGCCGCGCGGGTGGCCGGCATCATGGCCGCCAAGCGCACGCCCGACTTCATCCCGCTGTGCCACCCCATCGGCCTGACCAGCGCCGAGGTCCACCTGACGCTGCAGGAGGAGCCGGCCACGCGGGTGATGATCGAGGCCCGCATCGAGACCACCGACCGCACCGGCGTGGAGATGGAGGCGCTGCACGCGGTCTGCACCGCGGCGCTGACCGTCTACGACATGCTCAAGGCGGTGGACAAGGGCATGCTCATCAGCGAGGTGGCGCTGCACCACAAGAGCGGCGGGCGCAGCGGCGAGTGGACGCGCAAGAAGGAGGCGCCGCCGGCCGCCGCCAAGCCCGAGAAGGGCTGAGCCTCGAGGCTATGCCGCAGAGGCGCCTTCCAGCGCGTCCTTCGACAGCTTGAGGAACGCCAGGGCGTTCTCCCCCAGCACCCGCCTGACGATGAGGGGCGACAGCCCCTGCTCGGCGAGCACCGAGGCGGTGTGCGGCAGGGCCAGGATGTCGTTGGCGCCGTCCCCGGAGCCCGAGGAGACCACCAGCGCGTCGCTGCCGAAGCTGCGCACCAGGGCGGCGGCCTCGGCCGCGGACAGGTGCATGGGGTTCACGGTCAGCCCGGCGCGGTAGCCGCACTCGCGGATGGTCTTGAGCGTCTGCGCGTCGGCGTTGGCGACCAGCGCCGCCTCGGGCTCGACCCCGGCCGCGCGCAGGATGGCGAGCAGGCGCCGGGTGAGCCGGGCCTTGTCGCGCACCGGCGTCGTCGCCAGGACCGGCAGGCGCAGCCCCAGCGCCAGCTGCAGCTGCTGCTCGAAGACCTGCTCCTCCCGCACTCCGCCCTTGTCCAGGCCGATCTCCCCGATGGCCACCAGGCGCCCCTTCGACGCCAGCCGCGGGATGACCGAGAGGATCTCCTCCAGCCCGTGCCAGGGGATGCGCGAAGGGTGCACGCCCAGCGCCGCCCAGGCCCGGATGCCGCAGCGCTCCAGCCGCCGCGCCTGCAGGTGCAGCAGGCCCTCGAAGTGCGCGACGTAGTCCTTCACCGAGTCGCACACCGCGTCCCGGGCGGGCACCAGGGCCGCCTTCAGCCCGAAGAGCGCCATCGACTGCAGGTCCTGGTTGGAGAGCCCGTCGGCGTGCAGGTGGGCGTCGAAGAATGCGGGCTGCGGGCTCGGCGAACTCACGGCTTTCACGCTAGCACGGGTGAACGCGCGCATCGGGAACCCATCCATCCTCGATTCTCAGTCGGCCGACGTCCGCAGCCGCTCGCCCGCCGGCCGAGCGCCCAGCTTCTCGTCGAGGTAGCGCGCATCGGCCTCCGACAGCGCACCCGGCTGGAGGGACGCCTCCTCGATCGTCTGTGGACCGGCCTGCGGTCGGCGCCGCTGCGCGCAGCGCTCGCGCGCCCGCCAGAAGTCCTCGGCGCGGCGGCGCAGCTCGGTGCGCGCCACCTGGTCCCACGGCCCGGCATGCCCGCCCCCGTCGGCGGCGCGGCTGTCCCCGATGGCCGCCCGGAGCCGGTTGCGCGCCGCCTCCAGCTCGCGGAAGCCGCCGTCGTCGCCGCGAAGCTCTCCGATGGTCCCGCCCAGCACCGCGCCGAGGACGACCTCGGTCCGGGTCCCGGGGGCGCTCGTCGCGGTGAGCCGCACCGCCCCGGCCACGGCGTGGCGCCGGTCCTCCAGCCCCACGGAGAGGTCCGCGGAGTGCGTGTGCGTGAAGTCGGAGGAGAGCCGGGTCTCGACGAGCAGGTCCAGCTCGGGCCGGGACCAGAAGCCGGGCCGGCGCGCGTAAACCTCCAGCTCGGCCCGGAGAGAGCGCCGCAGCGCGGGATCGGTGTGCTCCCAGAAGAACAGGCCTCTTGCCTGGGCGGTGAGCTCCCAGCGCTCGGAGTGGTCCGTGGCCTGCAACAGGCGCTCGCGCACCAGCAGCTCGATCGTCCGGGACTCGTCGCCTTCCCCCGGCCGGACGTGATCGAGGAAGCTCAGCGAGGCCTCGAACCCCGGCATGGCGGCGCGCAGGCCGGTCGAGAGGACCGGCCGTGCGGACAGGCCCAGGTGCCGCAAGCCGGCGAACCAGCCGGCGCGGAAGGTGTCCTGGGAGTTGCGCAGCGCCCAGCCGCCCACCTCCAGGTTGCCCTCGTCGACGCTGGAGAGCGCCGCCAGGGCGAGCAGGCCCAGCCCCAGGTCGAAGCCCACCAGGTGCTGCTCGAGCTCGGTCCAGCCGGCGTGGGTCTTGGGGAAGAACGCGTTCCTCGACAGCGCGAAGACCGCGAGGTCGCCCAGTTCCTCAGCGCGGAAGTAGCCGTCCAGGGCGCGCCCGACCTGCCACAGCGTGTCGCGGCCCTCCGCGGCGCCCGCTTCGATCTGCAGCGGCCGCTCGTCGCCCGGCCTGGTGCCCCACAGCCCGGTGCGTGGCTCGAGGCGCAGGTGCGCGAGGTGCCCGGCGAGCACCGAGTACAGCCTCAGCCGGAGCCGGGGAGGCAGCGCGTCGAGCTTGGCCTGCGTCGGCGCGTTGAGGGTCCACGGGTCCCCGACGATGCGGTCCAGGTCCTCGGTGGAGAAGAGGAACGGCTTGCCCAGCAGGGAGACCATGAAGCCCCGGGCCAGCCGGTCGAAGTCCGAGCTGGCGCCCGGAGCGGACCGCGCGCTCGGTTCGGGGCGGGCCTCGCGCTCGAGCCCCGCGCTCAAGTCCCCGGAGGCAGAGGCCGGCGACGGCAGCGACACCAAGAGCAGCGACAGCAGCAAGGCTGCGCCGGAGTCCTTCGCGTCCGTGGACCGTCCGCCCGCCATCCGCCGTGGGTCGACCTTTCGGGGTCTCCCTACACACGGAGGGGCGCGCGCCTTCCCGGCGGATCAGGCGCGCGGCTTGCCGGCCGGCTGCACTGGCTGGAGATCGCCCCGGGAGAGCTGCACTCCGGGGACGGCCTGCAGGTCGGTCGCCAAGTTCGCGAGCGCCGCTTCGACCTTCTGGGCGGCGCCGGGCGCGAAGCGCACCCGGACCACGGCCTCGTGGGCCTGCGGGTCCGACCACAGCTCCGTCGGCCGCGCGTTCGCCGGCTCGAGCAGCGTCCGGATGCGCGCCCAGTCGGTGAGCCGCTCGGAGGGCTTCTTGATGAGCGCGCCGCGGATGAACTCCACCAGCGGCGCGGGCACGTCGCTCTTGCGGGTCAGCACGTCCGGGGCCGGCTGGCGCACGTGGGCCTTGAGCATGTCCACGACCTTGTCGGCCGTGAACGGCAGGGTCCCGGTCACCATCTCGAAGGCCATGATGCCCAGCGCGTACACGTCGGCGCGCCCGTCGGGGATCTGCCCGATGGCCGCCTCGGGCGCCAGGTACTGCGGGGTGCCCTCGACGGTCTTGCTGCGCTTGCCGTCGGCGTCCTTGAGGATGGGGCTGGCCAGCCCGAAGTCCATCAGCTTGACCAGCCCGGAGTCGTCCATCGCCACGTTGGCGGGCTTCACGTCGCGGTGGGCGAAGCCGTGCTTGTGCGCGGCCTCCAGCGCCGCGGCGAGCTGGCGCAGGATGGCCACCGCCTCGTCGGCCGGCAGCACGCGGCGCGTCTCGAGCACCGCCGCGAGGTCGGTGCCCTTGAGCCGCTCCATGACGATGAAGAAGGTCGCGTAGGCCTCCTCGGTGTCGTAGACGCTGACGATGTTCGGGTGGCTGAAGCGGGCCACCGTGCGCGCCTCCTCGAGGAAGCGGTCGCGGAAGGTGCGGTGGTAGACCAGCGCGTGGCTGAGCATCTTGACCGCCACCAGCCGGTCCAGGCCCGGGTGCAGCGCCTCGTAGACGCGGCCGGTGGTCCCCTCGCCGATCTTGCGCAGCAGCCGGTACTTGCCCACCTTCTCCAGGCCGCCGCCCTCCTCGAGCCGCCGGCCGAGGACCTCGGTCATGAAGGCCGCCAGCTGCGGGTGCTCGTCGAGCAGCGGCTCCAGCGCGTCGCGGGTGAGCACGATGGAGACGGTGTCCGTCTCCGCCACCACGTCGGCGTTACGCGGCTCGCCGGTGAGCAGCGCCATCTCGCCCACCATGTCGCCCACGCCCAGGTGGAAGACCTGCCTGGGGTTGCCCTGGGCGTCGAGGCGGCGAATGCAGACGCGGCCGTCCATCAGCACCTGCATGTGATCGCCGGGGTCGCCGCGGCGCATCAGGCAGTCGCCGGCGGCGAACTTGCGCAGCTGGACGCTGGCCTCGAGGGCGGCGAGCTGTTCGGGGTCGACGACGGCGAAGCCGGGGAGGCGGGAGAGGAACTCGGCGGGCGACGGGGGCATGGGCCCGAAGTTCGCCGCCCGGGCGGCAGGCTGTCAACAGGCTCCGCCTCCGCCAGGGGTGCACGCGGGCGCCGGGCGCGGCAAGCTACGAGCCATGGAGAGCGTCGACCGGGCGGTGGGGCTGCGGCTCATCGTCCTCTACAAGGCGGTCAAGGCGGCCGCGGAGGTCCTGCTGGCCGTGGCCGGGGCGATCCTCCTCGCGGCGGGCCTGGGCGAGCCCCTGCACGGGTTCATCCTGGCGATGCGCGAGCACGTCGTCGCCGCGTGGAGCACGAGGCTGCTGGAGGTCCTGGTGCGCGAGACGACCCCGGGCCGGCTCTGGCTGGGGGTGGGCGCGGTGGCCGCCGACGGCCTGCTCACCAGCGTCGAGGGCTGGGCGCTCCACCGCCGCTACCGCTGGGGCCCCTGGCTGGTCGTCGTCGCCACCAGCTCGCTCGTCCCCTTCGAGGTGTACGAGCTCTCCCGGAGGATGTCCGCGGCGCGCGTCGCGACTCTGGCGGTCAACCTCGCGATCGTGGCCTATCTCGTCTGGCACGCGCGGCGCCGCGCCTCCCAGCGGCAGGTGGCTCAGCGGTAGGTGAAGGGGATGACCACCTCGAGCGGCTTGCCTCCCTCGCGCTCGTTGCGCGCCGAGAGCCGCAGCTCCTGCCGCCGCGCCGAGCGGTTCGCGCGGAAGTAGACGAAGCCTTCGGCGTGGGTGTTGGGGAGCAGGCGCCCCTCGCGGAGCGCGGGGGCGACGATGTCCTCGGCGTTGCGGCTGATGCCCATGGTGCCGAAGGGGCTGAACGGGGCCTGGTAGCCGAACGGCGTGCGTCCGGTCCCCACCGCGGCCGTGGAACCGGTTCCCGGCGCGGTGAACTCGTAGGGAGCGAGCCCGAAGAAGACGGTGTCGTGGGGTGGAGTGGAGCCGGTGGCCAGCGGCGGCGCGGGGGACGAGGCGGGGGGCAGTTGCTCGGGCGCCGGGATTCGCGGGGGCTTGGACGCCGCGGGGGGCTCGGCCGGGGGCTGGTCTTGGCCTTGGCCTTGGCCCTGCGCTTGGGCGGGGACGAGCAGGGGCTCGGTCAGAAGGTCCCTGGCGCCCAGCAGCTCGCGCGACACCAGCGTCGGAGGGACCGCGGGGTGGCTCTCGCCGTTCTCGTCGACCAGCTGAAGCGAGGCGTAGGTGACGTCGTAGGACTCGCCGCCGCGGTTGACGAAGTAGAGCCACATCGGCGTGAAGCGCTGCGGCAACCAGGTCGGGTAGCCGCGCCAGGCGTTGGGCAGGACCCGGATCTCCACGCCTTGGACCATCAAAGGCGTGTCCGCCGGGGCGGGTGCCGTCTCGGGGCGGAGCCGGTGCTCCACACACCCCGCTCCCGCAACGATCACTACTGCGCCCAGCACTCGAGCCAGCCGCCGCATGCCAAGCCCCCTCGCTCAGGTGTGGCGGCCGCTGGGACGGCGCAACCGCCCGGTGCGCGCAGCGGTCGGGGCGTTCCGGTGCGGGCCATCCGGCAGCGGGACGGGATGCCGGGTGGGAAGCACAGTGATAACAGGCGGTTGGACGCCTTCTGCGGAGGTTTTCATTCGGGCGGTAAAATGGCGCCTATGCCCAAGCCCGTCGTCGTGGAGCGGAGGCTGTTCGCATTGGTGGCAGTGGTTGCCGCAAGCGGGTGCTACGAGCCCGTGGCCTTCGTCGCTTCCCAAGCCTGCACCTCGCCGTCGGACTGCCCCGATGATTCGGGGTGCACCGAGGGTCGCTGCCAGATCTGCCCTTCGTGCGCCACGGGGGAGCGGTGCCTGAAGGGGCAGTGCCTGCCGTCCACCTGCGGCGGAGTGACCTGTCCCGACGGGCAGGCCTGCGTCGACAACCGCTGCACCGCCGCCAATTGCCTCGGCGTCTCGTGCCTTTCCGGGACGCGCTGCGAAGCCGGTCAGTGCGTGGCCTGCGCCGCGGTGGACTCCTGCATCGGCGGCGCGGACGACGACTGCGACGGCAAGACCGGCTGCGAGGACTCGGACTGCGCGGGCAGGTCGTGCGGCGCGGAAGGCCCGTGTGTCTCGATGCTGTGCCGAGGCGGAACCTGCGAGGCGGTCCCCAAGGTCGGAGGCACGGTCTGCCGTCCGTCGGCGGGCGCCTGCGACCTCGAGGAGAAGTGCGACGGGGCGAGCACCTCCTGCCCGAGCGACGCGCGGGTGGCCCCCGGCACGGTCTGCCGCGAGGCCAGTGGACTGTGCGACGAGGCGGAGTCCTGCGAAGCGAACAATCCCGACTGCCCGGCTGACACCTTCCAGGCCCAGGGCACGTCCTGCCGGGCGAGCCAGGGGCCGTGCGACCCGGAGGAGGCCTGCGACGGCGCGAGCGCAGCCTGCCCGGCCGACGCGGTCCTGCCCTCGTCCGCCGAGTGCAGCCCCGCCAGCGAGTGCGAGCTGGCGGCGCACTGCGACGGCGCCGGAGCGGCCTGCCCGGCCAGGCAGCGGGCACCGTCCGGGACCGAGTGCCGTCCGAGCCAGGGCGGCTGCGATCCGGCGGAGACCTGCGACGGGACGAGCAGCGCCTGCCCTGCCGACGAGCGGCTGCTCGAGTTCACCGTGTGTGCGGCCGCGACCGGCCCCTGCGAGCTGCCGGCCGTCTGCGACGGCACGAGCCCGGCCTGCCCGGCCAAGACGTTCCTGGGAAACGCGACGATCTGCGGCGTCGCCAGCGGCGCCTGCGACCTCGAAGAGCGGTGCACTGGTTCGAGCGCGGCCTGCCCGACCGACCAGATCCGCCCCGCGAGCTTCGTCTGCAACCCGAGCCTGGGGCCCTGCGACCCGGCCGAGACCTGCGACGGGAGCACCAAGGCCTGTCCGGCGGACCTCAAGTCCGGCCCGTCCACGGTCTGCGCCGCGGCCTTCCAGTGCCGCCTCGAGTCCCGCTGCGACGGCACCAACCCCGCCTGCCCGGCGGCGGCGCTCTCCGGCGTCGGGACGGTCTGCCGCGCCGGCTCCGGCGCCTGCGAGGCCGACGCGCTGTGCAGCGGCACGAGCGAGACCTGCCCGGCCAACGCGCTGCGAGGCCCCGGCGTCTCCTGCCGCACGGGCCTGGGCCCCTGCGACCCGGAGGAGTTCTGCGACGGCGTGGCGGCGGCCTGCCCGGCCGACGTGCGCAAGCTGGCGACCGACGTGTGCGACGCCTCCACCGGGCCCTGCGAGACGACCTCCTACTGCGACGGCTCCAGCGCGCTGTGCCCGGCGAAGTCGTTGCTGGGCGCGAGCACCGTCTGCAGCCCCGCCAACGGCGCCTGCGACCTCGAGGAGCGGTGCTCCGGCGGCAGCGCGGCGTGTCCCACCGACCAGGTCCAGGCCGCCGGGTTCGTCTGCCGCGCGAGCCTCGGGATCTGCGACCCGCAGGAGGTCTGCGACGGCACGGCCAAGGCCTGCCCCGCGGACAAGAAGCTGAGCACCTCCGACCGCTGCGCGGTCTCGTCCGGGGTGTGCGAGGCAGACGCCTACTGCGACGGCAACGCCGCCACCTGTCCCGCCAAGGCGCTCTTGACCACCACCTGCCGCAACGCCGCCGACGTCTGCGACGAGCCGGAGGCGTGCGACGGCGTGTCCCCGACCTGCCCCACCGACAAGGTCTCGGCCACCAGCAAGCTCTGCAGCGCCCCGTCCACCTACTGCGACGGCCTCTCGACGGCCTGCCCTGGAGGCGGATTCCCGACCCCGCCCGTCTTCGTCAGCATCACGCCGGCCTCGCCTTCCAAGACCTCGACCACGCCGCAGGTGAAGGGCACCTCCTCGGTCGACACGGTGACGATCGCGCTCTATTCGAACACCGGCTGCACGACCCAGATCGGGACCGGGACCAAGGCGCAATGGGAGGGTGCCGGCCTCACCGCGACCGTGCCGGCGAACCAGTCGACGACGATCTACGCCGTGGCCACCAACGCGGTGCCGAACTCGTCGCCCTGCACGCTGATGACGACCTACGTGCACGACACCCTCGGCCCTGCCGCGCCGGCGTTCGTCGCCACCGTCCCCGCCACGCCCACCGGCCCGTCGTTCACCGTCAAGGGGACCTCCTCGGCCGACACGGCCACCGTGACGGTCTACAAGGACTCGGGCTGCGCGACGCAGGTGGGCACCGGGACCAAGGCGGTCTGGGAAGGGGCCGGCGTCGCGGTGACCATCTCCCCGAACGCGACCACCCCGCTGTACGGCAAGGCCTTCGACGCGCTGGGCAACGCCAGCACCTGCGTGTCGCTGACGACCTACACCGCGGTGCGCGGCTGGACGTGGATGGCGGGGGTGAGCACCCCCGGGGCGATCGGAATCGCGGGGGCGACGGGAGTGGGCGGCCCGTCCTACCAGCCGGGCAGCCGCCGCAAGCAGTTGCTCTTCGCGACAGGGACCACGATCTGGATGTTCGGCGGAAGCGGGTGCACGACCACCAACTGCTCGATGGGCAAGATGAACGACCTGTGGCGGTTCGACGGCACGAACTGGGCCTGGATGACCGGCACGAATTCCACCGACAACGTCGTAGGGGTCTACGGGACGAAGGGGCTGCCCGCGGCCGGCAATACCCCGGGTTCGCGCGAGGTGCCCGTCGGAACGGTGGATGCGGCAGGCAATCTCTGGATCTTCGGCGGGTGGGGCAACGGGACGACGCAGGGCAACAAGTGGGGCGAACTCAACGATCTGTGGAAGTACACGCCGAGCACCGGGATGTGGACCTGGATGTCCGGCGGGACCTGCGCCTCCGGCCAGTGCAAGTCACCGGACCGCGAGCCCACCGGTCTGTACGGAACCAAGGGGGTCGCGGCGGCAGGCAACGTTCCCGGCGGCCGCGACAGCGGGGTGATCTGGTTCGACTCGGCCGGGGACCTCTGGCTGTTCGGCGGCACCGGCTGCGACGAGGTCTCCTGCTTCACGAACACCAAAGCGCTCAGCGACGTGTGGAAGTACAGCCCGGCGAGCGGTCTGTGGACCTGGGTGGCAGGGCCCAAGTTGGCGAACACCCCGGCCAACTACGGCGCCAAGGGCGTCACGGTGTCCGCGAACCTGCCGGGCAGCCGCTACCTCTTCGGTGGCGCGTACAGTGCGGCGAAGGGGCTGCAGTTCTTCGGGGGTTACGGTTACGACTCCGCCGGAGCCAAGAACGACCTGGCCGACCTGTGGACGTTCGACGGCACCAACTACACCTGGGTTGGCGGACCCAACGTGGTCAACGCGCTGGCGGTCCCAGGGACCAAGGGCGTCCCAGCAACGACGAACTGGCCCGGCGGGCGCGACTCCTTCGGCATGGCTGCCGATCCCGTGGGATCGATCTACATGTATGGAGGCAACGGCTGCGATGCGGCCACCTGCAGCGCCTCCTCCAACTGGTTGGGCGACCTCTGGTGGTGGGACGGCGCCCGCTGGACTTGGCTGACCGGCTCGAGCGTCGCCAACGAGGCGGGCGTGTGGGGCACCAAGGGCGTGATCGACACGCTCAACACCCCCGGTGGACGCGCCTACGACAGCATGGCGGTCGACTCGACTGGCGCCGTCTGGCTCTTCGGCGGCGAGAGGGCGACCGGCCGAATGAGCGACCTGTGGCGCTACCAGTAGCGGCTAGGCGCGGACGCGCTCCGCCGACGCCGAGAGGATCTCCGGCGCCATGGTCTCGTCGACCGCCGTCAGGCCGGTGAACTGGCGCAGCTCGCCCATCGTCTCCTCGGTGGCCTGGACGCTGCGGGCCACGTCGTCGACGTCCTGCGTGAGGAGAGAGGGGTCCTGCCGGTTCACCGCCAGCTCGGCGATGCCGTTGAGCTTGGCGGCGATGCGGTCCAGCTCCAGCGAGACCAGGTCGTGGCGCTCGCGGGCCCGCTTGATGTTCTCGCGGCGCTCGAGGACGGTCTTGAGCGTGTCCTCCAGGCTCTTGCGCTTCTGCTCGGCCACGGAGTCGGGGGCGCCCAGCTCCTTGGGCAGCTCCTCGAGGCGGCGCTTGGCGTCCTTCTCCAGCCGGTCGAGCTCGCTGGGGTCGATGGACTGGAAGAAGCTCTCCAGCGTGCCCTTGGCGTGCAGCATCTTGAGGTAGACCCACAAGAGCTTGTTGATGCCGGTGAGCTGCTCCTGGGCCACGTCGCCCGCGAAGCTCTCGCCCTGCGCGGGGCCCTTGCCGGCGAGGTCGGCCAGGACGAGGCAGCGCTGCCGCAGCTCGTCGAACTTGCCGCGGTAGCGCTGATCGAGGCCCCGGTACAGCTCGTCGAAGCGCGCCTTGGCCACCTGGGCGCCCGCGGCGGCCTCCGCCGCGCCGAGCTGGGAGTCGATGTGCCGGTGGAAGCGCGGGTTGGTGCCGATGAGGCCGAGGTAGCCGATCTCCGCGGCGGCGACCAGCGGCAGCGCCACGTCGGCGTGGCCGCTGATGGCCGCGGCGATGGCGCCCCCGAGGAGGAACAGGTAGTTCCACCGGTTCTTGAACGCGGCGGCGATGTAGCCGCCGAAGGTCTGACGTCCCGCCATGGGTCCCCTAGCGTGCTGCTACTTGATGCCCGCCGCTTCTTCCATCTTGGCGATCTTCTCGCGGATGTAGCGGGTGCGCTCCACGAACTCCGGCCGGGCCTGGCTGACGACGGCCGGGTCGGTGGGCCGGGGCGAGTGGATCTCCTCGATGATGGTCCCCGGCGCCGGCGAGAACAGGTAGATGCGGTCGCCCAGGAACACCGCCTCCTCGATGGAGTGGGTGACGAAGAAGACCGTCGCCTCGGCCTTGCTCCACAGCTCGATGAGCAGGTCCTGCATGCGCAGGCGGGTCATCGGGTCGAGCGCGCCGAACGGCTCGTCCATGAGCACGATGCGCGGGTTGAGGATGAGCGTGCGCGCGATGGCCACGCGCTGGCGCATGCCGCCGGAGAGCTGGTGCGGGTACTTGAGCGCGTCGCGCTCGGGGTTGAGCCCGACCTTGGCGATCCACTTCATCGCCCGGTCGTGGCGCTCGCTCCTGGGCACCCCGGCGCACTCCAGGCCGAAGGCCACGTTGTCGAGCACGGTGCGGTTGTCGAAGGCGGTGTACTCCTGGAACACCATCCCGCGGTCGGAGCCGGGGCCCAGCACCGGCTTGCCCTGGATGAGCACCTCGCCGGTGGTCGCCGGGAACTGCGGCTCGAGGCCGGCGATGAGCCGCAGCACGGTGCTCTTGCCGCAGCCCGAGGGGCCCAGCATGGCGATGAGCTCGCCCTTGCCGGGCAGGTCGTGGACGACGAAGCTGACGTCCTTGATGGCGGTGTACTCGCGCGGCGTGCCCGGGGCGTAGGTCTTGGTGACCCCGCGGAAGGAGACCACGTGCGGCAGCTCGTTGGCCTGGCTGGCGCCCAGCGTCAGGGGCTGGGCGGCGGCGGCGGCGGCGGCGGCGCCGCCGGCGAGCCCCGCGACCCGCTCGGGGTGAAGGGGCGCGCTCATGACTCCTCCCGGTAGGGGAAGAGCCAGCGCTGCAGCGCCAGCAGACCCCGGTCGATGCCGTAGGCGACCAGGGTGATGGCCACCAGCACCAGGTAGATGTGCGCCTTGGGCCCGATGCGCTGCGAGGCGAGGATCATTGCGCCCACGCCGCTGTCGGAGTTCACCATCTCGGCCAGGATGATGTAGCCGAAGGCCAGGCCGAAGAGCAGGCGCAGCGAGCCGAAGATGTCCGGCAGCGCCAGCGGCACCAGCACCTTGGTGACGATCTGCAGCGGCTTGGCGCCCAGGGTCAGCGCGGTCTGCACGTAGCGCTCGTCGACGCTGGCCACCGCGCGGGTGGCGTCGAAGACCACGAACATCACGCAGGCCACGAAGATGAACATGATCTTCTGCAGCTCGTCGATGCCGAACCAGACCAGCGTCAGCGGCACCAGCGCGCTGATGGGCACGTTGCGCCCGAAGACCGACACCGGGGCGATGAAGGCGGCGACCTTGGGCCAGGTGCCGCAGACGACGCCCAGCGGCACGCCGACCAGCGCGGCCAGGCCGAAGCCCTGGAGGACGCGCCACAGCGAGGAGATGAGGTTGCGGGTGAGGGCGCGGTCGAACCACAGCGAGTGGAAGGACGCGGCGATCTCGGCGGGGCTGTCGAGGATGACCGGGGAGAGGACCCGTGCCTCGGCCGGGCCCCAGGTGAGCCCGGTCCAGACGGCCAGCAGCAGCAGCAGGAAGACCGTCCCCAGCACCAGCCGCCCCACCATCGAGGGCTGCTTGCGCAGGCGGAAGGCGGAGGCCGGCCGGCCGTGCGCGGGGACGGCCGGCTGGGCGCGCGACGCGGGAGCCGGTGCGGCGGGGGACGGCGGGGCGCCGGCGGGCTGCGCCGGCGCCTGCGGGGCGGTTTCGCTCATCGACGGCTCCCTCTGCTGATGCGGACGGCTACGGCGCCGCCTCGAGCGGGAAGACCTTCACCTCGACGCGGCGGTTCTTGGCGTGGTTGTTCTCGTCGTTGGGGTCGGCGGGCCGCAGCCAGCCCATGCCCTCGGCCGCGACCTGGCCCTTGGGCAGGGTGGGGAACTTCTTGAGCAGCGCCTCGCGGACGGCGTCGGCGCGGGACTGGGAGAGGGTCTTGACCGAGTCGAACGGGACCTGGCCCTTCATCGAGGAGTCGGTGTGGCCCTCGATGACGATGCGCGCGGCGCCGAACTGGCCGGCCATCTTGCCGATCTCCTCGACGACGAAGCCGACGTTCGGGTCGTAGAGCTCCTCGACCGACTTGGCGCCGAGCTGCTTGACGATCTTGTGGCTGAGGTCGGCGCTGTTGGGGAAGAAGTGGATGACGACGGTCTTGGTGAGGATCTCGCCGGACTCGGCCTTGATCTCCGAGACGGTCTTGGCGGCGAAGTTGGTCTGGTACTTGTTCGCGCTCTTCGAGTACTTCTCCTCCTTGCCCAGCTTCTGGATGACCGAGAAGTCGGCGACCTGGTCCCAGGCCACCTTGTCGGTCACCTTGCCGATGCGCTTGTAGAGGTAGTAGGCGGTGTCCCAGGTGCGCTCGAAGTTGGTGGGGTTGTTCTGGTTGAGGAAGAACTCGCGGTTCTCGGCGTAGTTGGTCCAGTGCGCGTCGCCGAGCATGCCCAGGGTGTCCGCCGGCGGCAGGCTGTAGCCCTCGGCCATCCACTGGCTGGCCTTGACCTTGTTGTCCTGCACCTCGAGCGACTCGACGGCGTCGAGGAAGCCGCGGACCAGGGCCTCGACGATCTGCGGGTTGTCCTTGGCGAAGTCGGCGCGGGCGAACCAGACGTCGGCGATGAGGTGGTTGGCCTCGGCGGTGGTCACCAGCAGCTTGTTCCCCTTGACCTTGGCGAGGTTGTAGATGTCCGGCGCCCAGCTGACCGCACCGGCCAAGTCCTTCTTGGCGGCGAAGGCGGCGGCGGCCTCGAAGGCGGTCTGGGTGTAGACGAACTCGACCTCGCTGGGCTGCACGCCGCCGTTGATGAGGGCGTTGAGGACGAAGTACTGGCTGGGGGAGTTGCCGGCGAGCACCATCTTCTTGCCGCGCAGCTGGCCGACGTTGGCGATGGTGTCGCGCACCACGATGCCGTCGCCGCCGGCCGACCAGTCGACCTGCTGGAACACGCGCGGCATGGTGCGGCTGTCCTTCTTCAGCTCGTCGAGGAAGAGCGGCAGCATGTCGACGGTGGCCCAGCCGATGTGCACGTCGCCGGAGGCGTAGGCGTTGCGCATGGTGACCGGGTCGTCCATGAGGACGAGGTCGAGCTTGAACTTGGTCTTGCCGTCGGGGGTGACCCACTCCTTCTTCGCCTTGAAGCCCTCGTTGGCGAAGATGATGGGCGCCCAGCCGGCCCAGACGTTGAGGGCCATCTTCACCGTGTTGTTCTGCATCTTCTTGTAGCCGGCGACGCCGCTGACGGCGGGGAGCTTGGCGTCGGCGGTGAAGGCGTACTCCTTCACCGTGGTCGGGGCGTTGGAGTCCGCGGCTTCGACGGCCGGCTTGGCCGGGTCGGCGGGCTGGGCGGCCGGATCGGCCGGGTTGGTGGGCTTGGTGGCGTTCTTGAGGTCGTCGGCGGAGATCGGGGCGGTGATCTGCCCGTCCTTCTTGCCTTCCGGCGCCAGGATGCCGGCGCGGTACAGCCCGAAGCCCACCAGAGCTGCGATCACGAGGAACACCGCCACGTAGAACGGCGCCTTCGGCTTCATACCCGGAGACTGAAAGTCGGCCATCGTCGCTCCCTCTGTTTGAAAGGCCGCGATGATAGTGGAGGGCGGGCCCCGGGGCCAAGGGCTTTGCCCCGGAGACGGGCAGCGGGGCGGACGGGGTGTGCGGCCAGCCTCTACGGGCTCAGCCGTCGATCCGCTTCTCGAGGAGCTCGACGACGTAGAGCGCGGCGCCGTCGGCCACGGCCAACTCCCCGCCGCCCTTCCAGACGGTCTGCCAGGCGCCCGGTCGCTGGACGAGCGTGTCGCCGTTGCAGGCCACCAGGAAACCGTCCGACCTCGCGCACAGCGAGCGGATCCACAACGGGGCGCCTGCCATCGGCTTCCAGGATCCCGGGGCGTTCGAGAAGAGCAGGTGCGTCCCGCCGGCGAGGTAGAGGCCTTCGGGGCGGGCCAGCGCGACCCGCAGCTGCGAGTTCACGCCCGATTCCTCCGACGCCCAGGTCCCGTCGGGCAGGCGCCGGCGGATCTGACCCGAGTCGCCGCAGCAGACGATCTCCTCGCCGCGGCCCACGATCGCCAGAAGCTGGCCGCCGCCCATGTCCAGCTCCTGGACCCAGGCTCCGTCGACGCCGCGGCGGAAGATGCGGCCGTCGTAGGTGGGGACGAAGAGCTCTCCCCGCGGGCTCTGCCAGGCCGAGCTGAGGCCTTTGCGATCGCCGAGCGGCGGCAGCTCCGCCTCGCGCCAGGCCTTGCCGTCGTAGTGCACGAGGCAGCGCGAGCCGACGGCCCAAAGGTCGTCTACCCGGTCGCCCACCACCGAGACGATCAGCCGCTCCTCGGAGCGCCATTCGACCTGCCAGCAGCCATCCGGGAGGCGGTGCCAGAGGGTGCCGGTGTCCTCGCCGGGGGCGCCCGTGTACTGGTAGCCGACGACGAACAGGTGCCCGTCCTTGGCCCAGGCGCCCTTGGGCGTCTCGCCGTGCGGGGTCTGCGGCAGGCGCTCGACCACCGTCCTCCCGCCGTCCTCCAGGATCCGGACTTGGCCGCGCACATCCATCCGGTAGAGCTGCAGGCCCGCGGTCGCGGTCGCGGGCATCGACGAGGAGGGAGCGGCCTCGGCGGCGAGGACCTCGCGGAGCTCGGCGTCGAGCTGGCGGGTCTCGGCCGGCGACAGCCGGGGCGCCGCCCTGCGCCGCCCGCCTTCCAGCGCCTGGCGCTCCTCCTCCTCGGCTCGAGCCAGGTGGCGCTGGGACGAGCGCTCCACGGCCCCGATGATGCCGATGGCCAGCACGAGCGCGCCGCCGAAGACGACGAGGAGGATGAGCACCAGCGTCATGGGTGGCTCCTGCCAGCGGCTCCGTGAAGAAGCGCAGCGGAGGATATGCCGGCCCGGTCCGCCGCAACCTCCTGGGCTTGATTCGTCAGGGAGTTCGAGCAGCTCCGTCCGAGGAAGCCCTGGCACCTCGGCTCACTCGAAGCCGAGCGCCTGCGCACGCTTGGCCGCGAGACTCCTGTCCGCACCGCGACCGGGCTCTGGTGCCAGGCCTTCCATCTTTCCGGTCGCGAGTGTCAGACCCGCCGGAGCAAGGTCCCGTCGCGCCGCGCCTGCGAAAGGGCGGACTGGCACCGGTCCCGCTACTTCCAGGTCGCCTTGAAGATGGTCCCGGTGGGCGTGGAGCTCTGCATGACGACGGAAGGCGACTTGGCCCGCGAGAGCGCGAGCGGCACCGCCAGGGCCACCGTCAAGAACACCCCGACGTCGGCGTTGACGAGCCCGCGGGGATGCTCGAACAGCATCGTGGCGGTGTGGCTCGCCCTTTCAATCGTCGTCATCCGTGAGCCCTTGTGGGTCATGCCCCAATACGCCTGACTCAACGACAGGAGCATCTCCGCAGAGGTGAAGTTCATCACCAACCGGAGAACCGGGTTGGTGAGCGCCTGGTGGTTGCGCGACTCGAACCATCGCTTCCAGGCGGCATCGTCCAGCCCGAGCAGATCGCGGACAGCCAGCAAGGCCCCGAAGAACTCCACCTCCGAGGCCCAGACGCTGTTCAGCGGGGGTGTCCGCAGGAGCGCGGCGACCGGCTGGGGCAAGGCAGCCGCCTCCAACGTCGCGACCGGAACGCAGTCGAGCAGAAAGGACCGCACGATCGTGCCCTTCACCAGGCACTCGGGGTAGCTCTCGAGCCCGTTGGGGAGTCCGGCAACGAAGGTTGATAGCTCCTTCAATGGATTCGGCATTTGGGTCTCCCTGACCGCCGGCAAGCGCACCGACACGCCCTTCCGAAAGCAGCCAGCGTGAGCGAGGCGTGGGCGGTGCGCAACTGGAATTCGTCGCGCCCGCGAAGACCGCCGGCCAGGCCTGAGCCTAGGCGGTGGCTTCATGCCGAGGCGGCTGCTCTCCCGGCTTGCGGCCTCGTCCCGGCGCGAGCACCTGACGAGGCACCACGCGGTCCAGAGTCGCCTTCGCCTACCTCGGGGCGAGCAAGCTCCGGGAGATTCTCGAGTTCGTCTCGGCGCTTGGCGGCGCGGACGAGGGCGGCAGCGGGCGCAACGGCAGCCGGGCAGCCGGTTGCATCCAGCCTGGCGCCAACGGCGGACTGGAGGTGCGCCTGGACCCACGGCCCGAGCGCAAGTCGTTGGCGCTCCCGAGCGGTTGGGTCCGCGCCCCGCCCCTCACAGCAGCGAGAAGCCGAGCACCAGCAGCGGTCCGCGGTCGGCGTCGAAGCGCCACGCCCCTTCGAGGAACAGCGACAGGGGCAGGTTTCCGACGGAGGTCCGCAGGTGCACCGCGAGGCCCGCGGAGCGCCGCTTGATCGTTCCCGGCCACAGCCAAGCCATCTCGCCGAAGAGCTCCAGGTCGATCTGCCGGACGAAGAAGGCCGGCAGCACGTAGAGCAGCGACGCCCAGCCGTGGTCGATGATGAACGGGTAGACGTAGCTCGCCGATCCCGCGGCGAAGGCGCTGGCGCTGGTGGTGAGGTCCGGGTAGCCGCGCAGCGCCTCGCTGAAGGTCAGCTCCGGGGCGCCGAAGAGCTGCAGGTCGGAGGCGCGCAGCTTGGGCACGAGGCCCTGGGGCGACCAGGTGAACAGCGGCGTGCCGCCATAGAGGCCACCCACGTCCAGCAGCCTGTGCTGCTCGGAGGCGATGAGCGCCCGGCCGCGCCCGGTGATCGCCAGGCTGTGGCGCCGCGAGATGGGCAGCGGGATCCAGACGTCCACCTCCGCCGCCACGTCGCCCAGGTCGAAGGCGCTGGAAGCGAACTTCGGGTACCAGTCGCCGGAGGCCGCGAACGCCAGCCCGCGCCGGATGCCGCCGTAGGGAGTCGACTCCGCGGCGGCGTAGGCGAACTGCAGGCCGGGGCCGACGAAGCGGTACTGGCCGACGACCTCGCGGCCGTCGTCGGAGAGGTCGTGGTGGTCGATGCCGGTGAACTGCAGGCGCAGCGGCGTGGTCCAGAACTCGCGCGAGGCGCCCAGCTGCGCGAAGCGGTCGTAGGCCGGGCCCAGGTTCACCAGCGCGCCGTTCACGTCGATGAGCCAGGGCGCGAGCTGGTAGTTGGCGTAGGTCACCGAGGCCGACGGGCCGTTGTCCTTGGTGTCGTAGGACAAGTTGATGGCCCAGTTGTGCTTGCCCAGGCGATCGCTGCCGTAGAGCGAGAGCGCCACCAGCAGGCGCCAGTTCTTGTCCGTCGTGTCGACGAGGCCGGGCGGGATGATGGCGAGGAACGGGATGCGCAGGCTGGGGACGAAGAGGTGGTCGATGGGGGAGTAGGGCTCGTCCGACTCGACCTGCAGCGGCGGGACGGGCTCGACCCGCGTCGGCAGGGCGCCGGGCGCGGTCTCCCTGGGGTCGGTCGCCCCCGCGGCGGAGGCGAGGAAGCCTGCCTCGAGGTCGGCAGGGGGCGGCGGCGCCTCGGCGGTCCGGGCGGCCTGGGGCGACGGGACCCGCTCCAGCTTCGTGGCATCCAGCGACAGGCCCCAGCCGTCGCGGTTGAGGAAGGCGATCTCCTCCTGGCCCAGCGGAGCGGGATCGATCGCGCCGAAGGGGGCGTCGGTGGTGGGCCACAGGGTCTTCGTCGCCACGTCCATCACGAACGCCTGCGAGCGGCCCGCCTCCTCGCGCAGGAAGACGAGGTGGCCGGCGTCGAGCCAGCGCGGCGTGGTGTTGTAGCGGCCGTCCTCGGTCAGCGCGGTCACCGAGCCGTCTGCCTGCAGGAGCGAGAGGTCGAGCCCGCGCTCGCCGCGCCGGGCAAAGGCGACGCGCGCGCCGTCCGGCGAGCAGGCGGGGGCGGTGATGGAGGTCGCGGGCGGCGCCTGCCACAGCGTCGTGCGCCGGCCGTCCTTCAGGTCGAGGCGTACCAGGCTCGCCCGGTCGGAGGCGATCTGGACGTAGACGTAGCCGGCGCCGTCGGAGGTGGCGCAGCCGCCGACGCCGGTCAGGTCGTCGGCCACGATGCGCTCCAGGCTCCCGTCGGAGGCGTCCACCTGCCACAGCTTGGAGACGAAGCTGCCGACCGAGTCCAGGTCGGCGCCGACCAGGTACAGCCACCTGCCGTCCGGCGAGAACGACAGCCCGCTGAAGGCCGTGGGGCTGGAGACGATGGTCTTGCGGAAGGGCAGCACGTTGGCCAGCCGCCGCGACGCGCGGACCCTGCCGTCCCTCTCGCGGATGATCAGCCGCGCGGGCTCGTCGCGCCCGGAGCTGACGCTGGCGAGGGTGCCGTCGGGGGCGGCAGCGAGGCGCGCCGAGGTGCCGACGTCCGCCGCGAGGACCCGCTGGCCCTCCGGCCGCTTGCGCTTGGCCTCCCGCTCCTTGGTCTCCTTGACGAAGTCGTCGAAGAGGGCGCCGATGGATTGCCCGTAGACGCTCTTGAAGCGCAGGGTCAGGCCGATGGGCGAGAAGATCGAGTTGCCCTGCTTGTCCACCAGCTGCCAGAGCTTGTCCTCGCCGTAGGTGCGCGCCAGGTACTCCACGAACTGCATGCCGCTCAGGTAGGCGGGGCCGTACGGGTTCTGCAGGCGCTGCTCGGAGTTGAGGAAGCCCGGGTCGAGGCTCTCCTCGGAGGCGACGCCCGCGGCGAAGGCCCCGCGCCAGTAGGGGCTGAAGGGCCGGCCCACCGGCTTGCCCAGGCGCGCCTCGTAGTAGGTCGCCATGCCCTCGTGCACCCAGGTGTCGAGGAAGCTCTGCGGGGTCAGCAGGCCGCCCGTCACCGCGTTCAGCCCGCGCCAGAAGCCCTCGACCTGCTCGAAGGTCATGTAGTGCACCGCTTCGTGGCAGGAGACGTCGCCCACCGCGTTGGTGCCGATGTCGTAGAGGTCGAAGAGGTCCAGCGTCAGGTGCACCGGCAGCACCATCTGCTGCGGCAGGCCCAGGACCACCGGCTGCACGTAGGCGTTGTTGAAGTCGGAGCTGGTCAGGAAGACGAGGAGCTTGTCGCGCGGGCGCTGCGTCTTCTCCATCGCGCGCAGCTTGGAGGTGCACTGCTCGAGGCGGGCCGCGATGTTGGTCGCGGCCTCCTGGTGCGCCGCCGGGTAGTAGAGCTGGAGGTGCGCGGTCTCCATCCTGCGCATGTCCTCGCGGGCGAACGAGGCTGCGACGTCCTGCGGGAAGCGCAGCACGACCGAGGCGCAACCCGACGACGACGCGAGCGCACAGGCGAGGAGGGCGAGCCGGAGCAGTGGGCGCATGGAGGTGGGACTCTAACCCGGACGTCATGCACTCAACACGGCGCGGGAGCGGGCCCGCCCGAGTGAGTGCCGACCCCGCCGGCGCCGTCAGCGAGCCGTCCTCCGCCCGCTACGGACACCCGAAGATCGCGTCGATCGCCGCCTGGGCCGCGGCGATGGCCGCCGCGTCCGCGGTGGGGGCGTCGGTGTACGCCTTCAGCTTGCCGGCGAGGGTGGCGTCGACGAGCCCGGCGTCGTGATCGATGAGCCCGCCCAGGACCTCCACGAAGGCGATCTGCGCTGCCCGCGCGTCGCCGGTCAGGCACCCGACGCGCCCGATGCGCTCGCGCAGGAGGAGCGCCTCACCGCGCAGCGCCGCCTTGGCCAGCTGGGCCTGGGCACGGTCGTAGAGCGCGGTGTTGGCCGCGGGCATGGCGGGGTCGGCGTCGCGCCAGCAGCGCTCGGCGAGCAGCGCGTCCCAGATGCGGTCGTGCGTCTCCGGCCCCAGGGCGTCCACGTAGCGGGCGAGGCCCTTGGGATCGTCGCGGGCGCTGAGCTGCGAGTAGTAGCCGGCCGCCGAGTCGCAGTCGGCGATGTTGTTGAAGCTGCAGGTCCAGACCTCGCTGGTCATCGACAGGTAGAAGAACCAGTCGAGCGCGGCTTCGATGCGCGCCGCCTGCACCTCGGGCGCGGTGAGCGCGAGCCCCTTCTCGAAGGCGTCGTCGATGATCGGCTTGAGCTTGGCCGGGCCGGCGCAGCGGTCCGGGTACTGGGCGGGCACGCCCGCGCTCTGGCAGGCGAACTTGTCGCCCCCGGGGACCTCCGGGTAGTGGATGTCCTGCCGGCGCGCGACGCGCGAGGCCAGGCCCGTGTCCACCGAGTAGGCGTCGCGGGCGCTCAGGAAGTCGGCCTTGGTCGGCGTGGCCGGGTGGTCCCAGAGCAGCGTCGCCATCTGGTCGTAGGCCGCGGAGCGCGCCGAGGCGGCGGGCACGTCGGTGCCGACGAGGTGCCAGGTGCCGTCGTCGCTGACGCAGGCGGGCCAGCCGTTGGCGCCGGCGACGCCCTGGCGCGGCTGGTAGTCGGTCGAGGCGGGCGTGCAGGAGGTGACGTCCTCGACGTACCTGGGGCAGTCGGCCGCGGCGTCGGCCGCGGGGCCGCTCGCGTCGGCGGCGGCAGTGCCGGCGTCCTCGGGACCCGCCGGGTTCTGGCCGGAGCATCCGCCGGCGAGGCTCGCCGCGAGGAGCGTGCAGGCGAGCGAAGGGAAGATCTTCTGGAGCCTCATGGGGCCTTCCTTGCTGGTCATTCGACCGGGGTTCGCTCGGCGAGCCGGCCCGCCGAAAGCTGGAGGAGGATTCCGCGCCCCGCGCCGTTCACGCTCGAGCCGTGGAAGCGGTAGGGGGAGTCGAAGAGGTTCTCGAGGACCAGCGCGAGCGACAGGTCGCGGCCCAGGCGGTAGCCGGCGCGCAGGTGCACGACGGCGAAGCCCGGCGTGCCGTACTTGGGGATGCGCCCGTCGGAGTAGTCGGAGACGGCCAGCCGGTCCTGCGCCAGGGCCCACTGCAGCGCGGCGCCAGCGGAGAAGCCAGAGGCGTGGGACCAGCCCAGCTCGACGGTGCCGTTGGGCGGCGGCGTGCGCGAGAGCGGGACCCGGTCGCCCAGCACCACGCCGTAGACGCCGTCGCCCACGTTGCCCACCCGCGGTCCCTCGCTCCAGACGTAGGAGCCGCTGGCGCGCAGCCAGATCGCAGCGGGCAGGGTCAGCCGCACCGCGCCCTCGGCCCCGCGCAGCTCGGACAGCGCCGGCGCGTTCTCCAGCCGGAAGCGCGACCAGGAGCTCTGGCACTGCGGAGTCTGCGCCGGGCACTCGGCGACGGATTGGGGCACCTTGAGGATGGCCCCGTCGAGCAGCGTCTCGAAGGCCCAGGCCTCCAGCGAGAGCCAGCCGGTGCGCACCCGGGCGCCCGCCTCGAAGGTATGGGCGCGCTCCGGCGACAGGTCGGGGTTCTCGAACTGGAAGCCCGGCCCGGTCTGCTGCCGCGAGGTCAGGTCGTCGAGGTTGGGCGCGCGGTACGAGTGGTCGTAGCCGACGAACAGCGCCAGCCAGCGCGCCGGGTCGACCTGGGCGCGCAGGTTGCCCACCACCGGCACCCAGGCCCGGTCGACCCCCCGCGTCCCCGAGAGCGGATCGGCCGGGGCATGCGCGGAGATCCACGACACCCGCGCCCCGCCGCGCAGGGTCACCCTCGGTCCCAGCTCGGCGGCCGCCTCGGCGTAGAGCCCGCCGTAGACGTAGCTCGCGCCGTCCAGGTACTGCCCGCGGCTCTCGACGACGGTGTCCAGCGTGTCCGAGTAGGTGTGCTCGGCGCGGGAGCGCAGCCAGTCGACGTAGGTGTCCAGGCCGGCCTCGATGCGCACGCCCACCGAGTCGGCCGGCCGCAGGCGGATCGACTTGCCGCGCGCGGTGAGCCCGAAGGTCTCGACGTCATCGGTCCCGCGGCCGACGAGGTTCGCCGCGCTCAGGTCCAGCCGGCGCTTCTCGTGCTGCTCCTGCCAGCTCAGCGTCACCCGGGTGCTCTCCAGCGCTCCCTGGGCCGGGCGCTTCCAGGCCAGGTAGGCCAGGTGCCGGAACTGCTCCTCGTAGACCAGGCACTGGTCCCAGGGCGCCTGGGGCGGCGGGCACTGGTCGGTCCGGGGCGCGTCGTACTGGCGGTAAAGGTAGGCCGCGGCGGTCACCTCGTCCCTGGACGGCAGGCGCAGCACCAGCCGGCCGTCGCCGGTCAGCTCCTTGAAGCCCGTCCCCAGCTGGGTGCGCAGGCCCCGCTGCTCGCTCCAGGGCTTGAGCGGGTCGTACTCGGCGTAGCGGGGCACCGCGGGGAGCTCTCCCGCGTCGGTGCCGCCGTTGGGGTTGAGGACCGGTGGCCCGGTCAGGAGCCCGGCCCGGCGCGCGCCGAAGCCGCCGACGAACCCCACGCCGACCCCGCCCGCGGTGGTGCCCGAGGTGTCGAGCTGGACGCGGCCGCCCTCCTCGGAGTCGGCGCTGGCGATGCGGCCGAACAGCCGAGGCTCGAGCGCGAGGTTGCGCCCCGGCGCGCGCGGCTCGACCGGGTGGGCGTCGAGGACCCCGCCGAGCGCGTCCGAGCCCCAGCGCGTCGAGCCGCCGCCGCGCTCGACCTCGATGGAGCGCAGGGTGCGCGAGTCGAGGGTGAAGAAGTACTGGTTGGGGCCCTGGCGGTAGGTGGAGTTGTTGAGCCGGATGCCGTCGAAGAGCAGCAGCGTCTGCTGTCCGGTCAGCCCGCGCAGGTAGGCCGAGCCCTGAGCGTGGGCCGACTGCTGCACGAACACCCCCGCCTCGTAGCGCACGGCGTCCGGCGCCGAGCGGGGCACCCGGGCGTCCAGGTCCTTGCGGCGCACCGTGCTCGCGGCGGCGTCGGCGGCCAGCTCCTCCTGGTCGTCGCTGCTCCCGGTCACCGTGGTCTCGTAGCGCGGCTCGGCGCGCACCGCGGCCGGGCTCGCCAGCAGGAGGGCGAGGACCAGCAGCGGTGCGGGCTCGCCCGTCCAGGCTCTCATTCGCGGCCAGCATGCCCGCCGGGGAGGCGGCACGGCAGAGGGAAAACCCCCAGCGCGAGGGGCGAAAACCCCCAGCGGGCGGCGAGGCGGGCTCGGGCGGACGGCGGGGCGGCTACTCGGCTACTCCTTGGCCCCCGCCTTGGTGAGGATCTCCACGATGTCGCGGTGCCCGTTCTCCTTGGCGGCCGCCAGGGCGGTGGTGCCCTCGAAGTCCTTGGCCTTCATGTCCGCGCCCGCGTCCACCATCAGCTTGACGATGTCGGTGTAGCCCATGGCGGCGGCGATCATCAGGGCGGTGCGCTTCTTGGCCATGGTGCCGGACAGGTCGGGCTTCTTCTCCAGGATGACCTTGGCGATGTCCCGCTGGTCGTTGGCGATGGCGGCGAGCACCGGGGTGTAGCCCTCGGAGTTGCGGGCGTTGACGTTGGCGCCCTTGGCGATGAGCGTCTTGACCAGCGCCAGCATCTTCTTCGGGCAGGTCTTGCTGTGCCCGGGGCGGGAGGGCTTGTCGCCGCGCAGCTCGGCCTCGTCGGGCGCGCAGCCCTGGGCGGCGCGGATGAGCGCGGTGTTGCCCTTGGTCTCCGCGGAGTTGACGTCGGCGCCCTTGGCGAGCAGCAGGTCCACCACGTCGAAGTGCTCGTTGTTGACGGCGTGGATGAGCGGGGTGCGGCCGTCGTTGGCCTTGGTCGACGGGTCGGCCTTCTTGTCGAGCAGCAGCTTGACGAGCGGCATCTTGCCGCGGTCGGCGGCGATGACGAGCGGCGCGCGGCCGTTGCCTTCCTTGGCGTTGACATCGGCGCCCTTGGCCACCAGCAGGGCGACGACCCGCTGGCTGTTGCGGTCCACGGCGACGTGCAGGGCGCTGGCGCCCTGCTTGTCCTTGAGGTCGACCTTGGCGCCCTTGGAGAGCAGCAGGTTGGTCAGGGGGACGTCGTCGGTGACCGCGGCGTAGATGAGCGCGGTCGAGCCGTCGCTGTCCTGCACGTCGACGTTGGCGCCGGCGGCGAGGGCGGCCTTGGCCTTGCCGGAGTCGCCCTTGCCGGCGGCCTCCAGCAGGTCGCGGTCGGGGCCGGGGCCGGCGGCGGCGAAGGCGAGCGACGGCAGGACGAAGAGGAGCGCGGCGATGGTCAGGCGCATGGGATCTCCCTCTGCAGGTTTGCGGCTAGTGATGGGGGATGCTCTCCCCGGCGTGGTCGTCGACGTCGAAGCCCTTGCCCGCCGCCTTGGCGTCGTCGAGGGCCTTGTTGCACTCCGACTTGTGCTCCACCTGGTACTTGATGACCAGGCACTTCTGGATCTCGGGCGGCTGCTGCTTGCACTGCGCGACCCACGGCTCGCGCTTGGGCATCTCCTTGCGCAGCGCCGGCTCGAAGTTCATCTTCTTCATCGTGTCGAAGAGCGCCTTGATGCCGTTGTAGGCGCTCTCGCAGTCGCTGGCGCCCACCGGGGCCTCCATCGCGGCCTTCATCGAAGTCGACAGCAGGCTGTCCGCCCTCAGGCGCCCGACGCGCGGCGGCGGCTTGCCGAACCCCATCGTCGCGGGGTCGTACCCGCTCTTGGCGGGGTCGGCCGCGGCTTCCTTGGGCTGCTCGACGGCCTTGGCCGGCTCGGCCGGCTTCGCCGCCGGGGCCGCGGCCTTCGCGGGCTCGGCTGCCAGGCCACGGGCGGGGAGGGCGAGGGCACAGGCGGCGGCCAGCGCGAGCAGGGGGCGAGTCATGGCGGCTCCTGAAGTTCCAAAGGCGAGCGACAGAGTAGGCGCGGCACGCGGTGTCGAGTCAACCAAGAGGCAGACGTGCGCCGGGCCCCCTGTGTTCGAAGCGAGCCGTCCGCGAATGGCTGGCCTTCGATGCCTTCTGCGGTTACTGCTGATCGGGGTTGGGGCCGCTTCCAGAGCCAGGAGGTTCCGTGGCGAAAAAGCGCTTTGAATACCAAGGCTTGAGTTGCCCGGCACCCCTGCTGAAGCTGAGCGTGGCCCTGATGAAGCACGAGATGGCCAAGGGCGACGTCATCGAGGTCGTGGCCGACTGCCCGTTCTTCGAGGACGGGCTGAAGAAGTGGTGCGTGCAGACCGAGTCGACGCTCTTGTCGCTGCGCACCCAGGACAAGACCTGCACGGCGACCGTCCGGGTCGGCGTGGCGTAGCTCGAGGCGGCGCAGCACCACGGGGGCGCAATGAGCACCGGCAGGGCCCGAATCGCCATCTACTGGGCGGCGGGGTGCGGCGGCTGCGAGGTGGCGGTCGTCAACATCCACGAGAAGCTGCTCGATCTCGACGCGGCCTTCGAGCTGGCCTTCTGCCCCTGCCTGGTCGACGCCAAGCGGCACGACGTCGAGGCGATGGCCGACGGCGAGCTCGCGCTGACCTTCCTCGACGGTGCGATCCGCACCTCGGAGAACGAGGAGATGGCGCGGCTGCTGCGCCGCAAGTCGAAGCTCCTGGTGGCGATGGGCGCCTGCGCCTGCACCGGCGGCGTGCCGGGCCTGGCGAACCTGAGGGGCCGCGGCGACCTGCTGGAGCTGTACGGGCCGACGGCGTCGTCGGATCCGGCGAGCCACCAGGCGCCCAAGACGAGCTGGCCGGTGCCGGGGGGCACGCTGGAGCTGCCGGAGATCTGCGAGCGCGTGCGGCCCGTCGCGGATCTGGTGGACGTGGACTACTTCCTTCCCGGGTGCCCGCCGGAGTCGGAGCGGATCGCCGAGGTGCTGCAGTTGGTCATCGACGGCAAGCCGCTGCCTCCCAAGGGGAGCGTGGTGGGCGCCGGGCGGGCCTCGGTCTGCGACCAGTGCGCGCGCAAGCCCAAGGGGCAGACGATCGAGGAGCTGTCTCGCGCGGCCTTCGCCCGGCCGGACGACCGCTGCCTGCTCGAGCAAGGCTTGGCCTGCGTGGGGCCGGCGACGCGCGACGGATGCGGGGCGCTGTGCCCGGCGGTCGGCGTCGCCTGTGCCGGCTGCTACGGCCCGCCGGAAGGGGTCGCGGACCAGGGGGCGCGCATGGCCGGCGCCATCTCCGCATTGCTGGAGGTGCGCTCGCTCCACGGGCTGAGCGAGGCCGAGCTGCGGGCCAAGGTCGCCGAGCGCCTGGCGCAGGTCCCGGACTGGGCGGGCACCTTCTACAAGTTCAGCCTGCCCGGCTCCCTGCTCGGGCGCCTGAAGCGGGAGGGGCGATGAGCCGCATCAGCATCGACCCCATCACGCGTCTGGAGGGGCACGGGCGCATCGAAATCTTCCTCGACGAGCGCGGGGACGTCGCCGACGTCTTCTTCCAGGTGCCGGAGCTGCGCGGCTTCGAGCGGTTCTGCGTCGGGCGCGCGGCCGAGGACCTGCCCATCCTCACCAGCCGCATCTGCGGGGTCTGCCCCGAGGCGCACCTGATGGCCTCGGCCAAGGCGCTCGACGAGCTGTTCGGGTGCCCGCCGCCCCCGGCGGCGCGGAAGATCCGCGAGCTGCTCTACGGCGCATTCTTCGTCGCCGACCACACGACGCACTTCTACGCGCTGGGCGGGCCCGACTTCATCGTCGGCCCGGATGCGCCGCCGGGCGAGCGCAACATCCTCGGCGTCATCCGCAAGGTCGGTCTGGATCTGGGCCGGCAGGTCATCGAGTGCCGCAAGCGCAACCACGAGGTCATCAAGGTCGTCGGCGGCAGGGCCATCCACCCGGTGGCGGCCGTGCCCGGCGGGTGGAGCAAGGCGCTGAGCGAAGCCGAGCGGGGGCAGATCGAAGAGGCGGCCCGCAGGAACGTCGAGTTCGCGCTGCTCTCGCTGCAGGTCTTCCAGAAGGTCGTCCTCGACAACCCGGCGTGGCGCGAGCTCGTCACCGGAGACGTCTACCTGCACCGCACCTACTCGATGGGCACGGTCGACGAGCAGGGACGGGCCAACTTCTACGACGGGCGCATCCGCGTGGTGGATCCCGACGGGGGCGAGCACGCCTGCTACCCGGCGCGCGACTACGCCAGCTACGTCGCCGAGCGCACCGAGCCGTGGACCTACCTCAAGTTCCCCTACCTGAAGCGCGTGGGGTGGAAGGGCTTCGTGGACGGCGCCGACAGCGGCGTGTACGTGGCGACCCCGCTGGCGCGGCTCAACGTGTCGAAGGGGATGGCCACGCCGAAGGCCCAGGAGCATTTCGAGGCGCTCCACGCGGCGTTCGGCTCCCGGCGTCTCGAGGGCGGGGGCTTCACCCCGGTGCACCACCGCATGGCGACCCACTGGGCCCGGCTGATCGAGCTGCTCTACGCGGCGGAGAGGATGCTGGAGCTCGCCCGCGATCCCGAGATCACCTCGCCCGAGGTGCGGCGCATGCCCGGCGGGACGATCAACCCCCAGGGCGCGGTGGGCTCGGTCGAGGCGCCACGCGGCACGCTCATCCACCACTACGAGGCGGACGCGAAGGGGCTCATCACCAAGATCAACCTGATCGTCGGGACGACCAACAACCACGCGGCCATCGCCATGAGCCTGAAGCGGGCTGCCCAGATGCTCATCCGCGGCGGAGAGGTGGTCCGCGAAGGGCTGCTCAACCGCGTCGAGATGGCCTTCCGGCTCTATGACCCGTGCCTGTCCTGCGCGACCCATTCGATGCCCGGCGAGATGCCGCTCGAGGTCGTGGTCCGGGACTTCCAGGGCGCAGTCGTCGAGCGCCTGGCCCGGGACTGAGGCATCCATGCGCACGATCGTGCTCGGAATCGGCAACCCGCTCCTCACCGACGACGGCGTCGGGATCGAGGTGGCGCGGCGCGTCCGCGCCAGGCTCGCGGGGCGGGCGGACGTGGTCGTGGAGGAGGCCTGCGCCGGAGGTCTCGCGGTCGCGGAGCGGCTGGTCGGCTATGACCGCGCGGTCCTGGTCGATGCGGTGGAGCCGGAAACGAAGCCTGGCACCGTCCGCGTCTTGAGGCCTGAGCACAAGACCAAGGGGTCCTGGAACACGGTGGGGGCCCACGACGCGAGCCTTCCCGTCTCCCTCAAGTTCCTGCAGGAGCTCGGCGAGCGAATTCCGGAGCAGGTCGTGATCGTCGGCATCGAAGCCCATGACTTGTGCTCATTCGCCGAGCGCCTCAGCCCAGCCGTCGAGCGCGCGGTTCCCGAGGCGGTCGCGAGAGTGGTCGAGCTGGTCGGAGCAGGCGGAGGCGCGCCTTGAGGACCGCGGTCTTCCTGTGTGACTGCGGCGATATCGTCTCCACGAAGGTGGACCTGGACCGCCTGGCCGCCGAACTCGGGGCGCTGGACGGCGTGGCGAGCGTCGAGCGCGTGCCCTTCGCCTGCGCGTCGGACGGCCAGGAAGCCATCGCGGCCAGCCTCCAGAAGAACCGGCCGGATCGGGTGGTGGTCGCCGCGTGCTCGCCGCGCGAACACGAGGCGACCTTCCGCAAGGTCCTCGAGGCGTCGGGGATGAACCCCTACCTGCTGCAGATGGCCAACATCCGCGAGCAGGTCGCCTGGGTGGTCGACGACCGCGAGCAGGCGAGGCAGAAGGCGCTGGCCTACGTGCGCGCCGCGGTGCGCCGAGCCGAACGCCACGTCCCGCTGGAGCGCAGCGAGATCCCCGCGAGCGGAGATGCCCTCGTCCTCGGCGCCGGCCCGGCGGGCCTCGCCGCGGCGCTGAACCTCGCCGAGGCCGGTCGCAAGGTCGTCCTCCTCGAGCGGTCCCCGTTCCTGGGTGGCCTGCCGGTCCGCTTCGAAGAGGTGGCCCCGGAGCTGGAGTGCGGCGCCTGCCTGATGGCGCCGCTGCTGACCCAGGTGCTCGCGAACGAGCGGATCGAGGTCCTCACCTTCGCGAACCTGACGCAGCTGAAAGGCTCGGTCGGCAACTTCATCGCGGTCATCGAGCAACGCGCTCGGCACGTGGACCTGAGGTCGTGCATCGGCTGCGCGGAGTGCATCGGCCCGTGCCCCGCGACCGTCCAGAACGACTTCCTGTTCGGCGTGGGCAGGCGCAAGGCCATGGACTTCCCGTTCAGCGGCGCGCTGCCCAACGCGCCCTTCCTCGACGAGAAGGCGTGCGTGCGCAGCCGAGGCGACGACTGCCACGCCTGCCAATCCGCCTGCCCGGTCGAAGGCGCCATCGACCTCGAGGCCACTGCGCAGACACTGGAGCGCGCGGTCGGCGCGGTGATCCTGGCCACCGGCGCCCGCGTGCTCGACGCCAAGGCCGACGCCGGCCTGTGCGAGCCCGGTGCGCGCGACGTGCTGAGCGCGCGCGAAGTCGAGGCCATGCTCCTCGCCCAAGGCCCGACCTCCGGCCAGGTGCGGGGCGCCTCCGGCCAGCCGCCGCACCGGGTGGCGATCGTCCACTGCGTCGGCAGCCTGGATCCGGAGCGCTGCGCTCACTGCTCGTCTGTCTGCTGCGCCGAGGGCTTCAAGCTCGGCGAGCTGCTCGCCAAGAAGCTCCCCGGCGTCGAGCTCACCCATCTCTTCAAGGCCCTCAACCTGTCCGGCAAGGCGGGCTCGGGCCTCTGGCGCAAGGCCCAGGCCCGGGCAGGCACGCGGCTGGTCCCCTACCGGCAGATGAAGGTGCGCGGCCTCGAGGGCGGCGGCGCGCAGGTGGACTGGGACGGCCAGGCCGAAACTTTCGACCTGGTGGTCCTCTGCGAGGCGCTGGCGGGCGCCGACGGCGGCGCCGAGCTCGCGGAGATCGTCGATGCCCCGCTCGACGCCGGAGGATTCTTCGAGGAGCTGCACGGCCGCACCGCGCCGGTCCAGAGCAAGCTGCGCGGCGTCTACCTGGCCGGCGCCTGCCGCGCTCCGGCGGACATCGCACAGGCCAGCGCCGAAGGCCTCGCGGCGAGCGGTCACCTGCTGGCCGAGCTGGTGCCCGGCCGGAGCCTGATCGTCGAGCCGCTCCACCCGGCGGTGGATCCCGAGCGCTGTGCCGGTTGCCGGTCGTGCATCCGCGCCTGCACCCACCGGGCGATCGATTTCCTGGAAGCCGAGGGCCGGGCGCGCATCGACCCGGCGCTCTGCCGCGGGTGCGGGACGTGCGCGGCGACCTGCCCGTCGGCCTGCATCGAGGCCCCGCAGTTCAGCCGCGCGCAGCTCGCCGCGGAGATCGACGAGGTGCTGCGATGAGCGACCGCCCGGTCTTCGAGCCGCGCATCGTGGGCCTGCTGTGCAACTGGTGCGCGTACGCGGGCGCCGACAAGGCCGGGGCGGACCAGGTCGCCTTCCCGCCCAACGTGCACGTGGTGCGCGTCATGTGCACCGGCCGCATCGACGCCGAGCTCGTCCTGCAGGCCCTCGCGAAGGGCGCCGACGGCGTGCTCGCGGTGGGCTGCCAGCCTGGCGACTGCCACTACAAGGACCAGAATCTGCGCTCCATTCAACGCTTCGAGGCGCTTCGCCGTATGCTGGGCCAGGCCGGCGTCGAGCCGGGGCGGCTGCGATTCGACTTCGTCTCCGCTTCGGGCTCACAGAAGTATCGGCAGCTCGTCGCGGAGATGACCGCGGAGCTTCGGGGAGTAGGGCCGATGAGAGGCCGACCTCCAGGGGAAGACAGCGATGGCCAAGAAGTCGGTTGATCTGAAAGGGCACCGGTGTCCGATCCCGGTGATGCGCCTGAAGACGATGGAGGCGCGCAAGGAGCTGCAGCCCGGCGACGAGATCGAAATCGTCGCCGACTGCCCGACCTTCGACAGCGACATCAGGGAGTTCTGCAAGAAGAACAAGAAGGTGCTGGTCGAGGCCAAGCAGGACGGCAAGGTCACCAAGGCCAAGGTCCGCTACTAGGTCCCTTCAGCTTCCGCCCGGACGCCGCTTCAGCCACTCGTCCCAGGCGTTGTCGGGGTCCAGGTCGGCGACCGGGCGGGTGCGCATCATCTCCTCCGCGCGGTCGCGGTGCATCATGACCACCGTGGCGCTGTCGCGCACGCCCTGGACGTCGTCCTTGGTGAGCGGGGTGCCCTTCTTCTTCTCGGCGGTCACCAAGAGGTCGAAGAGGCTGGGGACGTAGACCGGGACGAGCGCGTCCAGGTCGAACTCTTCGCCCTTCTTCTTGCCTTTGCCCATCGCACACCTCGCGTCCGCCCAAGACTAGCGGGAAACCCCCGGCTGTCCATCCACCCCGCCCGAGAACGGCCGGCAGCGGCGGTCCCTGGCGAAGATGCCTATCGCGGGCGGAAGGGGTCGAGCAGCGGCTCCAGCCCGTTGACCTTGATCTCGTAGAGCTCGCGCAACAGCCCGCCCATGTCCCCGGCCGGATAGCCGCTGCGGTGGTACCAGACGACGTAGGGCTCGGGCAGGTCGACCAGCAGCCTGCCCTTGTACTTGCCGAACGGCATGCGCGTGGTGGCCAAGGCGAGCAGGCGCTTGGGGTTGGGCAGCACCGGTTCCACGTAGGCTCCTCCTCCTCTTCAGCGGCCGCCGGCGAGGCCCGTCTGCCGGGCCAGTTCGTCGCGCAGCCGGAGCATGTCCTCGCGGGAGAGCCGCCACGAGTTGCGGAAGACCACCCGCTGGCCGTCCTTGGCGACGAAGTGCAGGTGCAGGCCCAGGAGCTTGGCGAAGAGCGCCTGGCCCTGGGCAGAGGGCGGCATCCGCCCGAGCGCGCCGCCGAGCGACGCCGAGGCCTCGATGGCCGCGAGGTCGGAGAAGAGCAGCTCGCGCTCGCGGGCGAAGCCGCGCGGCCGGATGCGCACCGCCCGCCTGCGCTCGTCCACCGCCAGCGACTGCGGCGCGAAGAGTCCGGCGAGCAGCCCGAAGAGGAGGGTGAGCAGCAGCTGCAGCGCCAGGAGGGCGAAGGGCGCTCCGATGGGCGCGAGGGGCTTGATGAGCCGCACGCGCAGGTCGAACTTCGGCTCGCTGCCGCGGAGCCAGGCCTGCAGGGCCATCCCGAGCGCCCGCTTCTCCTCGGCGTTCCCGCCGGGATCGATGGCGGGGATCTCCAGGACGCCCTGCTTGGACACGAGCTCGAGTCTCAGGCTCGGCGTCTTGGTGGATCCCCGATCGACGAGGCGCGCCTCCGTCGTCCCCACCGCGTTGCGTTGCACGGGGTAGACGCCCAGGAGGTATCCCTCGACGACCCGGCAGATCGGCGCCGGGTCGCGGGGATCGCGCGTGCAGGTGACCGAGAGGTCCTCGAGCCCGAGGCCGAGCAGGACCAACCCCGCGCCCCCGAAGGCCGCGAGGAAGAGCGTCGACGTGAGCGCCCCGAGCACCGGGTGCGGCGAGGCGAACCGGTAGGTGGTGAGGCCGCCTTCCCGCCGCGAGCGCCAGGGCATCGGGAGGCTAGAGGAACTCGCAGAGGTACGCCGCGGGAGCGGTGGCCTTGACGTCGAAGCCGCTCTTGCCCGCCACCTCGAAGGCGCAGCCGGCGGGGAAGGCGCGGAAGGCGGTCTCGCCGGGCAACTTGGCCCACAGTTCGCCGGAGAAGACGGTCATGCGCTCGGGCGCGTCGGTGTTGAAGTGGAACTCGCCCACGTCGATGACTCCGGCCGTCTGGCGCCTGCCGTTGCGCTCGAAGCCGACGCTCTGGACCTTCCCGTCGAAGAACTGGTTGTGCTTGAGCATTTTCTTGGAATCCTTTCGGGCCCCCGCTTCAGGGACGTGCGGACCTCTTGTAGCGCAACGCGAGCAGTCCTGCCGCGATCGCGAAGTCGAGCAGGCCGCTGGCGCCTCAGCGAGCCCGAAGCCACAGGCGCTCCTCGAGCCCGGCGATCTCCCGGCCGCCTCCGGCGACGAGCTGGCCGCCGGCGGCCGTTCCGGGTGCCAACGACGGTCAGCGAGCCAGGCGCGGCGCCAGGTAGAGGCCCAGCGTGCGGATGGCGACGTCGGCGGAGCGGAAGACCGGCACGCCCTTGTCCTCGAGCGCGCGGGCCATCGCGTCATAGAGCACGCCGCTGTCGATGGAGGCGACGATCGGCTTCTCGGCCTCGGGCAGGAGTTTGGCCAGGCGGTTCACCAGGCTGCCGGGCGCGCGGATGGACATCTCCTCGGGGACGTTCTCGGCGAGCGTGGCCATGGCCGGCGTCAGCGGGATGGTGGCGCACAGGACGAGGTCCACCTCGGGCTCGGACAGGAAGGCGCGCAGCACGTCCTCGTGGGCCTGGTCGTTGGCCATCGGCGTCAGGTCCATCGGGTTGCGCACGTCGACGAGCGAGTCGAGCTTGCCGGCGGCCAGCGCCTTCTGCAGCCGCTCGCGGGTGGCCGGGGAGTACTTGGCCAACTCCAGGTGCCAGCCTTCGCCGCGCAGCGCGTCGGCGATGCCCACCGCCTCGTAGCCGGCGTTGGAGAGCGCCGCGATGCGCCGGCCGGACCACTTCTTGGCCCCCAGCATCGAGGAGACCTTCACCAGGTCGGCGAACTCGTCGAAGTTGCGCGCGACGTAGGCCCCGGCGGTGCGCACCAGCGACTCGCAGACGTCGTAGTCGCCGGCGAGCGAGGCGGTGTGGCCGCTGGTCGCGCTCTTGCCCTCGGCGGTGCGCCCGGCCTTGTAGAAGACGACGTCCCGGCCGGAGGCGACGATCTCCTTCACCGCGCGGCAGAACTCCAGGCCGTCGGCGTCCTTGAAGCCTTCGATGTAGACCGCGAAGGTGCGCAGGGCCGGGTCGGCGGAGAGGTGCTTGAGGAAGTCGGCGATGGTCAGGTCCACCTGGTTGCCGGTGGAGACGGCGTAGCGCGGCGAGAGCCAGCCCAGCTTCGACAGCCGGCTGATCATGAACGCGCCGGACTGGCTGATCAGCGCCACCGGATCCCGGCCGTCCTCGCGCAGCGGCAGCTTCTCCTGCGGGATGAACAGGGTGTGGTACTTGCCGGGCCGGGAGACGATGCCCAGGCAGTTGCCGCCGTTGGCCACCAGCGGTCGGCCCTGCTCGCGGCCCTTGGCGATGGCCTTCTTCAGCCGCGCCTCGATGGTCTCGCCGCCGGCCTTCTCGCCCATGCCTCCGGGGATGAGGATGACGCCCACCGCCTTGTCGTGCTCGACCAGCTCCTCCATCAGGCCCGGCACCTGGTCGGCGCCCACCGCCACCACCAGCAGGTCGACGCGCTCGGGCAGGTCCTTGACCGTCGCGTAGCACTTCACGCCGTCGATCTCGGTCGACTCGGGGCGCAGCACGTACATGCGCGACTTGTCGAAGCCGGACTGGACGATGTTGCGCAGGATGATGCGCCCCATGTTCATGCCCTTGGCCGACACGCCGATGATGGCGAGGCTCTTGGGGTTCAGCGTCGCGGTCAGCGAGGAGAGCGGGCGCGCCACGGGCAGCGCCGCCCGCTTGCGGAACTTGAGGATGCCGTCGAGCGCGACGAGCGTGCCCTTGGAGGCGCCGAAGGGGTTCACCTCGCACTCGGTGACCGTCCAGCCGTGGCCGGGCCCGTCCATCCCGAAGGCCTCGCCGATGGCGCGGAAGGCGCCGAGGGTCCTGAGGATCTCCGAGTCGTCGACGAGCTTCTGCTTGGTGCGCGTCAGGCCGGCGAGGCGCCGATAGGCCAGCGTGGTCCTGAAGACCTCCAGCAGGCCCTTCTCGTCGAGCAGCGAGGTCGAGCCGCTCACCACCGCCAGGCCCTTCTTGCAGGCCTCGCCCAACAGCTCGGTGTCGATGCCGCCGATGCCCATGGTGACCACCGGGCCGAACTCGCGGTTGTGGCGCAGCGCGAAGATGGACTCGCTGCCGGCGCCCTCGCCCTCGAGCGAGACCATCTCCACGACCATCACGCCGCGCAGGTCCCTGCGGATGGCGTCCTCGAGCCCCTTGCCGGTCAGGCCCTGGTAGGCCTCCGGCGCGTGGCCGGGCTTGGATTCGATGTGGCGCGCGAAGTTGGCGGGGACCTCGGCGAGCATCCTCGCGATGCCCTCGGAGACGGACTTGGGATCGTTGGCGGACTTCTTCACGCCGCCGACGTCCGTCTTGTGGGCGATCTCGGGCGAGACGATCTTCAGCATCACGCGCTCGCCGCCCAGCGCCGAGAGCTTCGCGGCGTCGACGGGCTTGCCGGGCTCGGCGATGAACAGGCGTGGAGTCCGGCAGCCGGCCGCGGCCAGGAACTCGTAGACCTCGTGCTCGAGGAGCGCGAAGCGGCCCTCCTTGGCGGCGGCGTCCAGCACGGCGTTCATGCGCGAGAGATCGAGAGTCATGGCGGCGTCCTTGCGTGAGGAAAGGAGGAGCAAGGGCGGGACTCTAGCGGGAACGCGCGTGGACGGGGAGGGTCCTCGGTGCGAGCCGCCAAGGACCCTCGCGGCGGGCTTGCGCTACGCCTGCGGCCCCACGATGGGTTCGGCGGGCGCAGCCGGCCGAGGACGAGTGCGACGAGGCAGAGCACCGCGAACGACGCCCAGATGAGCCCGGTTCCTCGACGTCAGAGTCGGCGGAGCAGGTACTCGCCGAGGGTCCCCACCCCGCTCATCACCAACGCCGCGACCAGTGCGCTGCCGAATCCGCGGATCGTCAGCTTGTCGGTGAGGCCAGAGGTCATCTTGAGCACGATGGCGCTGACGACCCAACGGGTGAGGAAGGCGAGGAGGAAGCCCAGGCCAAGCGTGGCGATGCCAAGGGCCACGAAGATGATCCAGCCGACGAGCCAGTTGAGCACGCCGAAGATGGCTGCGGCGATGAGCGCCCCGCCCGCCCCGCGCACCTTGAAGCCGGGAACCACTGCGGCCGCGACCAGCACCGCGACGGTCAGGACCATCCACGAGAGAAGCAGCGCCATGGCGCCTCCTTGGGTGCGCCGAGGCTAGCAACACCGAGAGCTGGGGCGCCAGCCGGGAGCACCGAAAAGAGACGAGCCCGGCACTCGACCGAGTGCCTCGGAGGCCTCGTGGGCAGGCGAGGGCGCAGCTAGCGTGCGGCTCGGGCCCTTCGCCGCCTCTTGCGCCGGGGTGGGGCGAGGCCGGTCGCGGCCGCGGCGTCGCGCGCTCCTGGCGAGGGCGCGCTGGCGGCCACCCGCGTGCGCCGGTAGTAGTCGCCGCGGGAGAGCCACTGCTCGAGCAGCACGTAGAGGGTGATGAAGAGGTAGCGGCTGCCCATCTCGCGGAGGATCAGCTTGGACTCGCCGGTCTTGCGGTTGGTCCAGGAGATGGGGACCGCGTCGTGCTGGTAGCCGCGGACGATGGCCTTGAGCGGCATCTCCACCGTGAGGTTGAAGTGGTGCGAGAGCAGCGGCGAGATCCCCTCGATCACCTCGCGGCGATAGCACTTGAAGGCGTTGGTGATGTCGTTGTGGTCGATGCGGAAGGCGGTGCGGATGAAGGAGTTCGCCAGCCGGTTCAGCACGTGCTTGAACCCGGGGTAGTCCACCACTTTCGAGCCGGAGATGAAGCGCGAGCCGAACACGCACTCGGCCCCGGCCTTCATGTGCCGGTAGTACTGCACGATGTCGTCGGGCGAGTCCGAGAGGTCGGCCATGACGATGCAGACGCACTCGCCTTGGAAGCACTCCAGCCCCCGGCGCACCGCGAAGCCGAAGCCATGCGGCGGGGTGTTGGCCACCCAGCGCAGCCGCGGGTGGGCCGCCGCCAGCCGCTCCAGCGCCGCCACCGTCCCGTCCGAGCTGTTGTCGTTGACGACCAGGATCTCGAAGTCGTCGATCCCCTCCGCGGCGAACTTCCGCACGATCGCCGTGCAGGTCTCTTCGATGCTGCCCTCTTCGTTGTGCGCTGGGATGACGACGGAGAAGAAGACCGCGGCTTGCTCAGGCATTCCAGCGCTCGCGGTTGAAGTCGTAGATGTCGCGCAGGATGTCCGTGACGTTGCGCGTGAACTTGAAGGCCGGGTAGTGCTGCTGGAACTTGCGCACGTCGCTGACGTACCAGACGTGGTCGCCGATGCGGTTGGCCTCGACGTACTGCGTCTTCATCTTCTTCCCGGTGATCTCCTCGCACAGCCGGATGGCCTCGATCATCGAGCAGTGGCTGAAGCGCGAGCCGCCCATGTTGTAGACCTCGCCGCTGCGGGGGGCGAGGGCGAACTGGTGGAAGGCCTCGACCAGGTCCGCGCTGTGGATGTTGTCGCGCACCTGCTTGCCCTTGTAGCCGAAGATCCGGTACTCGGCGCCGGTGGCGGCGCACTTCATCAGGTAGGCCAGGAAGCCGTGCAGCTCGGCACCCGAGTGCGCCGGGCCGGTGAGGCAGCCGCCGCGGAAGACCGCGGTCTTCATGCCGAAGTACCGGCCGTACTCCTGGACCATCACGTCCGCCGCGACCTTGGAGGCGCCGAACACCGAGTGGAGGCAGCCGTCGATGGACATCGACTCGTCGATGCCCTGGGCGAAGAAGGGGTGGTCCGAGGCGATCTCCCAGCGGGTCTCCTGCTCGACGAGGGGGAGGAAGTTGGGTCGGTCGCCGTAGACCTTGTTGGTGGAGGTGTAGATGAACGGCGCGTCGGGGCAGTGCTTGCGCACGGCCTCGAGCATGTTGAGCGTCCCGTTGGCGTTGACCGTGAAGTCGGTCTGCGGCTCCTTGGCAGCCCAGTCGTGGGACGGCTGCGCCGCGGCGTGGACCACCAGCGCCACGTCCTTGCCACGCTCCGCGAAGAGGCGGTCGATGGCCTTCTCGTCGCGGATGTCGATGGCCCGGTTCTCGAACCCCTTCACCTCGCCGGCGAGCACCTCCAGGTTCCAGCGGGTGGAGGCCTGGTCGCCGAAGAAGTAGCGGCGCATGTCGTTGTCGACGCCCAGGACCGCGAAGCCGCGCTTGGCGAAGCCCCGCACCGTCTCCGACCCCACCAGCCCGGCCGCCCCCGTCACGATCACCGTCTTCATGATTCGAACCCCATCACACGGGCGAGCTCCCGCTCGTGCTCTTTGAGCCAGGCGTAGGTGTCCGCGAGCACGGCCCTCGCGTCCCGTCTGGGCGTCCATCCGAACCTCTCGGATGTTCCTCGGTTGTCCGTCACATACCAGATCACGTCGGCCGGTCGGTTCTCGGGGCTGCCCTGGATCGGCACCTGCCTCCCGGTGATCTCCTGGCAGAGCGCCGTGGTTTCGACGAGCGAGAGGTTGGCCACCGTCGAGCCGCCGGCGTGGAAGACCTCGCCGCGCAGCCGGTCGATCTGCGCGAGCTGGAGCTGCACCAGGTCGCAGAGGTCGTCCACGTGGAGGAGGTCGCGCACCTGCTTGCCGGTCCCGCCGAAGCCCAGGTAGCGCAGCGGGCGGCGGAAGTGGTGGGCGGCGAGCCAGAAGGTGAACACGCCCTGGTCCACCTTGCCCAGCTGCCACGGCCCGGCGACCACGCCGCAGCGATTGATCACGCAGGGCACGCCGAACTGCTCCGCGTACTCCTGGAGCACCAGCTCCGCGGCGAGCTTGGTGGCGCCGTACAGCGAGCGCCGCCCGTCCAGGGGGAACGCCGGCGAGAGGCCGTCGCGGCTCACGCCCAGCGAGTCCTGCGCGGGCTGGAAGCGGGTGGGCGCCTCCTCGAAGCGCAGCGCGTTGATCCGGTCGTAGGGGTAGACGCGGCTGGTGGAGAAGAAGAGCACGGCCATCCCGCGCTCGCGGGCGTGCTCGAAGCAGTTGAGGGCGCCGGTGAGGTTGTTGGCGAGCATCGCCCGCGCCTGCTCGCCGCGAGAGCCGGCGAGGACCGACGGCTCGGCGCTGCACTCGATGAGCACCCCGCCCCGCTGCGGCACCTTGAGCAGATCTTCGGGGCAGCGCACGTCGCCGTGGACGAAGGTGCAGCCGTGCTCCGCGAGGCGGGCGAGGATGACCTCGGAGCCGCGCCGCGAGAGGTTGTCCAGGCAGGTGACCCGCCACCCGGCTCGCGCGAGCGCCACCGCCAGGCTCGAACCGATGAACCCGCACCCGCCGGTGATGAGCGCCGCCCGTTCCATTAGTGTGGGTCTCCTCGACGCCGGGACGATAGCGGACCGGTCCCCGGGGGTGAAGGAACTTCGCGCCGGTGCCGCAGGTCAACGGGTGATGCGCCAGACCGTGAAGGCGGGCCGGTGGTCCCTGGCCGACGGCGAGACCCCGAGCGGTTCGGCGGGCTCGCCGTGCCGGGGCTTCGAGTCGCCCGGCAGGATGGCGATGGAACCGGCGGGGAGGCGCTCGACGGAGTCCACCCGGAAGAACCCGAGGCTGGCCATCTCCTGCCGCGACCGCGCGGGATCCACGTCGCCGAAGTACTTGAAGCGGATGCCGTCGAAGGCGAAGAAGTCGTTCGGGGCGAAGATCTTCTCGTCCGATCGCCGCGCGGCAAAGGCCACCTGCAGCGCCGCGCCCTCTCCGTAGTCGAAGGCGTCCTGCGCGGCGGCCGGGTAGTGGGCGAAGTAGCGGTACAAGAACTGCTCGCTCTCGAACAAGGCGGCGCAGGTCATCAGCCCGAGGACCACGATCCTGGGGCGGGCGCGCTCGATGAAGTCGGACAGGGCGAAGGCGCAGGCGATCAGCGCCAGGGGGAAGAAGTGCGTCATCCGCGAGGCGTGGAGCGACTCGGCGTGCGTCAGCGCCACCGGGATGGGCGCGAGCGGCATGAGCACCAGGAAGAAGAGGGGCAGCTTCTCGCGCCGGCGCCGCCAGAGCGACCACAGCCCGAGCACGAGCGGCGCCGCCATCCACAGCGGCAGGAAGCCCGTCCCGATGTTGTGGCGCAGGTTGGGGTCGCCGGTGCGGAAGAGGAAGTCCAGGCCCACCAAGTGATCGAGATAGTGCTGGGCGAACCGGCCGGCGGCGACGGTCCAGGCCGGGTGGTCGCGGAAGATCGACAGCTCGTCGAAGCGCCGGGTGAGCGCGCCCCGGTGCATCAGCAGGAAGGCCGCATAGGGCGCGGTCACCACCGCCGCGGCCACGCCGAACGCCCAGATCGTCCGGCGCGTGCGCGGGTCGGCGAGGAACAGCAGTCCGGCCACGACGATCATCATCGGCGCGAACATGCGCTGGGTCGTATAGGCGTAGGAGCACAGGGCCATCAGGCCCCCGGTGAGCGCGGCGCGCGCCGCCGACGGAGCCGCCGCCCACCGCTCGAGCGCCAGGAAGGAGAGGCCGAGCATGAGCCCCACCGTGCAGGTCTCGGACACGGAGTGCCGCGCGAAGGAGAAGGTACAGGGAGCGAGCGCCGCCAGGAGCGCGAGCCAGCGCGCGAGCCGTGGGCGGCCGGTGAGCCGGCGCAGGAGGAGGAGGAGGACCGCCGCGGAGGAGAGCCCGAACAGCGCCGGGACCAGCCGCAATGCAAAGGGAGTGGGGCCCAGCAGCCCGACCGAGGGCGCCGTGGCGTAGAGGAGAATCGGGCTCTTGTAGTCCTCGAACGCGCGGAAGAAGAGCGGCCAGCGGGTGCCGTACTCGTCGGCGCCGGTGCGGGCGATGGCGCGGGCGTTGTAGCCGACCGAGGTCTCGTCGACCCAGAGGCCGGGCGGATTCTGACCCAGCTGGAAGAAGTAGGTCCCCACCACCAGGGCGGCGAGCACCGCCCAGACCGCGAGTTCCAGCCGGCACGCCCCGGGCGACCAGCCGGCCGCCAGGGATTCGGACGGGGGCGAAGGCGCAAGCCCGCTCGGCGGGGGCGGGGGCTCGACGGGCACGGGCAGTGGCTCAGGCATCACGGACGCTCTGGAGGGTGTGGAGGGTGTTGCCGAGGCGTGCCGTCCCGCGAACCCTCGCAGGCGGGCCCCGTCCTCGGTCTTCTCGTTCCCATGAAACGGACCTCGTCACGGCGGAGGGCTGCTTATACGGCCAGCGATGGCCGTGGACACTATCGAAATTGCCGAAGTTCGTGAGGAGGGCCGGGCGGCGGCGCCGACCCTCCCGCGCCGGACTCGGGCGACGAGGCAGCGCGGCCAGCGCCTCGTCGTCCCCGCCAGGCGCCGATGCACGAAGGGCCCGGCGCTCGGGGGAGCGCCGGGCCCTTTCTGGATCTCGAGCGGATTCGGCGAGGCTCAGGCGGCCTTGGCGAACAGCATCTCGGCGATCTTCCCGGCCTTGCCGACCGCGAGGAGCTCCTTGGGCAGATCCGCCTCGCCCTTGACCCGGTCCGTGCCCTTGGCTTCCAGCGCGGCGATGACGTCCTCGCCCAGCGGGCTGGCGAACAGCGCCTTCCAGTGCGGCACCGCGTTGGGCGAGAGCACGCCCTTCGCCAGCCGGCCCACCAGCGCCCGCGCGGCCCGAGACGGCATCTCCGCCTTCAGGCAGGCCCGGTACGCCTCGCCGGCGGCCTTGCCCGCGCGGAAGGCGCCCACGTTGGTCTTCTGCACCTTCTCGCCCTTGCGCGCGAACAGCTCCTCGATGGCCTTCTCGAGGACGTCGTCCTGGATGCCCAGGAACGGGCTGGCGGCTCCCAGCAGGACCATGTTGGCGGCCTTGGCGGTGCCCGCCTCGCGCGCCAGCCCGTCGGCCGGGACCAGCACGTGGGTCTTGAGCTTGGCGACCGCCTCCAGGACCTGGGAGGCCTCCGGGTAGTCCGGGATGTTCACGAACGGCTCGGCCGCCGTGACCACCGCGCCGTCGGGCGAGAGGAAGTCCACGTAGCGCAGGCTCTCGAGCGGCTCCACCGAGAGCACCAGCGTCCCGGCGCCCTTGGGCACCAGGTCGGAGTGGACCGGGTGGTCGGCGACGCGCAGGTGGCTGATGACCTCGCCGCCGCGCTGGCTCATGCCGTGGACCTCGGCCTGCTTGAACTGCAGGCCGACCTTGAGCGCGGCCATGTCGATGACGACCGAGATGGAGAGGATGCCCTGGCCGCCGACTCCGCAGAGGATGATGTTGGTTTCCATGGCGCTTTGGTCCTAGCCCTTCTTGGCGGTCTGGATGCACTCGCGGGTGGGGATGATCACCGACAGGCCCTTGTAGGCGATCTCCTTCTTCACCAGCTCCACGTTCTCCGCGTGGTGCTTGCGGTGCGGGTTGATGACGTGGATGTGGGCCGGGTCCACCCCCAGCCCTCGGACGATGCGGTTCAGGTCGGTGCCGGTGGCCATGGTCTGCTGCCCGCCGGTCATGCCCACCGTGGCGTTGTCGAGGATGAAGACGGTCATGTTCAGGTTGCGCTTGGCCGCCCCGACCAGCCCGGTCATCCCGGAGTGCATGAAGGTCGAGTCGCCGATGGTGGCGATGACCGGGTGCATCCCCGCCGCCGCCGCCCCCATCGCCATGGAGATCGACGCGCCCATGTCCACGCAGGAGTGCGCGGCGCTGTAGGGCGCGTAGGCCCCCAGCGTGTAGCAGCCGATGTCCGCGAAGACGCGCGCGCTGGGGTTGGCGTCGAGGATGACCTTGATGGCGTTGTAGCTGTCGATGTGGGGGCAGCCGTCGCACAGCGAGGGCGGGCGGCTGGCCAGCTTGAGCTCCGGCGGGACCTGGCGGCTTCGCTCGGGCAGGCCCAGCGCCTTGCGCACCAGGTCCGGGTTGAGCTCCCCGGTCCGGGGCAGGGTGCCGTCGAGGCGGCCCTTGATGGTCTTGCCGCGCGGCTTGTCCAGCAGGCCGCGCAGGGCGGTCTCGATGAACGGGTAGCCGTCCTCGATCACCACCACCGTGTCCACCGCGCCCACCAGCTGGTCGACCAGCGCGGTGGGGATGGGGTAGCAGCCGACCTTGAGGTACGGCGGCAGCGCGTCGGCGGGCCCGAAGTTCTCGAGCAGGTAGTTGAGCCCGATGCCCGAGGCGATGTAGCCGACCCTGCCGCCGCTCTTGCCCAGGTGCAGCTGGTTCCAGCGCACCGACTCGCTCCAGGCCAGCATGTCCGCCTGCTTCTTCGTCAGCGCCGCGTAGTTCTTGCGGGCGTTCGAGGGCAGCAGCGTCCAGCGCGCCATGTCGGCGGTGGGCTTGAGCGGGTTGGGCGCGCGCTTCTCGGTGAGCGCGACGCCGGAGCGGCTGTGCGCCAGGCGGGTGACCAGGCGCATCATCACCGGCACGCCGAAGCGCTCGGAGACCTCGAAGGCCTCGCGCGCCATGTCGTAGGACTCCTGGCCGTCGGCGGGCTCGAAGCAGGGCAGCAGCGCGAAGTTGGCGTAGACGCGGCTGTCCTGCTCGTTCTGCGAGCTGTGCATGCCCGGGTCGTCGGCGCTGACCACCATGAAGCCGCCGTCGATGCCGGTGACCGCGCTGTTCATGAACGGGTCGGCGGCGACGTTGAGGCCGACGTGCTTGAAGCTGACCATCGAGCGGCGGCCGGCGTAGCTCATGCCGAGCGCCTCCTCGTAGGCCACCTTCTCGTTGGCGCTCCAGTTGTGATGGACGCCGCCTTCGGAAACCGGCGGTCCGCCGTGGGTCTCTTTCTCGATGAATTCCAGGATCTCGGTGGCGGGGGTCCCGGGGTAGCTGAATGCGCCCGAGAGGCCGGCGTGGATGGCGCCGAGAGCGACGGCCTCGTCGCCGAGCAGGGGCCTGCGGTCCATGGTGCTCTGCTCCGATGGTTGCGCGCGGCGGGACGCTTAGGCTCCGGGACCCGACCGCGACGGAAGTGCTCGAACCCGAAGCGCTCTTCTTACCAGACCGAGGCTTCCGGGGCGAAGCCCGGATGAGGGCCCGGGTGGCGCGCGACGGGGAGCGCCGACGATCCCCGGCCGCGAGGTCTTCGAAGGGGACGTCCCTGATTCTCGGCGAGGGCGACCGCGTCCCCGGCCGACGCGTGCCGCGGGAGGGCGCAACCTCGCCGCCGACGAGTCCCTGCTCACCGCCCCGGCCGCGACGCTGGTCGTCCAGGCCACCCGATCCCGCGAGCGGGTTCGCGGAGGGCGGGGCGATCCCCGGATCCAACGACTCTTCCAAATGGCTCCGCCGCACCCCGACGACTTGGCCCTGGGGGCGGGGGCGGGAATCGGAAGGCGCCGCCTGGTTCGAGCCTCTGAAAATCCCGGCGCGGCGGCGCAGCCGGGGGCCTGGCGCCACCGAGGTTCCCGGAACCAATATAAAGGATGGAGGCGGCTAGATGAAAACCCGGGCAAAAACAGCCGCTTGGCAAAACGGCCCGGAGCGGTCGCCGAAAACCTCGGCAATTCCAGGCGTTTGGCGGCCGGTCGCGAATCCGGTGCCGGGGGCGGCACGGGAGCCGCCGGAAGCCAGCTGTGAAGGCCTACTTGGCCCCAAGCAGCCTGAGCGGTGCCATGGTCAGCCCCACCGTGCCGAGAACTCGGGCACTGGGACGTGGACGGTGTGTCCCCCATGGGCCTGAGCCGGTCGCCGGTGGCCATCTCCACTCGTGGGCTGGCCTTCGACGGCATTCGCCTGGGCCTCGTTTTCGACGAGGTCGACGCCAGCCAGCGCCACGCGCTCTATCGCACCACCTGTCCTCGAGTCGTCGGCCTCCGGTTCAGGAAGCCTTCCCGGCGGGATCGCAGCGGTAGAAGGCGGCGAGCACCTCGTACAGCTCGGGGTGCTTCTGCCTCAGGCTGCGCGGCTTCTCGAAGAAGGCCTCGGTGGCCACCGCGAAGAACTCGGCCTCGTTGGTGGCGCCGTACTTGCGCAGCACCGTCCGGCGCTGGCCCTTGGCCTTGAGGTCCAGGAAGGCCTCCGACATCACCCGGGCCCAGGGCGCGTAGGCCGAGAACTTCGCGAGCGCGGGCGTGCCGTCGAAGGCGCCGTCGGCGACGTCGAGCGCGTGCGCGAACTCGTGCAGCGAGGTGTCGTGGCCGTCGCCTTCGTTGGCCAGGCCGCTCAGGACGGCGTCGTAGGAGAGGACCACCGTGCCCCACTGGTTCGCCTCGCCGAGGATCACGCCGTCCTCGCCCTCGTGCACGTAGTGCGACGGGTAGACCACGATCTCGCCGAGGCGGCGGTAGGCGTTCGCGGGCAGGTGCATCGCCAGGCGCGCCGCGCCCGCGGAGACCAGCACCTTGACCGGCTCGTCCAGCGACATGCCACCCGCGCCGGTCCACTCCTTGGTGCGCAGGAAGACCTTCAGGCAGTCCTCGAAGCGGGCGCGGTCGGCGTCCGAGAAGGCGGCGTAGAAGGGCGCCTTGGCGCGCAGCAGCACCCGCCACGGCTCGGGGAAGGGGTCTTTCAGAGCGCGGCGGCGGCACCACCAGGCGAAGCACATGGACGGCCCGGCCTCACGGCTGGTGCATGCAGCGCACGCCGATGGCGGGTTCGACGAGAAGGTCCTTCATCCCCCCGTACGTCAGCGGCAGCGCCCTCAGGTGGATCGCGCCGGGGTTCAGGTCGGCCCACCTGATCGAGCCGTCGCGGGCGCGTGCGTAGGCGTTGAGTGAGAAGTAGAACTGCGTGAAGCCGTCGGCGCTCTCGCCGGTCATGGTGTTCTTGAACAGCAGGAAGTCCTCCTCGCTGAAGGCGTCCAGGTCCGCCTCCGAGAGCAGGCGCCACCCCGCCCCGAGCTTCAATGCGCAGACGTCCACGTCGTTGAGGATCTGTGGCATCCAGTAGGGCTTGGCGCCGTACTCCTCGTAGGCGCAGCGCGCGACGTGGTCGTAGTTGGCGCGCAGCTGCTCGGCGGTGAGCGCGCTGGGGTCGGTCGACAGCGTGATCTCCGGGTGCGTCCGGGCGCAGACCGTGAGGAGAAAGCCGTAGGTGTAGGTGGTGTCGCGCACCAGGGCGACGGCCTCGGCGGTGCTCGCCGGGTACCCGGAGCCGCCCTTGTACTGCCAGACGATCATGTCCGGCAAGAGGGGCGCCGAGATCTGCCCCAGCGCGTGCGTGGCGATGGCGCCCGAGTACTGCAGGCCCGGTTTGGTCGCCGAGGTGCCCTGCGGACCGTTGCCGGTCGCGGACGAGCACGAGCCCAGCAGAAGCAGCAAGAGGATGGAAAGGCGCGAAGTCATGGGACCCTCCTGTGACCGACCGTGTTGAAGCCTAGCACCGTCAGCGCCGCCCGCGAGGCGTCAGTACCGGAAGCCCAGCCCCAGGGTCGCGTTGCCCATCAGCGGCATGCCGCTGTTCTCGTTGCTCGCCAGCGCCAGCCAGCCGAAGCCGCCCTTGAGGCCCACGTAGAGCGCGGCGTCGTCCCACTGGGCCAGGTCGAAGGTGGCGTGCACCGCCGGGCCCACCGTGAAGTCGAAGATGGTGCTCTCGTTGGTGATGCGCCGGATGATGAGCAGGCTGAAGCTGGCCCCGCCGCCGATGCGCAGGCGCGCGCCGATGCGCCCCTCCGCCCGGAAGCCGACCATGATGTCGCTGGTGGTCAACCCGGAGGCGGTCGAGCCGACGAACAGCGCGAGGTCGGAGTAGAAGGCGGCGCCCTTGGTCTGGCTGCCCAGGGACAGCGCCAGGTCGCCTCCGCCGAAGTGGATGCCGTACAGGTTTCGGTAGGTGCCGCCCAGGCCCATCTTGAGCGAGAACCCGGTGCGCCTCTCCGGCGCCGGGGTCAGGGGCGCAGGAGAAGGGGGCAGGGTCGGCGGCAGCGGGGAATAACCGGTGGTCACGTCGATCGGCGGCGGGGGAGGCGGCGGCAGCGGGTCGGGGACGTACTGCGCCGTCGCTGCGGCGGGCAGCCAGGCGAGCCCGACGGCGAGGGCGAGGGCGAAGGGAGCGGCGAGCGGCGTCGGGCGGCTCATGGGCACACCCTCCGGCCGTCGTCGAACCGGGCGGCCTGGGCGCGCGAGCAGACCCCGGCGGCGACGAGGTCCTCGCACTTCATCCCCGAGACGCAGCGGCTCTCCTGGATGTCGATGACCGGGTAGATGGTCCCGCAGCCGGTGGAGTAGTAGCAGTCGATCTGCGTGGGGTCGAAGCCGGGGCAGCAGTCCGCCAGGTGGGCCACCGCCTCCTCGCAGCGCAGCTCGTCCTCGCGGATGCCGCAGGTCAGGGCGAGCAGCGCCGTCAGGCCCACCGCGATGAGGACGGGGTTGCGACGGCGCTTCATAGGGTTGCCTCGAGCGTTCTCGGCCCTGTTGCGGAACTCCCGCAGACCCGCAAATTGTCGCACACCGGCCGCTTGGCCGCCTGCCCAGCGATGTGACACCCGTCATGGCGACCGGTGCGCCACCGGCTGGTATGGTGGCGACCTATGTTGAAGCGGGACTCCAGGCTCGGCCAATACAAGATCGTCCGCTTCCTCGGCGAAGGTGGGATGGGCGCCGTCTACGAGGCGCTCCACGTCGACCTGGGCAAGCGCGTCGCCCTCAAGACCCTGCGCAGCGACGTCGAGGCGCTGCCCACGGTCAAGGAGCGCTTCCTGCGCGAGGGCCAGTCGGCGGCGCGCATCAAGCACCCCCACATCGTCGACGTCTACGACGCGGGCCAGTGCGACGGCGTCGCCTTCCTGGTCATGGAGTACCTGGACGGCGAGGACCTCGAGACGCTGCTGCGCCGCGAGAACCGCATCTCCACCGACCGCACGCTGGACATCATGATCCCGGTGATGGCCGCGGTGGCCGCCGTCCACCAGCAGGGCATCATCCACCGGGACTTGAAGCCCCAGAACGTCTTCCTGACCCGCGGCCCGTACGGCGAGGCCCTGCCCAAGGTGCTCGACTTCGGCATCAGCAAGGTCTCCACCGCCGACGCCTCGCTCACCGGCGCCGGCGAGGCGCTGGGCAGCCCGTACTACATGTCGCCCGAGCAGGCCCGCGGCATCACCGACCTCGACGCGCGCAGCGACCAGTTCGGCCTGGGCGTCATCCTCTACGAGCTGATGACCGGGGTGCGGCCCTTCGACGCGCCCAACGTCATCGCGGTGCTCTTCGCCATCCAGCAGGGCGAGTTCGTGACCCTGGGCGAGCGCTTGCCGGGGACGCCGAAGGCCCTCGACGAGGCCATCTCCAAGGCGATGGCCAAGAACCCGGCAGACCGCTTCGCCACGGTGCTCGACCTGGCCAAGGAGCTGCTGCCCTTCGCCGGCGAGCGCACGCGCGTGCTGTGGAGCCCGCTCTTGGGCACCACCAGCCAGGGCGCCGCGCTCGAGGACGACCTGCCGCTGGTGGCCGCCGAAGGCGACCGCACCACGGTTCGCCGCAACCCGCTGGCCGAGACCGGGCCCCGGCCGGCGGTGGACCCCGCCGCCCTCGCCGCCGAGCTGGGCCAGAGGTCGGACCAGGTGACCCGGCCGCCGGTCCTGCGGCCACCGACGGACCCCAGGGCCAAGCTCCGCCCCGCCACCACCCCGCCGCCAGTCCAGGCCCAGGCCCAGGCCCAGGCCCAGCCGCGCCCGTCGACCACACCGCCTCCGGGCCGCGCGCAGCTGCGCCCGTCGAGCGAGGCGTCGAGGACGGGCTCGCGGCCGGCGCTCCCCGAGGCGTCCCGCTCCGGTTCCCGGCCGGCCGTCGGCCCCAGGGTCGCCACCGGCAGCATGCGAGCGGTGGGAGCGGCGCGCCCCGCGACGCCGCCTCCGGGTGCACCGAAGGTGAGGGAGGCGACCCCGGCCCGACCGTTCAGGCCGCCCGCGACGCGCACCCCGGTCCCCCTCGCGCCGCCAGTGCCCTCGGCCCGGCGCCAGACGCCGATCCTCCCGATCAAGTCGACGGCGGCGGCCCAGGCCGCCCAGAGGAGGCGCCGGCAGGAGGAGATGCCCTTCGAGCCGGAGCCGTTCTCGACCCCCGGGCAGGCGCAAGAGGAAGCCACGGATCCTCCGGTCGCCTCGAACCGGGGGATCGAGCCAGAGCCCGGGCCGGAGGAAGCCCGCCAGGAGACCGCCCAGATCCAGGTCTGGGCCTATGAGCTGCTCTGCATCTCCCAGGGCGATCCCGGCGCGACTCTTCGCGCGCGCCAGCTCATCCGCACCTCGTCGCGCCTGGTGATGCTCTTCGAGACCAAGAGCCTGAACCCGGAGCGGCGCGCGCCGCTGATCCACGTGCTCAACTCCACCCACGGCGCGCTGGACGTCGTCGCCCTCGTCGACGACGGCAAGGGCGGCTGGCGCGACCCGATGGCCGACCTGTGCAAGGAGCTGGTCCCGCTGCGCTACGACGGCAAGAGCGCCTACGTGCTGCTGGAGGGCGGCGTCTTCCAGCACCTCGTCCGCAAGGACCTGTTCGACCCGCTCGCCGACGCCGAGAAGATCACCGACTGGGTCGCGGGCCGGAACCCGGTGGCCAGCCGGTACAAGCGGCCGAAGGACTGAGCGGGTTTGGGCTTGGGCCTTGCCCGCCCGAGGCTCTAGGCTCTCGGTTCCCGGCTGACCCAAGCCCTGAGCCGCAAGCCACAAGCCTTCCTCACGCCTCAATCCCCAAGGAGATCCCATGGCCCTGTCCCCCGAGATCCGTGACTTCCTGCGCGAGGAGGCCCTGCGCCGCTTCCTCAGCTACGTGAAGGTCCACACCACCAGCGACGAGGACAGCGGCAAGCACCCCAGCTCCGAGACGCAGTTCGCGCTGGCCAAGCTGCTCAAGGGCGAGCTCGCGGAGCTGGGCCTCAAGGACGTCGAGGTCGACGAGCACTGCTACGTCTACGCGACGCTGCCGGCGAGCAAGGGCGCCGGCAAGTCGCTGGTCTCCTTCATCGCCCACCTGGACACCTCGCCCGTGGTCAGCGGCGAGAACGTCAAGCCGATGCTCCGCGAGAAGTACGACGGCGGCGTGGTGCGCTTCCCGGACGACCCCGAGCTGACCATCGACCCGGCCGACTGCCCGGCGCTCAAGAGCCACGTCGGCGACACGCTGATCACCGCTTCGGGCAAGACGCTGCTCGGCGCCGACGACAAGGCGGGCATCGCCGAGATCATGGCGGGCCTGGCCGCGCTCAAGAAGTGGCCCGAGCTCGAGCGCCCCGAGCTGCGCATCTGCTTCACGCCCGACGAGGAGATCGGCGAGGGGACCGCCAAGGTCCGCCTCGAGAAGCTGGGCAAGGTCGGCTACACGTTCGACGGCTCCGTCCAGGGCGAGCTCGAGGACGAGTGCTTCGACGCCATCTCCGCCAAGCTCAAGTTCACCGGGCTCTCGGTCCACCCGGGCATGGCCAAGGACAAGATGGTCAACGCCGCGGCGCTGGCGGCGCGCTTCGTCGCGCTGCTGCCGGAGTGGGCGACCCCCGAGCACACCGAGCTGCGCGAGGGCTTCTTCCACCTGACGCGCATGAGCGGCAACGAGAGCGAGGCCGACCTGCAGTTCATCGTGCGCGACTTCGACCGCAAGCGGAACGCGCAGAAGACCGCGCTGCTCGAGAAGCTGCGCGACTTCATGCTCGCCCGGCACCCGGGGCTGAAGATCCACCTCGAGCTCAAGGAGCAGTACCACAACATGAAGGAGGCGCTGGACGCCCGGCCCGAGGTGGTGGAGATGGCGCGCCAGGCGATCGAGCTGGCCGGCATCCCGCTGCACCGCAACGCCATCCGCGGCGGCACCGACGGGGCCAAGTTGTCGTTCATGGGCGTGCCGACCCCCAACCTCTTCGCCGGCGGGGTGCTCTTCCACTCCAAGAAGGAGTGGATCGGCGTCAGCTCGCTGCAGAAGGCGGGCGAGGTCTTCGTGCACCTGTGCCAGCTGTGGGCCAGGGCGAAGTAGCGGCGGGGCTCGGGCTCCGGGCTTAGGGCTTCAGGAACGATCTGCAGGGCGCCAGGAGGCAGGGTCATGCCGAAAGAGGTCAGCAGCACGCTGGTGGGGATGCAGGCCGTCGAGGCCGAGGAGCCGGAGGTCGTCGAGGAAGCCCAACAGCCGGCCAAGCCCCTGCACCGCGTCGTCAAGGCCCAGCCTTCCAAGTTGGCGGCGCTGACGCGTCCCCGCGGCGAGAACGATCCCGCCTTCCTGCCCGAGGCGCCGCGGACCATCGCCGCCACCGGCCTGTCGGCCTCCTACCTCGAGTCGCTGTGCCTCAAGCACCTGTTCCAGGCGGGCGACCTGCGCGGCGGCGACATCGCGGCGCGCACCTGCCTGCCGGCGATGATCGTCGAGGAGATCATGGAGCGGCTGCGCAAGCAGCGCCTCGTGGACCTCAAGGGCTCGGGCGGCACGGGCCTGGGGCGCAGCCAGATCATCTTCGCCATGACCGAGGCGGCGAAGGAGGTCGTGGACCTGTCGATGGAGCGCGACCGCTACGTCGGGCCGGCGCCGGTGCCGTTCAAGTACTACACCCAGGCGGTGGCGGCGCAGACCATCCGCGGGGCCGCGCTGCAGCGCGACGCCATCGCGCCGCACTTCAAGGACCTGGTGCTCGACGAGGCCGTCTTCGACTCCATCGGCCCGGCCATGAACAGCGGCAAGGCGCTCTTCTTCTACGGCGCCCCGGGCAACGGCAAGACCGCGGTCTGCCAGCGGATGACCAACTGCTTCGGCGGCGACGTCTTCATCCCCCACGCCATCATCGTCGACGACTTCGTCATCAAGGTCTTCGACGAGACGCTCCACAAGCCGGTGCCGCGCGGCGAGGGCCCCTCCGCCCTCGACGAGCGCTGGGTGCGCTGCAAGCGGCCGATGGTGGTGGTGGGCGGCGAGCTGACGCTGGGCGACCTCGACCTCAACTACTCGCCGGACGTGAAGTACTACGAGGCCCCGTTCCAGCTCAAGGCCAGCTGCGGGATGCTGCTGGTCGACGACTTCGGCCGGCAGAAGGTCAGCCCGAAGGACCTGCTCAACCGCTGGATCGTCCCGCTGGAGAGCGAGTTCGACTTCCTCACCATGCACACGGGCAAGAAGCTGCAGGTGCCCTTCGACGTGTTCGTGGTCTTCTCCACCAACCTCGACCCCGCCTCGCTGGTCGACGCCGCGTTCCTGCGGCGCGTGCGCTACAAGCTCGAGGTGCGCCGGCCCGACGCCAAGATGTTCGCGTCGATCTTCAAGAGCGAGTGCGACAAGAAGAAGGTCCGCTGGGACCCGGCGATGGTCGAGTACCTCGTCGCCAAGCACTACGCGGCGGTCAACCGGCCCTTCAACGCCTGCGAGCCGCGCGACCTCCTGGGCCAAGTGGTCGACCTGTGCGCCTACCGCGGGCTCGAGCCGCAGATGACGCCGGACATCATCGACCGCGTCGTCGCCAACTACTTCGTGAAGTTCAGCTAGCCGGCTCGGCGTCGGGGATCTCGCCCGAGAGCAGCTTGAGGAACAGCCAGGGCTTCTTCTTGCAGAGCGCGCCGATGGGCGGGTCCTGCGGGAGCGAGCCCATGGCCTGGCCGCGCGGCTCGGGCCACCGGAACGGCAGCTCCACCACCTCGCCGAAGCGCGTGGCGGCCTCGAACGCCGCCAGCGCGGCGCGGAGCACGGCCGACTGCCCCGTGGCGTCGCCCGCCAGGCCCATCGGCCGGCTGAGCGGGTACTCGAGCCCGGCGACGCGCGGCGCGCCAGTGGCCGAGGTCAACTCCGGGATCATCGACAGGCACAGCGTCGAGATCCCCGCGGCTTCGATCTCCCTGGAGGCCAGCCCCACGGACCGGCAGCAGAAGGGTCAAGCCGGCACCAGCAGCGCGGCGTCGACCTCCTCGGACTTCATGCGCGCGATGATCTGCGGGACGGTCTCCGTCAGGAACGGCCGGGCGTCGGGCAGGTAGCCCATGAACGAGTAGTGCGACGGCGCGACCGAGCCCACCAGGCCCGCCTGCTGGGCCTCCTCCAGGCGGCGAATCGGCAGGACGCAATCCAGGTCCCGCTCGCCATGGCGGGTGTCGATGTGCAGGTGGTAGAGCCGCACGTCGCGCTCGGTGGTGCCTCGCGGGATGACGCGGTAGCTCGGGTCTCCCCACCAAGGATTGCGGCGCTCGCCCTCCTGATCGAAAGGCGGCTGGTCATTGCGGGCCACGCCGGCGCTGGAGACGAGCGCGACCCGGCACTGGCTCATGGGCTTGCGCAGCGGCGTCCAGACCGGCGGCCGCTTCGGCTCTCGATCGGACCAGGCCTTCATCACCTTGCGCGTCGCGAAGTCGAGGAACTTGTACGAGTCCACGCGTCGCCCTCCGCCCCCGCGGGGGAACTCTACCCGAGGCGCGCAGGTCGACGGCAGCGACCGCCAAGCCGGGCCTCTGAGACTTGGGGGCGGGCTGCGCGAGCCTGGCACCTCGGCGGATCGCCGATTGGCAAAGCGTCAATCGGCGTTCCATGACCCGTTCAAGGTAACCACGCGATTTCTCAGCCCAAGGGCAGCTGGGCACGCCCTTGCATTGCCTCCTGTCGAGCCGGAAAGACCGCTTCGAACGACTGACCGTTCAAAGGAAGCGGAGCCGCAGCAAGGAGGCAGTCATGAACCGCAGCCAGTCGTCGGGATTCTGGGGAACCGCCGCCGCTTCGGCCGTCGCCGGCGCGCTGATGGTGCTGGTGGTCTTCGGCGCTCGTCCCACCAATGCCGGCCTGCCGCAGAAGAAGCACGCCGCGCTGGCCAAGGACGTGACGGTGGACGGCATGCTGACCAAGGAGGGCGACGGCTGGGTCATCGCCATCAAGGCCGCCAACTCCGGTTCGACCGAGCAGCGCTGCGAGCTGGGGACCCACCTGACCAGCGTGCGCAACAGCATGATGTCGCGCGTGCCGGCGATGCCGAAGGTGGTCTGGCAATCGACGCTGGCGGTGACGGTGCCCGCGGGCGGACAGGCCGACCAGAAGCTGCAGGTGCCGGACGAGCTCGCCAAGCGGATCGCCGCGGCCCAGGTCAAGCCGAAGAAGGAGGAGATGTTCGAGGCCCGGGAGTCCTTCGGGGTGCGCATCCAGGCCAGCTGCGAGAAGAGGCCCGCCGACGAGGTCAGCTAGAGTCTCGGGCCATGCGGCTCGGCATGCGGACGCTGGCGATTCTCCTGGGGACCAGCGTGGGGGTCGGGGTGGCCGTCCTGGCCCTCGCGCTGCAGCCAACGCGGCGCGGCCCGGCGGCCTGGGAATCGGCGCCGGTGGAAGGGACCCTGGTCGACGAGGCGGCCGGGCCCATCACGCGCCTCGCCTTCCACTACACCCCCGGCGGCGAGCCGATCTTCGCGGAGATCTACCGGGCTTTCCTCCCTTCGCTGGATCCCGCGGTGAAGCTGCTGGCGCTGGTGCCGCCCTCCGAAGACGGCGAAGCGCGGGCGAAGCTCGCGGCGTTCCTCGCCACGCTCCCCGGCGGCGACGCGCCGGCGAGGCCGGTCCAGGTCGCCGTGGCCAGCGGCCCGATCTCGCCGTGGTCGAAAGACCGCGCGCTCGTGACCAATCCCGATCGGCCCGGGCAGGGTCGCGGGTCCATCCGCATGGTCGCTCCCGCCGAGCCGGCCGGCGCCTGGCCCCAGCGGCTGGCGGACTGGAACGCCCCGATGGACCTGGCACGCGCCTTCCCCACCGAGCTGGCCGTCTCGATCGTCCCGCTCGACTTCGACGCCGGCGACTTCGCCATCACCGGCGGGCGGCTGCTGGTGGACGCGAACCTCGTCGGCAAGAACGCGGGCCGCGGCCTCGACACCCCGGCGAAGCTGAAGCAGGCCCTGGAGCACCTGTTCCGGCTCGAGGTGGTGGTCCTCGGCGAGAAGCCCGGCGACGTCCCGCGCCACCACCTGTCGATGTACCTGACCCCGCTCACGGACGGGACGGTGCTGCTGGGCGATCCACGCGAGGGCCGGCAGATCGTCGGGGCGGGGTGGGTGCCGGGCGAGGCCAGCCCCGACAGCGGCGAGCCGCTGCGCCCCGACTTCTCGCCGGAGACGCTCGCCCGCTTCGACCGGGCCGGGAAGGCGCTGGAGGCGGCGGGCTTCAAGGTCGTGCGCGTCCCCACCGTGCCCTTCGACGACAAGACGTACCTGGCCTACACGAACGGGGTCTTCGAGACGCGCGCGGGCAAGAAGATCGCCTGGATCCCCACCTTCGGCCTGCCCGAGCTCGATGCGCGCGCGAGGGCGGTCTACCAGGGCCTGGGCTGGGAAGTCCGGCCGGTGCCCAGTCGCGCCGCGTTCCCCTTCCACGGGACGCTCGGGTGCCTCGTCAACGTCCTGGAGCGTTCGCGCTGAAACCGCGGTCGATCCGGCGCGCGGTGGCCCATGGAACCGGCAGGGTCACTGTGTGATGGGGGGCGTCCTCGACTTGCCCCTGGGGCCCCGATATCGTTCTGCCCTCCCGCTGGCCGCGGGGCCGGGCTGAACGCCGCGGTCGCACAGAGACACGACACCGCGAAGCCACATCCAACATCGAGACTCCCTTATGAGAGCTGCCGCTCGTCTGCCGTCCGTCGTCCTGCTTCTCCTCGCGTTCCCTGCGGCGACCTCTGCCGCGCCGGAGTTCCTCGGCCGAAACCCCGGCGCCCAGATCACCCTCCGCGCCGGCGAGGTCGCTCCCTCGCTGATCACCGGGCTCGACGTCCCGCTGCCCGACGGAGATCGCGCCGGCGCCGTGCGCGCGATGCTGATCCGGGACGCGGAGTTCTTCGGCTTCGACCCGGCGCTCTCCTCGCTCGTGGCGCTGCGCCCGCAGGCCGCCGGGCCGTTCGCCGTCTACCGCTTCGCCCAGCGGCACCTCGGCCTGCCGGTCCTCGGCGCGGACATCGCCGTCACCGTCGACGGCCAGGGCCACGTGCGCATCGTCGGCGACGCCCTCGTCCGCCTGGGCGAGCTGCCCGCCACCTTCCTGGTTAGCGCCGAGCAGGCCACCACCGCGGCGATCCGCGCGGTGCAGCCCAAGCGCTGGTCCGGTGAGCCCAAGCTCGTGCGCCAGGCCATCGCCGGCGTGGCGGGCGAGTGGCGCCCGGTGTGGGAGGTCCAGCTCTCCACCGCCGAGCCGCTCGGCTCGTTCCACGTCTGGGTCGACGCCTTCAGCGGCGAGGTCCTGCAGTCCACCAACCACTTCTTCCGGCTGAACCAGGGCTACGCCTACCCCAACTGCCCCGAGGCCGGGAACTACACCACCGTCGACCTGGCGAACCTGCCCAGCACCACCGGGCTCGTCGGCAGCTACGTCGACATGTACAGCAACTGCACCCCGGGCCAGGACTGCTCCGCGGCCGACCGCAAGGCCAAGCCCGACCTCGGCGGCGACTACCTGATCGCGCCCAACGAGGGCAGCCTCAGCGACGGCTTCGCCGAGGTCCACACCTTCTTCCACATCAACCAGATGCACGACTGGTTCGCGGCCACCGGCTTCACCGGCCTCGACTTCGCCATGCCGGTCGCCGTCAACTACGCGCCGGTCCCGGACTACTACGGGATGTCCTGCAACGCCGGTTACGGCGACAGCGCCATCATGGTCGGCCTGTGCAACCTGAGCGACTACGGCCTGGGAACCGGCTTCGTCAACTTCGCCTACGACTCCCTGAGCGTGATGCACGAGTACACGCACGGCGCGGTGGACCATGGCGCGCGCGTCGACAACTACACCACCGACACCTGGGGCCTGGTGGGCCAGCAGATGGGCCTGCACGAGGGCTTTGCCGACTTCTTCCCGGCGGTGGTGCTCGACGACCCGAAGATCGGCCGCCACGTGGGACCGAAGACCGGCACCGGCGAGTACTTCCGGACCCTGACCGACTTCCGCTCCTGCCCGAACGACATCGTGGGCGAGCCGCACGACGACGGGCAGATCTGGGGCAGCGCCAACTGGGAGGCGTACGTCGCCGCCGCCAAGGACGCGCAGGTTCCGCTGGCGGTGTTCGAGGGCCTGCTCGCCCTGTCGACCCGGCCCACGTTCCAGGACGCGGCCAACGCGGTCCTCGCGGCCGCCTCGACCGCGCACCCGACGGTCTACGACGCGCTGCTGGCCGCCTACACCGCCCACGGGCTGTTGGGCTGCGGCCGCGAGGTCGAGCTCGCCAGCGGGCAGAAGATGACGGGCTCGCTCTACAACCCGCAGAGCTTCGGCCTGTCCGGGAGCACCTCGCCCTTCGAGATGCAGTACCGGGTCACCGTCCCCCTGAACGCCACCTCGCTGGAGCTCACCGTGAAGGCGACCAACGACCAGGGCCAGGCGACCTCCAGCGTGAAGTACTACGTCAACTACGGCAGCCACGTGGTCTTCAGGAACACCGGCATGACCGCGACCTCGGTCAAGAGCGGCTCCTTCACCATCGCCAACCCGGCGCCGGGCGCGTACTACATCCTGCCGGTGGGCACGAACTACGGCTGGAACACGCAGCTCTACGACTTCGAGCTCACCGCGACCGTCGTCGGCGGCGAGAGCTACGACGGCGGGTTCCCCTGGTACCCCGACGCGGGCGTCCCCGGCCTCGACGCCGCCCGGCCGCCGGGCAGGGACGCAGCCGCTCCCGGACCGGACGCCGCCGCCCCGGGCCTCGATGCCGCGGCCCCCGGGCCCGACGCCGCCGCGTCCGGACCGGATGCGGGCACCGTCGTCCTCGGCCCCGACGCCGAGGTCGTGCGCCTGCCCGACGGGAGCACGGTGGCGACGGGGGACGCCGCGCAGCCCGCCGACCTGGACGCTTCTTCCACCTCGGCTCCCGATGCCGCGGGCGGTGGCGCGGGCTCGAAGGGCTGCGGCTGCGGCGTCGGCGGCTCGAGCGATCCCGTGGCCAGCGGCTTGATGCTGATGGCCGGCCTGGCCTTCGCCACTTCGCTGCGGCGTCGACGGGACGCCCGCTGACCGACCTCCCGATCGCCGACCAGTAACTGATCGCCGATCAGTTTCTTTCCAGACGCCGCGAAGGCCTCGGAACCACGAGGCTTTCGCGGCGTCGCTGTATCAAGACCTTCCAGATCGATCAGTTCGTGACGAGTGCCTCTCCCTCTGGTGGACCCTGGCTCGCTTCCTGCTCACGAATCGGGTGTGAACGATCGCGCCGGCCCTTTTCCGGCGATTCGTGAAAGCTCGATTCGGGAGGACCCATGAACGCGGACCACGGCAAGGTGCTGGTCATCGACGACGAGGCGGGGCTTCGGCGCAGCCTGCGCTTCGGGCTGAGCCAGCGCGGCTGGGCGATGGACGAGGTGGAGGAGGGGCTGCCGGCGCTCAAGCTCATCGAGCGCAGCTACGCCGCCGGCGCGCCCTACCAGTGCGTGGTCGCCGACATCTGCCTGCCGGACATCAACGGGCTCAAGCTCGTGGAGATCATCAAGAGCTCGTTCCCGGCGCTGCCCATCGTGGTCGTCTCCGCCTACGGCAACCAGGGGACCGAGGACGACGTGCGCGGCCGCCACGGCGACGCGTTCCTGCCCAAGCCCTTCATGGTCGACGAGCTGACCCGGGTGATGGGCGGCCTGCCGCAGTCCAAGGCGCGGCCGGCGCCGGTCGCGGGCAAGAAGGCCGAGGTCTCGCAGACCGCCTACGTGCTGGTCCGCCTCGCCGACGACGCCGAGATGATGGCCGCCTTCCAGAAGCTCTACTTCATGGACGGCGCGGTCTACTGCGACGCGGTCCACGGGCCCTACCACGTGGTGATGCTGATGACCGGCGAGAGCCACGAGGAGATCCGCAAGGCGGTGGACGAGAAGGTCCTCGCGGTCCCGGGCGTGGTCGAGGCGCTCTTCTGCCCGATCATCCCGCCGCGGGTCGACCCCACGGTGCGCGACTTCATCGATCACTACGAGCAGGGCCGCGCGGTGGACCCGGCGACCGAGAAGAGCGCCCGCGGCCGCAAGGCGCTCAACACCTACGTCTTCGTGGACATCGAGCCCGGGCGCTTCTCCGAGGTCCTGCCCCGCCTGTACTTCCTCCCGGGCGTCGTCAGCTGCGACCCCTGCGAGGGGCGCCACGACGCGGTGCTGCTCTTCCAGACCGCCTCCTTCAGCGAGAACGAGCGCGTGCTCACCGAGGAGCTCAAGCGCATCGAGGGCATCGCGCGCACCCGCTCCGCCAAGGTCGTCCACCTGCTGGAGATGTAGGCTGGCCGGCCATGCGAGAGCCCCGTCAGCCGGTCGAGCCCCAGATCACGCTGCGCTACCCGAAGCTCGCCTACGACCTGTGGCGGTACCGCGGCGAGCCGGGGCAACTCATCCCGCTGCTGCAGGCGGCGCAGGACGCCTACTCGTACGTGCCCGACCACGCCATCGCCCACATCAGCGGCGTGACCGGCATCAGCGAGAGCGACATCTACGGCGTCATCACGTTCTACAAGCAGTTCCGCCTGCGCCCGATGGGCAAGCACCTCGTCCGCATCTGCGACGGGACCGCCTGCCACGTCAACGGAGCGGGGCTGCTGCGCGACGTGCTCGCCGACGAGCTGCAACTCGAATCCGGCGACACCACCGAGGACGGGCAGTTCACCCTGCAGCCGGTGGCGTGCCTGGGCTGCTGCAGCCTGGCCCCGGCGATGATGATCGGCGAGGAGACCTTCGGCCGCCTCACCGCCCAGTCCATCCGCCGCATCCTGCGCAAGTACAGGTAATCCACGCACGGCGCTGGCCCCTCGACTTCGGGCTCGCGCTGCTCGCCCTTCGCTCGGGGTGTCGGACATGTTCTCCATCTCGGTCGGAACGGGCACCTGCGGCGTCGCCGCCGGCGCCGAGAAGGTCCTCGAGGAGCTGCGCAGGCAGACCGCCGCGAAGAAGCTCGACGCCAAGGTCCTGGAGACCGGCTGCGTGGGCATGTGCTACGCGGAGGTGCTGGTCGAGGTCTGCGACGGCAAGCACCGCTACCTGTACTCGCGCGTCACCCCGGAGAAGGTCGGCCGCATCGTCGACGAACACGTCACCGCCGGGCGACCCGTCTCCGATTGGCTGGCGCTGGTCGACGAGGCGGAGGGGCCCGAGAGCGGGTTCCTGAGGCCCCAGAAGCACATCGTGCTGCGCAACTGCGGGCGCATCGACCCGATGAGCCTGTCCGACTACCTGGCCCGCGACGGCTACCAGGCGCTCGACCGGGTGCTCGCGTCGATGAGCCCGGAGCAGGTGATCGCGATGATCACCGAGTCCGGCCTGCGCGGCCGCGGCGGCGCCGGCTTCCCGACCGGGGTGAAGTGGAAGCTCGCGCGGCAGAGCCCCGGCGATCTCAAGTACGTCATCTGCAACGCCGACGAGGGCGACCCCGGCGCGTTCATGGACCGCAGCGTCCTCGAGGGCGATCCCCATTCGGTCCTCGAGGGCATGGCCATCTGCGGCTACGCCATCGGCGCGACCGAGGGCTACATCTACTGCCGCGCCGAGTACCCGAAGGCGCTGGTGCGCTTCAAGCACGCCATCGCCGAGGCGGAGAAGAACGGCTACCTGGGCGAGAAGGTGCTGGGCAAGGGCCCGCGCTTCCACGTCAAGGTCAAGGAGGGCGCCGGCGCCTTCGTCTGCGGCGAGGAGACCGCGCTCATCGCCTCCATCGAGGGCAAGCGCGGCATGCCCCGGCTGCGCCCGCCGTACCCGGCGGCGAGCGGCCTGTGGGGCAAGCCCACCAACATCAACAACGTCGAGACCTTCGCCAACGTCCCGTGGATCGTCCTCAACGGCGCGCGGGCCTTCGCGGCCATGGGCACCGACAAGAGCAAGGGCTCGAAGGTCTTCGCCATGGCCGGCAAGGTGAAGCGCCCCGGCCTGGTGGAGGTGCCCATGGGCATCTCCGTCAACGAGATCGTCTTCGACGTCTGCGGCGGCATCGTCGGCGACGGGAAGCTCAAGGCGGTGCAGATGGGCGGCCCGTCCGGCGGCTGCATCCCCGCCGAGCTCGGCGACACGAAGATCGACTACGAGCAGCTGGTGAAGACCGGCGCGATCATGGGCTCGGGCGGCATGATCGTCATGGACGAGTCCACCTGCATGGTGGAGATGGCTCGCTTCTTCCTGGAGTTCACCCAGAACGAGTCCTGCGGCAAGTGCACGAGCTGCCGCATCGGGTCCCTGCGGATGCTGGAGATCCTGCAGCGCATCGTCGACGGCAAGGGCAAGGACGGCGACCTGGACCTCTTGGTCTCCCTGGGCGAGCACATCCGCTCGACCTCGCTGTGCGGCCTCGGCCAGACCGCGCCCAACCCGGTGCTCTCCACGCTCCGGTACTTCCGCGCCGAGTACGAGGAGCACATCCAGGAGAAGCGCTGCCGCGCCCACAGCTGCCCGCTGCTCGTCAGCTACGTGGTCTCGGAGGCGAAGTGCTCCGGCTGCGAGCTGTGCGTGAAGGGGTGTCCCGTCGGCGCCATCGCCGGAGCCAAGAAGAAGGCGCACCACATCGACATGGCCAAGTGCATCAAGTGCGGCAAGTGCATGACCGCCTGCAACCTCGGCGCGATCGAGAAGGTCTAGCCCGATGACATCCGATCCTCTCGCGAGGCGCGAAGCGGGTAGAGCCCGCCCTCCGTGGCGGGAGCGGCATTTGTCGCGCGCCCGAACGACCGATACGACCGACCGACGCGACCCCGGCACGGAGGTCGGGTACTCCCCGACCGACACGACCGACACGACCGACCGATGCGACCCCGGCGCGGAGGCCGGGCACTCCCCGCCCTCGTCCTCGACGAACCGAGGCTACAGCCATGGCTGAGACCACCGAGATCCGCCTGACCATCGACGGCAAGGCCTGCAACGCGAAGACTGGCCAGACGATCCTCGACGCCGCCAAGGCGCTGGGCATCGAGATCCCCACGCTCTGCCACGACCCGCGCTTGCCGCCGTACGGCGCGTGCCTGCTCTGCGTGGTCGAGATCGAAAAGGCGCCCAAGCTGCAGCTCTCCTGCGCGACCGAGGTCCGCGAGGGCATGGTCATCGAGACGCACTCGTCGCGCGTCGTGGCCTCGCGCAAGCAGACGCTGGAGCTGCTCGCGAGCAACCACTACGCGGACTGCCGCGGCGAGTGCTACGCGCGCTGCCCGGCGAGCGTGGACGTGCAGGGCTACCTGGCGCTGGCCTACGCCGGCCGCGCCGACGACGCCGTGGCGCTGGTGCGCGAGAAGAACCCGCTGCCGTCGGTGTGCGGCCGCGTCTGCGTCCGCTACTGCGAGGCGACCTGTCGCCGAAAGACGCTGGACGAGCCGGTGGGCGTCAACCTCGTGAAGCGCTACGTCGCCGACGCCGCGACCGCCGCACCGCTGGTGGCGAAGGCGCTTCCCAACGGCCACAAGGTGGCGATCGTCGGCGGCGGGCCGGCGGGCCTGACCGCGGCCTTCTTCCTGGCCAAGAAGGGCTATGCGGTCCAGATCCTCGACGCGCACCCCAAGCTCGGCGGCACGCTGCGCTACGGCATCCCCGACTACCGCCTGCCGCCGGACGTGCTCGACAAGGACATCGGCCACATCCTCGACCACGGAGTGAAGGCCACGAACGACGTGCGCCTGGGCCAGGACTTCACCCTCGATTCGCTCAAGGCCGACGGCTACCAGGCGGTGCTGCTCGCCCTCGGCGCGGTCAAGGCCAAGCCGATGGGGGTGAAGGGCGAGGAGACCGCCGGCGTGGTCGGCGGAGTGGACTACCTGGCGCAGGTGAAGAAGCAGGGCGCGCCGGAGATGAAGGGCACGGTCATCACCGTCGGCGGCGGCAACACCGCCATCGACGCCGCGCGGACCGCGCTGCGCTGCGGCGCCTCCAAGTCGGTCATCGTCTACCGCCGCACCCGCGAGGAGATGCCGGCGGACCCCGGAGAGATCGAGGACGCGCTCGCCGAAGGCGTGACCGTCGAGTTCCTGGTCGCCCCGCTCGAGGTGGTGTCGCAGGACGGGCACCTGCACGCCCTGCGCTGCCAGAAGATGAAGCTCGGCGACCCGGATGCCAGCGGGCGCCGCAAGCCGGTGGCCATCGAGGGCGCGGTCACGGACTTCCCCTGCAACACCATCGTCGCGGCCATCGGCCAGGACGTGGACCTGGGCGGCACCAAGGGCGCCAAGGTCGGAGACGTGGCGGCGAGCAAGTGGAGCACCGTGCAGGTCGATCCCAAGACCTACGCCACCAACATCCCTGGCGTCTTCGGCGCCGGCGATGCGGTCAGCGGCCCGATGGCGGCGGTGGACGCGATCGGCGCCGGGCGCAAGTGCGCGCTGGTCATCGACCACTTCATCCGCACCGGGCAGCTGCTGCCGCTGCCCACCGAGTTCATCAGCAAGAAGACCAACCTGGCCGACCCGCACCCGGACTGGTTCGCCGGGATGGAGAAGTCCAGGCGCGCCGAGGCCCGCAAGGACGCGCCCGAGGACCGCGTCGGCAGCTGGAAGGAGATGGATCACGGCATCGACGCGCACCAGGCGCACGAGGAGAGCGCCCGCTGCCTGTCCTGCGGCTGCTCGGCCGTCTTCACCTGCCAGCTCAAGCACTACGCCGACGAGTACGCCGTCGACCAGAAGCGGCTCCGGGGCAAGGTGAAGAAGTTCAAGGTCGACTCGCGCCACCCGTTCATCGAGTTCGACCCCAACAAGTGCGTGCTGTGCGGCAAGTGCGTGCGCCTGTGCGCCGACCTGCTCAAGGTGCCGGCGCTGGGCTTCGTGCACCGCGGCTTCGACACGATGATGCGGCCCTCGATGGAGCGCGCGCTGCAGGACACCACCTGCGTCTCCTGCGGCAACTGCCTGGAGACCTGCCCCACCGCGGCCATCCACCAGAGGAGCCCGCTCGACAAGCCGGGGCCGTGGCGCGCGACCGCGTTCCCCTCGGTCTGCGGCTACTGCGGCGTGGGCTGCGCGCTGACCTTCGACAAGACCGACGAGCGCATCTGGCAGGTCACCTCCAAGCCGCCGCCGGAGTGGGACGAGGGCCTGCTGTGCGTGCGCGGTCGCTTCGGCCACCGCTTCACCTGCGACGCCGAACGGCTCGCCACGGCGCGCACCGGCCGCGAGTCGGATCAGCGGGAGGCGACGCTCGCCCAGGCCCTGGCCGCCGTGGCCAACGGCCTGAAGAAGGTCCGCGACCAGCACGGGCCGGGCGCGCTGGCGTTCCTCGTCTCGCCGCGCGCGACCAACGAGGAGCTGGCGCTCGTCCGCGCCCTGGCGCACGAGGTCTTCGGCACGCGCAACCTGGCGAGCTTCGCGGCGCTGTCCCAGGACCGGACGGCGGGCGCCCTCGACGCCCTGCTCGGGCGGACGTCCTCGACGCTGCCGCTGCGCGCGGTCGAGCAGGCCGACGTGGTCGTGGTGGTCAACGCCGACCCCTCCGAGGACAACCCGGTCCTCGGCTTCCACCTGCAGCGCGCGATGCGCCGCGGCGCCGAGCGCTGGAGCGTCAGCGCCACCGAGACGCGCAGCAGCTCCATCGCCTACGAGCGGCTCGACGCCAAGCGCGGGACCTCGGCGACGCTGCTCAACGCGATCGCCGGCGAGGTCGTCCGCAAGGGCGGCCTCCAGGAGGACTACGCGGTCGAGCGGACCAGCGGCCTGAGGGAGTTCGTCGCCGGGCTGCCCGAGGATCTGGACGCAGTGGAGAGGGTCTGCGGCGTGGAGGCCGCCAAGGCCCGGAGGCTGGCCGAGCGCCTCGCCGACCCGAAGAAGAGCGTGGTCTTCGTCTACGACCTGGATTCGGCGTCCGACCGATCGGAGGGCGACCTCGAGCAGATCGCCAACCTGCTGCTGCTCACCGGCCGCCTCGGCTCGGAGCGCTCGGGCCTGGTGCTGGCGCGCCACTACGCCAACGGGCAGGGGTACGACGATCTCGGCATCCGGCCGGAGAGCGGTCCGGAGAGGCTGGAGGGCGCCAAGGACCTTGCCGGCCTGAAGGCCGCGCTGCGCGAGGGACGGATCAAGGGCCTGTTCGTCTGGGGCGAGAACCCGGTGGCCGATTCGGCCTGGGCGCGCACCGTGGACGCCGCGAGCTTCGTCGTCGCCGCCGACCTCGTGCCCACCGAGACCACGCGCGCCGCGGACGTGGCGCTGCCGGCGTCGGCGGTCTCGGAGTCGGACGGGAGCCTCACCGCGATGGACCGGCGAGTCCAGGATGCGCGCCGCGCCTTCGCGGCGCCCGCCGGGACCACCGGGCTCGAGCTGCTCGCCAGGCTCCACGCGCAAGCGACGGGCGGCTCGGCCTGGAGCCTGGCTCAGGTCCGAGAGCACCTGGCCTCGATGCACGCGCCCTACGGCCCGCTGAAGACGCTGGCGCCCGGCGCGACCTTCTTCGCGGGCGGCGAGCGGTTGTTCGTCGAGCGCTTCGAGACGGGCGACGGCAAGGCGCGCTTCGCGAGCGGTGTGCCGCAGCCCGGCCCGGCGCCGCGGCGGCCTCGCGACTACACCGCGGTCGAAGACTGGTTCCAGCGGGTGGCGCGCAAGGCCTTCGCCGCGGGACAGCGCACCCGCTAGCCGCGGCGACGCCGCCGGATCATCGCAGTTAGGAAGGGGAGGGCGAGCAGACCGAGCCCTCCCGTTCCGGCGCCACAGCCGCACCCGCCGTCCGCGGCCGGAGGCATGACGCTGCTCCCGTCCCGTCCGGCGACCGGCCCCGCATCGGGCAGGTCGGGCGCAGTCCCTGCGTCCGGAAGCTCATCCACCGCGTCCGCATCGGGCGGGTCCTCGACGGCGGTCTCCGCATCCGGCTCGAACCCGGGCGTGGCGGCGTCGCGGCGCGGCGGAGTCGAGGTATCCGGAGGCGGCGGAGGGGTGGAGGCGTCGGGGCCGGCGGGCTTCACCTTGGCGAGCTCGACGCTGCACCACACCGTCCCCGCCGCCGTCACCGGGTCCGGGCACTGGCGGGTGGCGGAGAGGTAGCCGGCGGCGCTGGCGGTGACCGAATAGGAGCCCACCGGCAGCTCGAAGGACCAGACCGCCGACGGGTCGGAGTAGGTCGCGGTGGCGCCGCTGCTCACCTTCACGGTCGCGGGCGTCACGCGGTCGGTGGTCGCGCCGTTCTGGTAGACGACGCCCTTGAGGAAGCCGGTCGCCGGACCGGCCGGCTCGAGGTTGATGCTGCAGTAGGTGATGTTGCCGGAGGTGACGGCGCCGCAGGTCTTGGTCGCCGTCTTGTAGCCCGTCGCGCTGGCGGTGATGGAGTAGCCGCTGCCCGCGGGGACGTCGAAGGACCAGACCGCCGAGCCGGTGTAGGTCGTGGAGGCGCCCGTGCTCAGCTTCACCGTCGCGGGGGCGACGTGCTGGTTGACGTCGCCGTTCTTGTAGACCACGCCCTTGATCGAGCCGGTCGACGGTGTCGTCCCGCTGCAGGACTTGCCCAGGTAGTCGCACACGCCTTGCGCCAGGCCCTTGCCCGCCGCGGCCTGGCCGGTGGCGCTGACGAGGTAGGCGGCCTCCGAGGGCGGGTGCCCGGCGCCGGCGCTGGTGCTGCAGCAGTCGTGGAAGACCACTTCGGCGAGCGCCGAGGTCATGTTGGTCTTGTTGAGCACGTAGCAGCGGCCGCCGCCGCACATGCCGTCCTTGGTGCCGCGGTTGGCGTAGGGATGCAGCTGGGTGCGGACGATGGCGGCCTGGACCTTGCTCGTGAAGGCGGTGCTGTCGCCGTGCCAGCCGCGCAGCGTCTCCGAGCCGTGGCCTCCGCCGGCGTTGGAGTGGACGCTCAGGAAGACCTTCGCGCCCCAGGAGTTGGCGTTGATCGGGGCGTTGGTGAAGTCCTGGTCCACGCGGACGTCGTAGCCGGCGCCTGCGAGGATGGCCTTGGCGTTGTTGGCGTTCTTGAGCGCGTAGGTCGACTCGACGCCTCCGGCGCAGACGGCGTTGTTCACCTGGTTGCTCGGGTTGAGCATCACCTTCTGGGCCGCGGCCGAGGACGGCGCGGCGACGCAGAGGGCGGCGACGAGGAGGCGGGACGGGAGGGCGCGCATGGCTAGCGGACCTCCTTCGGCAGCCGCGAGAGCATCAGCGAGCTGGTCTCTTCGTCCACGAACGCCACGAAGCGCCCGTCGGGAGAGAGCCGCGGCTGCAGCGCGAGGTGGGCGCGGGTGACGGCGAGGCGGCGCTCGACGCCCGAGGCGATGTCGCGGGTGTAGAGGCTGGAGGCGGTGAGCCGGTGGCCGTCGTGGTCGATCTTCAGGAACACCAGGTGGCGGCCGTCGGCGCTCCAGGACGCCTGCTCGCCGCGGCCGAGGTCGGTCGCGCGCTCGCCGTCGACCTCGATCAACCAGAGGTGCCCGCCCTCGGCGCGGCTCTCGCTCACCACGATGCGCGTGCCGTCCGGCGAGAAGCGCGGGTTGAAGAAGTGGAAGCCGGAGAGGAGCACCCGGCGCTCGTTCTTGCCGTCCAGGCGCACCAGGACGATCTCGTCGCGCGCCGGGTCGCGGTAGACGAGCAGGCCCTTCGCGGCGCGGATGTCGAAGTCGTGGCCGGGAAGGCTCTCGAGGATCACCGGCAGGCTGCCGTCGGGGCGGACCTGCACCAACATGCCCAGGGCCCAGGCGAACCAGGTGTCGGAGGAGGGATCCCAGACCGGCGGCCGCGCGTCCTCGACCTGGGCGAGGCCCCAGAGCGCCTCGGGCCGATCCGCCCAGAGACCGGTGCGCGTCCAGACCGGGTCGGCGGCGACGGCGCGCCCGAGCACGATGGGCGCGTCGAAGGTGGCCGGGAGGTCGGTGTCCAGGTTCGGGTGGAAGAGGAGTTCGCGGTCAGGCGACTGCGCGAACGCGGTGGCCGAGAAGCCGAGCGCGATGGCCAGTGCCAGGGCTGGGACGCGAGAATTGGACCTCATGGCAACGCTCTCCTCTGGGGGGACGAAGATCCGAAGGAACTGCGCGGGCTTGTCCGCATTCGTCGGCGAACTCGAGGGGGCAGGGACCCGCAGTCCCACTCGGAGAAGGACAGGAGGCCCCGGATGTCGCCTCGGGGCAGGCGGTTCGAGAGGGGCCGTCCTGCCGAGCAGCCCGGCCCGGCGCGGGACTCTCGCGCTCACTCCAGCTTGTAGGCGCGGATCTTCGCGAGCAGCGTCACCCGCGAGATGCCCAGCAGCCGCGCGGCGACGGTGCGGTTCCCGTTGGCGAAGCGCAGCACCCGGCCGACGTGGTCGGCCTCCATGCGCTCCAGCGACCAGTCGACCTCGCCCTCGCAGCCCTCCGGCGGCCCGTGGGGCCCGCGCAGCTTCTCGTGCGTCGCCTCCAGGAAGTACTGGGGCAGCGACGAGCGCGTCAGCTCCGGCCCGGGCTCGAGCAGCACGGCGCTGTTGATGAGGTTCTCCAGCTCGCGGACGTTGCCCGGGAACGGGTAGTGGCGCAGCAGGCCGCGGACCTCCTCGGAGAGGGTCGAGACGGCCTTGCCGTGCTGCTGGGCGTAGCGCTCCAGGAAGTACTGCGAGAGCAGGTCGACGTCGTCGTCCCCGCGCTCGCGCAGCGGCGGCAGGTAGATGGAGCAGACGTTGAGCCGGTAGAAGAGGTCCGGGCGGAAGCTGCCCTTCTGGATCTCCTCGCGCAGGTCCTTGTTGGTGGCCGTCACCAGGCGCACGTCGACGCGGCGGTTCTCGGTCGAGCCGACGCGGTTGTACTCGCCCTCCTGCAGCACGCGCAAAAGCTTCACCTGGATCGGCAGGGACAGCTCGCCGATCTCGTCCAGGAAGAGCGTGCCGGCGTTGGACTCCTCGATGATGCCGCTCTTCTCGCTCAGGGCGCCGGTGAAGGCGCCCTTGGCGTGGCCGAAGAACTCCGAGGCGAAGAGCTCGGCGGCGAAGACCCCGGCGTTGACCGCCACGAAGCGCTTGTCCCGCCGCGGCGACAGGGTGTGCAGCGCCCGCGCGACCAGCTCCTTGCCCGTGCCCGACTCGCCCCAGACGAGCACCGGGTTGGAGGTGGGCGCCACGACCTCGATGCGCCGGAAGACCTCCAGCATCTTCGGCGAGCGCGTCACGATGCGCGCGAACGGGGTCTGCTCGCCGGCCAGCTTCTCCTTGAGCGTCTCCACCTGGCGCTTGAGCGTGCGCCGCTCCAGCGCCCGGTCCACCGCGATGACCAGCTTCTCGGCGTCCAGCGGCTTGGTCAGGTAGTCGTAGGCGCCCAGCTTCATCGCCTCGACCGCCAGCTTGACGTCCTCGACGCCGGAGATGGCCAGGATCTCCGGGCGCAGGGCGTGGCCGCCGAGCGCGCGCAGGACGTCGATGCCGGTCATCCGCGGCATGTCGATGTCGAGCAGCAGCAGGTCCGGGCGGAACTCCTCGATGGTGGCGACGGCCTTCGGGCTCTCCTGCAGCGTGCGCACCTCGTGCCGCCCCAGCTGCATGAAGAAGACGCGCAGGTACGAGAGGATCGCCGCGTCGTCGTCGAGGATGAGGATGCGCTCCACGGTGCTCTAGCCCCCGCCCCCGCCGGACTTCGGCGCCGCCTCGGGCTTGGTGGACGGCCCCTCGCCGGGCTCGGGGCGTCGGGCGATCGCCGGCAGGAGCACGCGGAACTCTGCGCCCTTCCCGGGCGCGCTGTCGACCTCGATGGCGCCGCCGTGCTCGCTGACGATGCCGTAGCTCACCGACAGCCCCAGCCCGGTGCCGTGGCGGTGGCGCTTGGTGGTGAAGAACGGGTCGAAGATGCGCCGGCGCACCTCCTCGGTCATCCCCGCGCCGTCGTCCTTGACGCACATCGCCACGCGGCCGTCGGGGCGGGCGAGGGTGCGCACCTGGATGGTGCCCATCCCCTGCTTCTCCTCGATGGCCTGCGCGGCGTTGATGAGCAGGTTCACCAGCACCTGCTCCAGCCGCTGCGAGTTGCCCTTCACCTTGGGCAGGTCCGGCGCCAGCTCGAGGATCACCTTGGCGTTGCGCTTGACCTGGTTGTGCGCCAGGCGCGAGCAGGCGTGGACGACCGCGTTGAGGTCCACCTCCTCGTCCAGCCCGCCGTCGTCGTGGCGCGCGAACTTCTTCAGGTCCGCCACGATGTGCATGATCTTGTCGGCGCCGCTGGAGATGTCGGTGACCAGCGTCCCGATGTTCTCGCGGAAGGCGGCGTAGGGCAGCCGCGCCACCTTGAGGTTCGGGTCCCGCCTGGCGGCCTCGTCGGCGATGGGCAGCAGCGTCTCCAGCGCCTCGGCGACGATGGCGATGTTGCCGCGGATGAAGGTGTTGGGGTTGTTGATCTCGTGGGCGATGCCCGCGGAGAGCTCGCCGATGGAGGCCAGCTTCTCGCGCTGGGCCATCTGGTCCCCCATGCTCTTGAGCTCGGCGGTGCGCTCCGCGACCTTCATCTCCAGATTCGCGCCCCAGGCCCGCAGCTCCTGGTGGGTGCGCTCCAGGTCCACCGTCATCCGGTTGAAGCTCTCGGAGAGCTGGCCGATCTCGTCGGGCGACTCGGCGAGCACCCGCTGCCGGTAGTCGCCCTTGGCCACCGCCTGGGCCGCGCGCTCCAGGGCCATCAGCGGGGTGGAGATGCGGTTGGCGACGCGGATGGCGGTCAGGCCGGCGACCAGCACGCCCCACAGGCTGATCCCCAGCAGGAGCGCGAGGTAGCGCCACATGCGCTGGACGTAGGTGCGCTCCGGGACGCCCACGTACAGCATCCCCACCACCGCGCCGCGCACGTCGGTCAGCGGCGCGTAGGCGGCCAGCGTCCAGTCGTCGACCACGAAGGCCCGGTCGTGCCAGGTGCGGCCGCCGCCGAGCACGGCGTTGGCCACCTCGGCCGAGGCCCGGGTGGAGAGGGCGCGCTGGCCGCTGCGGTCGGTGACGTTGGTGGCGATGCGCACGTCGTCCTGGAAGATGGTCGCCGCGCCGGGGGTGGCCTCGCCCTGGAAGACGGTGTCGCGGATGCGGTCCACCAGGCGGTTGTCGCCGTTGAGGAGGATGCCGCCGAGCAGCGCGCCGGCGACCTGGCCGTCGGTGTCGATGACCGGCGCCACGGCGGTGAGCATCATGCCCGCTTCCAGCCGCGTGCCCTTGGACGGCAGGGCCATCGGCGTCGGCTTGATCCCGGTCGCGGCGCGCCGGGCCAGCGCGGCGCCGTCCAGCTCCAGCGCCGAGAGGGGGACGATGGCCGCCGCGGCCTGCGGCGACCGGGAGGCCAGCGCCCGCTGGGCGACCGGGCTGTGCAGGACGTCGCCGGCGAAGCCCGGGTTGTGGACGCGCAGGATCACCTTCCCCGAGGCGTCGAGCGCGGTCAGCACGTCCAGGTTCTCGGCCCTGCGGATGGCCTCCAGGACTTCCAGGTGCGAGTCCGGGTCCGGGTCGGCGAGGACGGCCAGGGCCAGCGGGCGGGCGGCGTGGATGCGCAGGGCGTCGAGGATGCGCTCCAGGTTGTTGCCGTAGATCTCCTTGGCGGCCTCCAGGTCGGAGTCCACGCGCGCCTGGGCCTCGGCGCGCACCTGGTGGCGGATGGTCCAGGTCGCCACCAGCGCCGTCACCACCGAGGGGATCAGGATGGCGATGGTGAACGCAGAGAGCAGCCGGGCCCTCAGGGTCGTGCGCGGGACGCTCGTGGCGGAAGGGGCGGTCATGGGGGCGGGATCGAAGGTGCCGATAATGTCAGGCCGCGAGGGCTCGCGCGAGGTCTCCCTTGCCGGGCCTCGGCGCGCGGCGGCGGGCACCCGACTCGCGGGACCGGGCGCGGGTACTCACGGAGCGAGCGAGCGGCTAGAGTGGCGCCCGCTGGGGGGCCTGACCGTAGGGAGGGGTTCGCGATGTCGGGACTGCGCTGGCATCACCTGGTGCTCTTCGCCGCGTGCGGGCTCGGCGGCTGCTTCACGCCGACCACCGAGGCCCGGTTCGAGATGCCGGACGGCGGGGGCCGCAGGCGGGACGGTGGCGGCTGCCAGCCCAGCTGCGGGGACCGCCAGTGCGGCCCCGACGGGTGCGGTGGCGCCTGCGGCACCTGCGTCCCGGGGACGTTCTGCGACGGCGAGGGCCGCTGCGGCGCCTGCCCCGCGGGAAGCCAGTGCGGGGCGGACTGCTGCGGCGGGGCGCAGGCTTGCATCGACGGCGCCTGCGCGGCCTGCGGCTGCGGCGAGCGCGAGTGCGGGCAGGATCCCTGCGGCTATTTCTGCGGCGTGTGCCTCCATCCCTCGGTCTGCGACCCGACGGCGGGCCGCTGCGTCAACCCGGACGTCTGCAAGGACGTCTACTGCGTCTCCGGGGAGGTGTGCGATCCCGCCGACGGCGCGTGCAGGTGCACCGCGACGTCCTGCCGCGTCGGGACCTTCTGCGTGGGCGGGAAGTGCCGGGCCACCTGCGTGCCGGCTTGCAGCGGCGAGACCCCTGACTGCGACGGCGCCACCCTGACCTGCCGCTGCGTCGCGACTTCCTGCGCCGGCGGCAAGCAGTGCGTCGCGGGCACTTGCATCGCGCCGGACTGCAGCCCCACGTGCTGGGGAACGACGCCCGTCTGCGACCCGGCTTCCAAGACGTGCAAGTGCACCTCGACCTCCTGCGGAGCCGGTCAGCAGTGCGTGGGCGGAGCCTGCGTGGCGACGACCTGCAGCCCGGCCTGCGCCGGAGAAGTCCCCTACTGCGATCTCGCCACGCTGACCTGCCGGTGCACGCCTGCGTCCTGCGGCGCGGTGGGGAAGGTGTGCAACGCCTCTACCGGGGCCTGCGCGCTGCCGGACTCCTGCGTGCCGGCGTGCGCCGGGACGACGCCCGCCTGCGACGTGGCGACGAAGACGTGTCGCTGCACGGAGATCTCCTGCGGGACCGGCCAGAGGTGCGTGAACGGCGCCTGCCAGGCCGCCACCTGCAGTCCGCCTTGCGCGGGCGCGGCGCCGTTCTGCGATCCCGCCACGCTGACCTGCGAGTGCACCGCGACCTCCTGCCCCGCGGGGCAGTGGTGCGACGCGAAGGGGACGTGCCGGTCGGGCGGGACGTGCGACCCCACCTGGCAGCTCGGCTGCGCCGCCGGCGAGGGCTGCTACTTCGACGAGACGAGCGCGAGCTACCGCTGCTTCCGGGCGGGCAGCGTCCCGGCCGGCAATCCGTGCTCCGTGAGCAACCAGTGCAGGGCCGGCACCGACTGCCTGGAGCGCGGCGGGACGCGCATGTGCCTCGAGTACTGCGACCCCGCGACCGCCGTGGGCTGCACCATGAGCCAGGCGTGCGAGGCGGTGGACGCCTGGGCGGGGGTCTGCGGCGATTGCCCGGCGGAGCGCAACTGCTCGGGCTTCTGCTGCCCGGCGGGGACGGCGTGCAGCTCCGACGGGCTTTGCTCCGCCGGCACGTCGTGCAACCCGCTCGTGACCGGGGCCTGCCCCACCGGCGAGGGCTGCTACGCCGACGCCCTGATGTCCTCGTGGGTCTGCCGCCCCGCGGGCGCGCTCGCCGAGGGCGCGGCTTGCGAACGCAGCGAGGAGTGCCAGCCCGGGCTCTCCTGCTTCTCCACCGGCGGGCCGAAGCAGTGTCGCATGCTCTGCTCGGCGCCCAGCTCGGTGGGGTGCGGCCTCGGCCAGGCCTGCATGAGCCTCATCGCGGGAGTGGAGGGGATCTGCGTCGCCTGCGCGAGCCCTTGCGGTGGCCAGTGCTGCCGCCCCGGCCAGGCTTGCAGCGCAGGGACCTGCGCCTCGTACCCGATCTGCGATCCGACCAGCAAGGTGGACTGTCCGGCTGGCCAGGCCTGCTACTACGACTACGGCACCTCGGCCTACCTCTGCCTGGACGCTGGCTCCCGGCCGCTGAACAGCTCCTGCTTCTTCGACTGGGAGTGCCAGCCGGGGATGGGGTGCCTGGGACCGGGCTTCAGCGTCTGCCTGCCGTACTGCCTCGAAGCCTTCTCGAGCTGCGCGACCGGAAGGGACTGCGTGCCGATGGGCGACGGCTACGGCTGGTGCGGTTGAGCGCCGGCCCCGCGGCTCAGCGAAGTATCCGGAAGACCGCCGTGGCCCGCCGGTAGCGCCCGGCGACGTCCACGTCCGCCGGGGCGTCGTACTCGGCCAGCCGCTCGGCGCGCGCGGCGTCGAAGAAGCCGCGGTTCGGGTCGCCGACGAGCACGGTCGCCCCGCGCGCGGCGAGCCGCGAGAGCCAGTCCGCGAGGCGCTCGGCCAGCGCCGCCTCGTAGAACATGTCGCCGACGAGCACCAGGTCCCATCCCTCGTCGAGGCCGACCAGGTCGCGGCAGGTCGTCTCGAGCGCGACGCCGTTGAGCGCGGCGTTGAGGGACGCGGCCTCGCACGCCAAGGGGTCGATGTCCGCGGCGAGGACGCACGCGGCGCCGGCCCTGGCGGCGGCGATGGCCTCGACCGCGCAGCCGGAGCCGAAGTCGAGCACGCGGCGGGCGCGGGCCAGCTCGGGATGATCGATGACGTGCCGTGCGAGCGCCTGCCCGCCCGGCCAGGCGAAGGCCCAGAACGGCTCGGGCAGCCCGAGCTTCTCGAGGTCCGCCTCGGTCGCCCTCCACAGCGGGCAGGCCTCGGTCACCAGGCGCAGCGACAGCTCGGGCACGAGCGGCGGGCGAGCCACCACCGTGTGGGCGAGGACCAGCGAGCGATCGGAGGCGTCGTCGGGCATGGGCGGGATTGCCGAGATTAAACGCGAGGTTGCGCGGCAGGTCGACCGCGCTTCGCAGGGGGCTGCCCCAAGGTCGCCCGCATCGCCACCGTTCATCGGGAATCCAACAGGCACTCCCATGATCAACATCGGCCCCCCGCCAGAGAGCGCCGAGCGCCGCGCCCGAATCGTCGTGGAGGCCTACGACCGCTTCGCCGAGGGCTTCCTGGCGATCACCCGGCGCGCGCGCGGCCGGTTCGAGCGCCGCGAGTGGCGCGAGCTGCAGGCCGACACGCGGGAGCGGCTGGACCTCTATCAGCACCTGGTGGAGGCGGCCCTGGCGGAGCTGGCGCAGGCCGGCGACGGCGCCGAGGAGCCACGAAAGGCCTGGGCGCAGACCAAGCCCTTGTACTGCGCGATGGCGAGGGCCCGGCAGGACTCCGAGCTGGCGGAGACCTTCTACAACTCCGTCGTCCGCCGCGTGCTGGGCACCGTCGGGGTCGATGCAGAGACCGAGTTCGGCGACCCAACCCGCACTGCCGACGGGCTGATCGACCGCTCGTTCTATCGGCGCTACGTCCCCGGCGGATCCCTCGCGGCGATGCTGCGCGAGGTCTTCGCCGACTCGCTCTTCACGCTGCGCGACCCGGCCGCCGACGCCGCGCGGGTCGCCGCCGAGATGGAGCGGCTGCTCGCCGAGCGCGACGCCCCGCCCATCGAGCGGCTGGACCTGCTCGCCGAGCCGTTCTTCCGCGGCCAGGCGGCCTATCTCATCGGCCGGGTGTGGACGGGCGAGGGCTTCCTGCCGCTGGTCATCGCCCTGCTCAACCCGCCGGAGGGCATCTGCGCGGACGCGGTGATGATGGACGCGCGCGAGGTGGCGGGCATCTTCAGCCTGTCGCGGACCTACTTCTTCCACGCCCAGCCGCACCCGCGCGCGACGGTCAAGTTCCTGGGGCCGCTGCTCAAGCGGCCGGAGCCGGAGCTGTACACCGCGCTGGGGCACAAGCGGCACGGCAAGACCGAGCTGTACCGCCACCTGCGCTCGCGCCTGGCGGAGACCGGGGAGAGCTTCGTCCCCGCGCCCGGCGTGGCCGGCCTGGTGATGATCGTCTTCACGCTCCCCAACCTGGACCTCGTCTTCAAGGTCATCCGCGACAAGCCCGGGCAGCCCAAGGACACCTCGCGCGCCGAGGTCATGGAGCGCTACCGCCTGGTCTTCGCCCACGACCGCGTCGGCCGGTTGCTGGACGCACAGGAGTTCGAGCACCTGCGCTTCCCCCGGCACCGCTTCTCGGACGAGCTGCTCGGGCAGCTGCTGCGCGAGGCCGGCGAGACCGTCTTTCTCGACGGCGACACCGTGGTGATCGGGCACGCGTACACCGAGCGCAAGGTCGTGCCGCTGGACCTGTTCCTGCGCTCGCGCGACGCCGCCGCGGTGCGCGCCGCGGTGCTGGACTACGGCAATGCCATCAAGGAGCTGGCGGCGGTGAACATCTTCCCCGGCGACATCCTGCTCAAGAACTTCGGGGTCAAGCCGGACGGCCGCGTCGTCTTCTACGACTACGACGAGCTGCAGCTTCTGACCCAGGTGAACTTCCGGGCGATGCCGCACACCGACGACGTCTACGACGAGATGTCGAGCGAGCCTTGGTTCTACGTCGGCGAGCACGACGTCTTCCCGGAGGAGTTCCCGGCGTTCATCGCCCTGCCCGAGGCGCAGCGCGCGGTCTTCCAGGCGGTGCACGGCGACCTGTTCACGATCGCCTTCTGGCAAGGCGTGCAGGAGCGGCACCGCGCGGGCGAGCAGATCCGCGTGCTGCCGTACCGCAAGCGGTTGCCTCCGCTCGGGGGGCCGCCGGTGGCGGAGGAGCGGGCGGCGATAGGCGCGGTGGCGGAGTAGGGACCGGGCCTCTGCTCTCCGCGGCTGCTCCTCGGCGGGTCGCGCAAGAGAGGGGCGCAAGCAAACGTTCAATCGGACCCGGTGTCGGATTGAACGGTCCGTTCATGACGAGGTGCGTCATCTGTGGGCAGCCCAGCGCCGCTCCTCTGAGGCCGCGGGCGCGGGCGCCCGACGACCCTTGGCACACGCCATGGAGTGGATAGGCGGGAAGGTCACCGAGGAGTCACCAAGGAGTGGGGAGAATGAGAACCGAGGCAGGCGCCCGATTGATGGGTGCCATCGAGGGCGCGTTCGACTTCTGTCTGGGATCGCTGTCCGCCGGAATCCGCACCGATCCTCGCGCAGCGTCGGTGGATCTCGCTGGCGTGGAGAAGGCGATCAAGAGCCTTCTCGAGGCCTTGAAGACGCACACCTGCATGGGCGCGCGCAGCTTGGAGCGCGACCTCGGGCTCCTCGACTACCCGCTCGCGAGGCTGCGCGAGTACGTCGAGGGCAAGGCCGGCGCGCTCGATCGGCGGGGGACCGAGATCATGGCCGAGTACCTCGAGCTCCGGCTGAGCAAGATTCGCGAAGACGCCGAGTCGCTCGACGAGGCGATCACTGGCGCTCCGCCCGCTCGACGCTGCGCCTGACCGGCGCGCGAGCCGTTCGGCGCGGACCTGGCTTCGCGGCCGCAAGTTCGATCAGGGTGTTCAGGGACTGGGCCTGCCGGCGGCTGAAGCCGCGCCTCGATTGCGAGGTCCGCCTTCGCGGACCAAGTAGTGACAGACGCAAGGGCGCTATCCCGAGATGCAGCGTGCACATGGGACTTCGAATTCCCTGATTCTCGTCCCGAGCCGACTCGCGGCCACCCAGCCCGCGCAGGCGGGCTTCGCAACGTTCAGGCGCGACTTCAGTCGCCGGCTGTTTCAGCGCGGCGTATCCCGGAACGAACCTCGGGGCACCCGGACCTAGCCCCGCCCGCTGGCAGCCACCGCCGCCGGGGCTGCGCCCACGACGCCCGCGTTGGCCATCGCGAACACCTCGATCTCCGCCTCCCGCCCCTTGACGTGGATGCGCCCCCTGGCCGCCACCTCGGGGATTGGGGCGCCGCTGGCCCTCGCCGCCGCCACGGCCTCCGCGGAGAACAGCGCCCCGACGCCCAGCTCCTTCGTCGCGGTCTCCAGCCGGCTGGCGAGGTTCACCGTGTCGCCCACCACCGTGAACTGCAAGGTGGTCGCTGGTGCCGATGTTGCCCGCGACCGCCGGCCCGAAGTGCACGCCGACGCCCTGCGCCAGCGGCGGCAGGCCCCGCTTCACCCGAACTGCGTTGTGGGCCTCGAGCGCGCGCTGCATCCCCGCCGCCGCGCGCAGCGCCCGCGCCGCGTCGTCGGGCCTGGGCTCGGGGATGCCGAAGACCACCATCACCGAGTCGCCGATGTACTTGTCGACCACCCCGCCCTCGGCGCGGATGGCCGTCACCACCGCGTCCAGGTAGTCGTTGAGCTGGGAGACGATGCGCTCCGGCTCCAGCCGCTCGCTCCAGGACGTGAAGCCGCGCAGGTCGCTGAAGAGCGCCGCCACGTCCTGGCGACGGCCGCCCAAGGTCAGCTCCGGGCCCTGCAGCGCCTGGAGCGCGACCTCCTCGGAGACGTAGGCGCCCAGCCGCTGGCGGACGCGCTCGGCCTCCACCGCCTTGTCCGCCGCGGAGTAGACGAGCTTGCGTGCGCGGTGGGCGAGCGCGAGGCCCAGGGTCGCGAAGCAGCCGTAGTAGCCCAGGCCCAGGCAGATGCGCCCCAGCCCGGGCTGCGTCCAGGGGGCCGCCAGGACCTCGACGGTCAGGGCCGCGACGAGCGAGACAAAGGCGCCGATGACGCCCCACAGCGCGACCCGTCGCGAGAGCCGCACGCCGGCGCAGGCGGCTACCAGGCACGGCAGGGCGAAGTTCTGGTTGCTCAGCAGCCCGAGGTAGCCGGGCTCGGGCAACAGGGCGTCGAGCAGCGGGAAGTGCAGGGCGAGCCCGGCGTCGAAGATCACCGCGGCGATCGACAGCCGGGCGGTGGGGACCTTGCGGGCGGCGAGGGTGAGGATGACGCCGGAGAAGACGATGCCCGAGGCCATCACCGCCGAGTCGAGGGCCGAGTGCAGGCTCGGGCTCGACGCCATCAGCAGGGAAGAGAGGAACTTGACCAGCGCCACCGTGCCGATGCCCAGCCGGAGGTAGGCGATGACGATCTCCGACTGCCGCGAGGACTGCTCGAGCAGCGCCTCGAGCACGTCGGAGGCGCGGCGCTGTTCGCTCGGGCGGCTGGGGAGAGAGGTCATTTGCGGGGCAGCGTACTCCGGCCGCGTGTCGGACCGAAGCGGCCGGCTACCCGGCGGTCCGCTTCCCGGCGTCGGCCGGCTCGAAGCTCCCGGTCTGGTAGAAGCGGCCGAGCAGCGCGTCCTTCTCGCGGAAGCGCTCGACCAGCCACTGCGACAGCGCCTCGTCGTCCTCGGGCAGCGTCTCGATCGGGAAGCGCCGGACGTGCAGGTGGGCGCGGCGCGCGTAGCCCTTCATGAACTGCCACAGTGTGGGCACGCCCTTCTCGAAGGCCAGGGTCAGGTCGTAGACGGCCTGCACGTGGCTGCGCAGCCCGTGGACGGTGGCGCAGAAGCCCTTGGTGCGCGGCACGAGCAGGTGCGCGAACGGCTCGAGGCCGTGCTCCTGGGCGTACTGCTGGCTCGCCGCGCGGTTCTCCGCCGTCTGGCGCGTGCCCTCGGGGAAGGAGACGAGCCAGATGGGGATCTTCTCGCCGACGATGGCCCCGAAGGTGCGCTCGATGGAGCGCCGGTCCTTGGACCAGTTGCGGTCGAGGAACGGGCAGTCCAGGAACCACATGCCCCAGCCGATGGCGGGGACGTACTTGAGCGACTTCTTGGCGAACCACTTCATGTCGCCCAGCCGGCCCTTTTCGCGGCCCCAGGCGAGCAGGTAGGGGATGTCGGCCATCTCCTGGTGGTTGCACAGGACGATGGCGTTCTCGCCCGGCGGCACGTCCTCGCCGCTGGCGACGAGGTGGGTGCCGTAGAGGACCTTGGTGGACTCGACGAGCAGGCTCCACCAGCTCTGCGCGGCCCAGCGGTTGAAGCGCCGGAACGCCTTCTTCGACAGCGGGCGAAGGGCGAGGCTGGCGCTCTGCGCGGCGTTGAGGCCGAGCAGGGTCCCGATGAGGAAGCCGGTGGTGGCGCCGCCGACGAGGGCCGTGGCGACGCGCTCGGCGCGGCTCTCGGGCTCGGTCATGGGAGGCAGTGGCATGGCCCCGTCCTCAAGGTGACCGCAGGCGATCCGCCAGCCCGGTGTGGCGCTCGCCGGTGCGACCGTTCTTCACCGCTATCGAGAGTGCCCGCTTGCTGCCCACCAGCACCACCAGCTTCTTGCCGCGCGTGACGGCCGTGTAGAGCAGGTTGCGCTGCAGCAGCGGGTAGTGCTGGGTGTGCACCGGCATGACGATGCACGGGTACTCGCTGCCCTGCGCCTTGTGCACCGTGCAGGCGTAGGCGTGGATCAGCTCGTCCAGCTCGTTGAAGGAGTAGGTCACCCGGCGGTCGTCGAAGTCGACGTGGACGAGCTGCGCCTGCTCGTCGATCTCTTCCAGCCGGCCCACGTCGCCGTTGAAGACGTCCAGGTCGTAGTTGTTGCGGATCTGCATCAGCTTGTCGCCGACGCGCAGGGTGCGGCTGCCGCGGACCAGCGCCGGGCCCGCCGGGTTGAGCATGCCCTGCAGCTCCTGGTTCAGGTTCGCCGCCCCCAGCGAGCCCCGGTGCATGGGGGTGAGCACCTGGATGTCCTTCACCGGGTCGAGCCCGAACTTGCGCGGCAGCCGCTCGCGCAGGAGCGACTTGAGGGTCGCCAGCACGCCCTCCGGATCCTCCTCGGAGAGGAAGAAGAAGTCGGAGCCGTCCTTGTTGTGCAGCCGCGGCAGCTCGCCCTCGTTGATGCGGTGGGCGTTGACGACGATGAGGCTCTCCTCGGCCTGCCGGAAGATGCGCTGCAGGCGGACCACCGGCACGGCCTGCGAGCGGATGAGGTCCGCGAGCACGCTGCCCGGGCCGACCGAGGGCAGCTGGTCCACGTCGCCGACGAAGATGAGCTGGGCGTGCGCCGGCACGGCGCGCAGCAGGTGGTCGCCCAGCACCGTGTCGACCATCGAGGTCTCGTCGATGACGATCAGGTCCGCCTCGAGCGGGTTCTCCTGGTGGCGCTGGAAGGTGCCGCCCTTGGGGGTGAACTCCAGCAGGCGGTGGATGGTCTTGGCTTCGCGGCCGGTGGCCTCGGCCATGCGCTTGGCGGCGCGGCCGGTGGGCGCGGCGAGCAGGATCTTGCGGCCCTTGCGCTCGAGGATCTGGATGACGGCGTTGACGAGCGTGGTTTTGCCGGTGCCCGGCCCGCCGGTGATGACCAGCGCCTTGGACGTCACGGCCTGGCGCACCGCCTCGCGCTGCTCGGGGGCGAGCTCGATGCGGGCGCGCTGCTCGAACCAGGCGAGCGCCTTCTCGATGTCGATGGAGATGGGCTTGACCGGGGCCGACAGCAGCGCGCGCAGCGAGGCGGCGAGCCCGGACTCCGCGGTGTGCAGCGAGCGCAGGTAGACGGCGGCGCCCTCGGACGCGGTCGAGGCGGCGGCGGTGTCGACCACCACCTCCTCGTGGGAGGCCATCGCGTCCACCGCGGCCTCGATGATCGGCGTGTCGATCGCCAGGATCTCCTTGGCGCTCTCCACCAGCTTCGCGCGCGGCAGGTAGACGTGGCCCTCGTCGGAGAAATCGGAGAGCACGTGCAGCACGCCGGCCTCGGCGCGGCGCGGCGAGTCCTTGGGGATGCCCAGGTTCCCGGCGATCTGGTCCGCGGTCTTGAAGCCGATGCCGAAGACGTCGGCCGCGAGCCGGTAGGGGTTCTCACGGACGACGTCGATGGAGCGCTCCTTGTACTGCTTGAAGATGCGCACCGCGTGCGAGGCGCTGACCCCGTTGGACTGCAGGAAGATCATCACCTGGCGGATCTCGCGCTGCTCCTCCCAGGCGACCTGGATGGACGCGCGGCGCACCGGCCCGATGCCCTGGACCTCGGCCAGGCGCTTGGGGTCGTTGTCGATGACCTCCAGGGTCTGCATCCCGAACTTCTTCACCAGGCGCTCGGCCATCTTCGGCCCGATGCCGGGGACCAGCCCCGAGCCCAGGTAGCGCTCGATGCCGGCGAGGGTGGCGGGGCGCACCGTCAGGAACGAGGCGATCTGGAACTGCTCGCCGTATTTGCGGTCCTGCACCCAGCGGCCGGTCAGCCGCATGCTCTCGCCGGGCTGGACGCCGCTCAGGCTGCCCACCGCGGTGACCAGGCCCGGCTTGTCGGGGACGGTCAGCTTGACCACCGAGAAGCCGTTCTCGGCGTTGGTGAAGACGACCTGCTCGAGCACGCCCTCGAGCGTGACGATGCCGGCGGTCACCGCCGCGGGGAAGAGCGGGCGGGTCTTTTCGGAGCGCGGGTCCACGACAGGGAATGTGTACTACAGAGGCTGGCTTGGCGCTCGGCCGGGAGGCGCAGAGGCAAAGAGGCCAACGGAGGGACCGGGGACGCGCGGTCGCGAATGCAGAGGTCCCGGAACCGAGCAGGGAGGGCGCGAGGCTCCCGGGAGTCTCAGGCGCGAGCATGGCGGGCCAGGATTGCGGCGTCGGCGGCGAAAATCTGGCTTCAGCGCTCAGCGGGTTCGCGTTGGAACGCCGGGATGTCCCGTTGCCCGTGCAGGACCCTCCAAACGTCCAGGTCTTCCTTCCCCTCGACGTAGAAGACCAGATACGGGTAGCGGTCCAACGGCGGGATGATCGGCTTGGCTTTCACTTTCCCCGCCGGCGGGCGCGGGCACGAAGGCTCTCGAAGTAGGCGCCGTTGGCCTCCGCAGCCTGCGCCGAGGAGGCGCCGTCGAGGAGGAGAGCGCGGAGTTGCATCCGGTCCTGGTCTCGACGGATGAGCTCGCGCACGTACTCGCTGCTGGTGCCATAGCCGCGCTCGGCGACCTGCTTGTCGACGAAGGCCTTGAGCGCCTCGGGCAGGGAAATGCTCATGGTGCTCATGCCCGGAAAGTCGGCGGCTTGGCAGAATTTGGCAAGGCTGGCCACCTCGAGGATGGCGCGGCGCTCGGAACAGCGGGATCCATCCAAAAGCGTCAAGGCGGGGCTTGTCGCGGACGGTCGGCTTGACCACCGAAAAGCCGTTCTCGGCGTTGGTGAAGACCACCTGCTCTGGCATCGCGGCGTGGACGCTCGGCGGCGCCCACCAGGAGTTCCGCGAGTCTGTCTGCGTCCTGAACTCGGAGCGGCGGGGCCTGCGCGCCCGCCAAACAGCTTCGCCCGGTGCGCGTGCGAGGACCGCGGGGACGAGCTTCTGGTGGCGTTCTCGTGCGAGGGAAAGGGCTTCTGCTCGTCGTGCCTCGGCCGGCGGATGTCCGAGTGTCCTTGGCGCGCGCCCACTCGTACCTGGCCTCAGCCCGCGCGGTCTCTGGCCCTGCGCGGCAGCGACATCACCGCCGGAGCCAGGAGCAGCCAGAAGAGGCCCGTCCCCGCCACCGAGCCGCAGGAGCACCCGACCTCGAAGCTCCCGGGCTCCTCTCCGGGCGAGCCGCCGTCCGTCGCCGTGGGGCCGGCATCGCTCGGGCTCGAACCGGTGTCGGTCAGGGACGAAGCCGCGTCGCTCCCCTCGGGGCCGGCATCCTCCTGAGCAGCCGCGGCGTCGGCCGAGGCGGCCGTCGCGTCGGGGCCGGCCAGCGTCGCGTCCTCCGGCACTGCAGCCGCGTCCTGCTTCGGGCTTGCGGCATCGAGGCCCGGCTGCGCGGCGTCGGTGCCCGGCTGCGCGGCGTCCTCCCCGGGAGCTGAAGCGTCGGGCCACGTCCAGCCCGCGTCGGCCCGGGGAAGGCCGAGAGGGCCGGCGAGCGCGAAGTCGGCGCCGTTGTCGTTGGTATCCTGGGTCCCTTCGTTCAGCCGCCGCGAGGCCTGATTGAGTTCCGTGGTTGGTGCGATGGTGCCGCCCTCGTCGCACGGCGCGCCGGCGTTGTAGCCGACGAGATCGACGATCGAGGAATCGCTGCAGGACGCGAGCACGACGGTGGAGTCGACGAGCGCGAGCGCCTCGCCGTTGGTCGTCGAGAGGTTCCAGTCGGGCGAGTCCGGAGCGACGAGGTCGACGTTTGGGAGCGGAGCGCCCTCTGCGGTGCCCTGGTCGAAGTAGAGCCGGACGAGGTAGGTGCCTCCGGGCGCGAGCAGCGCCGGGCCCAGAGGCAGCGCCTTCCAGCCCTGGCCGGTCTTGTAGTGCTGGAAGGACCACCCGGACAGCTCGACCCCCACGGCGCCGGTGTTTCGCAAGAGGACGTAGTCGCGATCGTAGGTCGCCCCGGCCTTGCCCCCGGAGGCGTAGAACTCGGAGATGACCATCGCGGCGCTCGGCTGCGAGCAGAGCGTCAAGGCGATCGCGAGGGCGAACGGCGCGAGTCTCATGGGGCGGGCCAGCGGTCGAAGTGATCGATTGTCCTCCAACGAGAGAGCCCCGGACAACCACCCGGGGCCCGGGGGCAGCCGCCATCCGTTCACGCCGCTGCGAGGCGTTTGGCCAGGAAGGGTCCCCAGTGGTCAAGGCTGTGTAGGTGGCGCGGAGGGCAATGACGGCGTCAGCGCACGGGATGGCCGAGGCGAACCGGAACCGGACGCGGCTGCGCAACGCCATCGAGATCGCCCGGATGGACAAGGCGCAAAAAGTGCCCTGCCAGGAATGGCGGGTCGCGCGGCTCGGCCGCAGCTTGCCCGAAGAGGGAGGCGAACGACCATGCTGGGTCCGCGCAGGCACCGAGGGGACGAGGTGGGCGACGACGAGGAGACCGCCGAAGTCGACTCCGACCGAGCCCGGCTGCCGGTGGCCGAGGAGCCCCAACTCGAGAGCGCCCCCGTCGAGAGCGAGGACGAGTCTGAGGACCGGCGAGGGTGGGACCACGACGTGGAGTGCTGAGCCCGTCAGTCGGAGTCGCTCCGCGGGTGGTCGCTTCCGGCGCGGCCCTGCGCGAGGGTGCTGCCTACCCGCTCCTGGGTGAGCCCGCGCGCGCTCGAGATCCCGGTGTCCCCGTGCGGGTCGCCGGAGCGGACGGCGGACTGGCTCTGGGCCCGCTCGGGCTTGGCCGCGCCGGGCGGGGTGGAGCCCGGTCCAATCCGAGGGCTTGCACCCCGCAGCCCCGATGCCGACCCAAGCAAAGGGGAGGCGGGCGAGTGGGCGGTCGATCGGCAGCTGCGGATTGGGGGTCGGGGTGGGTCGCGCCAGGGGCGCCTCGCTTCCGCATCCAGTACCGGATGGCGGAGCGGCTGGTGGCCGAGGTGGCGCGGTGCCTCAACGGGGGCTTCTCCACGCTCGAGGTGCGCAGGCCGCCGGGGGTCGGCTCGCGGTTCGTCTTCGAGCTGTCCGCCTGGCTCCTCGGCGACACCGTCGAGATCGTCGCCGAGGTAGTCAGCGTCGACTTCGTGAGATTCGGCTGCTGGCGCCTCGGCGTTCGCTACGATCTCGCCCGGCGAGGAGGCCTCGACGAGGCGCTGCACCGGGTCCTCGGGTCCAAGGACACCGAGCCCATGCGGCGGGCGCCGCGGGTGCCCGTGCAGCTCCCGGCGGTGGCCGACGACGGCTCGCCGGTCTACCTCGTGCGCGACCTGTCGCTGGTTGGCGCCGGGGTCGACGTCGAGGAAGTCACGCTCTCGCCCGTTCTCCAGGTTGGCGCCCCGGTCCGGCTCTGCCTCGTCCTCGAGGACGGCCGGCTCCTGTGCCCGTCGGGGAAGGTCGTGTGGCTGCGCCCGAGCGCGGCGCCCGGGTCTCCCGACCGGGCGCGCCCCGGCTTCGGCGTCGAGTTCGAGGCCGGCCTGGGCGGCGAAGGCCTCGACGCGCTCGACCGTATCCTGATGCTCAAGAGCTCGCCGCGCTGCACCTGGCTGAGCCTGGGCCCCTGACCCGGCGCGCGCAGGCGCGATCGCCGGGTCCCGACTTGGATCCACCTCCCCGCATGCGAAGATGCCGGCCATCCCCAGTGGCCGGCAGCAGGCCGGCGACCCCAAGGAGGCTGCCGTGCCCGAGTTGGAAGGCATCGAGGTGTTCGAAGGGGCCGATCGGCTGCAGAAGATCCCGCTCTTCGGCACGCTCTCCTACGACGAGACCAACGCCCTGGCGTCCATCGCCTCCCCGGAGAAGCGCGCCCGGGGGACGGTGGTCGTGGAGGAGGAGGCCCTGGGCGTCGCGCTCTACGTCGTCGTCAAGGGCAGGGCCCGCGTGGAGCGCTCCAGCCACGAGGGCGTCGACGTCATCGGCACCGTGAGCGAGGGCGAGCTCTTCGGCGAGATGTCGCTCGTCGAGGACCTCTTCACCAGCGCCCGCGTCGTCGCCGAGACCGACCTCGAGCTGCTGTGCATCCCGCGCCGGCCCTTCGAGAAGCTCATCGCCGGCAACGACCGCCTGGCGCTCAAGGTCTACCGCGCCTTCTGCCGCACGCTCTCCGAGCGCCTGCGCAAGGCCAACGCCCTGCTCGCCGCCAAGCCCGGCGTCATCTCGCCCATCACCTGAACCTCGGGGGAAGACATGGAACAGGCCACATTCCACCAGCTGCTGGGCGCCGCGGTCCGCAACAGCGCCTCCGACGTGCACTTCAAGGTCGGCTCGCCGCCCGCGCTGCGCATCAACGGGGCGCTGCGGCCCATCAAGGCCCCCGCGCTCGCGCCCGAGGACCTCCTGCGCATCTGCGGCTACATCCTCAAGTCCTCGCGCTACCGCGGCAGCCTCGAGGAGTGCACCGAGGCCGACGCGTCCTACGCGCTGGAGGGGGTCGGCCGCTTCCGCTCCGCCATCTTCCGGCAGAAGAACCACCTGGCCTGCGTGATGCGCGCCATCCCGCTGACCGTCCCCAACTTCGACAAGCTGGGCCTGCCCAAGGTGCTCGAGAAGATCGCCGGCGAGGAGCGCGGGCTCATCCTGGTCACCGGCGTCACCGGCAGCGGCAAGAGCTCGACGCTGGCCGCCATCGTCGACTGGATCAACACCCACGACCGCAAGCACATCCTCACCATCGAGGACCCCATCGAGTTCATCCACGAGGACAAGATCTCGCGGGTGACCCAGCGCGAGGTGGGCCCCGACACCCCTAGCTTCTCCGAGGCGCTCAAGTCCGCGCTGCGCCAGGACCCCGACGTGATCCTGCTGGGCGAGATGCGCGACCTGGAGACCATCGAGACCGCCATGCGCGCCGCCGAGACCGGCCACCTGGTGCTCTCCACCGTGCACACCACCGACGCCGCCCGCACCGTCAACCGCCTGCTGGGCGCGTTCCCCACCGAGGCGCAGTCCGGCGTGCGCCAGCGCCTGTGCGAGTCGCTGCGCGCCATCGTCAGCCAGCGCCTGCTGCCGCACGCCAAGGGCACCGGCCGCGTCCTCGCCGCGGAGATCCTCATCAACACGCTCTCCGTGACCGAGTACATCAAGGAGCCGGGGCGCATCGAGGCCATCAAGGACTACCTGGAGAAGTCCCACGATCTGTACGGGACGCAGTCCTTCGATCAGCACCTGGCCATCCTCTACAAGGAGGAGAAGATCAGCCTCGAGACCGCCAAGAGCGCGGCCTCCAACCCGGCCGACTTCGAGCGCGCCCTCAACTTCGAGTAGCGAGCCGGGCGGAAAGTGCGGTGGAGGGCGGCGATGAACGCGACGCGCGTGATGACGGTGCTGCTCGCCGCGGCGCTGACGGCGTGCGGCGAGGCCCAGGTCTCCGGCGGCAAGGACGACGCCGCGTCGCCGCCGCGGGACGGCGGTGCCGGGGCCCACGGGGACACCGGCCTCGACCTCCGGGGCGACGCAGGGGAGCAAGCGGGGCTCGACGCGAGCGAGCCCGGGTGGCCGGACGCGTCCGGCAAGGCCGACGCCGGCCCGAAGCCGCGCGACGCCGGACCGCCGCGACCCGCTGACGCCGGCGCGCCGAGCCCGGACACCGGCGCCGTCGTCGTGCCGGAGGATGCCGGCGGCTGCCAGCCCAAGGGCTGCGTCGAGCAGGGCGCCGAGTGCGGCGCCGTCGCGGACGGCTGCGGCGCGACGCTCTCGTGCGGCGCCTGCGCGGACCCGGAGGTCTGCGCGGCGGCCTCGGCGAACCGCTGCGACCGCCCCACGCCCCTGCCGTACCCGACCCGCGGCGCCTACCGCCTCAAGGGCCTGCAGCCCGACTTCTGGGCGAACGCGGACGAGGTCTCCGGCAACCAGGCGGGCGGGGTGGCCATGAACCTCGTCTGGGCGCAGTGGGAGCCCTCGCCCAAGCCGCCGCCGTGCGCCGCCTCCGAGCAGGAGTTCGACGGGCGCTGCTTCGGCGTGCAGGGCGCGGTCGACGCGGCGATCGCCGACTGGACCGCGCGCGGGCTGGTCGTCACCGCCGTGGTCTACGGCGTCCCGGCCTGGGCGCGCACCGCCCGCGCCTGCTCGCCGGTGGCCGCCGGCTTCGAGATCTTCTGCGCGCCCGACGACCCCGCCGAGTACGGCCGCTTCGCCGGGATGCTCGCCCGGCGCTACGACGGCCACCACGGCCACGGCCGCATCGCCGACTTCGTCATCCACAACGAGGTCAACGCCAACGACTGGTTCGACATCGGCTGCGGCCAGGGGACCGCCTGCGACGGCGCGGCGTGGATGGACGCCTACGCGCAGAACTACGACGCGGCCTACGACCGCATCACCGCCGAGCAGCCTGCGGCCAAGGTCCTGGTCTCGCTCGAGCACCACTTCGGTGCCTCGTTCGACGCCCCGTCCGCGCAGAACCCGCTGCTCTCCGGCGAGACGTTCCTGACCGGCTTCGCCGCGCGCGTCGGGAGCCGCGAGTGGCGCGTCGCCTACCACCCGTATCCGCCCGACCTGCTCGCGCCCGACTTCGGAGCCTGGGACTGGCCGCGGGTGACCTACGGAAACCTGGGCGTCCTCGCCGGCTGGCTGCGCAAGCACTTCCCCAACGACCCGCACGCCTTCGAGATCCAGCTGACGGAGAGCGGCGTCAACTCGCTGGCGCCGCGCTCCACCCAGGCCGCGCAGGCCGACGGGGTCTGCCGCTCGTTCCGCGCCGCGCTGGGGACCCCCGGCGTCGAGAGCTACATCTACCACCGCATGACGGACCACCCGGCCGAGACGGCCTCGGGCCTGGGCCTCGGGCTGCACGACGAGAACGGCGCCGCCAAGCAGGCCTGGGGCATCTGGGCGCTCGCCAACCGCTACGATTTGTCGCCCCCGCAGCTCTCCTGCGGCTTCGAGGACCTGCCCTACGTCCGGCTGCGCCGCGGCTACCGCGCCGACGCCGGCCACTGGGCGACCAGCCGGCTGCTGCCTCCGGGCTTCGCCGAAGAGCGGAGCTGGCGCCTCTTGCGCGAGCCCGAGGCCGGCACCGCGATGCTCTACGAGTGCCGCGTCGGCGACCACTCGCTGCTGACGCCGGACGTCGGCTGCGAAGGGCAGTTCGCCATGGGCCCGGTGGGCTACGTCTGGACGCAGCCTCGCGCCGGCGCGGTGGCGCTCCACCGCTGCCGCGTCGGTGCCGGGACGGACCACTTCGTCAGCCCGGACTCCGGGTGCGAGGGGCAGGCCTTCGAGTCGCTGCTCGGCTACGCGCTGCCCTGAAGATCCGCAGGACGGGATGCCGCGCCACCACTAGATCCACGCCCGGCGCAGCAGCCAGCTCTTCACGGCCTGCGTGACCAGGACGTAGGCGAACAGCGTCGCCAGCAGGATCGGCCAGTACAGCGGCGGCAGGGCCACCAGCCCGAGCGCCGCGGCGAAGGGCGAGAAGGGCAGCCACATCCCCACGGCCATCACCGCCAAGGTGTTCAGGGACAGCGGCCAGCTGGCCCGGCTCTGCAGGAACGGGAGCCGGTTGGTGCGGATGACGTGGATGATGAGCGTCTGCGTGAGCAGCGACTCGACGAACCAGCCGGTCTGGAAGAGCGCGGCCTGCGCCGGGGTGGTGGCCTTGAAGACGAACCACATGACCAGGAAGGTGGAGTAGTCGAACAGCGAGCTGCAGGGGCCGATGAAGAGGATGAACCGCGAGATCTGCTCCATCGACCACGGCTTCGGCTTGGCGATCTGCTCGGGGTCGGTCTCGTCGGTGGGGATGGGCACCTGCGAGAAGTCGTAGAGCAGGTTGTTGGCCAGGATCTGGATCGGCGCCATCGGCACGAACGGCAGGAAGGCGCTGGCCCCCACCACGCTGAACATGTTGCCGAAGCTCGAGCTGGCCCCCATGCGGATGTACTTGAGGATGTTGGCGAAGACCTTGCGCCCCTCGAGGATGCCCTCCTCGAGCACCAGCAGGCTCTTCTCCAGCAGGATGAGGTCCGCCGACTCCTTGGCGATGTCCGCGGCCGAGTCGACCGAGACGCCCACGTCGGCGACGCGCAGCGCCGGGCCGTCGTTGATGCCGTCGCCCAGGAAGCCCACCACGTGCCCGCGGCGCTGCAGCGCCGCGACCACCCGCTGCTTGTGCGCGGGCGCCAGGCGCGCGAACACCGTCGCCTCCTCGGCCACCCTGGCCAGCTCCTCGTCGCCCATGGCCTCCACCTGGGCGCCCAGCACCACCTTCTGCACCGGGATGCCCACGTCGCGGCACACCTTGCGCGTCACCGCCTCGTTGTCCCCGGTGAGCACCTTGACGGCCACGCCGTGCTTGCCGAGGGCCTCGATGGCCGGCCGGGCGCTGTCCTTGGGCGGGTCGAAGAAGGCCACGTAGCCGCGCAGCACCAGGTCGCTCTCGTCGGCCTTGGAGTAGGCCTCCTTGGGGGCGAAGTCCTTGTAGGCGATGGCCAGCACCCGGAAGCCGTCGGCGCTGAGCTTCTCGTACTCCAGCCGCAGGTCCTCGATGAGCACGCGCTCCATCGGCAGCTGCTCGCCCTGGTACTCGAAGAGCGGGCAGCGCCGGAACAGCTCCTCGGGGGCGCCCTTGCAGATGAGCCGGTGCCGGCCGTCGGGCAGCGCCACGACCACCGACATCAGGCGCCGCGCGAAGTCGAAGGGGATCTCGTCCACCTTGCGGTGCTCGGGCACGTGGAACTGCTCGTGGATCTCCCGGTGCGAGAGGATGGCGCGGTCGAGCACGTTGCGCAGGCCGGTCTGGAAGTGGCTGTTCAGGTAGGCCAGCGCCAGCACCTCGTCGTCGTCCTCGAGCTGGACGTCGCAGTGCCGCTCGAGCACCACCTGGTCGGCGGTGAGCGTGCCGGTCTTGTCGGTGCACAGCACGTCCATCGCCCCCAGGTTCTGGATGGAGTGCAGCCGCTTGACGATGACCTTCTTGCGCGCCATCAGCATCGCGCCGCGGGTCAGGCAGACCGTGACGATCATCGGCAGCATCTCGGGGGTCATGCCCACCGCCACCGCCACCGCGAAGAAGAAGGCCTCGTGCCAGTCGTGCTTGGTCAGCCCGTTGACGACGAAGACCAGCGGGACCATCACCGCGATGAAGCGGATCATCAGCCAGGTGAAGCGCGAGACTCCCTTGTCGAAGGCGGTCTGGATCGGCGGGCCGACCAGCGAGGAGGCCAGCGAGCCCAGGTAGGTGCGCGCGCCGGTGGCCACCACCAGCGCGGTCCCGGTGCCGCTCTCGACGCTGGTGCCCAGGAAGCACAGGTCCTTGAGCTCCAGCGCCACCGTCCGCTCGACCGGCTCGGGCGGGTCGAACTTCTCCACCGGCAGGGTCTCGCCGGTCAGGCTCGACTGCACGACGAACAGGTCCTTGGCGGACAAAAGCCGCACGTCGGCGGGGATCATGTCCCCGGCGGCGAGGCTCACGACGTCCCCGGGCACCACCTCGGAGAGCGGCACCTCGCGGGGCGACCCGTCGCGCAGCACGGTGGCGGTCACCTTGATCATCGCCCGCAGCGCCCGCGCGGCGGAGTCCGCCTTCGACTCCTGCACGAAGCGCAGCGAGACCCCCAGCACCACCATCAGCCCCATCACCGTGGCCGCGCGCAGGTCGCCGGTGGCGACCTCCACGGCGGACAGCAGCGCGAGCAGCACCACCAGGGGGTTGAACAGCGCGCGGGCCAGCATCGCCCAGCGACCGTGGCCCTCGTCCTTGGCGACCGCGTTGGGGCCGTGCTGCTCGAGCCGGCGTTCGGCCTCCTCCTGGGAGAGGCCGGTCGCCTGCGAGGAGAGCGCGGCGAGCGCTTCCGGAGCGCTGCGGTGCCCGGCCTCCAGCAACGCCGCGGAGGCCCGGGCCGACGCCGGCACCTTGCGGTCGGCGCCGAATCGCTTGGGGAGGATGCTGGAGAAGGAGGCCATGGGCGCGTCCTCGGAGAGAGGGGAGCCACCCTAGTCCAGCCTCGGCGCGCTGCGAAGCGACAGGCGCAGGCCCTGAGGTGCGCGTCGTGGTTTCTGCAATGCGGAGCGCCGCGAGAAGTGCGTTCTCGGCCGCCGGCAGTAGAATTGCGCATCTTGCCAATCGCCCAGCTCAGGGTCGGATGAGCTTCTCCGTCCATCGCCCGTCGCTCCACGTCGCCTATTTCCTCTCGGGGGCGAGCGCGCTGGTCTATCAGGTGCTCTGGGTTCGGCAGCTGGGTCTGGTGTTCGGCACGACGACCGCCGGGATGGCCTGCGTGCTGGGCGCGTTCATGGGGGGCCTGGCCCTCGGCAGCATGCTCGGTGCACGGTTCGGAGACAGGCTTGCCTCCCCCCTGCGCGCCTACGGCCTTGCGGAACTGGGCGTGGCCGCCTCCGCGCTGGCCGTTCCCTCGTTGCAGGCGGCGGCGCAGGTCCTGTTTCGCTGGGCGGTCCCCGCCGAAGCGTCGCCCCTGGTGGTGCTGGCGGTCCAGCTGCCACTGAGCGGCCTGGTGCTCCTCGTCCCCACGACGCTGATGGGGACGACGCTCCCCCTGCTGTCCCGGCTGGCGGTGCGCTCCACCGACTCGCGCGCGCAGGACGTGGGGACGCTCTATGCGGTGAACACCCTCGGCTCGGTCGCGGGCGCCGTCGTGGCGGGCTTCTGGGCGCTCGAGACGCTGGGGTTGCGCGGCACGCTGTACCTCGGGGTGGCTGGAAGCCTGCTGGTCGGGGTCTGGGGCCTGCTCGCTGCGCCGGCCTGGCCCCGCGCCCAGCCGCGAACGGAAGGGGAGCGCCCGGCCGTCGAGGCGGCCACGCGGTCCCTCGTGCTCGTTGCCGCGGCCTTCTCGGGGGCGCTCTCCCTGGGCAGCGAGGTGGTATGGACGCGCCTCGCGGGGCTGGTGGCGCTGACCACGACCTACGTCTATTCCACCGTCCTCGCGGTCGTCATCGCCGGACTCGGGCTGGGCAGCCTCCTGGCGACCCGCGCGGCAGACCGGAGCCCCGCTCCGCTGCGCACCTTCGCGCTCCTGCAGGCCAGCGCAGGAGCCTGCGCGCTCGCCGTCTTGCCGGTCCTTTTCGGCGTCGTCCGCCTCTGGCCGAGGGTCCTCAGCACCGACCTCGCCCACCAAGGCTGGCTGGCGGTCGGCTTCGGGCTGCTCTTCGCTCCCTCGGTGCTGCTGGTCGGCGGCGCCTTCCCCTTCCTCATCCGGGCGGGGACGGTGCCCGATGGCTCACTCGGGAGCGCGGTGGGGCGGCTCTACGCCTGGAACACCGCCGGCGCGATCGTTGGCTCGCTCCTGGCCGGGTTCGTCCTGCTGCCCCGCCTGGGAGCAGTGGCCTCGAGCCAGGTCATCGGCGCCCTCTGGTTGGTGCTGGGGTTCTGGCTCCTCCGGGATTGCGCCACGCCGCGCCGCCAGGTGGTGGGGTTGGCAGCGGCGGCCCTGGTGGCGGGCGGCCTCTCCGCCAGCTGCTCGGTGGACGACCTCTACCGTCCCCGGCTGCCCGAGGGCGCCCGGGTCCTCGAGGTGTCCGAGGGCAGCACGTCGACAGTCATGGTCGCGGAGCAGGGCAGTCCCCCCATCCGGCGCATCTGGATCCAGAGCTCCTGGGTCGCGGGCTCGGCGGGGCTGCACCGACTCTTGGGGCACCTGCCGATGCTCCACGCCGCCGGGGTCGACCGGGTGGCGGGGATCGCCTTCGGCACCGGCCAGTCCTTCGGCGCCACCAGCCTCTACCAGCCCCGCACGCTCGACTGCATCGACCTGGACGCCGAGGTGGTGGTGCTGGGCGGGCGGTGGTTCGGCGAGGTCAACCGCCACCTCCTCGACTTGCCGGCCACGCGGGTCTTCATCCAGGACGGCCGCAGCTTCCTCTCGCGGGTCCGCGAGCCCTACGACGTGATCGTCATGGAGCCGCTGCAGCCGTGGTCGGCGGGCGCGGTCAACCTCTACACCCTGGAGTCCTACCGGACGGCGCGCTCCGCGCTGCGCGACGGCGGGACCCTCGTGCAGTGGCTGCCGCTGGGGGACCTCTCCGAGTCCATGGTGCGCTCGGTGGTCGCCACCTTCGTCGCCGCCTTCCCCCAGACCATCGTGTTCCTCCCCAGCAACCTCGAGCCGCTCCTCGTGGGGATTGCCGGCGACGGGCCGGTGCCGCTGTCGCGCATCCAAGAGCGGCTGCGGATCCCGGAGGTGGGCAAGGACCTTCGAGAGTCGTCGGTGAGCGATGCGGAGGACCTCCTCTCGATGGTCATCGGCGGGCCCTCCGACGCCAGGGCCTTCGGAGCGGGCGCCCCGCTGTTGACGGACGACCGCCCGGTGATGGAGTTCGCCTCCCCGAAGACCCGCGGCAACCAGACCTTTCGCAACGTGAAGGCCTTGCTCGATGCCTGCCGCCAGCCGCTCGAGGCCTACGAGGGCGCGGAGACGTTGTCCCAGGAACTCAGGGACTGTCGCGCCTCGCGCGGGCTGATCGACGCCCTCGTCAACGCCAAGAGGAGCAAAGGGGCGACCGCCGCACAGGACTTCTTGGCCGCGGCCCGGAGCGCACCGGGCCTGTCCCGGGCGCTGGAGTACGCGCGCACGGCGACCGCGACGCAGGCGCAGACGCTCCTCGCCCGGGGGCAGGTGGACGAGGCCTGCTCGCTCTTTGAGGTGCACCTGGCCGCCGACCCCGGCGCAGGCAACCTCTGGCTGAACCTCGGGCTCGCGCAGGCGCGGGGCGGGCGGGTAGACGCCGCCCGGAGGACCCTGGCGCGCGCGCTCGAGGACCCCGCCTCCCGCCCTGCCGCCCAGGACGCTCTGCGGTTGCTCGAGTAGCGCCAAGGCCGCACGCTCACCGTCGTCGGCACCGAAGCGAAGCTGGGCGGGAACATGAGCTGCCACATCCGCGCTCAGCCGCAGCAGGCGCTCACGGGGACCACGCAGGCTTCGCGGGAAGCGACTGCTCGGCGGCGGTCAGCCTCGCGCTGGCCTCGAGCCGCACGTAGAGGTACGCGCTCGCCGCGATCGCGGGCACCAAGACGATCAACTGGAGGGTGCTGCCGGCGACGTCGAGCGCGGCCTGGAGCAGCGGGATGTCACGGGCGAGCCCGTGCAGCATTCCGAGCGGCAAGCCCAGGACCATCCCGCCGATGGTGGTGATCAGGAGCAGCACGAAGATGGGCCCGAACGCCTGCAGGCACATGCGGTAGGAGGTCCGGATGGCCGAGAAGGGTCCCTGGCCGGACAGGATCACCAGCGGATCGACGAACATCCCCAGCGCGGAGATCGCCAGGCCCGGCAGGACGCACAGGAGCATCCCGAGATAGCTGCCGAGCCTCACCGCCCCGTTCGTGACCAGCAGCGGCAGGAGCCGGCGCAGCGAGAGGGCATACGTCGAGCGCAGCGGTTCCGCCCGGCCCTGCACCGAGGCGACGAACGTGTTGACCAGGGCTCCGGCGGCGAGGAGGTGGATGGCGAACGAGACGGTCTCCGCGAGCGTCGCACCCACGAGCCGGGGAGTGGAGGCCGCCAGGATCTGCCGGACGGCGGCGAGATCGTGGTCGGGGCTCTTGGCATAGGCCTCGATGAGCCCGGTGAACCCTCGCGGGCCCGGGACGAGCCAGTCGGCGGAGAGCGCCCAGACGACCTCGGGCAGCAGCGCGACGGCGAAGAAGACGAGCACGGCGCCCCAGCTCTGGAGCGGGAGCCGGAAGGCCTTGCCGAGCGCCTCCCCGACGGTGACGGGGGCCCCCAGCACCGCGTCGGCGCGCTCGACGCAGGTCCGGCACAGGCCGGCCGAAGGATCGGCCCGGCAGGCGTCGCAGCCGAAGGCTCCGCAGCGGCGGCAGATGAAGACGGCCGGGCGGTCGGAGTGAAGGGCGCAGCGGGCGTCGGCGAGCGGGGCGGGCAGGGGATCCACGCCCCCTTGATAGCATCGAACTGTGTTGGCGGTCCTCGCTAACTGTGCAGGTCCGCCGCCTCGTCGCCGCCCGCGGTGCGCGCCGTCTCCCAGGCCAGGATCGTCCGCTTGCGGTCCACGCCCCAGCGGTAGCCGCCCAGGGCCCCGCTCGCGCGCAGCACCCGGTGGCAGGGGATGACGTAGCCCACGGCGTTGGCGCCGACGGCCGCGCCGACCGCGCGCGCCGAGCCCGGCACGCCGGCGCGCTCGCCCAGATCCTCGTAGGAGGTCGCCGCCCCGAAGGGCACGCGCAAGAGCGCCTCCCACACCCGCAGCTGGAAGTTGGTGCCCACCAGGTGCAGGGTCAGCGGCTCCTTCTGGCTGCGGCGGGAGGCCTCGAAGATCCGCTCGCCGCAGGCGCGCGCCGCGGTGTCGTCGCGGGTCAGGCGCGCGCCCGGCCAGCGCTCGCGCAGTTCGCCGAGCGCAGCCGCGCGGTCCTCCGTGAACGCCAAGGCGCACAGCCCGCGCCCGGTGTGGCCGAAGAGCGCCTCGCCGAACGGGGTGGGGGCGAAGCCGTAGCGCACGTCGAGCCCGGCGCCGCCGTCGCGGACCTGCGCGGGAGTGGCGGCGTACACGTTCACGAACAGGTCGTGCAGGCGCCCGGGGCCGGAGAGCCCGGCTCCGAAGGCCGCGTCGAGCACGTTGCGCGAGGCCTCGAGCAGGTCCTTCGCGCGCCGGGCCGTCGCGGCCTGCAGGTAACGCTTCGGGCTGATGCCCGCCCAGCGGCCGAAGAGGCGCTGGAAGTGCGACTCGCTCAGCCCGGCGGAGGCGGCCACCTCTCCCAGGCCGGGCTGCCCGTCCCGGTGCTCGTCCAGGAAGCGGATGGCCTGCTCGATGCGGCGGTAGTCGTTCATGGCGCCCATGATGCGGAGCGGGTGGGGCGGCCTCAACCCGATTCTTGCTGCGATCTCGCGGGTCCCCGGAGGTGCGAGACTGGTCGCGCATGCCAGACCTCCTCGCCATCGTCAGCCAGGCGCAGTTCGAAGGCAGCTCGAGGGCCGCACGGCCTGGCGATCGCCTGCGGCTGGACCGCTATACCAGCTCGAACAAGGCGCCCGCCCCTCTCGCCGACGGGGGCTCGCTCTTCCTGGTCACGGTGCGCCCGCCCGACGAGAAGCTGTGGCTGGTGGCCATCCTCGAGAGGCGATTCCCGGGGCTGATGCGGCTCTGGCCCTATCGCGACTAGCCGGAGGCTCCCGATGTGCCTGCCCCTCGTCCTGTCCGTCGTCCTCGCCGCCGCGGCGCCGCCCACGCCGGCGTCGATGAGCGCCGAGGCCGCCCTGAAGGAGCTCGAGCGCCACGGGCCGGTCGAGCCCTGCCGCGTCCAGGAGTCGCTCCTCGAGGACGGGGCGGGCCGCGCCCACGGGTTCGCCCCGCCGCCGCCGGTCGCGCGGCTCGCCGGCAAGGCGCCGGAGATCCTCCCGTTCCTGGAGCACGGGAGCCGCAAGGTCGTGCTGCGCGCGGCGGCGCTGGCCTGCGCGGCGCAGGGCGACGAGGTGCCGGCGGCTCTGGCGCAACTCGCCGATCGCTACCCGTGCGAGGAGGCGCTGATCGACGCGGCGTTCGCCTTCGGGCACTCGGTCCGGTCGAAGAAGGAGTGCTATCTCGGGAAGCGCAAGAACGAGCTCTTCGCCCCGTTCTTCGACCTCAAGCAGTGGCGCACGAAGCAGGCGACGGCGCTGGCGGCGAGGCTCGACCGCGGCGATGCGGCGGCCTCCGCGGAGGCCTTCGAGGGCCTGGACGCGCTGGAGGAGGCGGCGGCGCGAGAGGCCGCCGCAGCGCTGGCCGCGGTGACGACGCCCGACGGCTACCTCGCGCTGGTCAGGGCGGCCGCGGCGCAGCGCAAGGACCTCTTTCCGGCGCACGAGTTCATGCAGGGCGCCGGTGGGCTCGCCCTGGAGACGATGGCCAGGCGCGCGAAGTCGGACCTCGGCACCGCGCTGATCCCGGCCATCGTGCGGTGCGGCCCGAAGGAGGCGCAGGCGCTGGCCACCCTGACCTTGTCCGGCGTGATCGAAGGCATGCCCGATCGCGCCCTGGCCCACCGGCAGACGCCCGGGGCCACGCCCGCGGGAAGGGCGATCCTCGAGCGGCTGGCCTCTCGCACGCCGTCGGACCGCCGCGGCGGCAGCGCGTTCTTCGCGGCCACGGACCTGGTCAGAGCGCGCGACCGGGCGGGGCTGCGCGCCTACTTCGACGACGAGGGAAAGTTGCTCGAGGACCGGTTCTACGCCGCCTCGGGGCTGGCAGAGCTGGGCGACCCGTCGGGACTGGCGCTCTGGGAATCGACGGAAGGGCTCTGGCCCGTCGAGCTCGCCGAGCGGAAGCGGCGGCTCCAGGACCTCTCCAGGAAGGCCACGGGGGACGCCGCAGCGAAGGCGAGGGCGCTGCTCGACGGCCCGTGGGCCTCGGTCTCCGAGCGTCCGTAGCCGGCTTCGCGCATCCCGCTACTGCGGCTTCGACTCCCCAACGGCGATCTCGAGCTCGCGGCTCTCGCCGGGCTTGAGGTCGAGGGTGCGGGGCTGGCCGTGGTCGAACGTCAGCGTCCAGCGGCCGGGCGCGAGGCCCTTGAGGTGCGCCCGCCCGTTCTGGTCGGTGTCGTGGCTGCGCTTGTCCGGTCCGGGGCTCTCGACCCGCTCGGGGCCCTGCGCCTCGACCGAGATGTTGCCGAGCGGCCGCTGGGTGCGCGGCTCGAGGACCGTCAGCTTCAGGCTCGCGTTCTTGAAGACCTTGATCTCGACCTTCCCGGCGCCGGGCTTGGCGGAGACGGCGGTCGGCGCCCAGTCGCCCGAGCTCGCGGAGACGGTCAGGCGCACCTCGGACATCGGCAGCTCCTGGATCTCGAACAGGCCGGCCTCGTCCGAGGTCGCTGATTTCTGGATTTCGCCGGCCTTCGCCTTGACCCGGAGGGCATTCAACGGGGCCTTGCTCACGCCGTCGAGCACGACGCCCTTCAGGATGAACGACGGGCTGAGCTCGACGTCGCCGAGGTCGATGACCTCGACGCCGGTCCCGAGCTGGAGCTTGCGCGTGGCAGGGCAGTGGCTCGGGGCGGCGAAGGTCAGGGTCTGCTCGGGCTTGGCCGCGAGCGAGACGCGGAAGAGGCCGTCGGAGGTGAACTGCTGCCGGCCGTCGATGGTGAAGATCGGCACCGGCTTGCCCTTGGAGTCGACGACGCGGCCGCGCGCCGAGGCGTGCCTCTCGAGCGTGAGGGTGAGCTGACCGGGCTTGGCGAGCGTCGCGGTCGAGAGCTCGCCCGACTCCGCTCCGATCATCACGTCGCCCTCTATCTCCAGCGAGAAGCGGCCCTCCGCGCCGGTGGTGGCGCGGGTCACCGACTCGGTCATCCGCGACATCGCTGCCCGGTCCGCGGCGTCCTTCAGGATCGAGAATTCGAGGGCCACCGCGCCGGGCCCGGCCTGCTTCCTGGGAACGGCCGATTGCATCGCCTGCGCGACGGCCATCCCGCCCCAGGGCGAGGCCTGCGAGATGGCCAGGACCTCCGCGCCCACGGCCGGCTTGCCGTCGGGGTCCACCACGGATCCCACGAGCAGCAGGGGTGCCGGCAGCGGGAGGGTCGCGGCGTTGGCGCCGGGCTGGACCTCCACCGTGGCGCTCGCGGCCGCCCCGCGCTTCTTCCGGGCCGAGAGCTGCCAGGGGCCCGCAGTCGGCAGCGCCAGGTGAACGCGGCCCTGCGCGTCGCTGCTGCCCGAGCGCTGCTGCGGCAGGCCCTTCTGCTGCGCGTAGACGTCGATCCCCGCCGCCGGCTTTCCACCCGGCTCCTGCACGGTGACGTCCAGGCCGAAGGACTCCTGCGGCATCACGACCTTCACCTCCTCGCCCGGCGCCCGGGCGCGCGCGGTCGCCTCGCCCAGGGCGAGGTGCTTCACCGAGATCTCGTAGGCGCCGGGCAGCAGCGCCCGGAGAAGGAAGCGCCCTGTGGGGCCGGACCGGCCGTAGAGGTGCAGCTCCTTCTTGGCCCCGGGCCCGAGCTGCGCCTGCAGCTCCTCGCCCAGGAAGCCCTCGACCATCGCCCGGGCCAGCGGCTTGCCGTCGGCGGTCACGACGACGCCGCGCAGGTCGACTCCGCGCGTCACGCGCAGCGTTACCTTGGCGGGCTGCGGCTTCTCAAGCCGGGCCTGCTCCGGCTCGAGCTGCACCCAGCCGTCGAGCGAGAGGGCCTCGGCCGTCCCCGGCTCCAGGTCCTGGAAGGCGATCTGCCCTTTGGCGTCGGTGGTCGCGCGCAGGTGGGTGGGCACGGCGTTCTTGCGCAGCGGCCTCCAGGCGCCGAACACGACGGCGCCGGCGACCGGCTTGCCGGCCTCGTCCACGAACGTCAGCTCCAGGCGTCCGGTCGCCTCGAGCGACAGCTCGACGCTCTCGCCGTAGGCGACGTAGGCGCGCGCCACGCGGGTCCCCTGGGACGCCAGGACCTCGGTCAGGCCCGGCGGGCCGTAGATCCGCGGCAGCGAAAAGCGGCCCTGGGCGTCGGTCTTGGCGACCGTCCGGCACGGCTGCTGGGCCAGGCGGACCTGGGCGCCGGCCACCGGCTTGCCGTCGAGGTCGACGTGGCCCTCGACCCGCGCCGCCGGCAACAGCTGCAGCGACGGCTCGGCGGCGGTCCAGTCGTCCCGCAGCCACGCCGTGGTCGTCTGGTGGCCGCTGGCCAAGGCGAAGGCCATGGGGAGGTCCCAGGAGCGCACCGGGCCGAAGACCGCCCTGCGGCCCGAGACGGACAGCGGGGGAAGGAGCGCTCCGGTGACCGGGTCCCTCAGGAAGAGCACGGGCCGGACTCCCGCCGGCAGGGTCAGCGCGACCTCGCGGGTGAGCACCGGCTCGACCTCCAGCTCGACGGGCTCGCCCGGCGCCGCGGCCTCGGCCTCCCCGGTGAGCTTGCCGTCGGCGGAGGTCGCCAGCAGCATCGCCTTCCCCGGTGCCGGGCTCTCCAGCGAGAAGCGGCCGTCGGCGCCCGTGCGCGTTCGCGCGAGCGGCGCTGCCGGGCCGGGCAGGCCCGACGAGAGCGACTTGAGGAAGCCTTCCACCGACTCCGGGCACAGGCAGGGCGACAGACCGTGCTCGTCGTCGGCGCAGGCGACCTGCGGGCGCCCGCCGCCCTTGGGGTAGAGCAGCACCTCGGCGTCCGGAATCGGGTTCGCGGCGGAATCGACGACGCGCCCGGTCACCGGCGCTGCGGCCGGGGCGCTCGCGGTGAGCGCGCCGGCGAGGAGCACGAGGGCGAGGTCCATGCCCGGCAGACTACACCCCGGGAGAGCGTCCTCGGGGCAGTGGGCGAGCGCGATCGCCTCCGCTGCTGGCCGCGGCAGTGCGGATGCTGGAGGGCCCGCGCCGCTCCATTTCCGCGACGGCCTGCGCTGCCCCTCTCGGCCCGCGGCGCCGGGCACGGATGGAAGACCCGGGCTCTGCGGACGCTGCGGCGCTTCAGTCCCCGCGCATCCACTTCAGGCACCAGACGATGGTCGCGAACAGCCCCTCCTCCTGGATGCGCGCCAGCTCCCCGCGGTCGAGCCAGACCGAGTCGCAGCGGGTGCAGACGTCCATCACCACCTCGGAGTGGCGCGGGTTGTTGACCTTGCTCATGTGCGGGTGGTCCAGGCAGCGCGGGCAGGGCACGGCGCGCAGCTGGGTGTTCATGGTGGGGATCGAGGCCGGCCGGTGCAGGGGCCGCAGCACCACGGTCTCCTCGATGCGCTGGAGGTCGGCGCGGGCGAAGAGCTGGCCCCCGCACTCGGGGCACGCCTCGACGTCGACGGTGAGGTCGCCTTCGCTGTAGCGGGAAGGGCTCAGCTCCTTCTTGCAGCGAGGGCACTCCATCGATGGGCCTCCTCCTTCGGTCGCCAGGAGCCGATGGTAACCCGCAGGCCGCTGGGCCGGCACGCGATTGCGGGCCGGGCGCCCGGCCTCGCCCTCGGCGGGTTCAGGGCTGGTACCATGGGCCCATGCCAACGCCGATCCACCGGGGCGCGGGCCGTCTGCTGGCCTGGGCCCTCGCACTCTCGACTCTGGGATCCTGCGAATGGGTCGGGTTGGATCCCGGCGCCCAGTACCTGTGCCGGGCCCAGACGGACTGTGCCTCCGGAACGCGCTGCGATGTGGCGAGCTCGTTGTGCGAACCGGCGGTGGACGCCTCCGTCGCCCCAGCGAGCGATGCCGCGGTGCTCCACGACGCCGGGCCGGTCGAGCCATCGGCCGACGCATCCGCGCCCCTCGATGCTTCGGTGATGGACGACGGCGGGAGGGTCCGCCCGGACGCGAGGGCCGCGCACGACGACGCCGGACGGCCGGAGACTCCGGACGCCGGCCAGCCCGACGGTGGCGGCGCGCCGGACGTGGGCACTCCGGACGTCGGCGACCGCGACGGCGGGGTGCCGGACGTGGGGACGCCGGACGCGGGGCCGGCCCACTGCGACGTCTACGTGGGGTGCCCGAGCCCGGCGCAGACCTGCTGCTACGCGACGAGCACCTGCTACGACCAGGCCGCCGGCGAGCGCTGCGACAAGGTGACGTGCGACAACGGCCGGACGTGCCCGGCCCCGCTGCAGTGCTGCGCCTCCGACAGCCTCTGCTACGACCCGCAAGCGGGGCAGGGCTGCGGAGTCGTGGTCGAGGTCTGCGCGGACGGCACGGTTTGCGGCGCGCCCCGGAAGTGCTGCGCGGGGACGGGAAAGTGCTACGACCCCCTCGCCGAGGACTGCCTGACGCCCCAGAAGTGCACCACCGACATCCAGTGTGCCCCGCAGCTGTGCTGCCTGCTCACGGGGAGCTGCTACGACCCGATGAACGGCCTTTGCGGCGTCGCGGACCCCTGCGGCGGCCTGTGCACCAAGCTGGGACTGGCGTGCTGCGCGTCCGACAAGAGCTGCTACGACCTGGTGCGGTGCCCCACCTGCTGTGGCTCGGGCTCCTGAGCCTCGAACGCCGAGCCCCTCCTCGCCCGAAGGCAAGAGGAGGGGCCCGGAGACCTCGGTTCATCGGGGACGGCGCGGCGGCACCTACTACTCCTTGCTCACCTCGTCGATGACGATGCCGACCGGGTAGCTGTAGGTCTCGGCGCCGGCGTAGTACGCGGTGCCCTTGAGGACGATGCCGCCCTCGTAGTTGTCCTTCTTCTTGAAGAGCTTCTCCCAGGTCTTGGCGGCCTCGGAGCCCTTGAGCAGGTAGCCGTAGGCGTTGTCGCGGGTCGGCTCCTTGGCGCCCGGCGGCAGCAGCTTCACGCAGTCGTACTGCTCGCGCGGCGCGGCCTTGACGACGTAGGTCGACACGTCCTTGGAGCCCATGGAGGCCTTGAAGGAGACGGCCTTGCCGGAGAGCTCCTTGACGCCCGCGGCGCCCTTCTTGAAGGTCGCGAACTCGACCGCGGCGTAGTCCTTGGGAGCGGCGGCGGCGGCGCTCTCGTACTTCTCGAACGGCCCGGCCACCTGCACGCCGCGGCCGGCGACCTTGGAGACCAGGCCGGGGACCACCGCGGAGAGCGGGTAGGCCATGCCGTAGTTCTTGCGCTTGGAGCCGGGCTCGGCCTGCAGGTTGAGGCCGACGCTGCGGCGCCACTCGTTCATCGAGGTCATGTTCAGCTTGCCCGGGCTGGAGGCGACGAAGTTGGAGAACTTCTCGAAGAAGTCCTTGTCCGGGCTCATCTTCGGGTCCTCGTCGCTGTTGCCGCCGGCGGCGGAGAGCACGTAGGACTCGGCGTCCTTGTTCAGGCTCTTGAGCTCCTCGGGCTTCCAGACGAGCAGGCTCTGCTTGTTGGAGTCCATGTACTTGTAATAGCCGCCCTGGCACTGGAAGAAGAGGTTGTCCTTGAGGACGGTCTCGTCGTTGCCGAAGGTGTTGGAGACGCCGAAGCCGGCCTCGTCGCCCTCGGTCTGGTTGAAGGCGAAGACGTTGTTCTCCAGGACGGTCCTGCCCAGGCGGCCGACGAACACCGACATGCCGCCGCCCTTGGACGGGTAGAACCAGCCGAAGGCGATGGTGCAGTTCTTGATCTTGACGACCGAGCCCGGCTGCGCCGAGCGGGTGGCGATGCCGTTGTAGAAGGTGTTGACGATGAAGGAGTTGGTGACCTCGTTCTCCTTGCCGTCCCAGGCCACGTAGATGCCGTCGCCGAGCGGGTTGATGATGGTGCAGTTGCGGATCTTGACGTTGCTCTTGTGGGCCTGCACGCCCATGCCCTTGTAGCTCTTGGTGATGTTGATGTCGCCGGAGGCGTCGTAGACGTTGCGGCTCTCGCCGTTGAGGACGAAGCCGTCGACGATCATCCCGCTGTGGTCGTCGTGCTGGGCGCCGGCGACGATCCCCTCGGGCAGGCCGGTCCAGTCGCCCTTGAAGTCCCTGGCGCGCTCCAGGATGGTCAGGTTCTTGAACGGGTCGCGCGCGGAGAAGTCGGCGTTGTAGCCGCCGACCAGCGTGAGGTTCGGCACCTTGACGATGAAGTGGCCGGAGCCGCCCTTGCCGTTGTAGGTGCCGGCGGCGACGTGGACGACGTCCCCGCGCGTCGCCTTCTCCAGCGGCTTCCAGAGGTCGCCCATCGGCGACTCCTTGGTCCCCTCGCCGTCGCTGCCGGCCCTGACGTACCAGTCCTTGGCGAACGCGGGGGTGGAGAACAGCGCCGTCGCGACGGCGGCGCACAAGACGACGATGCGGTGCATGCGGTCCCTCCTCGAGAGAAGTGAAAACGCCCGAGGAGTGGTCGAGTCCGGCTCCCCCCCGAGAGCGCGGTCGCATGATCCTTGGAGGCGGCCTCCTGGCGCAAGCCGGCTGGTAGACTCCCGGGCCGCGTGATGCCCGCCCGCCGCTCCGAGAAGAACCTGCTCGTCTTCGCCGCGGTCCTGGTGGCCGTGGCCCTGCTGCGGTCGGCCTGGGCGCAGGTGGCGATCGAGGGTCCGGTGCAGCCCGACGTCGTGGGCCGGCGCTTCCTCCACCTCGCCGGGCGACTGCCCGCCGGCGCCCGGGTCGGCTTCCTGAGCGACCTGCCGTCCGGCGACCTGTGGCGCCGCCGCGAGCTGGCGCAGCTGCGCTACGTGCTCAGCCCGGTGCGCGTGGCCGACGACGACGGGACGCAGCCCTGGCTCATCCAGTGGTGCGCGAGCGAGGCCTGCGCGCCGCCGCCCGGGAAGATCGTCGACCGGCGCGGCGGGGTCTGGCTCGTGGAGCGCGGCCCGTGAGCGCGCTCGCCCTCCTCCCGGCGCTGGCGCTGGCGGTCCTGGGGACGGCGTGGGCCGTCGCGCGGAGCTTCGCGCCGTGGCTGCAGGTCGTCGTGGCCTTGGTCGCGGTGGCCTCCTTGTCGCTCGCCCTTGCCCGTCGGCGGGGATCCGCGAAGCGGGAGCGCGAGCCTGCGCGAGGCGCCTGGCTGCTGGCGCTGGCAGCGGCGGCCGCCGCGGCGCTCTTCGCGGTCGAGACCGCGCGCAACCCGGAAGGCGGCTGGGACGCCTGGGGGCACTGGAACCGGATGGCGCGGGCGCTCGTGCGCGCGCCGGCGCAGTCGCCGCTGCCCTTCTCCGCGGAGCTGGCGGCCGCGCACCCCGACTATCCGCTCCTGCTGCCCGGGGCGGTCGCCGCAGGCTGGGACTTGGCCGGCCGCGAAGGGTGGCTCTGGCCGGCCGCGGTGGCGGCGCTCTTCGCGCTGATGCTGGCCGCCGCGCTCCACCAGGGGCTCGGCGCGTCGCGGCACGTGGCGACCGCGCTGCTCGTCGGCGTGCCGTGCTTCCCGGCGCTCACCGCCAACCAGTACGCCGACGGTCCGCTCGCGGCGCTCTGGGCGCTGGGTGCGGTCCAGGGAATCCGCGCGATGGAGCTCGCCCGGGACGGCGCCCCGTCGCGCGCGCCGTGGCTCGCCAGCGGCTTCTGCCTGGCGATGGCGGCGTGGACCAAGAACGAAGGCGCGCTGCTCCTGGGGCTGCTGCCGCTCTTCCTCGCGCTCGAGCTGCCCCGGGGGACCCGGCTGGCGAGCGCGGCGTCTTTCCTGGCCGGGGCCGCGGCGCCGCTGACCGTCCTCGTCGGCTTCAAGGCGACGCTCGCGCCGAAGAACGACCTCCTGGAAGCGGTGGGGCTGGAGACGCTGGCGCGCCTGGCTGAGCCGGCCCGCTGGCTGGAGCTGGCGCGGGAGACCGGGCTGCACCTGGTCCGGTTCAAGGATTGGGGCCTGACGCTGCCGGCGGTGCTGGTCGCCGCGATCTGGCTGTGGCGCTGGGGGAAGAGCGATCCGGGGTGCCGGGTGCTCGCGCGCGCGGTGGCGGGCGTCCTGGTGGCCTATGCCCTGATCCTCACCACCACCCCGCTGGATCCGGGCTTCCACCTGAAGACCGCGCTCGGCCGGCTGCTGTTCCAGGTCTGGCCGCTCCTGCTGCTGTGGTCGGGAAGGGCTTGGGAGGCTAGAAGCGCGGCTTCCGCTTCTGCGACACCGAGCGGGCCACCATCACCGTCTTGATGTTCATCGACTCGTGCACGAAGTGGACGGCGTCGACGAACTCGCGCCCGGTCATCGGCGTGCTCACGGCGCGGACCTCGCCGGGCTCGGTGCCGAGTTGATCGATGTGGACCTTGCCGCCCTCGTCCCGCGCGAGCCGGAAGCCGCCGGGCTTGGCGGCGCTCAGCGGGTTCACGCCCATCATGGCGCACCACTCCTGGAAGGCGCGCTCGACCTCTGCGTCTGTCGTGTCCATGGTTGGCGAGAAGGGTAGCGCAAACAGGCCCGGCCGCTGCTAGAGCCCGACCACGTAGCGGAACTCGACCGCGAGCCCCTCGGGGCCGGACTGGATCTCCGCGCAGCGAGCGCCGGTGATCGTGACCTGGCTCTCCGCGGCGTCCCAGATCCAGTCGCCCGGGGTCTCCGGCGCCGGCGGCTTGAGGATCTCCTGTCGTCCGTCGCCGTAGACGAAGGCGACCTCGAGCAGTCGCACGTCGTCCGGAGGCGGAGAGAGCGTGTAGTCGCACTTGCGAACGACCTCGATCAGCGCGGCGAGCGCGGCGGAGAGCTCCTTCTCGGAGTTGGCCTGGTAGAAGCGCGGCTCCGCACCGCGCGCCAGCCCGCCGGCCAGCGCCGCGGCGTCGAGGACGCGGTAGGCATCCGAGCCCTCATTCTTGGTGGCGGCGCCGAAGCCGATGACGAAGGTGCGGATGCCGTTGTCGGCGAGCCTGCGGACCGCGGCGACGGTGCCGTTCTCGTCCAGGCAGCCGGCGCCCAGGAACGTGTCCTTCGTCGCCGCGCAGGGGAAGGTCGGCTTGCACTGGCCGATCTGGCTGCAGCTCGCGGAACTGGCCTGGCACGCCGCCGTGCACAGCGACCCGTTGGCAGGGTTGCAGTTCGGGGCGCCGTCGGTCAGGAGCATCACGAACCGGTCGCGGCCGTCCTCCGCCGTGCGCATGCGTGAGTCGTCGAGGACGTGGTCGAGCGAGAGCGCGGTGGGCGTGCCGCCCTTGGGCTTGGAGTCGTTGAGGAGCTTGGCCACGGCATCGGCACTCTGGGCTGCCTCGGTGTCCTTGCCGATGTACGAGTCGACCTTGCCTTCCCCGCAGAAGTCGTTGCCGGCGAAGCGGACGAGCCCGAAGTTGACGATGCCGGCGTTGGTCGCGAGGAAGCCGCCCTCCGAAGCCAGCAGGCGCTTCAAGTCGTTCCACTTGCAGGGCACCTGTGAGCCCGAATCGTATTCGCCGTTCTGCGCGCAGCCGACGGCCGACCCGTCGGCGGCCTCTGTCATGGAGCCGGAGCGATCGACGACCAGCATCAGGTTCGGAGGCTTCTTCTCGGAGGGGATGGCGTACGACTCGGTCTTGGCGCCGATGAACTTCGGCTCGATCTCCTCGAACTGATAGGCCTGACAGGCGAGCACCAGTGCGAGGCAGAGGCTCAATGACGCAGGGCGCATGGGACGCTCCTCGGGCAAGAGTGGTCGGGCCTTCGATGGGAGAACGAACGGGCGCCGGACCTTGGACGAAACGAACTTCTCGGCGGCGACCTGAACTCTGAGTGGCCCGAACCCGGCCAATCCGTCATCGCCCGGGGGCGGCGCGGCGTCAGAGGCCGACCAGTCGCCGAATGCCGATGCGCGGGTGATGGCCCACGGCGTGAGGCTCATCGTCTTGCGCCTCGAGGGCGGGGTGGCTCGGCAGCGGTCGGGGTCCTTGCGTCGAGGACGGGCACGGTGCAGCGCAGGGCGCTCGCGATCTGGCTCAGGAGCCAGTCCGGCGGGGCCGGGTGCTTGACCCGCAGCGTCCCGCCGTCACGAGCCAGACCGGGTCAGAAGCGAACGGTGAGGAGCGGCGCACTCAGCACCGGGACGGAGAATGCAGCCGGCCGTTCCTTGAGCTCCTTCTCGACCTCCCGGCGTTCCTCCAGGAGGGTCGCGCGCTCATGGCTGACCGAACGGTATTCCAAGATCACGAAGATCAAGCACACGACGAGAAAGCCGCATCGCCGAGCACAGCACCGACCCCGGCACGGAGGGCGAGGAAGTCGCCGGCGGCGGTCGCAGCACTCGCGTTGAGGGCTCCAAAGAGCAGCCCGAGAACGGCGCCGACGATCGGGTAGAAGAAGACGGCCTTGGCGGTCTCGCCGATCACGCTCGCAACGGCGCCTTTCTCGTCGATGTCGCGCAGGCGCAGGTCGATCAGCTCGAGGTGCCTTCGGCGCGCCGCTGTTTCGTCCTGCTCGACGGCCGCCGGAAGCGCCGCGGGGACGTCGCCCGATGCGCGCCCCCGAGGCGCCGCTCCCCAGAGTCACGTGGAGCTGCGGGTCGGCCACGTTCGGCGTGGCCGTCCGTCAACGGCTCCCCGTCCCCCTCTCGCCCAGCCACCGGCCGATCCACTCGCGGTGGAAGGACTCCTCCGGTCCCCCGAAGCGGGTGAGCGCGCTGGACGCCTCGGCCCTCGCCTCCTCGTGCTGGCCCAGGGCCCAGCGGGCTTGCGCCATGCTGAAGGCACACAGGCCGGCCAGGTAGTGGTCCCCCTGGGGGACGGAGGCGCTCGCCCGGGTCGCGGCATCGAGCGCCTCGCGGGCGCGGCCGCGGGCGGCCAGCGTGCGCGCCCAGCCGCACAGCGCCCGCGCGCCGAGGGCCGGGCTCTGCTTCTCCGAGCGCGCGACGAGCTGTTCGTAGAGACGGCCCGCCTCCTCGAGCTTGGCTTGGGCCTCGAATGCGCTCGCGCGGACGAGGTCGATGCGCAGCAGCGCCGGCGCCGAGGTGGCCTTTCCCGCGGCGAGCGTCGCCGCGGCGCGGTCGGTGCACTCGAGCGCCTCGGTGGGCTTCCCCTGGCGGTAGCGCACCTGGGCGAGGTTGATCCAGGCGTTGGCGTGGCTCGCAGGCTGCTCGAAGCGGGCGCTCTCGGAGGCGCGCAGGGAGCGCTCGAAGGCCTCCGCCGACTCGGCCAGCCTCCCGGCCCGCGCGAGCGCCGTGGCCAGGCGGGCCAGCTCGAAGGCCTCGTGTCCCGAGTTCTGCCCGAAGGCCTGGCGCGCGGTGGCCGCCGCGCGCCGGAAGAGCTCCAGCGATTCCTCGGTGCGCCCGGCGTTCGCGGCGAGGACGGCCCGCAGGTCGACGAGGTCCAGCTCGAGCCTCGGCGGACGGCGGATGCGCTCGAGGACGGCGTCGGCGTCGAGCGCGACCTGCTCGGCCTCCGCCGAGCGGGCGAACTCGATGGCGAGGTAGCCCCCCAGGGTGATGCGGCTCTCCACCATCAGCGCGTCGTCGTCGCCGGCGTCGGCGTCGCGCACGGCGGCCCGCAGCGTCTCGAGCACCTGGCCGAGCCCCTCGGTCTGGTGGAGCGCCTTGGCCAGCAGCAGCCCCGCGCGCGCCGCCTCGGCCCTGGCGCCCAGCCGGCGCGCGCTCTCGCGCAGGGCGCGGCTGGACTCGACGACCTCGGCCGACCGTCCCAGGTCGAGCGCCCAGGCGGCGCTCTCCAGGCTGCCGCGCAGCGCGCTCACCTCGGGGCTGTCGGGGAGGGGCGCCGAGCGGGGGGCCAGGCAGTCGGCGGCGTGTCCGAGCTGCTCGAGGGCCGGCCCGGCCAGCTCGACCAGCCGGGGGGAGGGCTGCGAGAGGTTCGCGATGGTGGTCCCGACGCGCAGCGCGTGCCGCTCGAGGCAGCGCCCCGCGCCTTGGGCGCTCGGTCCGCCGTCGCGCCGATTCAGGCACGCCGAGCGCTGCGACTGCTTCCACTCCTCGGAGTCCGCGTCCAGAACGGCCAGGGCTTGCTCGACGGAGGCCGGCGCGAGCCCCGAGGTGCCCAGCGATTCGGCGACCGCCGCACGCCGAGACGGGTTCCACGCCGCCTGGGCCGCGCTGTCCGCTTCCCGCTCGCACCGGGTCCGATCGTAGTGCAGCGCGAGCGCCCCCAGACCGAGCGCGCCGGCGGCGACCGCCGCCACGACCCAGCCGGCGATCCTCCCGGCCTGGCGGGTCCAGTCGTAGCGCAGGATCGCCAGCAGCTCACCCATGTCGCCGAAGCGGTCCTGGGGGTCCCTCGAGAGTCCTCGGGCGAGCGCGCTCCTCTGACGACGGGTGAGCGGGAGCACCGGCGGCAGCAGCTCGCCCGCGAGCACGTGCTTGCGCAGGCTGGCGAAGTCGTCGCCGCCGAAGGGCGCCTGGCCGGCGAGCGCCTCCCACATGGCGGCGCAGAAGCTGAATTGATCCGTCCGCGCATCCGTGGCCTCGCCCAGAAACTGCTCGGGCGCCATGTACGCCGGCGTCCCGCAGACCGCTCCCGCGATGGTGGCCGCCTGCACGGAGCAGTTCGTGGGCGGAAGCTCGTCCAGCGGCGGCCCCGCGCAGGGGTCGGAGTGAGCCAGGCCGAAGTCCGCCACACGCACGCGCCCATCCTTGCCGACGAGCACGTTCTCGGGCTTGAAGTCCCGATGGACGAGGCCCTCGCGATGCGCGGCCCACAAGCCCGCCCCGGCAGCCAGGTAGGCCTTGAGGATCTCGCGACGGGACCGCGAGGCCTGCTTCTGCCATGCCCAGAGCGAGGCGCCGTCGACGAGCTCCATGGCCATGAAGAACTCGTCACCCAGCTCGCCCGCGTCGAACACCGCCAGCACGTTGGGGTCGGAGACCCGCGCCATGGCCTGCGCCTCCCGCACCAGGCGCGCCCTGGCCTGGCCGGGGTCCTGGCCGGAGAGCTTGACCAGCTTGATGGCCACCTTCCGGCCGAGGTCGGGATCGTAGGCCGAATAGACGGCGCCCATCCCGCCTTCGCCAATCAGGTCCAGCACCAGATAGCGTCCGACGCTGCTGCCTCGCGCAAGCGGGGCAATGGCCGAGGTCTTTGCCCCGCTGCTCGGCAGCGTGGGCTCGCACGTCGAGGTGCCGTGCTGCGTCTTCGGGTCGGGG
>DASXVQ010000153.1:0-15370 GCA_036504155.1 Myxococcales bacterium
GCATCCGGCCGGGCCTGCAGCTGCTCCTCGACCCATCCGCTCGGCGCCTCGCCCCAGGAGTCCGGCGCGATGACCGCCAGCCTCACCAGCGCCGTCGTCTTCACCTGCGTCGGATGCGACCGCACCACCATCGCCGCCGCCACCAGCACCACCAGCAGGATCCTCCAGGCCACGACCAGCAGCCCGAACTCCGCGTCCTCGATCAGCGAGCGCACCAGCGTCACCGCCAGCCCGACCGCGAAGGTGGCCGCCATGAAGGTCCCGTTGGCCTCGGTGGCGATCAGGACGACGATCGTCGCGAACCCCGCCATGAGCAGCACCGGCGCCCGCGGGTAGCTCGTCTCCCGCCGCAGCACGACCCGGTACAGGACGTAGGCGATGGCCTCGACCCCGAGCCCGACCACCAGCGCCATCGCCAGGCTCGTCTCCCAGTGCTGCCGCCGCATCGCGGCGTCGTTGCAGAAGCCGCACGCCAGCGCGCTCGCCGGCCCGAGGGACGCGGCGGCAGCGAGGACGCTCGCGGCGCGGCGCCAGACCCTCGGCTCGTGAGAAGCAATGCTCATGGTGCGCATGAGCAGACTTCCGCTCGACGCCAAAGGTCAAGGAGACGACAATGCCGCCCCCATGAGCGACACCCCCGCGACGCCTCCGTCCCTGCTGCGCCCCGCCCTCTCCCTCTTCGGGTTCCTCGCCGCGGGGGTCGCCGTCCTGGCCGCGATCCCCGCCGGCCACCACGGCGATCTCCACGCCTTGGCCGTGGCCATCCCCGCCTGGACCGTGGCGCCGTTCGTGCTCCTGCTCCTGGCCATCGCCATCGCGCCGCTGGCGGTGCCGCACCGCTGGGAGAGCAACCTGGTCAAGGCGGTCCTCGCCGGCGGCCTCTCCGTCCCGGTGGCCGCCTTCTTCCTCGCGTCGTGGGGCGCGCCCGGCGTCGACCAGCTCCTGGAGAAGGCGCGCGAGTACGTCTCCTTCATGGCGCTGCTCTCCTCGCTCTTCGTCATCTCCGGCGGCGTCGTCGTGCGCGGCTCGCTCTCCGGCACGCCGCTGATGAACACCGCCCTGCTCGGCGTGGGCGCGCTGCTGGCGAGCGTGGTGGGCACCACCGGCGCCTCGATGCTGCTCATCCGCCCGCTCCTGCGCGCCAACACCACCCGCGAGAAGAAGGCGCACGTCGTCGTCTTCTTCATCTTCATCGTCAGCAACTGCGGCGGCCTGCTCACGCCGCTGGGCGATCCCCCGCTGTTCCTGGGCTTCCTCAAGGGCGTGCCCTTCACCTGGACCGTGACGCACCTCGGGCTGCCCTGGCTGCTCGTCAACGGCGTCCTGCTCGTCCTCTTCCACTTCTACGACAACGCGATCTTCGACGCCGAGGAGCTGCGGCGCCCGGGCTCGCAGCTCGAGGAGGTGCAGCAGCACGAGCCGCTGCGCCTGTCGGGCAGGCGCAACCTGCTGCTGCTCCTGGGCGTCGTCGCCCTGGTCTTCCTGTCCGGCCAGCTGAACTGGCCCTTCGGCGTCCAGGAAGCGGGGATGGTGGCGCTGGCCGCCGCCTCGTTCTTCGCGACCCCCAAGGACCTGCACCAGGAGAACTCGTTCGGCTTCGGGCCCATCGTCGAGGTCGCGGTGCTCTTCTTCGGCCTGTTCGCGACCATGGCCCCGGCGCTGCTGCTCCTCAACGCCCACGGCCCCGCGCTCGGCCTGGCGCGTCCCTGGCACTTCTTCTGGGCGACCGGCGCGCTCTCCAGCTTTCTGGACAACGCCCCGACCTACCTGACCTTCGCCGCGACCGCCTCGGGCATCCAGGGCATCCCCGTCGAGGGCCGCTACCTCGCCCGCCTGCTGACCGAGCACGGCGAGGTCGGCGTCTCCCTGCTCACCGCCATCTCCGCCGGAGCGGTGTTCATGGGCGCCAACACCTACATCGGCAACGGCCCCAACTTCATGGTCAAGGCGGTGGCGGAGCAGTCCGGGGTGAAGATGCCGAGCTTCTTCGGCTACATGGCCTACTCCGGGGCCATCCTCATCCCGCTGTTCGTGGTCGTGACCCTGGTGTTCTTCCGGGGCTAGCTGCGGCGAATCGACGGCAGGCGCAGAGCCCATCCGACGGCCCCCCGCCGCGCCCTCCCCGAAAACCGAAAATTTGCTGTCTTCTCGCACCCCTGGCACGCTGAGACCTCAATCGAAGTCTGCTCAAGTCGCTCCAGCGATTCGGGAAGGACGATGGCGCTCTTCGCATTGCGTGAAGGCTATCGGGTCGAAACGACCCCGACCGGCGGCCGCGTGGTCCACGTGCGCACCGGCGACACCCTGGAGTTGAACTTCAGCGAGATCCAGCTGCTGGCCCGGGCCGCGGCGGGCGGCCTGGAGGGCACCGACCCGGCGCTCAAGACCATCGTCCGCAAGCTCTCCGGCCTCGGCCTGCTCGAGCGCGTCGGCGGCGCCGAAGCCGAGGCCCCGCCTCCTGCCCCTCCGCTCCACGCCGCGGCCGCCGCGGCCGCCGCGGGCCCGGAGGGCGAGGCCGCCCCGGAGGGCGCCCAGGTCGAAGAGGGCCTGTGGGTCTTCGCGCCGCCGCAGGACGACGCCCCCGCCCAGGCCGGACCCGAGACCCCGACCGAGGTCACCGAGCTCCCCAGGCCGGCCGCTCCCCCGCCCGTCGACCCGGCCGAGGAGCCCAAGCTCGAGTTCGCCGCGCCCGCCGAGCCGGAGAAGCCGGCCGAGCCGCCGCCGTCCCTGCAGTCGCCGGACCTGCTGGTGCCGATCTTCCGCGCCGACCTCGTCCTCAAGCGCAAGGACAAGGGCGGGGTCTTCGACGTCACCGACCCCCAGACGAACAGGACCTTCGCCTTCTACGACTTCGAGATCTCCATCGCCCGGATGCTCAACGGCCAGCGCAAGTTCGGCGAGGTGGTCAGCGCCGCCAACGGCCTGGGCATCCCGGTGAGCGTGGAGAGCCTGTCGCAGTTCGTGCGCCAGCTGCAGCGCTACGGCTTCCTCGCCCCCGACGGCACCAAGGTCAAGGACCCGCCCCCGGGCTCCATCTGGGGCAAGCGCGCCAAGTGGAACAACAGCATCCGCACCCTCTACCAGAGCGGCCTGCGCCTGACGCGGCAGGGGCGCTACTACGAGGCGGCGGCGTACTTCGAGGCCATCCTCGAGCACGACCCGGGCAACCCCGAAGCCGTGGAGATGCTGGACCAGGTCAAGCTCCACCTCTCCAAGCTGCCGCCCGACGCCCCGCCGCCCCACCCCCACCTGGCCCCGGACGCCGCGGCCGAGCTGGCGGCCACGCAGGAAGGCCTGGCGGCGGTCGAGGCCGAGCTGCCCGCCCAGGAGTCCTCGCTCGAGAACCTGGACGGGTCCATCGGCGACCCCGCGGCGACCACCACCACCGACCAGCCGGAGCCGGGGCCGGAGGCGGCGCAGCCGCTCTTCCAGGAGATCTCGCAGCAGACCACCGAGGTCGCCGACCTCAGCGCCGAGGTGGCGAGCCTCGCCGGGGCCGACAAGCCGTCGGACTGGTCCGAGTTCGAGTCCTCGGCCCCGCCGCTGGCGATGCCGGACGAGCCGCCGCCGTTCGACCCGTTCGCCGAGCCGATCGCCGCCGTCCAGCCGCTGGGCCTCAACGCGCCGGCCGCGCCCGAGCCCTCGCCGGAGCAGACCTTCGATCCGTTCTCCGAGTCGCCCGTGGCGGCGCCGGACCCGTTCCCGGTCGCGCCGCTCAAGACGCGCGCGCCGACGATCAACCCCTTCGCCCGGCCGGTCGACCGTCCCATCGACTTGCCGCGGGCGACGCCGGATCCCTTCGCGGCACTGCCGGCTCCCGCGGCCGCGCCCGCCGCTCCTGCCGCCAAGACGGCCGTCCCAGAGGACGCGAAGCCGTTCGACCCCTTCGCCGACGCCGCCGGGGCGGGCAGCCATGACGGCCATCAGCCTCTCGAGGCCCTGCTCGACGCCGAACCCGAGCTGCCCAAGTTCGACGCCGCGGCGCTGGAGGCGCCGCCCGAACCCCCACTCCCGGCGAGCGCGCTCCCCGAGCTCTTTGGCATCCCCGCCGAAACGGCCCCCGTCGCCCTGCCCGCGCCCGCCGAGCCTGCGGTCGTCGTCGACCCCGCAGCGCAGACCGTGGCGGAGTCCGCCGCGCCCTCGCTGGCCGAGGCGGTGCTGGAGCCCATCCCCGACGAGACTCTCGACGTCGAGGGAGTCGAGCCGTTGCCCGAGGCGGCGCCGCCCGCCGAACCGGAGCCGGCCGCGGTCCCGCCGGTGGAGTCGCCAGCGCCGCTGGAGGCCGCCGCTCCGGCCGCAGCCGAACCGCCGAAGCCGAGTTCGCCGCAGCCGGCCCGGCCGCCGTCCGCGCCTGCCCTGCCGGCCCCCAAGCTCGCTCCCCCTCCGCCCTCGAAGGCCAAGTTCCTCTTCGGTGGGCTGGGCCTGGCCGCCGTCGCCGGCGGGGCCCTGTGGTTCTTCGCGCTGCGCGCCCCGCCCGCGCCCCAGCTTCCGCCGAAGCTTCCGGTGGTCGCGGTGGTGGCCGGTCCCGACGCCCGGGCCCCGGCGGCGCCCGGCGCGGATGCCGCGGCGGCAGCCGTCGAGGTCGCTGCGGTGGACGCGAGCGCGCCGGCCGCGGCCGAGGGCCCCGACGCAGCCGCCGAGGCCGGCCCCGATGCCGCAGCCGCGGGTCTCGACGCGGCCGCCGCCGGTGCCGACGCCGCCGCGCCCGGGCTCGATGCGGCCGCCCTCGCGGTGACTCCCGCTCCCGCCGGCAGCGACGAAGGCTGGACCGCGGTGGACGTCGCCAAGCGCGGCCGCGTGAACATGGGCGACCTCAAGGCGCCGGTGGCGGGAACCGTCACCTGGGGCGTCACGCCCAACCAGGAGCGCGTCCGCAAGGGCCAGGTGGTCGGCAAGATCTCGGACGCCGACGGCAACGAGGTGGCGCTGATGTCGCCGAACGTCGGCCTGCTCGCCACCAAGGCGGCCGACAGCACCGCGGTGCAGGCCAACGAGGTCATCGCCCGCGTCCCCTACTTCGAGGCCTACGGGCAGACGACGTTCCCCGGCACCGTGGCCCCGACCCCGGACTGGCCGTGCGAGATCGTCGACGAGGCCACCGGCCAGAAGGCGGCGTGCAAGGTGAACAAGGCCGAGCCGCGCAAGGGCGGGTTCTTCGTGACCTTCACCGCCGAGCCGCTCTGGTACGACACCGCGGCCAAGCTGAAGCTCAGGCTGAAGGCGCCGTAGTACGAGCTGCCCCAAGTTCGTTCCGGGATGTGCCGTCCCGTAAGAGCCGGCGACTGAAGTCGCGCCTGACATTGCGATGCCCGCCTTCGCGGGCTGCAGTGGCCTCGGGTCGCGAAGTCGGGAACCTGAGCTTAAGAAGTGCGAAGACCTGAACCCGGCGCCCTTGTCGTCGCCCATGACATCCGTCGCCACCTGGTCCGCGAAGGCGGACCTCGAAACGTCAGGCGCGACTTCAGTCGCCGGCTATTTCAGGGCGGCGTAACCCGGAACGAACCTGGGGCACCCGGTACGAGGCCGGGCGCTCAGTCGCGCCCGAGCGCCCGCAGCAGCTGCGCCCGCGCCAGGCTCACGTTGAACGCCGCCTGGATCGCCTGGCCCTGGGCGTTGGTCCCCGCCACCTGGGCGTCCTGCAGCTCCAGAATCGACCCGACCCCGGCCTGGTAGCGCGCCTCGGCCAGCGTCTGGCGCTGCCGGGTGTTCTCCACCGCCTGCGCCGTCGCCTCCACCGACGCCTTGGCCGCCACCAGCCCCAGCCGCGCCTTGACCACCTCGAGCCGCACCTGCTGGCGCTGCGAGGAGAGCTGCGCCTCCAGCCCGCTCTTGCCCGCCTCCAGCTCGCGCACCTGGGCCCGGGTGGAGCCGCCCGTGTAGAAGCTCCAGGTCAGCGTGGCGCCGAGGTTCCAGTTCCAGGCGGTGTCCACCAGCGAGTCGATGCCGACGTTGTTCAGCCCGGTCGAGACGCCGACGCTCGGCCAGTAGTTGGCCTGGGTGGACCGGATCTGCAGGCCCTGCGCGACCGCCTGCTGCTCCAGCGCGTGCATCTCCGGCCGCGTCTTGACCGCCTGCTCGACCAGGGCCTCCTCGGAGGCGTCCTCGCCCTCGAGCGCCGGCAGCTGCTCGTCGGCCACCTCGTACTCGGTCGACCGCTCGACGCCCATCGCCTGGTTCAGCTCCGCCTTGGCCTGCGCGTAGGTGTTCTGCGCGTTCACCAGCTGCAGCCGCGCGTTGGCCACGTCCGCCCTCACCTGCGCCAGGTCGATCTCCGGGCGCGTGCCGGCCCTCACGAACCCGTCGATCTGCTCGAGGTGCCGCAGCTGCGAGGCCAGGTTCTCCTCGGCGACCTTCACCAGCGCCCTGCCCGCCCGCGCCTGGAAGAACGAGGCGCGCGCCTGCAAGACCGCGAGCGAGAGCTGCGTCGCCTCGGTCTGCTTCTGCGACTCGAGGCTCGCCCCGCTCGCCTTGTAGCGGTACCAGTTCGAGCCGAAGTCCCAGATCGTCTCGCTGGCGCTGACGGCGAAGGTGAAGCGGTTGGTCGGGGCCCAGGAGTTGTTTCCCGGCACGGCGGTGGAGTTGTTGGTCTGCAGGGCGTAGCCGGCGCTCGTCGCCAGCTGCGGCAGCAGCGGCGCATAGGCCTGCTCCACCCGCGCGGCGGCGGCGGCGGTGTTCGAGCGCGCCCGCGCCAGGTCGGGCTGGCGCGTGCGCGCCGAGTCTTCGGCCTCGGCCAGGGTCAGCGGCGCGGCCTGGGCGCGCGCCAGCGCGGGGAGGAGCAGGGACAGCGCCAGGACCGCGATGCGACTCGAGATGGGGGCGGCTTTCATCACTCGTACCTCAGCGCTTCGATGGGATCGAGCTGGGAGGCCTTGCGCGCCGGATAGAGCCCGAACCCGATGCCCACCACGGCGCTGAACACGAAGGCGACGACGACGATATCCGGACGGATCACAAAGTCCCAACCCAGCTTGCTGGCCAACAGTTTCGACAGCCCCGAGCCGAGGGCGATTCCCAGGGCGCCACCGGCGGTGGAGAGCGTCATGGCCTCGACCAGGAACTGCGCCATCACGTCGCCCGGCTTGGCGCCCACCGCCATGCGGATTCCGATCTCCCGGGTGCGCTCGGTCACGCTGACCAGCATGATGTTCATGATCCCGATGCCGCCGACGATGAGCGAGACGATGGCCACCGCGGCCAGGAGCCCGGTCAGCGTGGCCATGCTCGACTGGCGGGCGCTGGCCATCTCGGTGAAGTTGCGCACGTCGAAGTCCTGGTCGTCCTTGCTCGTGATGTGGTGCCGGTCGAAGAGCAGCGCGGTGATCTGCGTCTGGGCCCGGTAGGTGTCCTCGGGGGTGCGGGTGCCGACCATGACGACCCCGGGGATGAACTGCTGCAGGCCGCCCTGGAACTTGGAGCGGAACGCGGAGACCGGGATGAAGGCCGCGTCGTCGAAGTCCTGGCCCATGAAGGACTGGCCCTTCTTCTCCAGCACGCCGACGACGACGTAGGGCGTGGAGCGGATGCGCACGGTCTTCCCGATCGGATTGACGCCGGTGCCGAACACCTTGGCGATCACCGTCTGCCCCATCACCACCACCTTGGCCCCGGCGTCGTTGTCGGCGCTGGAGAAGGCCAGGCCCTGCTCCACCTTCCAGTTGCGGATCTCGAAGTAGTCGGCGCTGGTGCCGGTGATCGACGTGGTCCAGTTGCCGTCGTCGCCCACGACCGGGGCCCGCGCGGTCATCATCGGCGCCGCCGACTTCACCGACGGAGCCTCGCTCTGGATGGCCTTCAGGTCGTCCCAGGTCAGCGAGGGGATGGAGCCCATCCCGCCCATCATCCCGCCCGAGCGCGTGGAGCCGGAGGTGACGATGAGCATGTTGCTGCCCATGGCGTCGAAGACCTTGGCCATCGAGGCCTTGGCGCCCTCGCCCACCGCCACCATGGAGATGACCGAGGCCACGCCGATGATGACCCCCAGCGCGGTCAGGAAGGAGCGCGTCTTGTTGCGCAAGAGCGCGCGCAGCGCCAGCGGCAGCGTCGTCAGCGGGTTCATGGGGCCACCTCTCCGGGCCGCGCGAGCTTGGCGACCTGCGACACGTCGGTGCGGATCTTCCCGTCGCGCACGGTGATCACCCGCGCCGCGAACTGCGCCACGTCGGGCTCGTGGGTGACCAGCAGCAGGGTCATCCCCGCCTTCCACAGCTCCTGGAAGAGCGCCATCACGTCCAGGCTGGTCTTGCTGTCCAGGTTCCCCGTCGGCTCGTCGGCCAGGATGATGCGCGGGCGGGTGACGATGGCCCGGGCGATGGCCACGCGCTGCTGCTGGCCGCCCGAGAGCTGGTTGGGCAGGTGGTGGATCCGGTCGGCCAGGCCCACCCGCTCCAGCGCCTCCTTGGAGCGGCTCACGCGCTCCTTGTGCTTGGCGCCGGAGTAGATGAGCGGCAGCTCGACGTTCTCCAGCGCGCTGGTGCGCGAGAGCAGGTTGAAGCCCTGGAAGACGAAGCCGATGGTCTTGTTGCGCACCTCGGCCAGCTGCCCGCGGTCCAGGCGGGTCACGTCGCGACCGTCGAGCACGTAGCGGCCGTCGCTGGGCCGGTCGAGGCAGCCCAGCACGTTCATCAGCGTCGACTTGCCCGAGCCGGAGGGCCCCATGATGGCGGCGAACTCGCCGGACTCGATGGAGAGCGCCACGCCGTCGAGCGCGCGGACCTCGGCCTCGCCGGGCGAGTAGACCTTGTGGACGTTCTCCAACTGGATGACCGGAGCCATGGGGGTCTTCCTCTCTAGAACGGCCGCTTCTGGGGCGAGGCGCTGGGGTCGACGACGATCTCGGTGACCAGCGCCTGGCCCTCCTCGATCGGCCCGGAGAGCAGCTCGGTCCAGGTCCCGTCGCTCAGGCCGACGCGCACGCCCACCGCCTCGGGCTTGCCGTCCTTGACCACCCACACCAGCCGCTCGCCCGCCTTGGCCTGGGGGATGACCGCCGGCTTGGCGCGGCCGGCGGGCGCCTTCGGGTCGCGCTGCGCCAGGGCCAGCGCGTCGGGCTCGGGGCGGAAGCGCAGCGCGGCGTTGGGCAGCCGCAGCACGCCGTCGCGCTCGGCCCAGACGAAGGCGACGTTGGCGGTCATGCCCGGCTTGAGCAGCAGGTCGGGGTTGGCCACGTCGATGACCGCGTCGTAGGTGACCACGTTCTGCACGGTGGTGGCCGAGTCGCGCACCTGCCGCACCACGCCCTCGAACCTCCTCTCGGGGTAGGCGTCGACGGCGAAGCTCACCACCATGCCGGCGCGCACCCGGCCGACGTCGGCCTCGGAGACGCTGGTGTCGACCTGCATCTTCGAGAGGTCCTGGGCGATGGTGAAGAGCGTGGGCGACTGGAAGCTGGCGGCCACCGTCTGGCCCACGTCGATGTTGCGCGAGACCACCACCCCGTCGATGGGCGAGATGATCGTGGTGTAGGCGAGGTTGGTGTCGGCCTGCTCCAGCGCGGCCTGGGCCTGCTCCACGCCGGCCTCGGCCTGGTGCACCTGGGCCACCGCCGCCTTGGCGTTGGCCTCGCTGGTGTCGGCGTCGGCCTGGGCGATGAGCTTCTGCCCGGACAGGGCCTTGGTCCGGTTCCACTGGCGCTCGGCGTCCTCGGCCTGGACCTTGGCGCGCTCGAGCGCGGCGACCGCGGCGGAGCGGTTGGCGCGCGACTGGGCGAGCGCGGCCTTGAACATCCGCTGGTCGATGGTGGCGACGACCTCGCCCTTCTTCACCTTGGAGCCGAAGTCGACCTTGATGGCCTCGACGCGGCCCGAGACCTGGCTGCCGACCTGGACGGTGACCAGCGCCGACACGGTGCCGCTGGCGGTGACCTTGGCGGAGATGTGGCCCCGCTCGGGCTTGGCGGTCTCCAGGCGCACCGGCGAGCTGCGGCTCGCAGAGAAGATCTTCGGCGCGGCGAGGGCCAGCCCCACGAGGACGACCAGGACGATGAGGTACTTGAGCCACTTGTTCATGGTGCTGCCTCCGGTTGCGGTCCCACGCTCGCCACGATTCGCTCCAGGACCCCCGCGAGGTCCGCGCGGAGCCCGGGAGGGATGCGGCCCAACATCCGGGCCAGGTCGGCCTGGCGCGCGCCGTCGAGTTGGTCGAGCGCCTCGACTCCGGCGGGCGTCAGCGTCAGACGCTTGCAGCGGCGGTCTTCCTCGCCCTCGGCGCGGCGGACCAGGCCCTTGCCCACCAGCTGATCGATCAGCCGGCTGACCGCCCCCGGCGTCAGCCGCAGCTCGGTCGCCAGCGCCGAGACCGTCTGCGCCGTTTGCCGCATCCGGGCCATCGAGAGGATCTGCGGCAGGGTCAGCTCGAGCCTCAGCATGAGGGCCAGCGCGGCTTCCGAGGGCCGGGCCGCCTGCATCAGGCCCTTGAACAGCTCGATCAGCCTCGCGACGTCCGGCAGGTCGTTTCGCTCGTCCATGCGCGCCTCCGTCTGCACGTCCCTAAGGTGCCCATCGATTGCGTCGGCTCAATGATTGAGAGGTTGCGAAATGTGAAGGGAAGACAGGCGCTTGAACCCGTGCGTTAGCAGCGGCTCTCAAGCCTCTGGAATCGCGAGGCATTCGTCTCCGCGGAGAGACCCTTTCAAACGCCCGGTGGGCCGCTGGGCAGGACCTCCGGCGGGCGCAGAGCTGAAGTGGGCTGGCCCCCGAAGCGGCACTCGAGGGTGAGGACATCTCCAGAGCCACCGCTGCCCCAGGTCGCGTGAAAACCGCGCCAGCCCGGACTCGCCCAGACAAGGAGCGAGCCTACAGCGGTCCTTTGCGGCGACTCCGCTGCGGCGAGCCGGGGGCCAGTCCGCTTCAGCGGACTTGGTGCCAGTAGCCGGGGGCTTTTCAGCCCCCGGGGTTTCGATCGCCGCCTTCGACGACCCCATCGAGCCCGGAGGAGGCCGTCCACTCCCAGCCTTGGCGGGGCTGGCTCGCCACTGAACGGGAGTTTAGTATCGCGGCGTGCGCGCGTACGCCGAGCTGACCTGCCGGTCGAACTACACCTTCCTCACCGGGGCCTCGCACCCCGACGAGCTGGTGGCCCGCGCGCACGAGCTGGGGCTCTCGGCGCTGGCCATCACCGACCGCGACGGGCTCTACGGCGTCATCAAGGCGCACCTGGCGGCACGCGAGTGCGGGCTCAAGCTCATCGTCGGCAGCGAGCTGACCTTCGAGGACGCGGCGCCGCTGACCCTGCTCGCGCGCGACCTGACCGGGTACAAGAACCTCAGCCGGCTGATCACGCGGGGCCGCACCGCGCAGCCCAAGGGCGAGTCGAGCCTGCCCTTCCCCGCCCTGGACGGCTTCACCGAGGGCCTGTTCGCCATCCTCTCCGTCCCGGATCGCCCGACCGCGCAGCGCGCCAAGGAGCTCTTCGGAGACCGGTTCTACTTGGGCGTCTCCCGGCACCTTTCCGCCGGCGACGAGCTGCGCATCGCCGAGGCGCTCTCGCTCTCCCGCGCGCTGGGCCTGCCCATCGTCGCGGTCAACGACGTGCACACCCACGACCTGTCCCGCCAGCCGCTGCAGGACGTGCTGGTCTGCATCCGCGAGAAGGCGACGCTGGAGGAGGCCGGCCGGCGCTTGTTCCCCAACGGCGAGCGGACGCTCAAGGGACCCGCGGAGATGGAGGCGCTCTTCCAGGACCTGCCCGAGGCGCTCGACAATGCGGTGGCCATCGCTGAGGCGTGCACGTTCAACTTGGAGGAAATCGCCTACCAGTTCCCGGAGGAGGACGTGCCCGAGGGACACGATGCGGCGAGCTGGCTGCGAGAGCTGACGTTGCGCGGGGCGAGGGAGCGGTACCGCGGGGCGACTCGCTCGACCACGTCGCCGTCGCCGTCGCCGTCAACGACCACGTCAACGTCAACGTCAACGACCACGTCAACGACCACGTCAACGACCGCGTCAACTTCGGCTACCACGGAGATCCCCGAGGACGTCCGATCCCAGCTCGAGCGTGAGTTCGCGCTCATCGAGGAGCTGGGCTACCCGGGCTACTTCCTCACCCTGCACGCCATCGTCGAGTTCGCGCGCAGCCGCGGCATCCTCTGTCAGGGCCGCGGCTCGGCCGCCAACTCCGCGGTCTGCTACTGCCTGGGCATCACCTCCATCGACCCGGTGCGCATGGGCCTGCTCTTCGAGCGCTTCATGAGCCGGGAGCGCAACGAGCCGCCGGACATCGACGTCGACTTCGAGCACGAGCGGCGCGAGGAGGTTTTGCAGCACATCTACGAGAAGTACGGGCGCGAGCGCGCGGCCATGGTCTGCGAGGTCATCACCTACCGCGGCCGCTCCGCCATCCGCGACGTGGGCAAGGCCCTGGGCCTCTCGCTCGACCAGGTCGACAAGCTCGCCGGCACCATCGGCCGCTACGCCGAGTCGGTGGGCGTCGCCGAGCTCAAGGAGGTCGGCCTCGACCCCGACGACCGCACCCTGCTCATGGCCGTCCAGCTCGCCGGGCAGATCGAGGGCTTCCCGCGCCACCTCTCCATCCACTCCGGCGGCTTCGCCATCACCAAGGGCCCCATCTTCGATCTGGTCCCGGTGGAGAACGCCTCGATGGAGGGGCGCACGGTCGTCCAGTGGGACAAGGACGACATCGCCGCCGCCGGCATCCTCAAGGTCGACCTGCTCTCGCTGGGCATGCTCACCGCGGTGGCCAAGACCTTCGAGCTGGTGCGCACCGTCGAGGACCGCGAGCTCTCGCTGGCCACCATCCCCGCCGAGGAGCAGGCGACCTACGCGATGCTGCAGGACGCCGACACGGTGGGCGTCTTCCAGATCGAGTCGCGCGCGCAGATGAACATGCTGCCGCGGCTCAAGCCCAAGACCTTCTACGACCTGGTGATCGAGGTGGCCATCATCCGCCCCGGTCCCATCATCGGGAACATGGTCCACCCCTACCTGCGGCGCCGCGACGGCGTCGAGCCGGTGGTCTACCCGCACCCGGTCTTCGAACCCATCCTCGCGCGCACCCTGGGCGTCACCCTCTTCCAGGAGCAGGTGATGCGGCTGGCGGTGGCCGCGGCCGGCTTCTCCTTGGGCGAGGCCGACGCGCTGCGCCGGGCGATGGGCCACAAGCGCTCGCAGGAGAAGTTCCAGCAGCTGCGCGAGCGCTTCCTCGAGGGCCTGGGCCGCCTCGGGCTCACCCGCCAGCAGGGCGAGGGCGTCTTCAAGCAGTTCGAGGGCTTCGCGCACTACGGCTTCCCCGAGTCGCACTCCGCCTCGTTCGCGCTCATCGCCTACGCCTCGAGCTACCTGAAGCGGCACCACCCGGCGGCGTTCGTCTGCGGGCTCCTCAACTCGCAGCCCATGGGCTTCTACGCGCCGCACACCCTGCTCGAGGACGCCCGGCGCCACGGCGTCCCGCCGCTCGCGGTGGACGTCCAGCACAGCCGCTACGACTGCACCCTGGAGCGCCTCTCCGCGCAGGCCGTCGAGCGGGCCCGGCAGGACCAGTGCATGCGCCACGCGCCCGAGCGGCAGGAGCTGGGTGTCCGGCTGGGCCTGCGGATGGTGCGCGGGCTGCGCGAGGAGGCGGCCAGGTCGGTGGAGAAGGCGCTCCTGAAGGACGGCCCCTTCCGCTCGATGTACGACCTGTGGCGGCGCACGCGGCTGACGCACTACGACCTCGCCCGGCTGGCGGCGGCCGACGCGCTCGCGGCGCTGGTCCCCCCGGGCTCCACCCGCCGCGAGGCGCTCTGGCACGTGCACGCCCTGCCCACCGACGAGGGCGACCTCTTCGCGCGGGTGGCGCCGCCGCCGGAGGACCCGCCGCCCCTGCCGGGGATGAGCACGCGCGAGCGCGTGCTGGCCGACTACCAGACCACCGGGGCCTGCATCGACTCGCACCCGATGCAGCTGATCCGCCCTTCGCTCTCCAAGGTCCGGGTCCTGCCCACCAACGAGGTCCAGAAGATGCGGCCCGGGACGCAGGTCCGCGTGGCGGGGATGGCCATCGTCCGGCAGCGCCCCGAGACCGCCAAGGGCATGTTCTTCATGACCCTGGAGGACGAGTACGGCTTCGCCAACATCGTGACCACCCCGGACGTCTTCGCCGCCCACCGCCGGGTGGCGCGCCAGGCGCTGTTCGTGATGGTCACCGGCAAGGTCGAGCGCAGCGGGCAGGTGGTGAACGTCAAGGCCGAGCGCTTCGAGGAGATCTCGCTCGGCGCGGAAGTCCCGGTGGCGACGCGCGACTTCCACTGACTAAGATCGTCCCTCTGCACCGGAGGCCGCCCATGCGCACCACCCGCTTCGCGCTCCTGCTCGCGCTCGCCTTCACCCTCGCCGTCACCGCAGCCGGCTGCGCGGGCAGCGGCAACGTGACGGGGATGACCTTCACGGTCACCGAGCGCATGACCGGCGAAGGCCCGCTGGGGACCTGCTCCTTCGAGACGGCCAGCGACCCGCTGCCCAAGCCGGACGCCGAGGCGCTGGCCTTTTCGGTGGGCACGGTGCTGGGCGTGTCCGGCGACTTCATCCAGTCCTGCGGCGGCTCCACCGGCGGCGCGTGCCAGCCGGTCGGCGACTCCGAGTACGAGTGGTTCCTGGTCGGCAAGCCCAACTGGTCCTTCGAGAGGAAGCCCACCGCCGATCTGAACGGCCTCAACGGCGAGCTCTCCGGCCTGCTGACGACCACCAGCGCCGGCACCGGCGGCATCGGCGTGCACTACGGCAACACCACCTTCGGGCCCCTCTCGCTGGAGTCCTTCAAGCCCGACATCTTGAAGGTGACCGCCTTCGCCGCGTGGGCCGAAGGCCAGCCGGCCCCCCAGGAGTCGGTGATCGCCACCACCGTCAAGGCCGGCTCGAAGATGAACCTCATCCTGCGCGCCTTCGACAGGGCCGGCGGCCGCCTCTGCGGGCGCGGCCCCGTCGACACCACCGGCAGCACGGGCCTCACGTTGGCCGGCGACCGGACGATGGGCGCCCCGGCCCCGAAGGCCAACTCGGTGATCGTCTTGACCTTCGCGGACGCCGGGACCGCCACGCTCAAGCTCGCGTTCGGCGGGGCGAGCCTGACGCAGGACTTCGACGTCAGGCCGTAGGCCGCCGGGGGTTGAAGCGCCCCGGCTCTCCTTGGGCGTGGACTGAGCTCAGGGAAAAGCCCGCCGAAGCGGGCTGTTCGTTTCAAAGGCCTCGGTCCGCCGACCCGAGGCAGGGCCCGCCGGCTTCAGCCGGGCTCCCAACAAGAGCCGGGGCGCTTCAGCCCTGCTGTCACCCCACATCTCTTCGGATGATTTCCACCAATTAGCCGGCGAGCTGGGTAGAGCCCGGCCTCCGTGCCGGGGGCGTGTCGGTCGGTTGGTCGTGTCGGGCTGGGAGTGCCCGGC
>DASXVQ010000154.1:0-84152 GCA_036504155.1 Myxococcales bacterium
GCACCTACGGCGCAATGGAAGTTGCCCTCTATCATGCGCTCGGCGACCTACCCGATCCGGCAGACCAATTCACCCACAGGTTTTGCTGAGGAGGCGCAAATCCTTAGGGCAACTCCTCGCCGTGGAAATCCAGGCTAGCGGACACAGCTACGGCGGATCGACCGGTGCCAGCACAGGCGGTTTGCCAGGGCCGCACAAGCCATGGTCGGATTCCGCTCGTCCGGACGCGCGGTCCGGGCTCATGCAGGGGGACACCACACATGCCGACGACGCTCACGAAGCCCGCGCCGAAGGACCCGCAGGCGCGCCTCGCGATGGACGGGAAGGTGGCTCGAATCGACAAGGTCACCGGGGACGACGAGAACGAGCACCACCAGGTGGGGACCACGGTGCTCGAGATCCTCGAGGAGAACCTCGCCGAGAAGTGCGGATACAAGAGCGCCTACGCCTTCATGAAGGTGGAGCTGAAGACGCCGCCTTCGACCTTGATGATGTACTCGAAGGTCGCGAAGTCCTTCCCCGAGGCCACCGCCGCCAAGTACGGGATGACCCGGCTGCACAAGTTCCTCACGCTGGCGAAGCTCCTCAACACCGAATCCGTGCCGGCCGACCCGGGCGAGTTCGAGCTCCTGGTCCCGAACAAGAAGGCCGAGCTGAACGCCAAGAAGTTCAAGGACTGCAGCGTCTCGGAGGTCCAGGCGGCCATCGACGTGCAGAAGCAGCCGGTCGCGGAGGCGCTGCCGCCCGAGGCGGTGCGGTTGCAGGCGAGCGCGCAGGCGGAGGTCGACCGCATCTGCGGCGAGTCCAGCTCGGCGACCATCAAGGCGAGCCTCCACGGCGCCCAGGTGCAGTTCACCCTGTCGCGCGTCCCCGCCGAGAAGCTGGCCGAGGTCAGCAAGGCCATCGCGGCCCTGGCCCCGGCTCCGGACTGACGGCCAAACCGCCGGAACTCTAATCGATTAGAGCTCCGGCCCCGGAGCCTTCGCCGAAGCGCCCTGGCGTCGGCGAGGGCCCTGGCGAGCAGGGCGGCGCAGCCTCAGGGACACTCGCCGTAGGAAACGGCGGTCGCCGGGCAGCTGGGGAGCTCCGCCAGCGTCAGCCCGAAGCGGTCCAGGAAGGCGCCGCACAGCGCCGGCTTCAGCCTGGGGTCCGCCGCTCCGTCGACGACCGCGCCGAGCGCGTCCGCCAGCTTGAAGGCGCTCTGGTCGTTCTCCGCTGCGAGGATGAGCTCGCGCCAGCCCTTCGTCGTGGAGGAGGTCTCCGCGTTCCACACCGCCCGGAAGGCGAGCTTGCGCGCTTCCCCAGGCCCGACGGCCGCGACCAGCGCTTCGTCCGCCGCGGCGCGCCAGACCGCGGAGGCGAAGATCGTGCCCAAGGCGAAGGGGCAGCTGCTGGGCGAGCACCGCGATCTGAAGTCGCCGTAGGCCAGTTGCTCGAGATCGGACTTGAGCACGCCATCCATGCAGTGGACCGCGTCGATGCGCCGCGCCTCGCTGCTCTCCTGGCGGAGAAAGTCCTCGAAGAGGCGGAAGTCGCAGTCCGCGAAGCCCTCCGTGCAGGTCGCGCCCAGGCCGAAGAGATCCGCCTGCCCTATCTCGAGTGCCATCACCAGGTTCATCCCGGGCGTCGGTCCTGGCTCGCGGTCCCACGCCATCACAATCCTCGGCAGCGGCTGCCGGTCGTGGACGCGCGCGTAGAACACCGCCGTGGCGTAGAGGTGACCAGCATAGCCAAGGTACCTGATGCCGGAGAAGCAGTCGGCAGGGGGCACCAAGAAGCTCTGGGCGAGGGACATGAAATACGCGCCGTCGGAACGAGCCCCGGTGTTGTAGTAGACGAACGGCGTCGGGAGGTCCGAGGGCGACAGGCCTCCGATGGTGTTGAAGAAGGAGAAGGCGCGCTCGAAGTTGTAGTAGGCGGTGAGCGCTTCCTTCGACCGGGCGTCGGCCGGACCGAGCGCCCAGTCACGCTCCTCCAAGGAGACCTGGAACGGCACGCCGGAGTCCTTGCGGATGGCGGCGAGCATCACCTCCGCCGTCATCCCCTCCCGGTAGTCGTCCCAGACGAACTTCGCGCCGGACATGAACTTCACGACCGGTCCCTGCAGGGTGCAGACGTCCGTCGGCGTCGTGAGCGTGACCTTGCGCTCCTGGTACGCCTTCGTGGAGAAGTCGTAGGCCTGCACCAGGACGTCGACCGGCCCCGCCTTCGGGCAGAGCGAGGGGGGCTCCTGCGATCCGCCCTGGCTGCAGCCCAGACCGGCGAACGCTGCGGTGAGCGCGAAGACGAGGCACTTCGAAGCGCGCATGGACCAGTCCCTCCGGGCTGGACCATACAACGCCTCGACTGTCCGAGCCGCACCCACGGTGCGCTCAAACGCGGTCTTCGCTGCCTCGCAGAGGGAGAAAGCGAAGGGGAAGAGGGTCCCCGGAGGCTTTGCGTCTCTTGCGCGCTCCTCGAGCAGGTACTCCGGCGATCATGATCGCTGCGGTCAAACGCGCTCTCAAACGCGCTCCCTGTATCACCTGTAAGATGCCGCTCCCCTCGGAGATCGCGCCTCATGACATTCAAAACGACCGTCTCGGCGGCCCTGCTGCTGCTCTCCTGCGCTTGCGGCGCGTCCTCGGCACCGCCCGACCCGGCCGATGCGGCCGAGGATTGCACGCCCGAGGGCGAGGCGGAGTTTTGCCTCCGTCACCAGGCGACCTGCGGGCGCCTGAGCAAGGCGGACAACTGCGGAGCTTCCCGCACGGCGGAGTGTGGTGCCTGCGCCTCTCCCCGGATCTGCGGCGGAGGTGGAGTCCCAAACGCCTGCGCTCGCCCTGGCGCCGAGCCGGACGCGGGTGGTGCAGGCGCTGACCCGGACGCGGGCGTTGCGGGTGCCGACGCGACGATCGCGCCCACCGACCACTGGATCCTGTTCGACGAGCTGCCAGCGTCGACGAAGGTGGAGGCGCAGTACCTGCCGTACGCCAAGTTCTCTGCCGGCGCGGGGTTCGCGGTGTACACCTACACTCCGCCCTCGTCGGTGCCGCTCGTCTCGCTCCCGCTGCTCGGCGTGCTGCAGCGGGACGGCGACCCGGGGAGCTATGCATTGGAGGAGGGCTTCACCCTCGAGTTCCCCCAGCCGGTGAACCAGCTCCGCTTCAACGTGTTCGCGGTGAACTCCTCGGGCCAGTTCGCCCAGGTCGACGTCGTAGGCGCGACCAGTGGGACGGTGAACCTCATGGGTGTCGGCGACCCGACGGGTCGGGTCGCGGTCGACCTGTCGCAGTTCACAGAAATCTCCCGGATCGTGGTCCGCAACGTCGCGGACCTCTACGGCGTCGGCTACGACGACTTCCATTTCGTGCGGTAGCTCGCCGCGGGACTCCGCCGCCACCGCCGCCGCCACCGTCGATAACGCGGACCATGCCGGTGCCAGCCGGCAATGAACTCGCCGGCCTGGTCTCGCGCAGGTTGGGAGAACCCTCAATAGCCGTCCGGACCGGTTTGCGGCGTGATTCTCTAATTCTCCATGTTCCTGCCTGTGTCCTTCACCCCGCTTTGGTCTGCGCCCGCCTCGAGCCCGCCGGGCGGGCTCTGGTTCGTGCTCGAGGGCGGCAGGCTCCTGACGTCCGCCGCGGCGGGTCAGGCTGACGCCCTCACGGTCCCGGAGGGCGATGGGCCGCCAATCCCCGTGGACGGCGCGCGATGCATCGGCCTCCTGGGCGAGGTCCCCTGCTGGGCGGCCTGGGCACGGAGCGAGGCGCCTCCGCCTGGGTTCACGTTGGAGCCACTGCGCAGGCTCTTCGATCGCCTGCCGGACGAACTGGTGGTGGTGGCCGGCCGCGCCGCCCAGGCTCTCGAGTTCGACCGGACCCACCGCCACTGCGGCGTGTGCGCCACGACCACCGAAGAGAGCGACGGGGGACGGGCCCGCTGCTGCCCGGCCTGCGGCGAGGTCAGCTACCCGCGGCTCGCGCCAGCCATGATGGTCCTGGTGACGCGACAAGGGCCCGGTGGGCGGGAGTTGCTTCTCGCCAGCGGGGCGCGCAGCAATGCGCCCATCTACAGCGCGCTCGCCGGCTTCGTGGAGCCCTCCGAGTCGCTCGAGGACTGCGTCCGGCGCGAGGTCGACGAGGAGGTAGGCCTGCGGGTCCGCGGCCTGCGCTATTTCGGCAGCGAGTGCTGGCCCTTCCCGCATTCGCTCATGGTCGCCTTTCTGGCCGAGTACGCAGGCGGCGAGATCCACTGCCAGGAGGGCGAGATCGCGGACGCGCAGTGGTTCCCGGCGGGTCGCCTCCCGGCGCTGCCCCACCGGCTCTCGGTGGCGCGCCGGCTCATCGACCACGCAGTGGCCGAGGCGGAGCGGTAGCTGTCGTCGGCCGATGGCGCCAGATCGTAGGTTTCGGGGACGAGGACCTGCGGGAGTCGCACCGATCGGACGAATAGGGCGCGGAGCTTCGGGAGCACACCGTCGCCGCGGGCGAGCAAGAAGCGGGAACTCCACGGGTAAGGCGAGCACCCCGGTGCCGGGAGCGATGGGCAGAAACCCCGGAGCCTCCCATTCGGCGCCGGCACCCACCTCCCGCCCATCCCCTTGGTGTCACCGCGTTCTCCCAGGGGTGAACCGAAGCCGCACCTAGCCTAGAATGCCTGGAGACCGACAGGGCCGACCGCCAAGGAAGACCACGATGACCCGGACCCGCAATCCCTCGGCCGCCGCCCTGGGGCTGACTCTCGTCTTTTGCCTGACCGGCTGCAGCGGCCGCGGTCCCTCCGAGTTCGCGACCTACCGCCTCGCCGGGCACCTCGTGCCCGAGTTCCCCTCCAACTGCGGCGAGTGCGTCCTGGGCCTCGTCCTCGACGGCACGCCAGTCGACGGTGGCGGCGGCGCCGAGCACCGCCGCTTCTACCTGGACCTCGCCAGCAGCGACTTCCACTTCCGCTGGGGCGTCGAGCAGGTGGTGGAGATCGAGTCCTGGAACGAAGCCGTGCCCGCCGGCTTGATGGACGACACGGGACTGCGCGAGCGGATGGTGCGCGTCGTCTCGGAGCACCCCATCGTCGCGGGCACCCGCTTCACTCTTCCCTTCCGCAGCGGGGGCGACTGGTCGATCAACGTCGAGCGCGAGGGCAACGCGGTGCGCCTGCGCGACCATTGGAGCTCGGTGCTGCTGAGGTGCTCCGACCCCGCCGTCTGCGACACGATCGCCGCCATGGAGCTAGGCCACCAGGAGTTCCGCGTGGACCTCGAGTACACGGCGGAGGACGGCGTGGTCCTGGCCCAGGGCGTGACCCTGGGCCTCTGATCCGGCCGACTGCTCGCCCGCCAGCCCACTAACGCCACCGCCGGCGCCGGACACACCCTCGCCTCCGATTCCCGTGGGGTGGGCGGTCGTGGTGCGGCTTCGCCCGACGACGAAGAGACAGGTCCCGGGGCCCAAGACCTCGCCCCGCAGAGTGCTCGCCCGCTGGCCGATGCCACTCGCTCGGGCGCTATTCCTTCGAGCGCTTTGCGACCGCGGTCGCCTGCGCCGCGCGCCAGGGCAACGGCCGCTGGTCAGTCGGCCCGCCTTGGCGCGGAAGGAGTATAGTGTCCGCCGCGATAGCGCGTCACATGCCAAGCCGCACAGGGAGTTGGGGGCCTAGCAATGACTCGCAGGCGCATCATCCTTTTCGGTGTCGGCCTCACCTGCATTGCCGCCATCGGCTTTGGCGTCTTCTGCCTCCTCCGCGTTCGGCCAGTGGACTCGGACGAATATTGCCCTATTACAGCCCACCTGCGCGGGCACCCTCCGCCTGTCGGCTTTGAGCAATACTGCGAGGTTTCGGCCGGGAGCCAGGTCCTTCGGCATGGAATCGCGATCCAGTGGGCTGCTGACAGCACCGCGCTCCATCGCGTGGTGACAGAGGTCGGACACTATCGAAACGGCAAGAAGGAGGGAGAGTTCCGGCGCTGGCACCAGGGTGCCTTGGTGGCATCAGAGAACTTCGTCGGAGACCTCCAGGAGGGGCGTGCACTCTATGTCGTCAGTCTTGGGGGCGACCGAGAGGAAGGTGAAATGCTTCACGGTCGCCGCCATGGCGTCTGGAAGACCTTCTCACAGGAGGGCTCGCAGGTTCTCCAACACACCTACGCAGGCGGCGTTGAGGAGGGCGCCTACACGTCGTTCGCAGCAGATGGGTCGCCTGCCTCGCGTGGGTTCATGAAGGGTGGCCGCCGAGATGGACACTGGGTTGTCTTTGGCGGCCATGAATTGTGCGACGGGAAATGCAGCTACGAAGAGGGAGACTTCTCGGGCTCCGAGAGGACCGGGACTTGGCGAGGCTACTCGCCTTCAAAACGACTCCTGTACGAGCGCACCATCGGCACCGCAAGCGGCCCAGACGTTCGCTATAACCACGACGGAGAAAAGATCTTCGAGACAAATCTCGTGTCGGGAAGACGTGAGGGGACCGCGACCGCCTGGTTCGACCATGGCGCAATAAAGTCGCGGGGGATCTTCGCGGACGGCAATGCGGTCGGCGAGCACGTAACGTATTACCCCGACGGGGGCACGGCCAGAGTCCGCAAGTTCGAAAGCGGCCACCTTGTGTCGGAGACCCTGTTCTTCCCGGACGGCAAGGTCGAGCAGCTCTCGACCCATGACGCACTGCGTATTAACTCTCTTGCAAGGTATTACCCTGACGGCACTATCAAGATGAGATCCAAGTACGCCGCCACCGGAGGGCTTGAGAAGTCCACAACCTATTGGGCCAACGGGCGCGTGCGCGATGAGATGCGGGACCAAGGCAGGAGCACGACGACCTACTACCCCGACGGAAGCAAGCGCTCAGAGAGAACTCAGACCCCGAGTGCCCGAAATTCACGCCGTCGAGAATATGATCGCACAGGCAGGATCATCAGCGAGGGCGAAGAATTTTACGGCCTCAAGGAGGGCACCTGGACGTACTACCGCGGGGACGGGACGATCTCCCTCATTGAGGACTACGATTCGGATTATCAGCAGGGCCGGCACGTCGAGTATTTCCCGTCCGGCAAAGTGCATGTTCAGGGCGCCTTCCGCGGTGGACACAAATGCTGCACCTGGATTGAGTTCGACCCCAATGGCAAGGAAGTCTCCTCGAAAGAGCTTTCGCCGGGTCAGCCAATAGCGCCGCTCCCGCCGCCGTCAGCGCCGGGCGACCCCACCCCGAGTTGCGTTCGCACGATACCGGAGCGGCTGTCGATAGCGACCGCTGACGAGCGGCTCGCCCCTGTGGCCGAACGCCTCCTTAGATCCTACAAGGCGTACGCCCCCACCCATAGTGGCCATAACGGGGTCGTGGCCGCATGTACCCTGGAGAAGCTGAGCGCTCCTCCCGAGGGCGTACGAGAATTGGCAGGCCGGTATTCCGCGGACATCGGTCGGACGCCATCCGCGGCCTCCCGTCCCAAACCGGAGATTACTGTATTGCGCTGTGGCGAGTACGCTCCGCTTGCCCTGCGCGGTCTCGACGCATTCTCTGCAGATGCCTTCGCACAGCAAGCCCTAGGCGCATGGTGTGCTGGTCCCCACGCACTGACAGACTCCACCCTTCCGCGCAGCTGCAGCACTCCGCTCCCAGAAAGTCTCACGCTCGGCTCGCGCTCCGGTCTCGAAGCCGAGCTCGCCGAGCTTTGGCCGGCGTTGGTCCCGAGCGCTTGGCGCTCCGGACCCATCCGCGCGTGTCGCCTGAGCGGCTCGGCCGAGGACGCGGCCTCCAAAGGAATAGCGCTTCTGTGTGGCGACGACGGGGTCCGCGTGCTTGCGCTTCCTCCGTCCCTCAACCAGCCTGAAATCCTGGACCGCCTTCTCGCCAAGGCAGCCCGAACTTGGTGCGACGCCCCCGCGACCGACGAAGCTTTTCGGCAGCTGCTCTTGCCATGACCCATCAGCCCTCGACCTCCAGTGCGCCGCAACAGTGCCTACGCTGCGCACACCCGCTTCTCAATGCCACACGTTGCCCCGCATGCGGCCTCGCCGTCGTCGTCAAGGGATACCGTGTGCTCCGCTTGCTGACCGAAGGCGACCAGTCGCGAACGTATGAAGCGACAGCGCCCGACGGCACGCGCGTGTTTCTCAAGGAGCTCGTCTTTGCACTGATTCCGGACACAAAGCAGCTCGAGGCCTTTGAGCAAGAAGGCGAGCTTCTTCGCCAACTGCACCATCCTTCGATCCCTGAATACGTCGAGAGCTTTCGAGACGGAGAAGGCGCTGGTCTACGGCTCTACCTGGTTGAACGATTCGTTGACGGCCATAGCTTGCTGCAAGAGCTTGAGTCCTTCCGCTACAGCGAGTCGGAGGTGCGCAGCATCGGGTGCGAAGTGCTGGGCATCCTCGAGTATCTGCATGCGCGCAGCCCGCCGGTGCTTCACCGAGACATCAAGCCAGCCAACGTCCTCCGCTCATCCGATCGGCACCTTGCGTTGGTTGACTTTGGTTCGGCTCGAGACGTCGTCTCGCGCGGACCCGGCGCGACCCAGACCGGAACACTGGGCTACGCCGCGCCTGAGCAGTTGCTGGGCGACGCAGTCGAATCGAGCGACGTCTATGGGCTCGCAGCCAGCTTGGTGCACCTTCTGACGCGCCGCCCGCCTTGGGAGATGACGGGCGGGAGCCTGGCTTTGGACCTGAAAGGACTCGAGGTCTCCGCACCATTCAAGGCTTGGCTCACGACGGCTCTCCAGCCCACCGTGGCTCGGCGCTTCGACAGCGCAGTTGCAGCGCGCCTGGAGCTCGAACGAGCCGGGCGTCCAGTCCGCCTGCGCCAATGGCGAGCCGTGTCGCTTGCCATGCTCCTCGCATGCGCCGCAATAGGCAGCTACGGGGCATTTCGCGGCTACCGCATCGCATCCCGCCCCCGCCCTGCTGGAACGCAGGAGTACTGTCCTGAGGGTGGCCGCCTGAACACCGTCGGCGATGAGCGTCGCCACATCGAATTCTGCTCCTATTTTAAAGGCGACAAGGCGCCGAAAGATGGGGTCAGCGTCACCATGCAAGGCAATAGCGTCACGGAGATCGCCCATTACAGGGACGACCTGCTCGAGGGGCCGCTTGAAAGGTTCGGCCTGAACGGCCAGATAGCCGAGAAAGGCCACATGGCCCAGGGCCATAGGCAGGGCCATTGGTTCATCGAACTCGAGGAGGGTGATTTCATAGACGACAAGAAGACCGGGGTCTGGACTACCTACGGGGACCGCAACCAAAGCCCCCGAAGAGTCCTCCGGACCGCGGAGTTCAACAACGGGCTCCACGAGGGCCCTCTCGTCTACTACCGCTACAGCGGCGTGAAGGAACGTCAGGAGACGTACCGGAACGACGTCCGCGATGGGCTGAGCACGATTTGGCATGAGAACGGCGCAGTGCAGGAGGAGACTCAGTATGCAAGTGGCCGGAGAAACGGCTTCAGTCGCCAGTTCTATCCGGATTCGAAGAAGAGGCGGACCAGCACCTTCCAGGACGACTCGCTGATTGGCGAGGATACGGAGTATTTGCCGGATGGCATGGTCGCGACGGTGCGGCATTACGGTCTTCACGGCCAACCGCAGGACTTGTTCGAATACTCGGCCACCGGTGCGCTCAAGGCGGAATACCACTGGGACGACCGGCGCAAGCTGGTCAAGAGGACCGAGTGGCACCAGAACGGAAGGCCGAAGCTCGTGGTGAATGAGCGACAGAGCCCGGAAATCGGCTGGAGCGTCATGCAGTACTACGAGTCTGGCGCAAAGAAGCTCGAGGCCGTCTCCAATCGTGACGATTCCGATGCTATCAGCTCATTCTCGGGCGACTACTGGGAATGGTATGAGACGGGTACGCCCAAGACCAAGGGCATCTACTCACCAAACAACCAGAAGCATGGCGAGTGGGTCTCTTACTGGGACAACGGAAAGCTCAAGTCCGCAGAGAGATATTTCGAGGGCCAGCTCGAGGGCGAGTACCGCACCTACTTTGAGTCCGGCCAGCTTCACGTCTCGGGCTCCTACAGCCGTGGCCAGAAGTGCCGTGTCTGGGTCGAATACACCCCCAATGGCGCGGTCCTCCACAGGCAGGACCTTGGATTTCCCTAGCCGCAACTCACCAGCGACCATCTGCCGGTGCGCGACCGCTCAAGGCTCGGGTGACCTGAAGGCCTGCGGTGGCAAGGTCATGCAGGCCGGTTCGGGTGCGTGCTCCATGGGGACGGGTTGGTGAATTGGGCAGTTCAGGAGGCGCGCCCCCCTCATGTCCTGCAGGCACTCCGGTCGGTCCCAGTTCGGATGGAAGGACTCGAGGAAGTACCGCCCCTCCTTTGGCAGCGGCGTGCCAGCGGGATAGGAAACCGTGACCAAAGCGAAGCGCCATGGCCCCATGACGATGCGCGTCGTTGACTCGGCCGTGAGGTTGTTGGCCAGGACATAGCTGACTTCCCGGGCCGGGTAGCCCTCGTGCCAGAGAGCAACGTCTTCGCCTCTGAACGTCTTTGCTCCCTCCCCCAGCATCCCAATCAGCCGGTAGTTGATTTGAAGCAGGCTGTGGATGTCCAGGCTCTCGGGAACAAGAATGCCCTCAACCTCGAAAGACGCGTTGGCAGTGGCCCTGTACCACTTGATGACGCGCAACTGCAGCCGGGTTGGGAGTTGCCCTACCATGTTGGGAGGCAGAAAGAATGGCGAGGGAACATCGTGCATTTGGCGTGTGAATCCTGCGGGCAGGCGGCCGTCAAAGAAGAAGTTCTTCTCCTGCACCCATCCCTCCGGCATTGGCGGCGTGGTTGCTGTGCGGACCAAGTCCGTTTTCGCTTCCGGACCCTCCGTGGGCGCGGGCGCCTGAAGAGGGGCTCTCAATGAAGACGGCGTAGGAATCGGCGAGGACTTGTGTTTTCGGCTGCTATTCCACATCCCGAGCGCAAGGAGGGTGGCGACGACAAGCACCCCTATCCATTTGCTCGCCGCCACCCGCGGGGGCTCTGTGGGCGGTGTCGTGTCGCCAAGGGGCGCCGGCTGCCCAGAGTCGGCGACAAGAGGCGCAATGGCGTCCAGAGGGAGTGCCTTCTCTGGCTGCCCTGCAGAACTGAATCCTGGCTGGGCTGCTTGAGTATCCTGGGAAGCCAAGGCTCCGCAGTGAGGGCATACTCTCACTATTTCGGGCTTGGGTTTTCCGCAATTCGTACATTGAATGATGCCCAATATGGTCCCCTTCCCGCTTCTTGGTACGTTTACCTTAGCACGGTCAGTGCGGCCGCCGTCGCAACGGGCACCACCGTATGGGAGCGCGTCCGCACGACCTTCTTCCGGTCGCCGCCGCGCCGCGCCGGAGTGGTCGGTTCGCCCGTCCTTGCAGCTTGACTCGACCCCGTCCCCGTGGTGGCCTCCCGGCACCCCGACGGAGGGAGCCACTTGGTTCGGTTCGCTCGCCTCAGGGGCAGAGTCGAATGAAATCTTCTTCGGAAATGGCGATTCGGTTTCCGAGAGATCGGCGCAGGGCGGCACGAGACCGGCAACACTCTCGGGAGGCAGTTCGACGACCGAACTTCTGGAAAGACGCGCGCCTAGAGCCCGACCCCAAAGGCGGAATGCGCATTCGCGAGGGCACCGCAAAGGACCGGCGGATCTCGGTGACCGACCCGGACATGCGGCACGGTCGCAAGTCCCGCTCGCGAGTGATCAACGGCTACAAGCGCCACGTCGCCTGCGACCTAGTGACCAAGCTCATTCTGGCGGCGACGGTACGCCCGGCGAACGAGCCCGAACACCGCGCCGCAGACGTCCTTCGCAAGGAGATTGAGGGCTTCGGCTCGATCGAGGAGTTCCACATCGACCGGGGCTATCTCGCCAGCGGGCTGACCCGAGACCTCCACGACAATGGCAAGCGCATCCTCTCCAAGCCTTGGGTGCCCCGCAACGGCGAGCGATTCAGCAAAGCCAAGTTCGCCATCGACCTCGAACGTCAGATCGTCCGCTGCCCTCAAGAGGTCACGGTCTCGATCCGCGCCGGGACGGCAGAGTTTCCGCCCGAGCGATGCGACGCCTGCAAGGTACGCAGCCAATGCACGCGGGCCCGACTCGGGCACGGGCGCACCGTCGCTATCCATCCCCAAGAGGCGCTGCTCATCGAACTGAAGGGGCTCAAGGCCACCAAGGAGGGCCGCGCCGCGCTGCGCGAGCGTGTGTCCGTCGAACACCGGCTCGCGCACCTATGCAACCGACAGGGGCCGCGAGCTCGTTACAAGGGCGAGCGCATGAACACCTTCGATATCCGGCGAACGGCGGCGGTCGAGAACCTTCTCGTGCTCGACCGCCTCCTGTCTGCAGCGTGAAGTAGTCTGTTCGCCGCTCTAGCGCTGTCCACCGGGGATCGTCTACCCTATTCGCAAGTTTGCGAGGGGGGGCGGCAGGAGGCCATTTCCTGCCTCTCGCCCACATTCTCCCGGACCGCCGACGAGTTAGCTTTGCGCGAGGCGCCCCCCGGGGCCGCCACATTGAACTCACGGACCCGCCTTCCCCGTTGGCGGGTCGCAGGAGACTTGAGATGGGTCACGTATGCGACAGCCGCGCATTGGCTCGCGCACTCCTGCTGGTGGTGGCTTGCGCGACGGGTTCGTGCAAAAAGGCGGAAGTTGCTCCGCGGCCCGAGGGGACAGGAACGCTCTCCGTGGAGCGCGTGACGAAGCTAAAGACGGCCACGGCCTTGGTCAGGACCCGCGCAGGTTCAGGAAGCGCCTATCTGGCCGGGAGGACTGGGGACGCCCTTCTCTTAGTCACGAATGACCATGTCATTCGCCAGGGCGGTTCAGCCCAGAAGGACATCGAAGTCATCTTGGCGAGCGGAAGTGAAGGTGCGCAACCGCGCCCGGCACGGGTAGTGGAGGACTCGCCGGAGAACGACCTGGCAGTCCTCCTCGTCGACGGCAAGGGTGTCGATGCCGCACCTCTCTTTCCGCGTGTCGACCCAATACGAGAGACCGAGCAAGTTGTCACCATCGGGTACCCATTCGGCTCACTCTTGGCGGCGCCGGGCACGCTTCCTGCGCCCACCATCGGCAGAGCCAGCATCTCTAGTCTTCGCAAGAACAAGGATGGAGATTTGGTCGTGGCTCAGCTCGACGGCGAGATCAATCCGGGCAATAGCGGCGGGCCCGTCGTCGACCTTGCCGGGGCCCTGGTCGGCGTCGCTCAGGCCAAAGTGATCGGAACGGCCATTGCATTCATGATTCCGGCGGAATCGACCAGCGAGTGGGTGACTCGGGCGAGCATGCATGCGGCAACGGAACTGGACCTGTTGCGAAAAAACGCAGCGCCGAAGGCCCTTCCCGACCTCGTGGAGGCCAAGCAGCCGGCTCCCGTCGAGACGATGCCGGCGGACCCACTCATCGCCATTCCGGTCACCACCAAATCGGTGCCTTTATCGAACCGCATCGAAACAATCTCCGAAGCAGGCGGTGGCAGGTATCTGCTGGTCAAGGTGGTCGACCGCTCCGACCTCCAGATCGTGGACCTTCAGGCGACCCGCGTGGCGGGGAGCCTGCCAGTGGGAGACATTCGTGCCGTCATGGGCTCCGGGGACATGCGAGCCCTAGTATATGTTCCGCGCGAAGACAAGATACATCTCTATAGCCTTTCGACACTTGAGCGGCTCAAGACCATTCCAAACCCTTATTCTGACCCCGTGGCAGCGATCGCAATGGGCCGGTCGCGCGGCGATCTGGCAGTTATCGCCACTCGGCGGACGCCCGCCTACGGTTCGCCCGTCCTCGATTTTCGTCTATTCGATGTCGATCAAATGCGGCCGCTGAGAGGACCCGAAAAGAAGCAGGCGGAGATCATGGCGCAGGCTCCGTTGATGTTGGTCGGGAATGCGGTCCTTTCGCGAGTAATGCTCTACGCGGGGCATATGAGCTTCTATGCTCCACTCCTTCCGCGCGAAGGCGTCATGCCGGTCTTTGTCCGGCAGTCGGCGGCGTTTGGTGACGATGGTCGGCTCTTTGGCGAATACGGAAGCGGAGTTGACGCCTTTGGAAACAGGTTCCTTCCCGTCGGCGCAGAAGAGCCAGGCCAGTGGGTGCCCGGAGCAGACTCCACTCTCGCGTTGTTGATGCGACCCGGCACGAGAGCGGGCGGCGCCGACCGCCGTCCTCGTATCTATGCTCCAGGAAAGCCCGAGCCCGTTGCATGCCTCGCCCTAGTTCTTCCGCAAGCCACCGATCCTCACCGAAGTGTGACGGCGGTCCCGCCCGAACGGAGAGTGAGCTTCCGGCCGAGCGAGGGCATTGTCACTCAGGTGGCCGACAGCGACGACGCAATCCTCGTACACCGTTTTGAGGCCGACATTTTGGCGCAGGCCGCTGCTGCCGACGCGCCGGTGATCTTGTCGGCCATGACTCTCGCAGCCACCCCGGGGGCCCACCTGACCTACACGGTGAGCGCACAGACGAGGTCTCCGCCGATTACCTTCTCGCTCCAGATGCCGCCGCCTGGCATGAAGATTTCCACCTACGGAGTCATTACCTGGGATGTCCCAGTGCCCCCGCCACCGTCGGGGCGGTTCGTCGTCCGAGTCATGGATCACGCCGCCCAGGTGGCCGAGAAGAGTGTCGACTACCTGTTGCCGTAATACGGAAAGGTGGCTGCCGCGCAGTTTGGGGCTTTGCGCGGCGCGCATAGAATGAAGAACGCAATCCCCGTCGCCGCTACACGTTCCCGCTCACTCGGGGGCGCCCACGCTCGCGGCCGCCGCCAGAGCGCGCGTGGTGGCCTCGCCGGCTCGGGCTTCGGGGCAAGGTGACCTCTTCGCGGTGCGGCTGCTCACCCGCGGGGTGCCGATCACGGTGGTGTCAGAGTTGCTCGGGCACTCGGACATCAACCTCACGGCGAAGCGCTACGGGCGGTTCTCATCCGACGCGAAGGTGAAGTGGGACGTGGTGAAGGAGGACGACCCGCCCGCGCGCGAGCCCGCCAAGGACGAGGTTCGCGTCAACGGCAACGGCTTCGGTCTGAACATCCAGGTGGGCGGGGGCCCCCGGGTCGTCGAGCGCCACGAGACCAGCGTGCGGACCGACACGACCCGGTCCGGCGGGAACCAGGCAGTGGGCGGAGCCTGCCGCGCCCACGGCGATTGCGGCACCGGTCTGTGCGTGAACCGGGGCGGGGTCGGCTACTGCACGCGCAGCTGCACCGGGATCCTGGAGTGCCCGACCTTCTGGCACTGCGGCCCGGTGCAGGGGATCACGCAGAAGGTCTGCTTCCAGCTGTAGCGCGACGGGGAGTCCTCGACCGCAGAGCACCGACCGGGGTCTCCGAGGAGCCTCCACCTGACCTCGTTGGCGCCCCCCGCTACTTCTTCTCCGCCCCCAGCGGGAACAGCCGCACCAGCTCCCGGGCCAGCGCCTGCGGCGAGGCCAGCGCCCGCGGCAGGCAGGCCGAGGCGCCCATGCGGATGGCCACCACGGTCTGCTCCATCGAGGTCCGCTCGCTCACGGTGACCAGCGCGTCCGCGCAGGAGCGCAGCTGGCGCAGGCTCTCCCGCGTCGGGGTGCCCTCCTTCAAGTCGAGCGACAGGATGATGCCGGCGGCGTGCTCGCTGGAGACGATGCCCAGCGCCTGGACGACGGTGGTGGCCACCTTCGGCCTGCCGCCCGCCGTGAGCACGGCCTCGCAGATCTTGGCGGCGTCCTCGCTGCGGTCCTCGACCACGACCACCAGGCGGCGCTCCTCGCCGGCGGCGGCCGCGACGGCAGGGGGCGCCGGCCGCTCCTGTTCGAGCACCTCGCGGACGCGGCGGCGGACCTCGGCGATGTCGTCGAAGGGCTTCTCGATGTAGTCGACCAGGCCGATCTCCAGGCCTTCCTGCGCCGTCTCCAGCGAGGCGTAGCCGGTGATGAGGATCACCGGGATGTCCATGTGCCTGGCTCGCGCGGCCCGCGCGACCTCCAGGCCGGTGGCGGAGCCGGGGAGGTTCTTGTCGGAGATGATCAGGTCGAAGCGCTGCTTGGCGATCATCTGCAGCGCCTGGTCGCCGCTCTCGGCGAGGTGGATGACGTAGCCCTCGGGCTCGAGCAGGCTGACGAGCAGCGAGCGCATGACCTCCTCGTCGTCCACCACCAGGATCGACCGGCGCGCGGCCGCCGGAATCGGCGCGGGCCCGGCGACGGCGGCGTGCGGTGCCGCCGAGCCGTCGCCGCCCGCCTGCAGCCGGCGCCGATGCCCGGCGAGCAGCTGCTCGATGCGCTCCACCTGCGCCAGGATCGCCAAGGCGTGGTCGCGCAGCCCCGGCTCGGCCTTGTCGCGCAGGATCTGCGCGAAGCCCCGGATGCCCGTGAGCGGCTGCTGGATGTCGGAGAGCAGCTCCGGGGTCACCGGGTTCGCCGGGCCGACGCCCGGATCGGAGGCCGGTCTCTTCCCCTCGTTCTTCGCGCTGCCGGAGGTGTTCACGCCGCAAGACTAGCAGAGCTTCGCCGGCCCGCTCGCGCGACCCGGGGGTGAATTCCCGCGGCGCTCGCAGGGGCGGCCCGTTAGGCGGCCACTGCCTCGCGGGGACTGCGCCAAGGGCTGCTCGGCAAGAGCGGAATCTGCTCCGCCACCTGCAACAAGGCCTGCGCCTCGGGCGCCGACTGCCACGGCGGCGCGGCCGGGCAGTGCAGCCCGACGACGACCGACTGCTGCAGGAACGGGATCGCCACCATCGATCTCCGCAAGGTCAGCTCCGACTGCTGCAGCGGCAGGCGCGACGCCTCCACCGGCAAGTGCCAGTGAGGCTCCAGGCGAGCCCTGGCACGGCCCGTGGGCGCCCGGCGCCTCCGGGACGCTTGTCCGCCGCGCGGCGACCGGCGATTGTTGCCGGCAGGACAGCCGAGGTGGACCCGTGGCGGACGGAACGGACAAGCCCGAAGGCGGCAGCGCGGCGGGGCCGGCGGGCCCGGCGCCCCGGCCGGAGCCCCAGCCAGAGCCGAATCCTGCGCCGCCGCCGGCCGCCGCGCCGAGGCCGCACGTCACCGCCCCGACGCTGCGGGTGCGCCACTCCACGCAGGAGGAGACCCTCAGCGGGCGCGAGCCGCTCCCGCCCGGCGCCATCGCCCCGTCGCTGACCGACCTGCTGGCCCCCGAGGTCACCGCCGAGCAGGACCGCCGCTACGAGGCCATCGCGGTGGAGGGCAAGGGCGGCCAGGCGCGCGTGCTGGACGTGCTCGACCGCCACCTGGGCCGCCACATCGCCTTCAAGGAGATGATGGTCGTCAACGACCCGGCCGCCAACAAGGTCGCCGAGCAGCGCTTCCTGCTCGAGGCCCGCGTCGGCGGCCGCCTCGAGCACCCCAACATCGTCCCGGTCCACGAGCTGGGCCGCCGCCCCGACGGCCGGCTGTACTACACGATGCGCCTGGTGCGCGGCGAGACGCTCTCCACCCGCCTGAAGGCCTGCAAGAACCTCGAGGAGCGGCTCACGCTGCTGGGCGCGTTCTGGGACACCTGCAAGGCCATCGCCTACGCCCACGCCCGCGGCGTCATCCACCGCGACCTGAAGCCCGCCAACGTCATGCTCGGCAAGTACGGCGAGACCGTGCTGCTCGACTGGGGCCTGGCCAAGGTCAAGGGCGGCCCCGAGGCGCCGGTCACCGATCCGGTCGTCCGCCTGCCCACCGACCCGGAGCTGACCGGCGACGGCAAGGCCATGGGCACCCCGTCGTACATGAGCCCGGAGCAGGCCACCGGCGACGAGATCGACGAGCGCACCGACGTCTGGGGCCTGGGCGCCATCCTCTACCGCATCCTCACCGGCGAGGCGCTCTACCCGGTGGGCGACTACGACGCGCAGATCGCCCGGGCCACCTACGCCGGCATCCGCCCGGTGCTCTCCACCTGCCCCGACGCCCCGCCGGAGCTGGCGGCGATCGCCCACAAGGCGCTGCAGCGCTACAAGCGCCACCGCTACCAGACCGCCAAGGAGCTGGCCGACGAGATCAGCGCCTACATGACCGGCGGCCGGGTGCGCGCCCACACCTACTCGCCGCGCCAGCTCGTCCGCCGCTTCGCCCGCGAGCACTGGGGCGTGGTCATCGCCTCCGCGGTGGCGGTGGTCGCGGTCGTCGGCGCGCTGGTGGCGGCCGCGGTGGGCCTGCGCATCCAGACCCGCGAGCGGCACAAGGCCGAGCTGAACCTCGCCGCGGCCTACGCCGAGCGGGCCGACCGCCACCTCGCCGAGTACCGCTACGCCTCGGCCTACGGCTTCGCCGCGCTCTCGCTGCAGCACATCCCCGAGCGCGTCGAGGGCGAGACCGCCCGCGCCCGCTCGCTCACCGTGCGCGCCACCTCCACCGCCCTGCAGGCGCGCGCCCACTTCGGGTTCAAGCCGCTGCGCACGTTGCACGGCGGCGACGCCCTGGGCCCGGTGGGCTTCTCGCCCGACGGCGCGCTGGTGGCGGCCTCGGCCTACGACGGGGTGGTGCGGGTCTGGGACGTGCGCACCGGCGAGCAGCGCCTCAAGCTTCCCCACGGCGGGCTGACCATCTACGCCGCGGTGTTCTCGCCCGACGGCAAGACGCTGGCGGCGGCGGGCAAGAGCGGCCAGGTCGCGCTGTGGCGGGTCGCCGACGGCGAGCGGGTGGCGCTGCTCGAGGGCCACGAGGGCCCGGTGCGCGGGCTCGCCTTCTCGCCCGACGGGACGAGGCTGGCGAGCGCCAGCGCCGACCGGACGGCGCGGGTGTGGGACCTCTCCACCCGGCAGGCCGTCTACGTCCTGCGCGGCCACGGCTCCGAGGTGCGCGGCGTGGTGTTCGGGCCCGACGGGCAGCGGCTGCTCACCGGCGGCGTGGACCGCACCCTGCGCAGCTGGTCCCTCGACCTCGCTCCCGGCGAAGGGCAGGAGGCGCCGACCGGGTTCGTGCTCGCCTCCTTCGCCTCCTCGGTGCGCTCGCTGGCGCTCTCGCCCGACGGGACGCGGCTGGCGGTGGGCTGCGACGAGTCGACGGTGCCGCTGCTCGACGCCGGCACCGGCCAGCCGGACCTGCAGCTGGCGGGCAACGAGAGCTTCGTGCGCCAGGTGGCCTGGTCGGCGGACGGCACCCTGGTGGCGAGCGCCGGCGTCGACCGGACGGTGCGGGTGTGGAACACCTCCAGCGGCGAGCCGGTGGCGACCCTCGAGGAGAACCCGTCGATCGTCTCCGGCGTGGGCTTCTCGCCCGACGGCTCGGTGCTGGCCTCGGCGAGCTTCGACGGCACGCTGCGGCTGTGGAAGGTGGGCCCGGGGCTGCTGGGCCTGGCCACCGACGGCGCGCCGCTGGTCGACCTCGCCTTCTCTCCGGACGGCAAGCGGATGGCCACCGCGAGCCGCGACGGCATGCTGCGCGTCTGGGACCTCGCCGGGCGCAGGGAGCTGCGCTCGTTCCGGGGAGGCCTGACCACCGACGCCAAGGTGCGCTTCGGCCCCGGGGGCAAGCTGCTCGCCGGGGCGGGCGGGCCGGCGGAGATCTTCGACGTCGAGTCCGGAAGGCACGTGCTCTCGCTGCCGCTCAAGGGCGCCAGCGCCATCCGCATCGCGCCCGGAGGGAAGGTGGTGGCGGTGGGGGAGGACGGCGGCGCGGTGAGCCTGTGGGACGCGCAGACCGGCGCGCCGCTGCGCTCGATGGCCGGCCACGTGGGGACCGTCTTCGACGTGGCCTTCTCGCCCGACGGGGCGACGCTGGCCAGCGCCGGCATGGACGGCTCGGTGCGGCTATGGGACGTGGCGACGGGCCAGGAGCGCCGCAAGCTCGCGGGCCACCAAGGCTGGGTCAGCTCGCTGGACTTCGCGCGCGACGGGCGGCTGGCGTCGTCGGGCAAGGACGGGCGGGCCATCGTCTGGGACCCGAAGACGGGCGCCGAGCTGCTGCGGCTCAAGCACAACCAGTGGACGTCGGTGCGGTGGGTGGCGGACGGCAAGCACCTGGCCACGTCCTGCGACGACCAGTACGTGCGCTTCTGGGACGCGCAGACCGGCGCGCTGAGGCTGATCGTGCGGACCGCGCGCGAGCTGGTGAGCATGGACCTGGCGCCCGACGGCGCGGCGCTGGCGGTCAACCTGGGGCGCGGCTTCTCGCTGTACCCGGTGGACCTGCACGACCTTGAGGTGGACGCGACGGCGGTGCTCGCCGAGGCCCGCGAGCGCGGCTTCGTGGAGTCTCCGCCCGAGGGCGGCATCGCGGCGCAGCCGGTGGTCGAGCGCTGACGGCCACCCTCGTCAGAAGTGGATCCCGTCGGCGGGCCGCTGGCTCTGGGTGACGACGCTCCGGGCGCGCTTGATCTTCCCGGAAGCGACCGAGAATTGAATCGAGAGAGCGCAATCTCGATGCGGCCGAACGTGACTGGGCCGAGTTCGGCAACGCGCCGCTGCAGGAGATCCTGGCGCTCTTCGGCGTGGCCGGCGGGTGGGCGCCGTCAGCGGTGGGCAGAGGCGGGTGCGAAGGACCGAAGGTGTTGCTGGAGTTCGTAGAGTTGTGCGGCTTCCCGCAGGCGCCGGCCGACGCCCGCTGAAGTCATGTCGACCCGTGCAGGGCAGGGCGGGGCGAGGGCGCTCAATCGGCTCGCCTCACGAAGGCGGGCGGCGACGGCCTCGGAACTCATGTCGACGCGCATCATTCGGTCTCCGACAGCTTCTGCGCGTCGAGGAGGTCCTGAGGCCTGCCAGCGGCGAGCTTCATCGACAGGAGACCTTGCCGGGAGACGACCCAGAGTTCCCTTCCGTCGGCGCTCAGGCGCTCCCGGGTCTTCCACACGGGCTCGAGCTCTGGTCCGACGAGCAAGAGGTCGAGGACCAGGAACTCGCCGGAGGTCGAGAACTTGATAACCCGATGCATCTCACCGGTCGGTTTGAAGTGCACCGGCAGCGATTCGGCGACGAACCCAAGCGCCTTGGCGACGGCCTTGACCTTTCCGACCTCACCGGGAAGCACGAGCAGATCGACATCCTTCGTGAATCGTGGCGCGCCATGGATGGCCACTGCCAGCCCACCGCACAGGGCATAGGACAGCCGCCCGGCATCCAGGGCATTGGTGAGTGTGAGGAGCTCTTGGTAGAGGTCGAACGCCATGCAGGGAGTCTAGCGCGCCCGTCCGAGGCGGCGGAATCCGGACCTCACGCCGGGGCGAGCCCTTCCGCCAGCCTGAACAGGGTGGGGGAGAGCCCATCGGGCCGTCCGCTCTCGGTGCTCGCTGCCGTCTGCAGCAGCTGGCGCGATGCCGAATCGCCTTCGCGGGCGAGCAGCGCGTAGCCGCTGGTGGGCAGCGCCACGATCCACGGCCCGGGGTGCAGCGAGTCGAGGAGCGCGCGGTGCTTGGGCGACAAGAGCCGCGAGCCGTCGTAGCCATCGCCTTCATCGAAGGCGAGCACGTCCCAGGCCTTGTCCGTCTCCGAGAGCCGGCCCTCCTCGGCCCGGTAGCGCGTGGGCGCGATGGGCGAGCGGTCGAGGTTCTCCATGGCCAGTCGGAGCAGCGTGTCCGTGGACACGCCCCAGCTCTCGGCCGCTCGCGAGGGCAGGAAGGTGACGAATCCCGGGTGGTCCAGGGCGAAGGCCCACAACAGGCCGGCCGGCCCGGGAGCCGTCAGGACGTCCCCGGCCTTCTTCGGGAATTCGGCAGCCCGCAGCGCCGGAAAGATCCTCTCGCGCACCGAGGAGAAGTCCGGCAGCTCGGAGGGCGCCTGCAGCCGCGACAGGCTCCCGACCAGCGACTCGGTGAACGCCGCGGCCCCGCGCACGTCGGCCAGGGCCGCCTGGTGCAGGCTGGGCAGGGACAGCCTCCCCACTCGGCCGGGCTGCAGCTCGACGAGGAGCGCCGCGCGGTCGGGATCGAGCCGGCTCTTGAGCCCCCGCTCCGCGAGCGAGCGGCGAAGGTCGCCGGCAAACGCCTCGGCCGAGGGCTCTCCCGACGCCGCGGCAGTCGGCACCGAGGACCCCGAGGACGCCGAGGACGCAGCGCCGCCAGTCGAGGCCTCCGCCTCGGCCAGGATCTGCTTGGTGGCTTCGTCGAGCGGATCGGCCAACAGGACCTGCCGCGCCAGCTTGGCGGCGTCGGACGGCGCGCCGGCCTTCAGCCGCAGCAGGGCGAGCGCGCGCAGCGCATCGGCATGCCCGGGGCTGCGGGCGAGCACCGTCTCCAGCTCGTGCGCCGCCTCGCCATAGCGCTCCAGCGCCCCCAGCGCGCGGGCCCGTGCCAAGCGGACCAGCGGCTCGGCGGGGGCACGCTCGACCGTGCGGGCCAAGACCGACAGGGAGCGCGCCGGCCGCTCGGAGTTGACCAGGGCGTGCGAGAGACACAGCAGCCAATCCAGGCTCTCCGGGTGCTCGTCGCAGGTGCGCTCGAGCCGCTGCAGCTCGGGCTCGGAGAGCGGCTCCCCGCGCTCCACTTTGGCGACCAGGGCCTCGACCTCGAGCTGGGCGAACGAGTTGGACATGGCGCGATTCTAGGCCCCCGCGGCGCCGGCTTCCTCACGTTTGGGCGTCGCCCGTCGGCCGACCCGCTGTCGGCTGTCGACCAGCGCTTCGACCTGGAGCGCCGGCGCAGCCAGCCTCCGAGTTGGCTGCCCGGACGGAGGTGGAGCCTCGGCGGACTCCTTCCTTGCCTCACTCCCGTGCGTTGTGGTCTTTTCGCGCGCCGGATCCGGGATGGGCCGGGCAGGCAGCCGTGTTCCATGCCGCGCGGCCCAATCGCCCCCGATTCGCCGACGAGACGATAGGAAGAGAAACCATGAGCAACAAAGTCACCGCCGTCCTGGCCGTCGTCCTCATCGCCCTCGCCTACTACGCCGGCATCCGCGCCGGTGGCGCCGGCTCCGGCGCCGGTGGAGGGGGGCTGCTCCCGGTCGCCTCGCGCCCGGGCAACCCCGTCGCCACCTTCGACGGGGTCTCCATCAGCGACTCGGAGATCAAGGGGCAGATCGAGGAGCAGGCGCCATTCGTGCGCACCCGCTACTCCACCCCCGAGGGGAAGAAGGAGTTCCTGGACAACCTGGTGCGCTTCGAGCTGCTCGCGCGCGAGGCCCAGAAGAAGAACTACCAGGCCGAGCCGGACATCATCCGCCAGCACAAGCGCAACATGGTCGCCCTGTTCGTGCAGCGCGAGTTCGAGGAGCCGCAGCAGAAGCAGGTCATCCCCGAGGACGAGCTGAAGAAGTACTACGAGGCCCACGTGGCCGACTACCAGCGCCCGGAGCGCGTGCGCGCCGCCAGCGTCTTCTTCGCCGCTCCCGCCGAGGACGCCGCCAAGCGCAAGGCCCAGAAGGCCGCCGCCGAGGCCGCCCTGGCCGAGCTCAAGGAGAAGGAGCCCAAGGACTACGGCGCCTTCGCCGAGATGGCCCGCGCCAAGAGCGAGGACCCCTCCACCAAGCCCAGCGGCGGCGACCTGTCGTTCCTCAACCGCGAGGACCTGGCCAAGCGCGTCGGGCAGGAGTTCGCCGAGGCCGCCTTCACGATGAAGGAGATGGGCAAGGTCCTGGACAAGGTCGTCGAGACGCCCCAGGGCTTCCACCTGGTCAAGCTGCTCGGGCGCGAGGCCGCGCTCGACCTCAAGTTCGACAACGTCAAGGACTCCATCAAGAGCCGCCTCATCTACGAGCGGCGCAGCGACGCCTACAAGAAGTTCCTCGAGGACCTCAACAAGAAGGCCAACCTGACGGTCAACAAGGAGGCCCTCGACGCCATCAAGATCGACGCGGCCGCCCCGCCGACCCCGCAGGTGGGCGCCCTCCCTCCCGCCCGCCGGCCGATGATGCCCGGCCAGGGAGCCCCGATGCCTCCGCAGGGGCCGCTCGCGCCCAACGCGCCGCCCCCGCCGCAGGCCCGGTGACGAGGGAGCCAGCGAGCCGACGATGACCCGAGCGCCCCTGCAGCCTGCCTGGCCCGTGCGCGTCTGCCTGACGGCGGCGCTGCTCGCGGCGGCGGGCTGCCCGGAGCGCAAGAAGGGCCCGGAGACGGTGGCGGTGGTGGCGACGGTGCACGGCGCGCCGATCACCGCCGACCAGTTCGCCACCGAGCTGGCCTTCGTCCGCCGGACCTCGGCCGGGGTGCTGCCGCAGACGGACGAGGAGGTGGTCGCCTTCCGGCGCGCCACGCTCGAGGACCTCATCGACCTCACGCTGCTGCTCGACGCCGCCCACGACGCCGGGGTGACGGTGACCAGCGACAAGGTCGACCGCGAGGTCCTGCGCCTGAAGGCCGACTACCACGGCCCGGGGTTCAACGAGGCGCTGACCGAGGGCGGGCTCTCGCAGCAGGAGCTCAAGGAGCGCACCCGCGCCCGGCTGATCGTCGAGCGCTACTTCGTCGACGAGATCTTCGCGCGGGTGGCGGTGACCGACCCGGAGATCGACGCCTACTACAAGGACCACGCCGAGGACTTCGCCCAGCCGGAGCAGGTGCGCGCCGCGCAGATCGTGGTCAAGAGCGCCGAGGAGGCGCGGCGCATCCTGTACAAGATCCGCGGCGAGGGGATGAGCTTCGACGAGGCGGCGCGGCGCTGGTCGCTCTCCCCGGACGCCAAGGTGGGCGGCGACCTGGGGTTCTTCAAGAAGGGCGTGATGCCGGCCATCTTCGACCAGACCTGCTTCGCGCTGCAGAAGAGCCAGGTCAGCGAGGTGGTGGCCAGCGAATACGGGTTCCACTTGTTCAAGGTCCTGGACCGCAAGCCGGCCGAGCCGCTGCCGCTCTCGAGGGTGCGCGGCGAGGTCGAGAAGCTGCTGTGGCAGAAGAAGCGCGAGGCGGCGCAGCAGCGCGCCCTGCTCGAGCTGCGGGCGGGCCCGGGGGCGGCCGGCTGCAAGGACGCCAAGGACGACGCCGGGCTGCCGGGCGACAACGCGGTGCTCTCCTGCTTGAAGCAGGAGGGCCAGGCGCGCATCAAGATCAACGTGGCCGTGCTGGCCCAGGTTCAGCTTTAGCGGTAGGCGAGGAGCTCTCTCTTGCAGATGACGACGCTGACGACGAAGCAGAAGGCCACGACCTGGGCAGCCGCGCTGGCCGCGGCCCTGCTGTGCGCCCCGGTGCTGGTGGCGGCGGCCCCGCGGATGCTCGACCGCGTCGCCGCGGTGGTGAACGAGGACATGATCCTCTACTCGGAGGTCTACGAGCGGGCCGGCACCGAGATGGCCGCGCTGGAGTCCGAGGGCCAGGCCACCCCGGAGAAGAAGAAGCTCGCGCTGCGCCACGCGCTCGACGAGGTCATCGCCGACCGCCTGCTCGTCGCCGAGGAGCGCAACGCCGGCATCGAGGTGGGCGACCAGGAAGTCGACATGGCGGTCGAGGACGTGCGCCGCCAGAACGGCATGGACGCCGCCACCTTCGAGCGAGCCCTGGCCTCCAAGGGCCAGACGCTCGCCGCCTTCAAGGACAAGATGCGCAAGGACCTGGCGGCCATGAAGCTCATCGGCCAGAAGGTGCGCGCCAAGATCAAGATCAGCGACGAGGACCTCAAGGGCGAGTACGCCAAGCAGAGCAAGGTCGACGAGGCCGAGGTCGAGGTGCACGCCCGGCACATCGTCATCCAGGTCGCCAAGGACGCCAGCAAGGAGGCCGAGGCGGAGGCCCTCAAGCGCGCCGAGGCGCTGGTCAAGCGCGCCCGCGCCGGCGAGGACTTCACCGAGCTGGCCAAGAAGTACAGCGAGGGCCCGTCGAAGGCCGACGGCGGCGACGTGGGCTTCTTCAAGCGCGGCGAGATGGTGGCCGCCTTCGACAAGGTCGCCTTCACCCTCAAGCCCGGCGAGATCAGCGACCCGGTCCGCTCGCCCTTCGGCTGGCACGTCATCCAGGTGCTCGAGCGCCGCGCCGGGAAGGTCAAGTCGTTCGACGAGGTGAAGGACGAGCTTCGCGACCGGCTGTGGCGCGACCAGATGCAGCGGCACACCGAGCAGTTCGTGGCGGATCTGCGCAAGCAGGCGACGGTGGAGGTCCGCGTGCCGGAGCTGAAGGATTGAGGGTCCGGGCCCGCTCGAAGTCTCGCGGCTGAGGGCTGGGGGCACGTTTCCTCGTTCTTGAATCCCGAGGGGAGTCTCCGTGCGCTTGCCTCGCATCGCCGTCAGCCTGGGCGACCCCTCCGGGATCGGCCCGGAGATCACCGCGGCGGCCCTCGCGCTTCCCAAGGTCCGCCGCGCGCTGGTCCCCGTCGTCTTCGGCGACGAGCGCGCGTGGAAGCGGGCCTGCCGCATCGCCCAGGTTCCGGATCGCCTCGAGCGCCGAGCGCTGGCCTCCGCAGCCACGGGCCCCGCGCTCGTGCCGGTGACCACGCTCCGCGAGAAGGACCTGCAGCCAGGCAAGCCCACGGCTGCCGGCGGTCGCGCCCAGCTCGCCTTCTTCGAGCGCGCTCTCGACGCCGTCCTCGAGGGCCAGGCCGACGGGCTGTGCACCGCGCCGGTCTCCAAGGAAGGCATCGCCAAGGCCGGCATCCCGTTCACCGGCCACACCGAGGTGCTGGCCGAGCGCTTCGGCGCCCGAGTGCTGATGCTGCTGGCGGGCCCCAAGCTGCGCGTCGCGGTGCACACGACCCACGTCGCCCTCTCCGAGGTTCCCCGGCGGATTTCCACGAAGGGCATCGTCGAGGACCTGGTCCTCTTCGATCGCGGGTTGAAGGCAGGCTTGGGCATCGCGCATCCGCGCCTCGCGGTCTGCGGCCTCAACCCCCACGCCGGGGACGGCGGGCTCTTCGGAGACGAGGAGTCGCGGCTGATCGCACCGGCGATCAGGCGAGCCCGGGCGAAGGGCATCGACGCCTCCGGGCCGTGGGCCGCGGACGGGGTCATCGGGCGGGCGGCGGCCGGCGCCTTCGACGGCGTGCTGGCGATGTTCCACGACCAGGGCCTGGTGGCCTTCAAGCTCCTGCACTTCGACGAGGGCGTGAACTTGACCCTCGGTCTGCCCAGGCCCAGGACAAGCCCGGATCACGGCGTGGCGTACGATTTGGCTGGGACTGGAAGGGCGAACCCGGCCAGCATGACGGCGGCGCTGCTGCTCTGCGCGCGACTCGCCTCCCAGGTTCCCCAGGCGGCACGCGGGGTTAGGCTCGCTTCCAGAAAGTAGAAACCCCCTGGGCGACCGTGTAGAGTCCACTCCATTGATGTGGACCTCCGTGGAACCGTCGTCGCACGGGAGGGCGGGGATGCAGGGCCGCTTGAAGGTTGTCGCCATCGCCGCTCTATGTGCGGCCGCTTGCGCCGTCGTCTCGGGAGAGGTGCGTGCCGCCGAGGCGGAGACGCGCGCGCTGGTCGAGCACCGCGACCTGCCCAAGGCCCGCATCGACCTGGGCTACGCGCTCTCCTTCCGCAACGACTCGCAGAACGCGGAGCAGGTCGACGTCTCCGCCAAGGGCATGGCGCCCTCGCACCTGCGCTTCGACGGCGCGCTCTGGTTCGGCAACCTGCCGCTGGGCTTGACCGCCCGCGCCAACTGGGAGCGCTTCGCGCTCAAGGGTTCCGACTTCGCCGGCACCGACGTCTCCTTCGGCGTCGACAGCTTCACGGTGGGCGGCGGCCTCTCGACCCGCTTCGACGTCGTCAGCGGCTGGGCCCTGGAGGCCGCGCTGGGCTACCAGTACGGGAGCCTGCCCATCATCGACGCCTCCGGCACCGCGATGGCCAAGGGCGAGGTCACCGCGCACGGCCCGATGATCGCCCTGCGCTTCGGCCTGCCGCAGGGCTCGTGGATCCTCCCCGACCTGCACGCCTCGGCCGTCCCCTACACCATGGCGAGCACGCCCCTGGGCAGCAGCACCGGCTGGGCGCTGGACGCCGGCGTCGGCCTGGGCTTCGGGGCGCTCAACCTGGGCGGCCTCGAGTGGTCGGCGGTGCTCGGCTACGACTTCTCCACCACGCAGGTCAGCGGCGGCGGCGGCCAGTTCATCCAGCGCGCGCACCGCGCCAGCCTGGGCCTGCGCCTGAGCATCCCCGGCACCACCTCGATGGTCGAGCCGCCCAAGCCCAGCGGCCCCGGCCGCATCTTCGGCAAGCTGCTCGACCCGGACGGCAACCCGCTCGCCAAGCACCTGGTGGAGATCGAGGGCGCCCCTGAGCCGCTGACCACGCGGGACGACGGCACCTTCACCCTCAAGAAGGCCGGGCCGGGCCCCGTCGCGCTGCGCGCCGTCGAGCCGGGCCTCAAGCCCGCCGCCAAGACCGTCGACGTCCCGCCGGAGACGGACGTGAACGTCGAGCTGCAGCTGACCCGGCCCACCGGTCCGGGCACCATCCGCGGCGTCGTCTACGACAAGCCGGTCGACCCCACCAAGCGCGTGCCGGTCGCCAAGGCCACCCTCCAGGTCGCCGGCAAGACCTACGAGACCGACGAGAGCGGCGCCTTCCGCATCGCCGACGTCGGCCCCGGCCTCGTCCAGCTCAAGCTCGTGGCCAAGGGCTTCGTCGCCGGCGACGAGGTCGTCCAGGTCCCGCCGGAGGCCGAGGCCAAGGTCGAGCTCTCGATGCTGCGCGAGAAGGTCAAGCCGCTCGCGACGCTGCGCGGCCAGGTGCGCGGGCCCGGCGGCAAGCCGCTCGCGGCCAAGCTGGCCATCCCCGAGGCCAAGATCGTCTCCGAGGCCAACGCCAGCGGCGAGTTCAAGTTCCAGGTGCCGGGCGGCAGGTACAAGGTCCAGATCGAGGCGCCCGGCTACGTCGCCCAGACCAAGACGGTCCAGGTCGCGGACGGCGACCAGGCCCTCTTCAACATCGACATGCACCCGACCAGGTGATTGTGCGACCGACCCTCGCCCATGCGCTCGCAGCGCTCGTCGCCGCTGCGGCCCTGTCCCTCTCCAGCTGTCGGTGCGGCGAGCCGGCCAAGCCGCCTCCTCCGCCGGCGCAGGCGCAGGCGGGGCTCGCCGAGCTGGTGACGGTCGAGGGACCGGTCGAGCTGACCCGGGCCGGCAAGGCCGAGCCGGCCAAGGCGCCGCTGACGCTGCTCAAGGGCGACGCGCTGGCCACCGGCGAGAAGGGCCGCGCGGTGCTGCGCTTCAAGGGCGGCCGCGAGGTGGAGCTGGGCGAGAACGCCCGCTTCGTCATCTCCGAGGGCGCCGGGGAGATCTCGCTGGAGATCACCGGCGGCATGGTCATCTCCCGCGTCACCGGCGGCGGCGCCGGCGGCCCGCCCGGCGAGGGCGGCGTGACGCTGGCCATCCTCACCCCCGGCGGCATCACCCGCGTCCCCCTCGGGGGCGAGGCCACGGTCGACGTCGGCGCCGGCGGCACCACCATCGAGGTCCGCACCGGGGAGATCACCTTCGTCGGCAAGGACGGCCAGAGCCGCGCCGTCAAGGGCGGCGAGAAGGTCGAGGTCGCCCTGGGCGAGGTTCGCATCGTGCGGCCCGGCGAGTCCCTGACGCCGGACGCCGGGGCGCCCGCCGACGGGGCCGGAGCCGCGGTGACGCTGGACGCCATCCTGGTCACCCTCTCCGCCGAGCGCGGCGTGGTGCAGGTCAAGGGCGCCTCCGACGCCAAGTACCGCGCGGTGGCCAAGAGCGGCGAGGCGATCGCCCAGGGCACGGCCTTCAAGCTGGCCCCCGGGAGCAAGGGGACGCTCGCGGGCGGCGGCATCAAGGTCAAGCTCGCCGGCGGCTCCGAGGGCTCGCTGGGCAAGGTCGAGAAGACCGCCGACGGCGCCGAGAGCTACGAGCTGGGCCTGGCCAAGGGCAGCGCCCAGCTGGTCTTCGACCAGCCCGGCAAGAAGATCGTCAAGCTCGCGGGGCCGAACGGCACCGCCGAGGTCGAGGGCGACGGCGAGGCCACCCTGGCCTGGGCCCGCGACGCGAAGACCGGGCGCCTCGAGGTGCAGGCCGGCTCGGTCCAGGTGCGCTACCAGGGCCAGACGCAGGCGCTCTCCGCCGGCGACTCGGCCAAGCTCAGCAAGGGCATCTCCCTGGGGCCGCGCAAGGCGCCCCCGGCGGTCTCGCTGCCCGCCGGACGGCGCGTGCGCGTGTTCGCCAACGGGCTGCGCGAGGTGGCGCTGACCTGGCCCACGCTGCCGGGCGCCAAGCGCATCGAGGTCTCGCTCGACCCGGCCTTCAAGGAAGTGCTGCTCTCCGGTGCCGCGACCGGCAACCAGATCGCCGCCGCCGCTCCGGCGCAGGGCGAGCTGAACTGGCGGGTGCTGGGCGAGCGTGGCGGCGAGCCGTTGGCCAGGGGCCGGGCGAGCTTCGGCCCGGAGAGGGTCGTCGCCATGGCCGGCGGCCACCCCATCAACGAGGTCGCCGAGACGGGCTTGAAGGCGACCGTCTACTACCAGAGCGTGCTGCCCGCGCTCGTCTTCTCCTTCCCCGCGGTCGAAGGCGCCTCCAAGTACCGGGTGCGCGTCTACAAGGCCGACGAGCTGATCAAGCCGCTGGTCGACAAGACCGTCACCGAGCGCCGCTTCGCCGCCGAGCCCGGCAAGCTGGCCGAGGGTGGCTACCTGTGGAACGCGACGCCCCTGGGCGCGGCGGGCAACGAGCTCGCCGGCGGGCGCATGAACCGCCTGGACATCGTGTATGACAACGCGATGGTGGCGCTGACCATCCAGGAGCCGGGGCCGGGGCCCCTGGGCGCGGGCGCGGAGATCAAGACCCGCGGCGTCGCGCCCCTGGGCAGCAAGCTGTTCGTCAACGGCAAGAGCGCGGCGCTCGACCCGCAGGGGCGCTTCGAGCTCAGCGTGCCCAGGGCTGCCACCCTGGTGTACCGCCTGGTGGGCGCCGACGGCTCCGAGAGCTACTGGCTGCGAGGTACGGCCTCCCGATGACCGACCCGACGCGCCCGCCCACTCCGCCCCCGGCCGAGCGGCCCATCTGGCTCGACATCTGCGACGTCCGCCAGTACGGCAAGTACCTGCTGCTGACCAAGCTCGCCGAAGGCGGGATGGCCGAGATCTTCCTGGCCAAGCAGCTGGGCCACGAGGGCTTCGAGCGCGACGTCGTCGTCAAGCGGATGCTCAAGAGCCTCACCGCGGTCCCCGACTTCGTCACCATGTTCCTGGACGAGGCCCGGCTCGCGGCGCGGCTGTTCCACCCCAACATCGTCCAGATCACCGACCTGGGGCAGACCGAGGGCCAGTACTACATCGGCATGGAGTACCTGCCCGGCGAGGACCTGGCGGGCATCATCGCCGCGGGCCGGGCCAAGAACGAGCCCATCCCCTTCGACATCGCCGCGCGCATCATCCTGGCCGCCGCCGAGGGCCTGGAGTTCGCCCACAACTACTCCGACGGCGACCGCCCGCTCAACATCGTCCACCGCGACATCACCCCCTCGAACATCCTGGTCACCTACCAGGGCACGGTGAAGCTGGTCGACTTCGGCATCGCCAAGGCCGAGACCAAGGTGGTCAAGACCACCGAGGGCACCGTCAAGGGCAAGTGGGTCTACATGTCGCCGGAGCAGGCCCGCGGCGAGCCGCTCGACGGCCGCAGCGACCTGTTCTCCCTGGGGCTCACGTTCTACGAGCTGCTGACCGGCGTGCGCGTCTTCCACCGCGAGAACGAGCTGGCCATCCTCAAGGCGCTCCTGTCGGCGGCCATCCCCAACCCCTCGCGCTTCCGCCCCGGCATCCCCAAGCCCATCGAGGAGGTGCTGCGCAAGGCGCTCACCCGCGACCGGGCGCAGCGCTACCAGACCGCCGCCGAGATGGCGCGCGACCTGTCGACCTTCCTCGCCAGCCACTCCTCCGGCGTCGGCTCCACGGCCCTGACGCAGTTCATGGCCACCACCTTCGGCAAGGACCGCAAGGACCTGAAGGCCCAGGTGCCCACCCTGCCGGCGCTGCGCGCGATGGGGGTGAAGATCCCCGAGATCATCGTCTCGGCGACGAACGGCCCCGCCGCCGGCGCGCTCGAGGGCACTCCGCCTCCGCCCAACACGTCCTCTCCCTCCTCGGGCAGCGCCCCGTCCCCGGGCGAGGCTCGCGACCACGCCGTCTGGGGCAAGCGCCCCGCCGCGCTGTTCATGGGGCTGGGGGCCGCGCTGGCCGTGGCCTTCGTCGCCACCGGGGTCGCCATCTGGGCCATCAACCGCACTCCGGGCCCGGGGCCCCAGGCGGTCGCCGGGCTGGACGCCGCGGCCCTCGTCGCCCCGCCGGCCGCGGGCCCTGACGCCGCGCAGCAGGCCGAGCCCAAGGTCGCCCCCGACGCCGCCGTGGCCGAGGCGGGCGCCGACGCCGGTCGCAGGCCGCCGGTGGAGGTCGCCAGGCCGGTGCAGCTGACCCCGCAGCTCATCGCCACCCAGGTGGCCAAGTCCCGGACCCGGCTGCTCGCCTGCTTCGAGAAGCACCGCGAGGCGCTCAGCTCGTCCGAGGGGCAGGTCACCCTGACCTTCACCATCCTCCAGGCCGGCACCGTCAGCGACGCCAAGGTCTCCAGCGGCGGCGTGAACAGCAGCCCGCTCTCCAACTGCATCGTCGAGCAGATCAAGGCCATGCGCTTCCCGCGTCACACCGACAGGGAAGTCACGGTCAACCTGCCGTTCGTGTACAAGGTCGCCGGCCAGCAGTAGAGCCTGGCCTCCAGTGTCGGGCCGCAGGCACAGGTGCGACGGCATCCCCCGTTTGGATGGTTTGCGGCGGCCCTGGCCGTTCCGTATACGCAGCCAGTAAATTTTCAAGTCTCGAACGTTAAGGTGTCTTATGAGCGAAGCCTTGGCCCATGGCCTGCTGCTGAAGAAGGACTTCCTGGGCCCCAAGGTGGCCCGCTACGTGGTGGCCGCGCCGGCCATCGCGCGGCGCCGGCGCCCGGGGCAGTTCGTGATCGTGCGGCTGCGCGAGGGCGGCGAGCGCATCCCGCTGACCATCGCCGACGCCGACCCCGAGAAGGGGACCATCACCCTCATCGTCCAGGAGGTGGGCAAGACCACCGCCGAGATGGCGCACCTGATGCGCGAGGGCGAGAGGTTCCTGGACGTGCTCGGGCCGCTGGGCATGGCGACCCACATCGAGAAGCTGGGGCGCGTCATCGCGGTGGGCGGGGGCATCGGCATCGCCCCGCTGCACCCCATCGCCCAGGCCATGAAGGCCGCCGGCAACGAGGTGGTCGGGGTGCTGGGCGCGCGCACCAAGGACCTGCTGATCTTCGAGGAGGAGATGGAGCGGGCCTGCAGCCGCCTGCGCGTCTACACCGACGACGGCAGCCGCGGGGTCAAGGGCCTGGTCACCGACGCCATCCGCGCCGAGGTGGCCGAGCACGGCAAGGCCGACCTGGTGGTGGCCATCGGGCCGCTGGTGATGATGAAGTTCGTCTCCGCGCTGACCCGGGAGCTGGGCCTCAAGACCCTGGTGAGCCTGAACCCGGTGATGGTCGACGGCACCGGGATGTGCGGCGGCTGCCGCGTGACGGTGGGCGGCAAGGTGAAGTTCGTCTGCGTGGACGGCCCGGAGTTCGACGCCCACGCCGTGGACTTCGACGAGCTGCAGCGCCGGCAGCGCTTCTACGCGCCGACCGAGAAGAGCAGCTACCAGGATTTCCTCAAGCAGCACGACCACGCGCCGCAGGACTGCGCGCTGCGTTGGCCCGAGCTCGCCAAGACTGCGGCGGCGGGCGGAGAGAAGCGATGAGCGCCCCAGAGAACGCCAAGCCGAACCCCGCGATCGAGCTGCCCGAGCGGGGCGAGCCGAAGATCACCAACAAGGAGCGCATGGCCATCCCGCGCCAGCCCATGCCGCACCAGGGCAGCGACGCGCGGGTGGGCAACTTCGGAGAGGTGGCGCTGGGACTGGAGGCGCAGGCGGTGCGCATGGAGGCGCTGCGCTGCCTGCAGTGCAAGGACAAGAGCTGCATGAAGGGGTGCCCGGTGGGCATCGACATCCCCGGCTTCATCAAGAAGGCGGCGGAGGGCGACTTCGCCGAGGGCATCCGCATCCTCAAGGAGGACAACATCCTGCCGGCGGTCTGCGGACGCGTCTGCCCGCAGGAGGAGCAGTGCGAGGCCGTGTGCACCATCGGCAAGCGCACCGCCCCGGTGGCCATCGGCCGCATCGAGCGGTTCCTGGCGGACTGGGAGCGCGAGACCGGGCGCATCAAGCCCATCGCCCCCGGAGCGCCGACGGGCAAGAGGGTGGCCATCGTCGGGGCCGGGCCCGCGGGGCTGACCGCCGCCGCCGACCTCGCCCGCTTGGGCCACAAGGTCGTGGTCTTCGAGGCGCTGCACAAGCCGGGCGGGGTGCTGGTCTACGGCATCCCCGAGTTCCGGCTCCCCAAGAAGATCGTCGAGATCGAGGTGAAGGGCCTGGAGTCGGCGGGAGTCGAGTTCCAGAACAGCGTGGTGATCGGCCAGACCATCACCATCGACGAGCTGATCGCCACCTACGACGCCGTCTTCGTCGCCACCGGCGCCGGCCTGCCCAACTTCATGAACGTGCCGGGCGAGAACCTCAACGGCATCTACGCGGCCAACGAGTACCTGACCCGCGTCAACCTCATGAAGGCCTACGACCCGAACACCGCCGACACGCCGGTGGCGAAGAGCAAGGCGGTGGCGGTCGTCGGCGGAGGCAACGTGGCGATGGACGCCGCGCGCACCGCCCGCCGACTCGGGGCGGCGAGCGTCTACCTCGTGTACCGGCGCACGCGGCAGGAGATGCCGGCGCGCCTCGAGGAGGTCGCCCACGCCGAGGAGGAGGGAATCCAGTTCCTCTTCCTGCACAACCCGGTGCGCTACGAAGGAGACGCCGAGGGCCGGGTGGCCAAGGCCGTCTGCGAGAAGATGGTGCTCGGCGAGCCCGACGCCTCCGGGCGCCGCAAGCCCGTGGCCACCGGCGAGTTCGTCGATTTGGCCGTGGACACCGTCGTGGTCTCCATCGGCAACGGGCCCAACCCGCTCGTGCCGCGGACGACCCCGGGGCTCAAGACGAAGAAGTGGGGCAACATCCTCACCGAGAAGACGACGGGCAGGACGAGCCTCAAGGGCGTCTGGGCCGGCGGCGACATCGTGCTCGGCGCGGCGACCGTCATCCTCGCCATGGGCGCGGGACGCACCGCGGCCAAGAGCATCCACGAGTACCTGAGCACCGGGGCCTGGACGGAGCCGGTGCTGGATTCCTGAGGCTCAGCGGCGGGGAACGAAGGCACGGGCCGCCCGGAGACATCGGGCGGCCTTCTTCGTTGCGGGGATCGGAGCCTCTCGCAATCCCGGTCGCGCCGCCCACACCGGAGGTGCAGGTCGCGATCGCTCCGCGCGGGCCACGGGTGGCCGGCCCGGGCGCGCCTTGAAGCAAGGTCGGATCCTGTGTAGGTTCCGCGCGCTTCATGGCAGCACCGTTCTCTTCTCAAGGAGTCCCATGCAACGAACGATCTTGTCTCTCGCCGTCGCCACCTCGTGTGCGATCGCGTCCCCGAGTCATGCCAACGTCTCCTTCGCGAACGCGCCCAAGCAGACCGAGGCGCAGGCGAAGTACTTCACCTGGGAGAACCAGGCCGGAGGCCTGCACTGCGCCACCAAGGGCAAGATGAAGGAGCTCGTCGAGGATCCGTACAAGTGCTACATCAAGCTCGACGAGTGCAAGGCGTCCTTCGACGCGCTGACCGGCAAGCTCGACCCCGAGATGGCGCAGTTGTTCGCCGACCTCGCCCAGATCGATCCCGCCGCGCCCAAGGCCAGCTTCGTGAACACCTGCCCCGGTGACGGGCCGGAATTCGTCGAGTCCCTGGCCATTCGCGGTCTCGGCTACCTGCGCAACCCCGCGAACGCCAAGACGCTGCAGACGATCGTCGAGGGCGAGCGCGCCAAGGCCATCGGGCCGGGCTTGCGCACGGAGGTCACCGAGGCCCTGCACTTCATGGGCAGCAAGGACGCCGCCGAGGCCAGCTACAAGAATCTGCTCTCCGTCACCAGCATGGACCCGGAGTACAAGGACCTCATCTTGTGGGACCTCGCCCGCTGGAACAGCGACGCCGGCGTGGAGTTCTGCCAGGCGGCGCTCACCGACGACGGCCAGAAGAAGACCCACGACGCCTGCATCTTCTACCTGGGCATGCGCAAGACGACGGCGGCCATCCCGCTGCTGCAGCGCGGCTTCGAGAAGAAGGAGATCGTGACCCTGCACGCCTACGGGCAGATGGGTGACAAGGCCCTCCTCAAGGACATCCAGGCCTACCTCGAGGCCAAGGACGGCCAGCCCGGCCGCACCCGCATCCCGGCGCTCGTCGCCGCGGCGAACTACGGGGACAAGAAGGCGCTGGCGGAGCTGCTGACCTGGGCGGCGGGCAAGAAGCCGATGAGCAAGAAGGACCAGGAGAAGGCGGCGAAGGCGAAGAAGAAGCCGGCCAAGACCGACGAGAAGGTCGACCCGGAGTTCATCATGTACGCGGCGATGGAGAGCCTGCTGCTCACCGACGCCGACGCGATCAAGCAGATGAACAAGGCGCTGCAGACCGCGGCCGCGAGCAAGGACGAGAAGGCGTGGAAGGGCTTCGTCTACGCCACCGTCGCGCTCGCCCAGCGCGGCGACGCCAAGGCCATCGCCGCGGTCGGCGAGCTGATCAACCACACCAAGGAGGACATCCGCAACGCCGCCATCTCCGCCGTCGGCGGCCGGGAAGCGGACGTGGGTGAGTACTGGTACTTCGCGGGCAAGGGCTACATCGCCGACGCGAGCATCGTCGCGGCCCTGGAGAAGTACTACGGCGTGGAAGGCAAGAAGGAGAACAAGAGCCGCGCCATCCGCGCGCTCGCCACCACGCAGATGATGCTGGTCGCGCCCGCCAAGTAGGCTTCGACGCGGAAGCGACGAAAGAGAAAGAAGCGGGCCGCCCGGGAGGATCGGGCGGCCCTCTTCGTTGCGGGCTCAGCAAGAGCGGGCACGGTTCCCAGGCCATAGCCGGAGGTTCGGACCTCCGGCTACGATGCCGCCCCAAGATGCCCACCGCGCCCGCCACCCCCCAGCCGCTCGAGATCGCCACTCCGCTGCTCTGCCAGGAGCTGTGGGGCGGAGGTTTCCTGGTCGCCCCCGTGGCCAACTCCGAGCTCGCCTGCCGCGGCGACACGCTGGCCGCTTGCCTTGCCGAGCAGCGCCTCTTCCTCGAAGAGTACCTGGCTGCCGCCGAGCCGGGGGTCGTGGCCCGCTACGCCGTTCCGTCGTCGGCCAAGCTCGTCGATCTCGAGATCGACGCCCCGCGCGCCGACCTCCCCAAGCGCCTCGCCATCCCCGGCTCCATCTCGCTGACGTGCGTCGCCGTCTCCTTCAAGGAGGAGAGCTGGGCCTTCCTGCCGACCCTGGGGCACGCGGTCCGCATCGAGGCGAAGGCCGACCTCGTCGAGGTGGTCAAGGCCGAGGCCGAGCGCCTCATCGCCGCGCTCGAGCTGTCGCCCTCCGATTGGCTGCGCCTCCTGCCTCCGCGCTCGCAGTCGTTGGAGTGGATCACGCTGCGGCTGCGCCGGCCCGACCTCGACACGGTCGACAAGGCCCGTGCGGCGCGCAAGAAGGCGGTCAAGGAGAAGCGCTCCGCCGAGGCCGTCGAGATCCTCTCTTCGGTCGCGGCGGGCCTTCACCTGCGTCCCGAGGCCAAGTCGGCCCCGAAGCTCGTCGGCCGCGACCGCGAGCTGGCCGAGCTCTCCTCTCTTCTGGGCGCCAAGGAGCGCACGCCGCTGCTGCTCGTCGGGCCGGAGCTGTGTGGCAAGACCGCGCTCCTCTACGCCTGGTTGCGGCAGGAGCGCGCCGAGGGCCGCCAGCGCCAGGTCTGGGCCACCTCCGCCTCGCGCCTGATGGCCGGGATGAGTGGCCTGGGCCAGTGGCAGGAGCGCGTGCGCCGCGTGGTCGAGGCGGCCGCCGAGCTGGACGCGGTCCTCTGGTTCGAGAACGTCGCCGACCTGCTCGCCCAGCACGCCTCGGAGTCGCTGGACGTCGCCGGCGCGCTCAAGCCCGCGCTCCAGGAGGGCAAGGTCCGCTTCGCCGGCGAGATCTCCCCCGACTCGCTCGACCTGCTCGAGGCCCGCCACGCCGGATTCCTCTCCGCGCTCTCGCGGCTGCGCGTCGAGCCCCTGAGCGCCAAGGCCACCACCGAGGTCCTCTCGCAGCGCGTCGCCTTCTTCGCCCACAGCGAGCCCGACCTGCCCAACCTCGTGCCGGCGGCCGTTCCGCGCCTGGTGGAGCTGGTCGAGCGCTACCTGCCGTACCGCGCGTTCCCCGGAAAGGCGGTGCGCCTGCTCGACGAATTGCGCGCCGCCCACCGCGGCGAGCGCACGCCGTCCGGCCCGCGCCCGCTCGACTCCGGCGACGTCTACCGGATGTTCAGCCTCAAGACGGGCGTCCCGGAGTTCCTGCTGCGCGAGGACCGCGCGCTCGTGGCCGGCGAGGTGACCGCCGCGTTCCAGAAGCAGCTCGTCGGCCAGGGCGAGGCCGTGCGCCGCGTCGTCGAGGCGCTCTGCGAAGTGAAGGCGGGCCTGCAGCCCATCGGCAAGCCGTTGGCGACCTTCCTCTTCGTCGGCCCCACCGGCGTCGGCAAGACCGAGCTCGCGCGCCAGCTCGCGTCCTTCCTCTTCGGCTCTCCCGACCGGCTCTTCCGCTTCGACATGAGCGAGTTCGCCGACCCCTATGCGGCCGCTCGACTGTTCCAAGGCAACGACCGCAGTGAGGGATTGCTGACGCGCCGCCTGCGGCAGCAGCCGTTCTGCGTGCTCCTGCTCGACGAGATCGAGAAGGCCCACCCGGCGGTCTTCGACCTGCTGCTTCAGGTGCTCGGCGAGGGACGGCTCACCGACGCCCGCGGCCGCACGGCCTTCTTCCAGAACGCCCTGGTCGTCCTCACCAGCAACCTCGGAGCCTCGCACCGGCGCGGCGCGCTGGGCATCGGCGCAGCGCCGGAGGCCGACGAGCGCCACTATCGCCGCGAGGTGGAGAAGGCCTTCCGCCCCGAGCTGGTCAACCGCATCGATCACATCGTCCCGTTCTCCTCGCTGGGCGTGGAGGAGGCGCGCGCGGTCACCCGGCTGGTGGTCGACAAGCTTCGCGGGCGGCGCGGCCTCTCCGGCGCCGGAGTCGGGCTCGAGGTCGACGATGCGGTCGTCGACTCGCTCGCGCGCAGCGGCTACGAGCCGGTGTACGGCGCGCGGGCGCTGCGCCGCGGCGTGGAGGATCGACTGGTGGCGCCGTTGGCCCAGGCCCTCTCCGAGGCCCGGGGGATGGCCACCAGCGCCCACGTCGAGACCGCGGGGGAAGGCGGCAGCGGCGGCATCAACGTCCAGATCGAAAAGGTCGTCGTCGGCGGAGCGTACGGGACGCTGGCCCCGCTGCGCGCGATGCAGGAGCGACGGCGCTTCGCCGATCGCATCCTGGCTATGGAGTCCATCGAGCAGATGCGCGAGCAGATCGCGCTGATCGTCTCCCAGCTCTCCCGCGCCGATGGGCGCACCAAGGCCAGCCAGGAGCTGGCGGCGACCTACAAGACGCTGCGCGGCGACCACCAGCGGATGGCGGCGCTCCTGCGCGAGGCGGACGAGCTGCGCGGCGGGCTGGAGGCGGCCGAGGAGCTCTCCATGCTGGCGTGGTTCGCCCAGGAGAACTTCGAGCCGTTCGTCGCCGAGAGCAACACGCTCGCGAGGCGGCTGCGGCGGCTGGGGCCGTCCTTGATCCTGGGGATGGAGCCGCGCCGCGACGCCATCACGCTGGTGCTGCAGGAGACCGACGACGCCCGCGCGCTCGACGTCTGGCTCCTCCCGCTGCTCGCCGAGGCCAAGTCCCGCCGCTGGACGATCGAGGGCCGGCCGGGGATGAGCTACGACAAGGCCAAGCGCCGCCGCCGCTGGAGTGCGGTGGCGGAGCCGCAGGCGCTGGCCAAGCGGCTGGCCGCCAAGGATCGGGACTTCCGCGAGGTGCTGCTGCACGTCTCCGGGCCGCAGGCCGGGATGCTGCTGGCGCTGGAGGCGGGCCTGCACCGCTTCCGCAAGATCAGCCCGAAGAGCGACCCGGCGCACCTGTGGGTCGTGCCGGTGGCGATGCGCTCCTCGGTGAGCGAGAGCGAGCTCGACTCGGGCCTCTTGCAGCCGGCCTCGCCGGTCCCCGCCAAGCAGCTGGGGCTGATGAGCGCGGTGCGGGTGCGCGGCGAGGAAGGCCAGGTCCAGATCTGCACCAAGGACCTGGTGCGCGAGTTCACGGCCGAGTCCTACTGGAAGGACTTCGAGGAGGTCGCCCTCGAGCACCTGATGCACCACGAGCAGAAGGGCGGCTTCGACCGCGAGGGCACCTACCGCTCGCCGCTGGATCTGGTGCCGCGCAAACAGTGAGCCGTGCCGGCCGTTTCGGCCTGGTGGGCTGAGCCAAGGCGAGCTGGCTTCAGCCAGGTTCCCAAGCGGAGCCGGGGTGCTTCAGCCCCCGGCGGGCGGACTGGGCGCGCTCCTCGAAGAAGGTCAGGGCAGGGCAGTCAGGGCGCCCTGAGGTCGGCGGAGGCGGCCGCGCCCGCCGACCGCGAGGCCGCCGCGGCCACCTTCGGCTTGGCCGCCGCCGGCCGGGGCTCGAGCTCCGCGCGCCGCTTGAGCGCCAGCTCGCGCACGCGGCGGATGTCGGCGTCGGAGTAGACGCCGTTGACCCCGGAGATGGCGGCCAGCCGCATCCCGTGCTTGAGCCCCAGCTTGTAGATCTCCTTGACCTTCTCCCACTCGATGTTGCGGCCGACCGTGAAGCACTCGAAGCGGCCCTCGAGCGCGAGCACGATGGTCTCGGCCAGGCAGGCGTAGACGACGTTCGGCGGCAGGCCGATGGGCTTCATCCGCACCTCGCCGGGCAGCAGGATCTCGCCGGACTCGATGACCAGCACGTCGGGGCGCGAGGCCACGTCCTCGGGAGAGAGGTCCAGCGGGCGGGCGACGTCGGTGATGATCGCCCCCGGCTGGACCTTGGCGATGTCCAGGACCTTCTTCCCCGCGCCGGAGGTGGCGGTGACGATGAGGTCCATCTCGCGCAGGTTCTCGCCCGCCGCGGCGGCGAGCGCGACCTTGGCGTGCGGCGTCTCGCCGAGGATGGACTCCTTGAGCGCCAGCAGCTTGGCGACCTCCGGCGAGACCAGCAGCACCTCCTCGAAGGCCATCGCCAGCAGCCGCGAGCAGACCGAGCCGATGGCCCCGGTCGCGCCCACCACCATCGCCCGGCCGGCGACGCGGCCGTCGGCGCCCACGTGCAGCAGGCCCATCCGCTTGGCGGCGTCCTGGGCCGCCCACAGCGCGCCCGAGGCGCTGTAGCTGTTGCCGGTGGTGATGGGCAGCCGCGAGCGGTGGGCCACGGTCACCCCGGCGTCGCCGACCACCTTGGTGAAGGCGCCCAGCCCCATCAGCTGCGCGCCCAGCCGCTCGGCCATGCGCGAGGCCGCGAGCAGGCGCCGGTAGGTGAACTCCGGGCTGTGGGAGAGCAGCTGCCGCGGCGTGCCGCCCAGCGTGATGAGCCAGCCCTCGGCCTCCACGCCCTGCGGGGAGCGGATGCCGGTGACCTTGGAGTAGACGAACGGAGGCGCGTAGGCGACCAGGCGCTCCACGGTGCTGGCGAAGCGGCGGGGCACGACGCGGCTGGCGAGGTCCAGGCTCTTGACCCGCTTGAGGTGCTCCGGCGAGAGCGGGTGGATGACGAAGGCGAAGCGGCGCACGCGGCGCGGCTCGCCGGAGGGGAACAGCACCCGCGGGGCGCCGCCGCGCGCCTCGAGGATGCGCAGGTAGTCGTCGCCGGTCACCTGGTCGGCGGTCTTGCGCAGGGCGGCGAGGATGAGCGCGTCGAGCACGTCCAGGCCCAGCCCCCGGCCGACCAGCGACGGCGTGCGGTCCACGACGACGTCGACGCCCTCGTCGCGCAGCCAGGAGAGCGCCCGGTCGTTCACCGCGGAGGTCACCACGACCTTGCCGCCCAGCTCCTCGAGCGAGCAGTCCTCGAGCAGCCGCAGCGGCCCGACCACGACGTGGGCGCGCTGCATCGCCTTCTTCAAGACGTAGCCGTTCCAGGCCTCGCGCAGCCGGCGCGGCAGGACGCGGCCCGCGGCGAGCGACGGATGGACGCTGCGGTAGACCTCGAGCGCGTGCATGGAGGTCAGGAGCTTGGGGATGCCCAGCTCGTAGAGCGGGTCGGCGAAGAAGAGGTTGCGGGTGCTCTCCGAGAGCAGCCGCGCGCTGACGTGGTCCTCGCTGCCGGAGAAGAAGAAGGTGCGGGCGTTGGCGAACAGGTCCTGGTGCTCGCGCAGCACGCGGCGCAGCGCCCACTCGTCAGCCAGGCCGCGCAGGGCCTCGCCGGTGGTCGCCGGAGTGCCGTCGGCGGCGTCGAGCAGCCGCTCGCGGGCGTGGTCGAGGCCCGGGCCGGTGCGGTCCTGGAAGTCCTGGAGGTCGAGGCCGATGGCGTCGGCCTGCGCCTGCCAGCGGGTGACCAGCCGGACGGCGCGGTCGACGTCGCGGTCGGCGCCGTACCGGCGGATCTGGAACTCGCGCCCGAGGAAGCGCGTGCGCAGCTCGTAGTCGTCGTTGCTGGCTCCGAGGCTGACGCTGACGATTCTCTGCATGGAGGCCCTCTCTGGAGGTCGGTGGACAGGCCTCGAAACTAGGCGGCGGCCATCGCCCCTCGCGTCCGTAATCTGCTGACGCGGCGCGGCAACGCGAAGGAGTGGACGTTCGGGCTGGCGCCCGTCCGACACACCCCCGAGGAGCCGCAAGCGTCGGCGCGCGGGGATCAGGCAGCCCCGTGCAGTGGCTGGACGCGGAATCGCCCCGCGCCAGGCCTAGGCGAGCGGCCAGGCCGCGAGCAGGACGAACCCGACCATCGCCAAGCCGACCCGCAGCGCCGCCGAGCGCACCCGCGAGGTCCCCAGCTCGGCGAGCCCCGGCTCGGAGCGCCCAGCCGCGCGCGCGGCGATGACCGAGACCGCCTCCCAGCCCGCGACGGCCAACGCGCCGAGCAGCGGATAGCCGATCCGCCCGTGCTCGGGCAGGAAGAGGCACCACGGGCACTCGTTGGCCAGCGGCGGGCTCCAGTGCGCAGAGACGACCCGCAGCAAGGCCAGGCCGCCTAGAGGCACGAACGCCAGCGCCGCGACTGCGAGCCCGACCACCGCCTTGGATGCCGGTCGCCACAGCGCGCCAATGGCTAGCGCCAGCACGAGGAGGGCCAGGCCGACGGCCAGCGAGAGGAGAGGAGCGCCCTCGAGGCGGGGGCTGGCAGCCTGGGTCGCGGCGGCGCGGCCGTAGACCAGCGAGCAGCAGTCGACCGGCCGGTGGGGATCCAGCGCGAGGATGGCGCGCAGGACGCCGAGCGAGGCGACGCCCTGGACCGCGAGCGAGAGCAGGGAGAGGCGAGCGGAGGACTCCGCCAGCTTGGAGTCCGGGCGCTTGCGGCGCAGCGAATCGAGGGTCCAGGACGCGGAGAGGGTGAGCAGTGCGAGAGCCTGCAGCGCGAGCGCCTTGCCGCCTTCGCCGCCCATGGCCTGCAGCACGCCGGTGCCACACATCGCGCCGGGCACGAGCGCCTTGGAGGTGCTGGCGACGGCGCCGACCAAGGCCAGCGAGGCGAGCGCCAGCAGCACGGTCGCGGCTCGGCCGGCGTTCGGGCCCGCGCCAGCAGGAGAAGCGGCGGAGGACCCGGCGAGACGTCGGACTGCGCCGGCGGCGACGACGACCAGCAAGGCCAGGCCGCATGCGTGGAGCGCCAGGATCAGGAGGAGCAGGGGGTGCCAGCTGGGTCCCGATGGATTGGACTCTGGCCCCTCGACAAGCTCGGGGTGTCGAGGGAGCCGGAACGGGGCCTGGCCTCCGTGACTCGCGCGGAACGCCGTCGCGTCCGCCTCGGTCGCCAGTGGAATCGGCGCGGGGCCCATCGGCCCGGAGACGTCGGAGCCCGGCACGAAGAAGGCGCTCGCGGCGTCGATGGGCCGGCCTGACAGGTACTCCTGAACGAGCACGCGGCGCAGCTCGCTGCGGCCCGCGCCGAGATGCGTCTCCGGATGCTCGAGCGCCTCCAACAGGCAGCCCGGTCCGCAGGGGTAGAAGGCGCGGCCGTCGGAGAGCTCGATGGCCGCCGCCAGCTTCGCGTTGCGCGCCGGGAACATCCGGCAGACCGGGCAGCGATCGGCGGGGTCGATGCGCAGCTGGCCTTCGGCATCCGGCGCCCGGACGGCCGCCACCGGCGCAGCGGCCCGCGCGGTCGCGCTCGTCCCCAGGACGGCGGCGGCCAGCAAGGCGGCGGCGGCGAAGCGGCGGATCCTCAAGAGCGGCCTCTCGGACCAAGAAGGCGAAGCAATTCGGGCGCTTGGGCTTGCTGAGCGGCCCTCTCGGTCAAGCCGGAAAATACCAGCAATTACGGGCAATTGCCGAGCGGAGTCTGGCACGATCGGTGCTACCTTATATATATGGAACCGAACCCCCTGGCGGCCCCCTTCGATGCACCTCGCTGACGTCGCCGCGACGTTCCTGCTCGGCCTTCTCGGCACGGCCCATTGCGTGGGCATGTGCGGCCCACTGGTGCTGACGGTCTCCTCGGCGAAGTCGCCTTCGAAGCTCCTCTCGCAGGCTGCCTACCATGCCGGCCGCTCGGCGACCTACGTGGCGCTCGGTGCGGCGCTCGGGGCGCTGGCTCCGTCCATCTCCGGGCTGGCCGGCGCTGCCGGGGCGGATCCCTCGCGCGTCCTGGGCACCGCGCAGATCTGGCTCTCGCTGGTCTCGGCGACGCTCTTGCTCGCGCTCGGCCTGGAGCGGCTCGGGCTCTTCCGCTTGCCGGCGACCGGGAGCCCGTCGCGGCTGCCGGGCTTCGCGCGAGTGCGCGACGGGATGCTGGCCGGCCGCCCCGGGGCCATCTTCCTCTTCGGCGCGCTGATGGGGACCTTGCCGTGCGGGCTCTCCTGGGCGGCGTTCGCGCGGGCGCTGGGGGCGGGCGGGGCGGGGCCGGCGGCGCTGCTGGTCCTCGCGTTCGCGCTGGGCACGGTCCCGGGCCTGCTCCTGCTGGGGACGGGCGCGGCGGGCCTGGCGCGGCGCGGACAGAAGGTGCTCGAGCTCGCCGCGGCGGTGCTCATCGTGGGCATGGCGCTGCGGCTGGGCGTGGACGCCGTGGCGAGCCTCGGCGGATGAGCGGAGCGCGGCGCAGGAGGCGAGGGCTTTGAGCGGACCGGAGCGAGAGACCTGGCGGGAGCGGATGCGGGCGGTGGCCTCGCTCTGGCTCTGCTGGGCGATCGTCTACCTCGTCAGCGAGGCGGTCCTGATGTTTCTGCTGTCCCGCGGCGACGCGCTGGCGCGCGGGCTGAGCGGCGCCGCCGACTCCACGGTCGCTGCCGCCTCCTCGCCCATCCTGGAGAAGCTCGCCGCGGTCGACGCGCCGCTGACGCTGCAGATAGGTCTCGTCAACACGCTCGCGCTGCTCCTGTGCTCCTCGCTGATGCCGCTGATGCGCTCGTCGGCGGACCCCAAGCCGCGCGGACGCTTCGCCGAGCGCTTCGACCGGCTGCTGTGGACGCATCCGGCCTTCCGGTGGACCAACTACGTCTCGTACCTCTTCTGGCCCATGCCCACCTTCCGGCGCACCCCGACGCTGCGGCTCAAGGGGATGTGTGCGTTCGGCGTGCTGCCGTACCTGCTGCCGATCCTGCTGGGGCTGCAGGCGGGGTTCGTGGGCGGGCACCTGCAGGACGTGCGGCTGGAGCATCCGCTCTCGGTGACGCTGCTCGGCCTCGCGCTGGTGCTGCCGCACGGCCTGCTGGAGCTGACCGGCCTCTTCATCCCCATCGCCGCGATGCTGCAGTTCTACCGGGCCATCCAGCCGAAGCTCGTCGCGGGGGACCTGGACGCGGTGTCCGCGGCGCTGCACGAGCACGGGGGTTGGAAGCCGGCCCTGCGCTGGCTGCCGGCGACGCTGGTGCTGGTGGCGATCGCGGCGGTCATCGAGGCGAACCTGACGCTGCCCTTCGCCGAGGCGGTGGCGCGGGCGCTGGGGCTCGCCGCCGGCCGCGGTTCCTAGTCGGCGGTCCGCGCTTCCGTGCAGGGGAGTCCGGCGGAGGACGGGGCACGAGGGCGCCGTTCTCCCAGACCACGGCGACCTAGCGCCGCGCGTGATGGCGGATAATGGGGGCATGGGCATCGAGGGCACGCGGGAACGCAAGGTGGAGGAGCGGATCTGCTGCGAGGAGGGGTGCGATCGCCCGCCGGCGCAGGGCGACGTGCGCTGCGAGCTGCACGTGCTGCGCATGGGCGGGACGCTGCTCCCGCCGCGCAAGTCCAAGCCGAGCGCCCCCGCGGTGATCGACGCGCCGGTCCTCGACGCCATCGCGCCGATGAAGGCGGTCCAGGTCCCGGAGGCGCCGAAGAGGAAAGCCTGGCCCCGTCTCGCGGGAGCTTCGCTGTGCCAGGCGCTGGGGCTGGCGAGCGTCGGGGCGCTGCTGGAGACCTTCCGGTTCCTGGATTTCCACGCCTTCGACGACCTGCCGAACCTGGCGCTCTTCGAGGTGCCGTACTCGAGCTTCCTGAACCTCTACCTGCCCATCGGCGCGTGGATCCTCCTGACGGCGGGCCAGCTCGATCTGGCGTGGAAGGGAAGGCGCGCGGCGAAAGGGGCGTTGGGCCGACGCCTGGGCACCGCGCTGTTCGTCGCGGGGCTGCTGACCGCCGCCGCGGCGGTGCTGATTGCCGGGGAACCGTTGCTGCAGACGCTGGTGGGCAAGGTCGCGCCGTAGGCGTGGCCCGGCACGCCGGCACCCCGCGCACCGAGCGGCCAGCTCCGCGCGCGGGTTCGGAAGTGGTGGATCTTGCAGCCGTTTCTCGCGGGCAGAGCCTGCGCCTCTCTCGTACGTTGAAGTGGAAGCACCTCCAAAGGAGCCATCCCATGACCACCCGCGTGCGCCTTGCCCTCGTTGCCGCGCTCGCCGCCCTTGCCCCCGCGCTGGTCGCCTCGCAGGCGGACGCGCAGGGCATGCTCATCCCCACCGACACCAACCTGCGACCGCTGGTGGTCAAGTACCAGCGCGTGTCCGCCGAGATCAAAGACGGCGCCGCGGTGACGCGGGTCGAGCAGGTCTTCGTCAACGAGAGCCCGCGCCAGCTCGAGGCCCACTACGTCTTCCCACTGCCCAAGGGCGCCGCGCTCAGCGAGTTCTACCTCTGGATCAACGGCAAGAAGACCAAGGGCGAGATGCTGGAGAAGCAGAAGGCGACCGAGATCTACGAGGGCATCGTGCGGCGCATGCAGGACCCCGGGCTGCTCGAGTACATCGACTCCGACGTCTTCCGCGCGCGGGTCTTCCCGGTCCCGGCCAACGGCGAGCAGAAGATCGAGCTGGCCTTCAGCCAGGTCCTCGACTTCCAGAGCGGCCTCTACCACTACCGCTACCCGCTCGGCGGCGGCGGCAAGCTGCAGCAGAACATCAAGGTCAAGCAGGACTTCACCTTCAGCGCCTCCATCGGCTCCAAGATCCCGCTGCGCTCGGTCTACTCGCCGACCCACGCGCTGCAGGTCGCCAACCGCGGCGAGAACGCCGCCATCGTCGGGCTCGAGCAGGGCCCCGGCGCCGACCTGTCCAAGGACCTCGACCTCTACTACTCGACCTCCGAGAAGGCGATCGGGCTGAGCCTGATGACCTACAAGGAGGAGAGCGAGCCCGGTTACTTCCTGGCGCTCATCTCCCCCAAGACCGAGTTCCAGCAGGAGGAGATCCTCGGCAAGCGCATCACCTTCGTCATCGACAACTCCGGCTCGATGGCCGGCGACCGCATGAAGGTCGCCAAGGACGCGCTCAAGTACTGCGTGCAGCGCCTCAACCCGCAGGACCGCTTCAACGTCATCCGCTTCGCCACCGACGTCGAGGCGCTCTTCCCGGCCCCCGCCGAGGCCAAGGGCGACTCGCTCAAGAAGGCGCTCTCCTTCGTCGACGGCATGGAGGCCCTGGGCGGCACGGCCATCGACGACGCGATGCGGCTGGCGCTCAAGGACGGCGAGAAGGCCAGCGGCTCCAACGGCCCGCACATCATCCTCTTCGTCACCGACGGGCAGCCGACCATCGGCGAGACCAGCGAGGACGCCATCGCCAAGAACGCCAGCGCCGGCAACAAGGCCAAGAGCCGCGTCTTCACCTTCGGCGTCGGCGAGGACTTGAACGCGCGCCTGCTGGATCGCCTGGCCGCGGACGGGCAGGGCGCCGCCGACTACGTGAAGGGCGGCAAGGACTTCGAGGCCAAGATCTCCGGCTTCTACGACAAGGTCAGCTACCCGGTGCTCGCCGACGTCGCGCTCGACCTGTCCGGGATGAGCGCCTACGACGTCTACCCGCGGCGCCTGCCCGACCTCTTCAAGGGCAGCCAGCTGGTGGTGATGGGCCGCTACCGCAGCGCCGGCGACCTCAAGGTGACGCTGACCGGCACCGTCAACGGCGTGCCGAAGAAGTTCGAGTACGGCACCACGACCTTCGCCAAGGAGCACAAGAGCGAAGGGTTCATCCCGCGGCTGTGGGCCATCCGCAAGGTCGGCTACCTGCTCGAGGAGATCCGCCTGCGCGGCGAGAAGCCGGAGCTTCGCGACGAGGTGGTCGCGCTGGGCAAGAAGTTCGGCATCGTGACCCCGTACACCAGCTACCTGGTCGTCGAGGACACCCCGATCGCCACGGGCCCGCGGCCGCAGCCGCCGATGGAGCCGCAGCGCTTCCGCCCGAACTGGGGCGCCGACGACCGCGCCGCCAGCCCCAGCACCGGCGCCACGGCCAGCGCGCCACCTCCGGGAGCCTTCGCGCCGAGGAAGAAGGCCGAGGCCGCCAAGGACGTCGACGAGGACTTCGACAAGGTCTTCGGTGGCAACGCCGTGGGCTCGGGCGGGGCGCCCGCGCCCAAGCCGGCCGACGTCATGGCGCACGCCGAGGGCAAGGCCGGCATCGGCGTGTCCAAGGCCACGCGCCAGATGCAGACCGAGACCCGCGCCCCCGACTCCAGCCAGCCGGTCCGCGTGGCCGGCGACCGCACCTACGTCTGGCGCGACGGCGGCTGGATCGACACCCAGGCTCTCGAGAACGCCGGCAAGCAGCTCAAGGTCAAGTACCTCTCCGCCGCCTACTTCGCGCTGCTCTCCGCTCGGCCCGACCTGAAGGCCGGCCTCGCGCTCGGCAACCGCGTGGTGCTCGTCGTCGCCAAGGGCAAGACCGTGGTCATCGCCCCGAACGAGGGCGAGGAGGCGGCCGACAAGGTCAACGCGTTCCTGAAGTAAGGCGCCGCCACACCCGGCCTCTCCCCGAAGCTCGGGGAGGGGCGGGCGGTCAACCCGGCTCTTCGGCCTGCGCCACGAACTTTCCCGTGGCGCGGGCCTTCTCTTGTCCGCCCTGCGTGACCCGGCCCTCGAGGACGTAGAGCGGGTGCGCCTCGCGCACGACGTTCACGCTCACCACGGCGCTCTCGCCGACGGAGACCGGGCCCAAGTAGCGCACGGTCAGCTCGGCGGTCACCGCGCGGTAGCCGCGCGAGAACATGCAGTTGGCCATCGCGCTGTCGAAGACCAGCGCCAGCACGCCGCCGTGGACTACGCCGGGATAGCCCTCGAGTTCCTGGGTGCAGGAGAGCGGCGCCTCGACGCCGCCGTTCGCCGTCTGCGCGAAGCTCAGCCGCAGCCCGTCCGGACGGTTGGGCGAGCAGGCGATGCAGCGCGGGTGGAAGCGGTCGCGCATGGACTGGAAGTCGGACTGGGAGCTCATGGCGAGCGCCAAGGTGCCGGAAGTGGGCGTTCGGGACAAGCCGGCGTTCCGCCGCCTTCTCACGGGGAGAGGAGACGAGCGGGCGCAGCCTGCGCGGCGTCCTTAGGAATCCGGTCATGGACGCCAAGCCCATCCAGGATCGCTACCCCGACGACTACGCCCACTGCTTCGGCTGCGGCCGGCACAACGAGCACGGGCACCGGCTCAAGAGCAGCTGGGACGGGACCGAGTGCGTGGCGCGCTTCACCCCGCTCGAGCACCACGTCGCCATCCCCGGATTCGTCTACGGCGGGCTCCTCGCCTCGCTCATCGACTGCCACGCCATGGCGACGGCCTCCGCGGCGCTGACGGCTCCCGGCGAAGAGGCGGTGCGCTGCGTGACCGCGAGCTTGAAGGTGGACTACCTGCGGCCGACTCCGCTGGGCCCGGTGCTGGAGCTGCGCGCCCGCCCCAAGGAGATCAAGGCCAAGAAGGTGGTGGTCGAGGTGCACCTGTCCGCGGGCGGCGAGGAGTGCGCGCGCGGCGAGGTCGTGGCGGTGCGGATGCCGCAGTCCATGGCCCATCCGTAGGGCGGGCCTCCCCACGGGGCGATCCGGGGCCCGGCGCCGCCCTCCCGGTCGGGGCCGGGAACGGTCCGGACGAAACCCTGCGAACGGCCGGGCATCGACTCCACCCCGGGGGTCGACATGAGCCAGGTCCGCGTGCTGGTGGGCACCAAGAAGGGCGCGTTCATCCTCACGGCCGACGGAAAGCGAAGCGGCTGGAAGGTCAGCGGACCGCACTTCGCGGGCTGGGAGGTCTACCACCTGAAGGGCTCGCCGGCGGATCCCGACCGCCTCTGGGCGTCGCAGACGAGCGGCTGGTTCGGCCAGGTCATCCAGCGCTCGAGCGACGGCGGCGCGACCTGGGAAGCGGTCGGCAACGACTTCCGCTACGAGGGAAACCCCGGCAACCACCTCTGGTACGACGGCAGCGAGCGCCCTTGGGCCTTCAAGCGGATCTGGCACCTGGAGCCTTCGCTGACCGACCCGGAGGTGGTCTACGCCGGCGCCGAGGACGCGGCGCTGTTCAAGAGCGCCGACGGCGGGAAGACGTGGCAGGAGCTCCCCGGCCTGCGCAGCGTCAAGGGCCACCTCTGGCAGCCCGGGGCGGGAGGCATGGGGCTGCACACGATCCTCCTCGATCCGCAGGACCCGGCGCGCATCTTCGTGGCCATCTCCGCCGCCGGCGTCTTCCGCACCGACGACTCCGGCCAGACCTGGCGCGCGGCCAACCGCGGGCTGCACATGGAGCAGGAGCTGCCCGACCCCGACTCCGAGGTCGGCTTCTGCGTCCACCGCATCGCGATGCACCGCTCGCGCCCGAGCACGCTCTTCATGCAGAAGCATTGGGACGTCATGCGCTCCGACGACGCGGGCGAGTCCTGGCGGGAGGTGAGCGGGAACCTGCCCTCCGACTTCGGCTTCGCCATCGACGTCCACGCCCACGAGCCGGAGACGGTCTACGTCGTGCCCATCAAGAGCGACTCCGAGCACTTCCCGCCCGAGGGCAAGCTGCGCGTGTACCGCAGCCGCACCGGCGGGGGCCAATGGGAGCCGCTGACGAAGGGCCTGCCGCAGCGGGACTGCTACGTGGACGTGCTGCGCGACGCGATGGCCGTCGATTCGCTCGAGCCCTGCGGCGTGTACTTCGGCACCACCGGTGGCCAGGTGTACGCCTCGGCCGACGGCGGCGACTCCTGGCAGCCCATCGTGCGCGACCTGCCCGGGGTGCTCTCGGTCGAGGTCCAGACGCTCCCATGATCCGCGTGGTGCTGCCGTTTCACCTGCGCAACCTCGCGCACCTGGAGGGCGAGGCAGTGCAGCTCGAGGTCCCGGGCCGGCCGACGCTGGGGGCGGTCCTCGACGCGCTCGAGGCGCGCCACCCGGAGCTGCGCGGGACGATCCGCGACCGGGCGACCCTGAAGCGACGGCCGTTCCTGCGGTTCTTCGCCTGCCGGCGGGATCTGTCCAACTGCTCGCCGGAGGAGCCCCTGCCCGAGGCCGTCGTCGGGGGCGAGGAGCCGCTGCTGGTGGTGGGGGCCATCGCCGGCGGCTGAGGCGACGGCTCGCGGGCCGGTGACGGGCGCGACCGGTGCGCCGAAAGTAGCTCGGGCCATGCCAGGCAACTTCTGGCAAAATGCCCCTCTTTCGGCCGCTCACCACAGCACTGGAAAGTCCCATGCGATCGACCCTTCGCAGCCTCTGGCTCATCTCCTCCCTCACCCTCGTCCTGGCCTCGTGCAACTGCAGCGAGGTCCCCGCCGGCGGAAAGTGCGAGACGAAGGACGACTGTCCGTCGGGCCAGGTCTGCATCTCGGGGACCTGCGCGATCGGAGGGGCTCCCGACGCCGACATCGACATCATCGGCCGCGACGCCGGCGGCATCCCGGGCGGCCCGGACATCAACGACCCCAACAACGCGCACAAGGACTACGACTGCGACGGCCTCTCCGACGCCGAGGAGTTCGCCAACACCTGGGGCCCCGACGCCAAGCAGACCGACCCCGCCAAGGCCGACACCGACGGCGACGGCATCCCGGACGGCGTCGAGGCCGGCAGGACCGCCAAGGTCGACGGCGCCACCAACTGCAGCGTCGTCGCCTTCGACGCCGACCCCGCCACCCGCACCTCTCCGGTGGAGGCCGACACCGACGGCGACGGCCTGAACGACGGCGTCGAGGACGCGAACAAGGACGGCAAGCTCGACCCCGGCGAGACCAACCCCGCCCGCCCCGACACCGACGGCGACGGCCTGAACGACGGCCTCGAGGACACCAACAAGAACGGCACGGTCGACCCCGGCGAGACGGATCCCCGGAAGGCCGACGGCGACGGCGACGGCTGCCCGGACGGCTACGAGGACGCCAACCGCAACGGCAAGGTGGACCCGGGCGAGTCGGATCCGCGCAAGGCCGGCGACTGCACGCTGGGGACGCTCGACAGCGACGGCGACGGCCTCCCCGACAAGGTCGAGGTCCAGGTGACCAAGACCGACCCGCTCAAGGCCGACAGCGACGGCGACGGCCTGCTCGACGGCGAGGAGGATTTCAACGCCAACGGCGTCCTCGACCCCACCGAGACCAACCCCAACAGCGCCGACACCGACTGCGACGGCCTGGGCGACGGGGAGGAGAAGGGCTTCAAGACCGACCCGCGCAAGAAGGACAGCGACGGCGACGGCCTGGCCGACGGCCTCGAGGTGGGACGCACCGCCTCGCCCGACACCGCCTGCGTCTTCACCGCCGACGCCGACCCGGCCAGCCGCACCTTCCCCGACAAGGCGGACAGCGACGGCGACGGCCTGCCCGACGGCGTGGAGGACAAGAACCACAACGGCAAGGTGGACCCGGGCGAGACCGACCCCGCCAACCCCGACAGCGACGGCGACGGCCTGTCCGACGGGGCCGAGGACGCCAACGGCAACGGCATGGTCGACCCCGGCGAGACCGATCCCCTGAAGGCCGACACCGACGGCGACGGCATCCCCGACGGCATCGAGAAGTCCGTCACCAAGACCGACCCCGCCAAGGCCGACACCGACGGCGACGGCTGCAAGGACGGCGAGGAGGACCGCAACTGGAACGGCGTGAAGGACCCGGGCGAGAGCAGCCCGCTGGTCGCCGGCGACTGCAAGGACACCGACTGCGACGGCCTGCGCGACGACGAGGAGGACCTCGACAAGGACGGCGTCCTCGACCCGGGCGAGACCGACCCCAAGAAGGCGGACACCGACGGCGACGGCCTCGCCGACGGCCTGGAGAAGGGCGTGGTCGCCTCGCCGACGCCGGCGGCCTGCCCCGGCTTCAAGGCCGACGCCGACGCCGCCAGCCGCACCAACCCGCTCGCCGTCGACACCGACTGCGACGGGCTGCGCGACGACGAGGAGGACGCCAACAAGAACGGCAAGGTCGACGTCGGCGAGACCGACCCGGCGCTCGCCGACACCGACGGCGACGGCCTGCCCGACGGGCTGGAGAAGGGCCGCTGCACCAGCCTCGAGGCCCGCTGCGCCGGCAAGTTCGTGGCCGACGCCGACTGCGGCGCGACCAAGACCGACCCCACCAAGGCCGACAGCGACGGCGACGGGGTGCCCGACGGTGCCGAGGACCTCAACCAGAACGGCAGGGTCGACCCCGGCGAGCTGAACCCCACGGTCAGCGATGCCGGCGGCGCGGTCACCCAGGCCTGCGCCAAGCCCCGCGAGGTGCAGCAGATCGACCGGTTCGCCTCCGACCTCACCGTCGCCGCCGCCCTGGAGTTCACCCAGGTGACGACGCTCACCAGCGGCGGCAACGCGGTGGGCGCGATGCTCTACGACGGGACCAACAAGATCGTCGGGCTGGCCCTGCGCGTGCCCGCCCTGGCCAGCGTCACCGCCCAGGAGACCGACGCCCGCGCCAAGCTCACCTCGGTCGCCGCGCTGACCTCCAGCATCACCCAGCTGTTCACCAGCTGGGACCGCTACGACGCCATGGAGGCCTACTACTCGCAGTCGGGCACCGCGGACCTGAAGACCCGCGCCAACGCGGTCGTCGACGCGCTCCTGCCCGGCACCACCGGCAAGCTCTCCGGCACCGCCGGCGCCACCGGCCCGTTCCGCATCCAGGCCCAGTACCTGCGCCGCAGCGCGAGCTACGCGATCGTCGTCATGGCCTTCGTCCCCGAGTCGCTGGCGGCCCAGGGTGACCGGCTCTTCCGCGTGGACGACCTGGCCAACGGCACCGCGCTCGCCCAGTTCGGCGACGTCAGCCTCCCGGTCTGCGAGAAGTTCGCGGCGGTGGCGATGCCCAAGGTGGACTTCGTGTGGGTCGTCGACAACTCCGGCTCGATGAACCAGTGGCAGGCCGAGGTCGCCAACGCCGCCGCGCAGATGGGCACGCAGCTGGCCACCGCGCCCATCGACTGGCGCATCGCCACCATCTACACCGACACCGACCGCGAGGCCTCGCGCAAGAACACCCCGCGCCCCTTTACCCGCGACATCAACCAGTTCGAGCTCGACGCCGTTCCCGGCACCGCGGGCGTCAGCCCGGAGCGCGGCTTCGCCCCGGTGAACTACATGCTGCAGACGGGCCGCTGGCTGCCCACGGCCGTGGACGACCCGAACAAGGTCCGCACCGGTGCCAAGGTGGTCGTGGTGTGGCTGACCGACGCCCGCGAGCAGAGCACCACCTGGCCCTCGGTCTGCGACACCGCCCCGCTGGGCACCGGCTGCCACCACGCCGACCTGGTCAACCTCTACAACCCCGTCCCGGCTGGCTACGCCAGCTGGACCGCCTTCTTCAACGGCCTGCCGGGTGGGCTGGGCAAGGCCTTCGTGGCCGGCATCGTGCCGCCGGTGGGTGCCGTCATGACGGCCTACGGCGAGGAGACCCAGACCTCGGAATACCGCGACGTGATCACTGCGCTGCAGGGCCTGGAGGCCGACATGCGCGACAAGGCGGCCATGCCCAGCTTCATCCAGCAGATCATCACCAGCGCCATCGGCAGCGCCACGCTCACCAAGCTCGCGCGCCCGCCCATCTCCGCCTCGCTCAAGGTGGCGGCCAACCAGGTCTTGGGCGCCGGCTGCAACAAGGACGACATGCCGCGCAGCCGCACCCACGGCTTCGACTACGACGGCGCGTCCAAGTCCCTGGTCTTCTACGGCGACTGCCGGCCGGCGGCGAACCAGACCGTGGCGGTCTCCTACCGCTACTGGGTGGAGCAGGCCCCGGCCTGCAACCCGCCCTGCGCCGACCCGCTGGTGTGCGACCCGGTGAGCGGCTCCTGCATCTGCCCCTCCGACTGCGGCGGCTGCGCGGCCGGCAAGGTGTGCGACCTGGGCAGCTGCAGCTGCAAGTGCGCGCCCGACTGCGGCGGGCTGGGGTTCGGGCAGGTCTGCGACACGACCACCTGCCAGCCCAAGTGCCAGCAGGCGGTGACCTGCGCCGCGGGCTTCAAGTACGACACCACCGCCTGCAAGTGCGTCTGCGACGCGGCGGCGCTCGCCTGCGGGGCCGGCTTCCAGGCCGACCCGGCCACCTGCTCGTGCAAGTGCAAGAGCGATTGCGGCGGCTGCGCCACCGGCGAGACCTGCACGGCGTCGACCTGCAGCTGCGGCTGCGCGGCGGCGACCTGCCCGGCCGGCAAGGCGCTCGACCCGGCCACCTGCGCCTGCGAGTGCAACCTCGCCTCGCTGGCCTGCCCGCCGGAGAAGCAGGCGGACGCGGCCAGCTGCGCGTGCGTGTGCAAGAGCGACTGCGGCGGCTGCGCCAAGGGCTTCAAGTGCGACGCGGCGAGCTGCGCCTGCCAGTGCAACACCGCGGCGCTCAAGTGCGGGCGGACCTACCAGGCCGACCCGGCGAGCTGCGCGTGCGTGTGCAAGCCGGACTGCGGCGGCTGCGGCGCCGAGGAGAAGTGCGACCTGTCGACCTGCAAGTGCACGGCGGGGCCGTTCTAGGGAAACCTCCCCCCGACCCCCTCCAGCGGAGCTGGAGGGGGGGCTCGCGGGTGCCTGCGGCGGTCCCTGCGGAGCTAACGGCACCGCGTCGCTTGGTGCCTGCCCTTCCACGGCGACCGGGGTGATTGGGCTTCCTGCTGACTCCGCGCTGCCGCACGTGAATGGCTCGCTGGCGGCGATGGCCGTCAGCTCGCCGAAGGTGCGCTCCTTCCCGGACGCGTCCTGCAGCGACTGCTCGCCCAGGGGCTGGTCCTCGGGCTCCGAGGCCAGGAAGTGGAGCCCGGGCTCGGTGTCGAGCGTCGCCTCGGTCTCCGGGGCGGATTGACCGTCCCGGCAGGCCCAAGCGAAGCTCTCCGCACTCATGAACCTCTCTGTCGCCGTCTACCAGCGCCGCACCGTCGGGGGCTTCCGCTGGGTGACCCTCGGCCTGGGGCCCCACAACAAGAGCCGCGAAGGCCAGAGCCCGACCAAGCTGCAGCGCAAGATCGTCGACGACGTGCGCAACGCGGTCGCCGGCGCCCCGCCGATGGACCTGGCCTTCTTCCGGATGCCCCAGGGCGTGCGGCTGGAACGCGAGCGGCTGGAGCTGTCGCTGCGCGGCGCCGGCGGGCACCGGCGGGCGAGCGGCCTGTTCCCGCTGGTGCTGGAGACGCGCTGGCGCACTCCCAGCGTTCCCATGACCATCGCCTACCACCCCGAGCGCCAAGACGAGTGGTTCCCGGTGCGCCCGGACGAGTCGCTGGACGTCCAGGCCGCGGCCTTCTTCGCGCACGCCTGGTCCGACCTGGAGGAGAGCGAGATCGCCGCGCTGCAGTCCGACCGCAAGGACGGCCTGCGCGTGGTCAGCTTCGCGGGCCGGCCCAAGAGCCTGCTCGAGCGCATCGGCAAGAAGACCGGCATCTGGGACGACCTGGAGCCCACCGCCAAGAACGCGCCGCCGAGGAAGAAGGGCCGCTACAAGGTCCTCGACAAGCTCGGCGTGAACCTCACCTCCCAGGCCATCGAGGGCACGCTCGAGGGCGGCATGCCCCGCTCGCCCTACCGCGAGCAGCTCGAGCTGCTGCTGGGCGGCGACACCAAGACCCCGGTCCTGCTCGTCGGGCCCTCGGGAGTGGGCAAGCGCACGCTCCTGCGCCGCTTCGCCTGCGACCGGCTGGAGAACGACGGCTGGGCGCTGCACAAGAACCTCGACCAGATCCACGAGGTCTGGTCGGTGGCCGGCAAGCGGATCATCGCGGGCATGAGCTACGTGGGCGACTGGGAGCAGCGCTGCCTGGAGCTGCTCGAGGACGCCCGCGCCGGCAAGCGCGTCCTGGTCGTCGAGGACCTGCACGCCTTCGGCCGCATCGGCCGCTCGCGCGAGAGCGAGAGCGAGAGCAACCTGGCGTTGTTCTTCCAGGGTCCGCTCGCCCGCGGGGAGATCGCCCTCGTCGGCGCCTGCACCCCGGAGCAGCTGCAGCGGCTCGAGGACGAGGCGCCCTCCTTCGCCGCGCTCTTCACCATCCTCACCGTGCACCCCACCAGCGCCGACGACACGCTGCGCATGGTCCTGCACGAGGCGCGCAGGCTCGAGGGCCGCCACTTCGTCTCCTTCGACCCGCCGGCGTACCAGGAGATCGTCGAGAAGACCGGGACCCTGTGGGGCACCAGCGCCTACCCGGGCTGCGCGCTGCGGCTGCTGCGACAGCTGGCCAACGACTACGAGAACTCCTTCGTCACCACCGAGGAGGTCCTCAACCAGCTCACCTGGGAGACGGGCCTGCCGGACTTCGTGGTCGACCGCGGCTACGGCGTCACGCCCGAGTCGATCGATCGGGACCTCACCGAGCGGGTGATGGGCCAGCCCGAGGCGGTCACCGCCTGCCGCGAGCTGATCATCAAGATCCGCACCGGCCTGACCGACCCCAACCGGCCCTGGGGCGCGATGCTCTTCGCGGGCCCCACCGGCACCGGCAAGACCGAGCTGGCCAAGGCGCTCGCCTCGGTTCTGTACGGCGACCCGAACCGCCTGCTGCGCTTTGACATGAGCGAGTACCAGGGCGCCGACGCGGCGGCCCGGTTGTGCGGCGACGCCTGGGACCCGGAAGGCACGCTCATCCGCGCGGTGCGCGCCCAGCCGTTCTGCGTGGTGCTCCTCGACGAGATCGAGAAGGCGCACCCCTCGGCGCTGCACCTGTTGCTCCAGCTGCTCGACGACGGCCGGCTCACCGACGCCGCGGGCGACACCGCCGACTTCCGCCACGCGGTCGTCGTGATGACCTCCAACCTGGGGGCTCGCACCCGGGACTCGGCGGGCTTCGGCGAGGACGGGGCGGAGGAGGCGCGGGCGGACTCGGACAAGGCGGTGCGCGACTTCTTCCCGCCCGAGCTGTTCAACCGCATCGACCGCATCGTCCACTTCAAGCCGCTCACCGAGGAGATCGCCCAGAAGGTGGCGCAGAAGGAGCTGGCGCGGCTGCTGGCCCGGCCGGGGCTCTCCTCGCGCAACGTCTTCGTCACGGTCGCCGACGAGGTCCGCGCTCACGCCGTGGCCAAGGCCTTCGACCCGCGGATGGGCGCGCGCTCGGTGAAGCGCTGGCTCGAGGAGCAGGTGGGCGGCCGGCTCGCGGAGGCGCTGGTGCGCTCCCCGCCTGCGCCGATGCGCCGGGCCCAGGTGTACGTGCACCAGGGCGAGCTGAAGGTGGAAGCCGAGGCGCTGGTCACCCGCGACCCGGGCCCGGGCCAGCTCGCGCTGGAAGGGGCGGCGAAGGCCAGCCTGGAGGACCTGACGGTGCGGCTGCGCGAAGCGCGCTCCGAGCTCGAGGCCCTGCTCGAGGGCGACGCGCTGGAGGCGCTCTCCGAGCGGATGCGCGCGCAGCTGGCGGAGCTGGCCGGCGGCAGGGGCAGGGGAGAAGGCGCGTACGTGCTGGATGCCGTGCGTCAACAGGTGGTCGACCTGGCGGCGCGGGTGGACGCGCTGCTGGCCGATCCGGGTGAAGCGGCGCTCGATCGGATCGAGGCCGAGCGCTTCGCCGTCGTCGACCGCGTCAACCAGGTCTCCGGCCCGTACCGGCTCAAGATGCTCGACCGGCGCGCGTTCCCGAAGGGCACCCAGGCCGCGACGCGCGAGCAGTTGCTGGACACGCTCGCCGAGCTGCACTTCCTGAGGCGCACGCTGCCGGCTTCGGGCGACCCGGCCCGGCACGCGGTGACGCTGGAGATCTCCCGGTTCGGTGCGGCGCGGTCCAGCGTGTGGGACGACTTCGCGTTCATCCGCAGCCTGGGCAAGACCTACTCCGAGGGTCGCGGGACGGTCGAGGCGTTCGCGCTGCGCAAACTCGACGGCGAGTGGGTCGAGGGCGACGCGGACGGCCTGAAGAAGGCCATCTCCCGGGCCGACAGCGCCAACGAGCTGGCCATCCGCATCTCGGGACTGTGCGTCTTCGACTTCTTCGAGGGCGAGCAGGGCCTGCACATCTGGCAGTCGCTGGGGAAGCTGCCGCTGCTCGTGCAGGTCCGCGTCCACGACGGCCGGGCGCCGGCGCCGCGGGCGCTCCTGGAGCAGCGTGCGGAGGAGCGCGAAGAGTTCAAGAGAGCGCGCGCCGAGGATCGGCCGGGCGTCTTCGATCCCGACGCTCCGCTGCCCACCACCCGGGTGTTCCGCTTCGAGCCGCCCGTCGGATCCGCCGTCTCGGCGCCGCTGGAGGTCGACGACTACGAGCTGGGCTGGGCGACGGCCACGCGGGTCAAGGCCGTCGTGGACGTGCTGCCCGAGCTGTGGCGGCTGCGCATGAGCCGGACCGCTGTCGCCGCGTCTCCCTCGGCGGCGGCCCATGGAGGGGAACGCTAGCCATGGGCGCCAAGAAGAGCTTCCGGGTCTACCTGCAGACCCACCACGACGGGCGGATCACCGGGCTGATGCTCCCCGCGAAGCTGCCCATCGAGCAGCCGCCGCCCGAGGCCTACGGCGCGACCGAGGCCGACGTGCTCGCGCGCCTGGAGGTGCTCAGCGCCGCGCGCATGGCCGACGACGCCTGGGCGATGGAGCCGTATCTCTGGGACACGCAGCTCGACGTCCACACGCTCAGCGTCGAGATCCACCCGATGACCCTGCGCGACAAGCGTCCGGTCATCGGCAAGGCGCGGCTGCCGCTCAAGCTCACCTACGCCGCGAGCAGGCTCAAGGGCGGGGCCTGGCAGATCATCGTTCCGCGCTTCGGTTGGACCTTCGTCCTGGAGGACCTCTCGGTCGCGCGCGACGTGCTGCGCCAAGCCGTCTCCAGCGAGATGCTCGGCGAGCACCCGCGCTCGCTCTACGACTTCCGCTACGAGGGCGAGGAGCGCGTCCGCGAGTGGGAGCCGGCGGGCCTCGACACCAAGCGCATCCCCGCCGCCCCCGACCACGAGCCGCTGCCAAATCTCGAGAGCGTCGCCGAGGACCTCACCGAGCGCGCCGCACGCGGCAAGCTGCCGGCGCTCGTGCCTCCGGACGCTCCCCTGGCGAGCGGCTGGCCGGGCACCGCGCTCACGCGCCAGCCTCGTCCGTCCATCCTGCTGGTGGGCGGCCCCGGCGTGGGCAAGACGACCTGGGTCTACCACCTGGCGGCGTGGATGGATGCGCTGCGCCGGGAGAAGAAACAGCGCACGGCCCGCGTCTGGCGCACCAGCTCCGACCGAATCCTCGCGGGGATGGTCTACCTGGGGATGTGGCAGGAGCGCTGCCTGAAGATCGCCGAGGAGCTCTCCAGCGAGGGCGACTTCTTGTACGTCGATCGGCTGACGAACTTCATCGCCCCGCAGCAGGACGGGACCTCCATCGCCGACCTGCTCGCCCCGGAGGCGAAGTCGGGCTCGCTGGCGCTCATCGCCGAGTGCACGCCGGAGGAGTTGGTGCGCTGCCGGCGCAAGGCGCCCGACGTCGTCGACGCTTTCTTGGTGGTCAACTTCGCCGAGCCGGCGGCCATCAAGATGCCGGCGCTGATGGAGCGCTATCTCCAGGCCAAGCGCTCGGGCGTGTCCATCCATCCGTCCGGGCTGGTGCAGCTGACCTCGTACCTGCAGTCCTTCCGCAAGGACAGCCTCTTCCCCGGCAAGGCGTATCGGTTCCTCGATTGGCTGTGCGCGCAGGGCGAGCCGGGCAAGTCGCGCACGCTCTACCCGCGCGACGTCGCGGAGGCGTACGTGCGCTACAGCGGGCTGCCGCTGGAGATCGTCTCCGACGAGACGCCGGCGGACCGCGAGAAGCTCTCGCTGATGCTCAAGAAGGGAGTCGTCGGGCAGGACGGGGCCTGCGACAGCGCGGCCGGCGTCCTGGCTCGGCTCAAGAGCGGGCTCAACGACCCCGAGAAGCCCATCGGCACGTTCCTCTTCGTCGGGCCCACCGGCGTCGGCAAGACCGAGCTCGCCAAGCAGCTGACCCGCGTCCTCTTCGGCCACGAGGACCGGATGATCCGGTTGGACATGAGCGAGTACCAGCTGCCGGGTTCGTCGAGGCGGTTGCTCGAGGTCGGGCCTGGAGTCTCCAGCCTGGCCGAGCGCGTGCGACAGCAGCCACTCTGCCTGGTGCTCCTCGACGAAATCGAGAAGGCGCACCCGGAGGTCTTCGATCTGCTTCTGGGCGTGCTCGGGGAGGGTCGGCTCACGGATTCGCTCGGCCGCGCGGTGGACTTCCGAATGGCGATCGTGGTGATGACCAGCAACCTGGGGGTCACCGACTCGGAGCCGGTGGGCTACGGCGCGGAGACGGATGCCAAGGACCACCTGCGCGCGGTGCGCGAGGCCTTCCGGCCGGAGTTCTTCAACCGGCTGGACCACGTGCTGGCGTTCCGCAGGCTGGCCTTGGAGGACGTCCGGCGCATCGTGGACCTCGAGCTGGCGCACGTGGCGGCGCGGACCGGGCTGGTGCGGCGCGGGCTGACCTTGAGGGCGGACTCGGCGGCGCGGGACTGGCTGGCGAAGAAGGGGTTCGATCCCAAGATGGGCGCGCGGCCGCTCAAGCGAGTCATCGAGGAGAGCGTCGTCGCGCCGCTGGCGGTGAAGCTGTCCGCGGGGCAGCCGCCGGGTCGGGATGTCAACGTCGTGGTCGGGGAGGCCGGGCTTGCGAAGCTGGATGCGGGGGAGCGGGAGCTGGCCATCGTGCTGGCGGACTGACGCACCGCCCCACCCCCGCCTCCCCTTCGCGGCAGGACGAACGGATCAAGGCCGAGTGCACTCGAGGCTCAGGTGAGGAGCCCGTGGGTTGCCTTCGGCGACCTCGTGCATGACACGCAGGACTCCACTCGAGTGCACTGCCGTGTCGCGCAGGGGTCGAGTCGAGCAGAGGCGATCGCCTCCCCTGAGCACCGAGAGCACGCGTGCTCGGTCTCAGCATCCTTCTGCGAAGGGGAGGCAGGGGTAGGGCGGCGCGCCTCGGGCTATTCGGTTCCCGTCGGAAGCTCGGTAGGCTCCGTCTTCGCAGGAGCAGGCTCCGCCGCCGGCGGTTGCTGTTCCGGCGGCGGTGCAGCCGGTTCCGCGGGTGCCGGAGCCGGCTCCGGCGGAGCGACCGTCGCTCCAGCCGAAGCAGCAGATGGCGGCTCTGTGGACACCGGCTTCGCGGCAGGCGCAGCCTTCGCCGGCGTCGCGCCCAGCTTCTTCGTCGCCGCACCGGCCTTCGCCGGCACCGGAGCAGGGGCTGCCTTGCCGGGAGTGAGCTTGGCGGGCGTCGGAGTCACCTTGGTGGGAGTTGGAGCGGGCACCGGAGTCTTCGGTGGCTCCGGAGGTGCCGCCGGCACCGCCACGCTCACCAGCGCCCGGTCGCTCTCCGCAAACAGCGCCAGCGGATCTACGGCGACGCCCGCGATGGCCACGACGTAATGCAGGTGCGGCCCGGTCGACCGCCCGGTGTTCCCGGAGTTGGCGATCGTCTCGCCCTTGCCCACCTTCGACCCGCGCGACGCCAGCAGCTCCGAGTTGTGGCAGTAGCTGCTCGAGATGCCACGGCCGTGGTCGACGACGAGGTATCTGCCGTTCATCCCGTCCTCGCCGGAGCGCTTGATGACGCCGCGGCCGGCGGACCAGATCGGCGTGCCGACCGGCATCCCGATGTCCACGCCGTTGTGGAGCGCGGAGGCCCTGCTGATGGGGTCGACTCGCATCCCGAACTTCGAGCCGACCCTCAGGGTGCGCGGCACCGGCCAGGCGAGGTCGTAGGCGGTCGCGAGCTGCAGCGCGAGCCCCACCGTCTGGTTCACCGGGTCACGCGATCCGGGCGAGAGGTGCGAGGCGATGGCCTCCAGCGTCGGCTCCTGGCGCTCGGCCTTCACCCGCTCGGCGGCGTACTGCACCGGCTGCAGGCCCAGCACCAGCGCGCAGAGCGCCGCGTCGGCGCTGCCCAGCTCCTTCGTCAGGTCCGAGAGCGCCTTGCTCACCGCCCGCAGCCGGCCCGAGCCGGTGGAGAGCTCCGACTCGCTCGCCCCGCGCGCCACGAGCAGCTCCCTCCCGGAAGGGGTCAGCTTCATCGGCAGGTCGGGCGAGCTGGGATCGGCCCCCGAGGCCAGCGCGAAGCCCTTGAGCACCGAGGGGTCCGCGCCGAACGCCCGTGCCACCGTCGACACCAGGCTGGCCGTCTCGGGCGCAGCCAGCGCCGCGACGCTGGCCTGCGACCCCGGGCTGCCGAAGAAGGACAGCAGGCTGGTCGGCTTGGAAGGGATGCCCAGCGAGTACCGCACGCCGCGGCCGATGAGCTCGCCCAGCGGCGTGGTGGTCATCAGCGTGGAGACCGCCAGGGCCGCCATCAAGAGGTCGAACAGGCCGCGTGCGCTCTTCCGGAACATGGCTCGCCTCACCGGAAGAACGAGAGGACGGGCGCGCCGAAGAGCGCAGCCGCCAGGGCCAAGGGGCCCGCGATGCCCATCCGAATCCAGCCGTGCAGCCGCCGCTTCACCCCGCCCACGCGCTCCTGGCGGTCGGTCTCGGCGACGCGGTTGGCCCACCACAGGGCCTGCATCGCCGCGCGCAAACCCAGCGTGACCAGCATCGCGCCCAGGATGAACAGCCCCATCGCCTGGCCGGCGTCGCCCGCGGTCTTGGCGCTGAGCACCTTGGCGAACAGGCCGAAGGAGATGGCCTGCATCTCGATGGCGCAGCGGCAGGCCCCGGCCAGCACGGCGCAGGCGGTGGCGGCGGGCATCCCGATGCGCAGGAGCGTGGGGTCGGTCAGCGCGGAGTGGAGCAGGACCTTGAGCACGTCGCCGCGCGGAACCGGGCGGGCGTCGGGGTGCTTCTCGGCGAGCTTCTGCCGGACCAGCTCGGCCAGCCGCGCCTGGCGGCTGGCCTCGGCCTTCAGCTCCGCGGCCTTGCGCTCTCGGTAGGAGAGCGCGGGCAGCGCCAGCACGAAGTCGGCCAGCAGCTCGAGGGCGACCGCGAGCCAGCGCGCCATCACCTCGCGCTCGCGCAGGTCGATCAGGCCGACCGCGCCCATGACCCAGCGGTCGATGGTGGCGGGCGCGGCGCCGAAGAGCGCGCCCACCGCGGTGAGCACGGTCGCGGCCGCCCGGTCTCCGAGGCCGTCGAGCCAGTCGAAGGTGACGAGCAGGCCGTCGTGCGCGGCCGCGGCGCCGGCGTGCACCCCCACGGCGATGAGCGCGAAGAGCCCCAGCGGCATGTAGAGCCAGCGCAGGCGCGAGGCCAGGCGGCTCAGCTTGGAGATAGGACTAGGCACTCCCCGGCTCCTCGGAGACTGGAACGACCGAGCGGCAAGCAGGGTCTATCCTACCCGCGCAAGCGCCCGCATTCGCTGGGAGTGGTACAAGGCTGGTGCCGCTGCGCGAGCCCGAAGTCGAGGGACCGGAAAGGTGACAGCCATGGCCGACCAAGCCGCCCCGATTGCCGACGAGAAGACCCTCTACGAAGGCCGCCCCGCGGCGCTCGACTCGCTCGGCCGCTGGATCCTGGCCGTCCTCACCGTCGGCATCGCCGCCCTCGCCTACTGGTTCAAGGCCATCGGCACCAACGTCCGCCTGACCGACCAGCGCGTCATCCTCAAGCTCGGCATCCTCTCGCGGAAGACCGAGTACCTGGAGCTGTACCGGGTGACCGACCTGGAGGTCGAGGAGCCGCTCTTCGAGCGCATGCTGGGCTACGGGCGGCTCGTCATCACCTCGTCGGACCGCAACGAGAGCAAGCTCGTCCTGCGCGGCATCAAGGATCCGTCGAAGGTCGCCGACCAGCTACGCGTCAGCGTCGAGGAGCAGAAGCGCAGGCGGCGGGTGGCGACCATCGCCGAGGCGTAGTCCGAGCGCGCCGGATCGGGAAGACCCGGAGCCCGAAGGGCCTTGCAGGAGTAGCCGGAAGCTTCCGCTCCCGGCGGGCGGCGCCCTCAGTTCGGCTTGCCCGTGCCGGTCTCGATCTTCGAGATGAACTCGGTCACCAGCTGCCGCTGGCGCGCCTCGTCGAGCGAGGATTCCACCAGCCGCTGCGCGGCCTGCAGCGCCAGGTCCACGGCGTAGCCGCGCACCTCGGCGATGGCCTTGAGCTTCTCGTCCTCGAGCTGCTTGCGGGCGCCGGCGACGATCTCCTCGGCGTCCTTGCGGCTCTTGGCGATGAGGTCCTCGCGGACGCGCTCGACCTCGGCCTGGTTCTTCTTCACCAGCTCCGAGGCCTCGCGGCGCGCCTCGGCGATGGCCTGCTTCTGCTCCCCGAGGATCTTCTCGGCTTCCTGGCGCTCGCGCTTGGCCGCCTCGATCGACTCGAGGATCGCCTTCTCGCGGTCCTGCACCATCTGCAGGATGGGGCCCCAGGCCTTCCAGCGCAGCACGATGAACACCACGATGAACGTGATGATCGTCCAGAAGGTCAGGCCGGGGTTGACCTCGATGAGGCTTGCGGCCAGCACGGCAAAATCAAACGGCGACACCATCGGCGCCTCCGGAAGCACCGGCCACCCCCACTGCAGGCGGCCGGTCCAACCACTGCTACCAAGACGGAACTACGGAGGCAGGCGCGGAGGCCTGCCGCTCCGAATCCGGTTCCGGGACTACTTGACCGCCAGGATGATGGCGACGACCTCGGCGAACAGGGTCACGCCTTCGATCAGCGCCGCGGCGATGATCATCGAGGTGCGGATGTCGCCGCCGGCGGAGGGCTGCCGCGCGGTCCCGTCCATCGCGGCCGCCGCGAGCCTGCCGATGCCCAAGCCGGCCCCGAGGACCGCAAGACCCGCACCGATGCCCGCCGCGAAGTAAGCCAATGCCACGTTCGTCATGACCGTCTGCCTCCGAATTGAGCTGCTTGCGAAGAATCCGAGTGATGACCGGCCTCTGGGCCGGGGCCCTGCGTCAATCCAAGAATCCTAGTGATGAACCGCGTGCTCCGCGCCCTTGGCGCCGTGCTCCTCGTGGCTGCCACCGTGGTGGCCCATCGCCACCCCCATCCCGATGAACAGCGCCGAGAGCATGGTGAAGACGTAGGCCTGCACCAGCGCCACGAAGATCTCGAGCAGGTAGATGGCGAAGGCGAAGGGCACCGACACCACCGCCAGCCACGCCGACTTCATGATGAAGATGAGGCCCAGCAGGAAGAAGATGATGATGTGCCCGGCCACCATGTTCGCGAAGAGGCGGATGGTCAGCGCGAAGGGCTTGGTGAACAGCCCCAGGAACTCCACCGGGATCATGATCGGCCACAGCGACGGGTGGACGCCGCCGGTCAGGTGCTTGAGGTAGCCGCCCACCCCCGCCGCCCGGATGCCCGCCGCCTGCGTGACGAGGAAGGTCAGCAGCGCCAGGCCCAGCGTCACGTTCAGGTTGCTGGTGGCGCTGGACAGGTAGGGAATGAGCCCCAGGAAGTTCATCACCAGGATGAAGAAGAAGGCGTTGAGCAGGTACGGCGTGTAGCGGTCGGCGTCCTTCTGGCCGGGGATGTTCTTGCGGGCGATCTCGTCGCGCACGAACAGGACGATGATCTCCAGGAGCGTCCCGAACCCGCGCGGCACCAGGTCCTTGGTGCCCTTCTTGGGCGCCGAGAACCAGAACATCAGGATGAGCACCAGCGCCGCGACCCACATCCAGAAGGTGTGCTTGGTGGGGGTCAGGTCCAGGACCTTGCCGCCCACGTGCACCACGCCGTTCCAGCCCAGCGCCTGGCACTCGAGCTTCTTGAAGTCGAACTCGAGCGCGGAGTGGCTGAACGGGCTCTCGAAGGCCACCACGTGGGAGTCGGTGACGTGGTGGAAGATCACCTCGGCCACCTCCGGGTTCTCGGCGTGGTGGGCGCCGTGGTCGGAGAGGATGGCCGCGCAGCTCGGCTCTTCGGCGGCGTGCGGCGGGGTCGCCTCGACCTGGCCGGAGGCTCCGGCGGCGGGGGCGTCGTGGTGCGCGGGGGCCTCGGCGGCCTCCTGCGCGAAGGCGCTCGTCGACGGCGTCAGCGCCGCGATCAGAAGAGCGAAGAGGAGAGAGTTGCGCGAGCTCATGCCTGGCCCTCCGCGGTCTGCGGCCGGGCATGCCGGACCACGACCGCGAGCTCGATGACCTGGTGCGCGAGGTAGAGCGCGAAGAAGGCGGCGGCGAAGGCCAGCGGGTCGGCCCCCAGCGCGTGCGCGACGAGGACGCCCGCGGCCACCAGCATCATCCGCAGCAGGAAGCCGACGACCAGCGCCCCCAGCACCAGCTTGAGGCCGCGGTCGAAGGCCAGCGCCAACAGCGCCAGCGCCGAGGCCGAGGCCAGCGCGCCGACCGCCACGCCGGTGCCGGCGCCCAGCCGCACGGAGCCCTCGAGGAAGAAGGGCGCAGCCACCCCCAGCCCGGTGGTCAGGGCGAACAGGACGACGCTCTTTCCGAAGAGGCTGCGCTTCACTGTCGTGGCACCCTCAGGACTGACGCTTGTCGTTGCCGTCACTGCCGCCGGGAGGAAGGGGCTTCCCCGGTTTGCTGCTCGGAGTCCTCAGGACCGCCCTGAGGAAGACCGTCAAGCCACCGCCGACTCCCAGCACCGACCCCACGACGACCAGCCAGGGTGAGGTGCCCAGCTTCTTGTCCAGCCACCACCCACCCAATGTCCCCGCCAGGACGGTCCCCACCATCTGATAGACGCCCTCGAGGATGGGCGAGGCCCGGCGGTAGGCGGAAGCGAAGTCCCCGCCGTTATTGTCCTTTTCCTGTGACAGCGCTGGCTCGATCTGCCGTTGGGGGGAGCGTCCTTCGCGGGCGCCAAACCCAAAAGCCCAATCAATACCGACTGCTGCGAACGACCGCGGGGATTTAGCACGCAGCCTGCCCGCCCGCAACCCGAAAACTGGGAAGGAGGGGCTACTTGCGCTTGAGCGGACCGGGAGGGGACGGCGCGAGCGGGGTGGCGGCCGGGGCGCCGACGGGAGTCACCTCGGGCTGCGAGGGCCCGGCGAAGAGCTGCGAGAGCAGCACCGCCAGGACCACGCCGACGATGAAGGCCCCGGCGAAGAGCACGATCCGGAAGAGGATGTGCTTCTTGCGCTCCTGCGGCCCGTAGTCGGCGGTCAGGGCGTCGGTGAAGCGGCGGCGGCGGGGCGCGGGCTGCTGGACCCAGGTGACGGTCGGCAGCTCTTCGCTGTGCCGGTCGCTGGAACGGCGCTCTCCGGCGCGGGGCTGGTCGTCGACGGGCGGGGGCGGCTTCTCCACCTCCTCCGACTCGGGGGCCGCGCGGGTGCGGTCGGGGTCGAAGTCCGAGGCCGAGGGCGAAGGGGCCCCGAACGTCTCGGCGACCCCGGGCTGCGCCGAGGGATCGGACGTGGGCGGGGACGGAGGCGGCGCGCGCCGGAAGTCCCGCTCGGGCTCGAGGTCGGCGACCGGGGGCGGCGGCCGCGGCGGCGGCGCCGAGGGGGCGGCGCGGACGGCGGCGCGGATGGCGTCCATGCTGAAGCTGGGGCCCCCGCCGTTGCCGGGCATGGTCACGTCCTCGGGCTCCAGCTGCGTCGAGGGCTTGGGGACGACCCTGCGCACCGACTTGTCGGTGGACTCGGCGTCGAAGGCCGCCATGGCGCGGGCGACGGTGGCCCTCTCCTGGTTGGCCTCCTGGCGGAAGAGGGCCTGCATCAGGGCGCCCAGCGTGGACTGGCTGGTCTTGGCGCCGATCTGCTGCAGGGCGCGCTGCAGCTCGTCGCGCAGCTCCTCGGCGTTGGGGAAGCGGTCGAGCGGGTCCATGGCCAGCCCGCGCATGATGATGGGGTCGAGGAAGGGCGGCACGTCGGACTGCAGCTTCGAGGGCGGCACGAAGCGCGGGTAGGCGGCCCGGCGCCAGCGCTCGACGTGGTCGCCGCCGGTGGGCAGCGCGTGCCAGGCGATGAGCTCCCAGAGGACGACCGAGATGGAGTAGACGTCGGCCCGGCCGTCGACGGGCCGCTTCCGGGCCTGCTCCGGGCTCATGTAGGCGAGGTTGCCGATGACCACCCGCGGGGCGGTGTGCGCCTCCTTCATCGTGGACTGGGCGGCCCCGAAGTCGATGACCTTCACCTCGCCGTCGTAGGAGATGAGGATGTTGGAGGGGCTGACGTCGCGGTGGACCACGTGCAGCGGGCGGTTCTGCAGGTCGGTCTTGCGGTGGGCGTAGCTGAGCGCGTCGCAGGCGCGGGAGCCGATGAGGAGGGCCAGCGGCAGGGGGAAGCGCTCGTCGCGCTCGCGCAGCCGGGAGCTGATGCGCGCGACGGTCTTGCCCTCCACGTACTCCATGGCGATGAAGTACTCGCCCTCCACCTCGCCCATCTCGAGGACCTGGGCGATGTTGCCGTGGTTCAGGTGGACGACGACCTTGGCCTCGTCGAGGAAGCGCTTGGCGAAGGTGGGGTCGCTGGCGAGGTGCGGCAGCATCTTCTTGACGACGCACACCTTCGAGACGCCGCCCAGGCCCGGCAGCCGCGCCAGCCACACCTCTCCCATCCCGCCGGCGCCGATGCGCTGGACGAGCTCGTATCGCCCGAACGGAATGGGGCTCGGGATCTTCTCGGACACAGGGCTCAACGGCGCCATGTTCGCCTACTTTCAGGGGGATCGCGAAGAACTGGCTTCAGGCAGCCCGCGGGCTCGCCGGCGGGGGTGGGCAGCGCCGGCCCACCGGCCGGGGCGGCAGTTGTCGGGCGCTGGCGGTGACCGACGCGCCCTGGCGCGGAAGCCGGGCGCTACCCCGCGCGTCAGTCTCGACGAGCCACTTGGGGAGGCTGGAGCCCGAAGCCCGACTTGACCTGCCTCCCCGTACCCCCGGAAGATTCCGCCCCGTGCCCCCCTTCGTGCCGTCGCCGCTGCCCCAAGCCTTCGGCAAGTACACGCTCCTGCGCTCGCTGGGGCACGGCGGGACCGCGGAGATCTTCCTCGCCCGCCACCCGGGCCACCGCGAGCCGGTGGTCATCAAGAGGCTGCTGCCCGAGCTGTCCGAGGAGGTGCAGTTCCTCTCCATGCTCGTGGGCGAGGCCAAGGTCGCCGCGCTGCTCGACCACCCCGGCATCGTGCGGGTCCACGAGCTGGGCAAGGAGAACGGCCTCATCTACCTGGCCATGGAGTACGTGCGCGGCTGGGACCTGCATGCGCTGGCGAAGGTCTCGGGAGGGCGGATCCCGCCGACCATCGGTGCGCGCATCGCCCTGGGCGTCGCCGAGGCGCTGGCCCACGCTCACGCCCGCACCGACCTGAACGGCCGGCCCCTGCACCTGGTGCACCGCGACGTCACGCCCTCGAACGTGATGATCACGATCACCGGCGACGTGAAGCTCATCGACTTCGGGGTGGCCAAGGCCCAGACCCAGCTCACCTTCACGCAGCCGGGCGTGGTGAAGGGCAAGTTCCGCTACATGTCGCCCGAGCAGATCGAGCAGAAGGCGCTCGACGGACGCAGCGACCTCTTCGCGCTCGGGGTGACCCTCTACGAGATCACCACCGGGGAGCGCGCCTTCGACCGCAAGCAGATCGTCGACATCCTGCGCGCCGTGCTGCGCTTCGAGCCCGAGCCGCCCTCGAGCATCGTGGAGGGCTACCCGAAGGTGCTCGAGGCGGTCGTCCAGCGCGCGCTGAAGAAGGACCGCGACCAGCGCTACCTCGACGCGGCGGCGATGGCGAAGGATCTCAAGGAGGCGATCAAGGGGATGCGAGGCCCGAGCGACATCGGCGCCTGGGCCCGCGACCTCGCCGTCCAGTTCCCCGAGAAGCTGCGCCCGCCGCCGGAGCTGACCCCGGAGCCCTCGGAGGCGCCCGTCTCGGTCTCGCAGCAGAAGCCCAAGCTCGCCCCGTTCAAGCCGGAGCTGACACTGGTGAACCTGGCCGAGCCCGAGCCCGCTCCGCGGGAGCCGACGCCGGAGCCGGTCCCCACCAGGTGGATGACCGATCCGGTCAAGGTCAAGATCGTCCAGCCGATCGGGATGGCGCCGCCGCGGCAGCCCATCAGCCAGGAGACCGACCCGGAGGGGCGCTGGAAGGACGAGACCGAGAAGGATCCCAACACCGACGACGAGGAGACGGTCGACGGGGTCTGGCGCGACAAGACCGAGCCCGACCCGCACTGGAAGGAGAAGACGGTGCCGATGCCGCCTCCGTCGCCGCCGCCGTCGGGACCGCTGCCGTCGGGCCTGCGCTCGGTGCCGCCGTCGCCGGGTGTCGGCGCCCCAGTCATCCCGTTGCCCAAGCCGCCGGCGCACGCCAGCGCCGAGCCTGCGTGGACCTCCCAGGTGGCCCCGGTCCCGGCCTTCGAAAGCGGGCCGCACGCGGTGCCGCGTCGCGGCTCGCGCATCCCGGCGATCGTCGGGCTCGTGCTGCTGGCCATCTCCACCGTCGCGCTGACTTGGAGCGTGCTCGAGTACGTGGTGAAGAAGTAGAGCAAACCGCCCCCCAACCCCCGCCAGCGGAGCTGGTGGGGGAGCCGTTGGTTGCCTTCGGCGATGCGGTAGGAGCTATCGCACCGCCACCGGTGTGCTTGATTGAGGCTGGTCGCCGAGCCTGCGAGACGCCATTGCGGGTCTCGAACTCGGGCACGCCCCCTCGCGCGTCTCTAGAGAGTCGAAGGCGAGAGGCTCCGCGAGGCGGCTTTCCAGATCCGCTCCGAGGTTCCAGAGAGCTCGCTGATCGCCGCCTCGGTCGCGGCGGTGCCAAGAGCTCCGCGAAGGATCGAGTCGAGCAGAGGCGAGCTCCCCCTCCAGTCCTGTCTCGAGCCTGTCGAGGGGTCCGCTGGAGGGGGTCGGGGGGCGGTTTAGCGCATCACTCCCCAGCGCCGCTTCTTCCAGTTCTGCAGCTCCGGCGACTCGCTGACCGCCATCCCCAACAGCCGCGTGGCCTCCAGCATGTGCTTGAGGCCCATCTTCACGAACTCGGGGTGCGCCTCGCCGACGTCGGGGAAGCCTTTGCCCTCGGCATCCGGCTGCGCCTGGCCCCAGTTGGCGAACAGGCGGCCCCACTCGCTCTTGAGCGCCTCTTCGATGCGCGCCTTGCCGTAGACCGGGTACCAGAACATGTCGTGGTACCCGACCGAGGCCACGTAGCTCCACGGCGCGAGCCAGGTCTTCAGCGACCACTCCAGCGGCTTCTTCAGCGGGCCCCAGTAGATGCGGTGCTGGTTGCGCGAGGCGAAGGTCATGTTCTTGAACGGCCCGTCGAAGCGCCAGTTCTGCGCCGCCACGCTCGTGTCGCCCACGATCTCGATGTCGCGCACGTCGCCGCAGCCGAGCCCGGCGTCGTGGGCCAGGCGGATGAACTTGATCGACAGCGGGTCCATCCCCATCAGCTTGGCGGCCACCGCGTCGATCGCCACCTGGTCCGAGGACGCCAGGATCACGTTCTTGACGTGCGGCACCATGCAGCGCGGGCCGGGGCCGTCGCCGGCGAACGTCCCGTCCATCACCGCGAAGACGCCGCGGTGGATCTTCTTCTGGATGCGCAGGAGGTCGACCAAGGTCTCGTGGATGACCGGGTGCGTCCAGTGCCGGTGCTCGTTGAGCAGGCCGCCGAAGGCGTTCTTCATCGCCCCGGTGGTGGTGGTGAAGATGTGCGTCTTCACGGTCGGCAGGTGGATGATGCTCTCCCCGATGAAGCGCTTGGGGATCTTGAAGCCGTCCGGGTAGACCTCGTTGAGGACCAGGAACTGCTTGGCGACGTCGCCCACTGCCTCGCGGACGTCGATCCACTCCTCGCCGCCCTCGTACAGGTGCACGTTGCGCAGCCCGTGGGCCTGCACGACGTCGATCTGCTTGTTCGCCCGCTCGCCCAGGTGCGCGTCGATGACGACGGTGCGGTTGTGGCAGGCGTGGATCTTGTCCGGCGAGTAGCCGTCGGCCTTCATGGCCCGGATGACGCCGTCGAGCTGCCAGGGGGTCGTCGAGGCGGCCGGGTAGAAGAAGTGCCAGGAGATGTTGACCTTCAGCGCGGTGTCCGCGTCCTTGGCCACCACGTCCTGGTAGCCCGCCAGGTTCATCAGCTCGTGGTAGTCGGCGAGCACCGTCGCGGGCGACGTGCGCAGGATGGCGACCTTCGACTTTGGACTCATGGCTCCCTCGCTGGAGATTCAAACGTCTCGGAGGGAGCCATTCCTACCCGAAAGCGGCGCGCTTCGCCGCAACAAGCTGGGCTAGGTCGGCGGGACGGGCGACTCGCGCTCGGTGACCCCCTGGAAGGCCTGGAAGGCCTGCTCCGCGTTGATCTGCGGCAGGTCGGACAGGCTGATGATGCCCTGCAGGATGCCGTTCGGGGCGCAGATGAGCAGCCGCGAGACCTGGTTGTCGGCCATGGTCTGGGCGGCCTTCTCGATGCTGTCGTCCGGCAGGCAGGCGATGACGTCGCGGGTCATGACGTCGCCCACCAGCGTGCTCGCCGGCCGGTCGAAGGCGACCACCCGGATGCAAATGTCCCGGTCCGTCAGGGTGCCGATGACTTTTTGGTCCTCGCACACCGGCAGGAAGCCCACGTTCGAGTCGCTCATCAGCTTGGCAGCCGTGTAACAGGTGTCCTCCCGGCTCAGGAAGACGACCGACTTCTTCATGATGTCGCCGCAGTTCATGGCCTTGCGCTCCCACTCGCCCCGGCAGCAAGCGGCCGCTCGCTGTCCCCGGGACCCCCGATTCCTGTCTCCACCATGGGGGTATGCAGCCGCGGCCCGAGCCGCCAGGATCTGCCCGCCTGCCAATGCACGTGCGGGCAGGGGCCGCCGATCGACGGAGCTGGCGAGGTCTTTCCTGCCATGAAGGAGGCCAAACGGCCCCGCGGCGAGGTCCTTCCTCCAAAGGAGGCGGCCGAGCGGCCCCGCGGCGAGGTCCTTCCTCCAACCGAGCAGGTCGAACGGCCTCCATTGGTGGGTGCAGCGACGGCCGCTCCGGCGAGCTTCAGCCTCCGGCCATCATCGCCGTCACGTCCGCCTGCGCCTCGCCGATGCGCCGCAGGTTCCAGCGCTCGGTGAGGATCTCGCGGACCTTGGGCGAGAGGAACGCCGGCATCGTCGGCCCGAGCCGGAAGCCCTTGAAGCCCAGGTGCAGCAGCGCCAGCAGCACCGCCACCGCCTTCTGGTCGTACCAGGCGACGTTGAGCGACAGCGGCAGCTCGTTGGGGTCCTTCAGGCCGAGCACGCCCTGGAGCTTGAGCGCGAAGGCGACGAGCGAGTAGCAGTCGTTGCACTGGCCGGCGTCGAGCACGCGCGGGATGCCCTCGATCTCGCCCAGGTCGAGCTTGAAGAACATGTACTTGGTGCAGCCCGCGGTGAGGATGAGCGTGTCCTTCGGCAGCTGCTCGGCCACGTAGCGGTAGTACTCGCGGGAGAGCTCGCGCCCGTCGCAGCCGCCGATGACCACGATGCGCCGGACCTTGCCGGCCCTGACCAGCGAGAGGAGCGCCTCGGCGTGGGCCGCGAGCTGGCGGTGGTTGTAGCCGCCCTTCTTCTCGACATGGTCGATCGCCTCGGGCGGCGGGCAGCGCTTGGCCAGGGCGATCAGCTCGCCGTAGTCCTTGGTGCCGTCGGCGCGCAGCGTCGTCAGGTGCTTGATGCCGGGGTAGCCGGCGACGCCGGTGGTGAAGAGGCGGTCCTGGTACGACTCCTTGACCGGGACGATGCAGTTGGAGGTCATCAGGATGGGCCCGCCGAACTGCGCGAACTCGACGTCCTGGCGCCACCACGCGCCGCCGTAGTTGCCGGCGAGGTGCGGGAAGGCCTGCAGCTTCGGGTAGTAGTGCGCGGAGATCATCTCGCCGTGCGTGTACACGTCGACGCCCTGGTCGGCCGTCTGCGCGAGCAGCTCCTCGATGTCCTTGAGGTCGTGCCCGGAGACGAGGATGCCGGGCCGGCCGCGCACGCCGAGGGAGAAGCGGGTCTCGCGCGGGTCGCCGAAGGCGGCGGCGTTGGCCCGGTCGAGCAGGGCCATGGTGTCCACGGCGACGCGGCCGACCTCGAGGGCGCGGCCCAGCAGCTTGCCCAGGTCGGCCTCGGTGGCCACGTCCGCCAGGGCGTCGAGGACCGCGGCGACGATCTTCGGGTCCTCGTGGCCGAGCAGCAGCGCGTGCGTGGCGTAGGCGCTGATGCCCTTGAGCGCGTAGGTGATGGTCTCCCGCAGCGAGCGAACGTCAGGGTCCTTGGTCTCGAGCACGCCCACCGTGTAGGCCATGGCGCGAAGCCGGTCGGGCGCCTCCTCGTCCCAGAGCGCGATCGCGGGGAGCGCCAGCAGCGCCTGCGAGGGAAGGGCGGCGAGCGCGCGGCGCTTGAGGGCGAGCCCGCGCGAAACCCAGGCGAGGATGCGGTCGGGATCGAAGTTGGTGTTCGTCACCGTGGCGTAGAGCGCCTCGAAGACATAGGCCGCGGTCTCGCGATCCGCCGGCCGGCCCGAGGCGCGGTGGACGAGCGCGAGGCCCTTGAGCGTGTGGATGAGCAGGTCCTGGAAGTTCGCGGTCTCCTCGGACTTGCCGCAGACCCCGCCGGACGTGCAGCCCCGGCCCTCGCTGGTCTCCTGGCACTGGAAGCAGAACATGTGCATGGCGCGCGCTCCGAGGATGAGGGAGCGCGGAACCTAGCACGCGGGATGTGCGGCGCCAGGAACCCCCGGCGCGAGGCCTGGCTGCGGGGGCTCGGGTGGTCGGGAGGGACGGCGGTCAGCGCGCGCCCGCGCGGCCTTCGCGCCGCGCCTTCGCCCGCTCGTAGCGCCCCAGCGCCCAGACCGAGAAGTAGTCCTTGTACAGGCAGTAGTGGTGCATGGCGGTGTTGAAGAACACCCCGCCGACGCCTTCCTTGGGGAACTCGCCGCCCGGCAGCTGGCGCGAGCGCAGCAGCGTCACGCCGCGCTCGACGGCGGCCCAGTCGGGGTCCTCGGCCGCGAGCAGCGCCATCAGCGACCAGCTCGTCATGATGACCTGCGACTTCTCGTGCTCGACGTAGCGGCGCTTCTCGCAGGAGCTGTAGTGCTCGCCCCAGCCGCCGTCCGCCTTCTGCTTCGAGAGCAGCCAGGCGCAGGCGCGGCGGATGGCCTGGTGGTGGCGCGGCAGGCCCGCGGCGAGCAGCCCCTCGACGCAGTACATGATGGCGTAGGTGAAGTTGACGCCCCAGAAGCCCTCCCAGCTGCCGTCGGGCAGTTGCTGGGAGAGGATCCGCTCGACCCCGCGCGCCACCGCCGTGTCGATCTCCTTGCGTCGCACCTCGGGGTGGCGCCTCCGGAAGCGCGCCAGCCCCGCGACGCAGCTCGCGGTGCACTCGACGTAGGAGCGCTCGACCACGCAGTTGCCGAACATCTCCGAGGGGTTGATGCGCTCCAGCGCCAGCGTCCCGCGGCTGCGTTCGTAGCTGCCGAAGCCGCCGTCCTCGTTCTGCCGGGAGAGGACGAAGGCCGCGCCCTCTTCGAGCAGGTGCTCCGAGATGCGCTCGTCGGCCGGTATCTGCTCCTCGAGCTCGATCGCCGCGGAGAGCGCCTCCGCGGTGCAGTCCGAGACCGGCCACTGGTGCCGCTCGTCCGAGAAGCACCAGCCGCCCAGCCGCCGGTCGCGGTACCACCGCTCGCGATCGGGGACCTCGGTCTTCATCTGCGACTCGCGCAGGTAGGCGTACGCCTTGCGCAGCGGCGCGCGCATGCTCTCGACCTCGCTCGGCGGCCCGGACAGGATGGCCTGGACGGCGAAGGCGGTGTCCCAGGTGTGGCTGTGCGCGCCGTTGAAGCGCTCGCCCTCCTCCTCGTCGATCCAGGACCAGTAGTCGACGCCCCGGAGCGCCGGCAGGAAGTCCGGGTGCTTCGGGTCCTTGTCGTAGACGGCCAGCGTGAAGAGCAGGCCGTTCACCGGCGAGACGCAGGCGTAGTTCGTGGAGTGCAACTCGAAGAGGATGCGCTCGAAGCACTGGTCGAGCGCGTGGCGCCGCACCCGCTTCGAGTGGTGCTGCTCGTACTGGTAGAGGGCGTCGTAGGCGCCGCGCAGCACCAGCGAGGGCGGGGCGTAGACGTCGGTGGGGGCCAGCTCGTGCCGGTGGGCGGCGAAGTCGATGCGCTCGAACGGCTCGTCGTACAGCTCGCGCCGCAGCGCCTCGACGATCGGCGTGATCTTGCCGGTGAAGCGCCGGCCGTAGAGGTAGCCGATGCCCAGGTAGATGAGCCGCGTGTGGTTGTACATGCGGCGCGGGTGGACCGGGGACCAGTCGGGCAGCAGCCACATCTCGGGCGGCATCGGGTTGACGCCCTCCCAGCCGTACAGCCCGAGCATCGCCAACCAGAACTTGCCCCAGGTCGGGATGGGCAGCACCCCGCCGTGCGAGCGCAGCCAGGCGCGCGCCCGCCGCGGCAGCTCGTCCTCGGGCGACAGGCCCAAGAGGCGCAGGGCCACGTAGCCCAGCGCCGTCATGTACACGTACGCCTTGGACTCGCGGTGCATCCCGAACCCGCCGTCGTCGGTCTGCCAGGCGCGGAAGTACTTGAGGAACCGCTCGCGGCGCGCCGGGTCGATGGGCTGGCCGGTGAGGTGGCAGGTGATGACGTACTGGCTGTCCAGCATGGTGCACCACACCACCTCGCCCACCCAGCAGCCGCGCTCCCACTGGATGCGCGCGAGGTGATCGAGGGCGCGCTGGAGGCTGGCGCCGGAGGGCTGCGGGACGGTCTCGGGGGCGGAGGAGGTCGGGGGCATGGGGCGGCGATGATAGCCGCGAGGTCCGCGGCCAGCCGACCCCGGGCGCGGCGGCGCCGTGCGAATCCGAACGCGTGGCTGGTAGGATCGGCTCCCCATGGAAAGCGAAAGCGCCGCCGCCCGGCCCCAGGTCCAGCGACCCTCGCCGTCCGCGCTCCCCGCGCTCTGGGAGCCGCTGCAGGCCTGCGCCGCGCCCACGCGCGAGCGGCTCGTCGCCGCCGCCCAGGGAGTCACGCTGGCGGCGGGCGACCTGCTCGTCGAGGCCGGCGGTGCGCCGGAGCGGGTGGTAGTGCTCAGCGAGGGCGTGCTGCGGGTCTTCCACGTCGGCGCGGAGTCGCAGTTCACCGTCAAGCTGCTGCGCGCCCCCAACGCGGTGGGCCTGGTGGAGGTGCTCACCGGCAACCCCTACGCGGGTTCGGTGGAGGCGCTCGTCCCGACGGCGGGCATCGTGGTGCCGGCCCGGGCCGTCCGCGAGGAGGTGGAGAGGGACGACGCCTTCGCCCGCGCGGTGCTGCGGGACATCGCCGCGAAGTTCGAGGGCACCATCCGCTCCACCCGGCACCTGGGCTTCGACGACGCCGAGACGCGCCTGGTGCGCGTGCTGCTCGAGTACGCCGAGCACTTCGGCCGGCCGGCCACCGGCGGCGGGGGCCTGGTGGTGCGCCACGCCTTGAGCCTCGAGCGCCTCTCTCGCGAGGTGGGGGTCACCCGCCGCAGCATCGACCGCGCCGTGGCCGACCTCACCAGGGCCGGACTCGTCGAGCGCAGCGACAAGGGCTGGCTCGTCCTCAAGGACCCGGCGGCCCTCCGCTCGCGGCTGGACCGCTGACGCCGGCGCGCAGGAGCGCGTCCCAGACCACCTCGGAGGCGGGATCCTCGGCGTAGGCATGCACCGCCGCGAGCACGTTGCCGTCCTCGTCGACCGCGAAGGCCCACGGCAGCCCGTCCTGGGCGAGCCCCAAGGCCTGCGCCATCCGGTGGTCCACGTCCATCAGCGTCTGCTCGCGCCAGCGCGGCGGGACGTGCTCGCGCGCCTTGCTGCGCGCGAGGCCGTCGCTGACGAAGAACGGCACGCCGATGGAGACCACGGAGACCCGCTGCGCCTCGGGCGCGATCCGCCGTTCGGCCGCCTCGAACCAGGCGCGCATCCGGCCCTCGGCCCCGCGATCGGTGATGGCCACCACCAGCGTCGGGCCGCGCACGAGCGAGCGCAGCCTCTGTTGCTGGCCGTTCACGTCGACGCCCACGACATCGGGCAGCGGCTCGGCGGGGCGAGGAGCGGCGCCCACGCCTGCGGAGAGCGTGAACGCCGAAGCGAAGGCGAAGATGCGAGCGGCGCGGCTGGCGACCATCGAGGCTCCCCCGGAACGAAACGGTGGGGAGCCCGGCAGGAAGCCGCAACCAGACCGTCGTGCGGTCGACTTACGACCTAGGACCCGCGACGGCGGCGGTCACGGCATCTGGATCTTGCCGGGCGGCACCGCGCCGCCGGGGATGATGAGGCTCGAGGCCTGCTCGCGCTGGGCGCGGCGCGCCTCCTCGATCATCTCGTTCATCGCCTCCTGCACGGCGGCGGGGAAGCGGTCGGCCGCCTCCTGCAGGCTCTGCGCCTCGATGCCGAACTCGAGGGGCATGGGGCCGGCGCGGGTCATCACGTGGGTCTGTCCGATGAACAGCACCGGGCGCGCGGCGTCCGGGCTGCCGTCGGCCTTGACGGGCGAGAGGCGGCGCAGCGTCGCCACCTTGAGGTCGGTGAACATCTCCTCGCGGTAGAGGTTCGCGAGGTCCACCTTCATCTGGTCGAGGCCCTTCGGGTCGGTCGAGTCCATGATTGCCTGCCTCTTCCCATCGCGCGCCGGGCGACATGCCCACGCCTTCTCGATTGGGGACAAAAGTCTGGCTCGAAGCTAACGAGCGCGCGGACACCTTGCCCGTTTCGCCGGGCTTTGGCTCCAAGAAAAAGCGGTCGGCCGCCCGCCGGCTATCGCCGCCGACCGTCCGGCTAGTAGCCGGCGGCGTCGGGCCGCCACGGCCAGACCGAGGCGTCGAAGGAGTACCAGGGGAGGCCGGTGTCCGTCCGCCCGCCGTCCCCGGGCCGCCCGGCGTCGTAGTAGTAGCCGACGTCCCCTCCGTAGTAGCTGCAGGATCCCCAGGGCTCGCAGGTCTGGGGGTAGGCGCAGGAGCCGCAGTAGTTGCCGCAGCTGTCGTAGCCGCACTGGCGCCACCCGCCGGCCCAGGTGCAGGAGGCCTGGCAGCCGCCCTCGCACTGGCCGGTGGCGGTGTTGCAGACCTGGCCCCAGCTGCACGAGCCGCAGGTGCCGCCGCAGCCGTCCTCGCCGCACTGGCGCCAGCCGCCGTCGTTCCAGCAGGTGGGGGTGCAGCCCGCGCACTGGCCGTTCGTGTCGCACCACTGCCCGGTGCCGCAGCCGCCGCAGTAGTTGCCGCAGCTGTCGTAGCCGCACTGCATCCAGCCGCCGGCCCAGGCGCAGCTGGGCTTGCAGGTGCCCTCGCACTGGCCGCTGCCCTCGTTGCAGACGAGGCCCCAGTCGCACCAGCCGCACTGGCCGCCGCAGCCGTCGGACCCGCAGGCCTTCCGCTGCCCGTCGCTCGTCCAGCAGTTGGCCTGGCAGGGCTCGCAGGTGCCCTTGACGCTGCACGCCAGGCCGGCGTTGCACGACCCGCACCAGTTGCCGCAGGCGTCGTTGCCGCACTCCATCCACCCGCCGGCCCAGGTGCAGGTCGACTGGCAGCCCACGCACTGCCCTTTGACCTCGTCGCAGACCAGGCCCCAGTCGCACCAGCCGCACTGGCCGCCGCAGCCGTCGTCGCCGCAGCTCTTGTGGAGGCCGTCCGGGGTGGTGCAGTTGGGGAGGCAGGCGGTGCAGTACCCCTCGGCCGTGCACTCCCGGCCCGCCGGGCAGGTGCCGCAGGAGCCGCCGCAGCCGTCGTCGCCGCACATCTTGTAGCTGGCGTCGACGCGGCAGGTGCGCGCGCAGGCCTGGCACTGGCCGTTCCCGCCGCAGCTCAGGCCCAGCGGGCAGTTGCCGCAGATGCCGCCGCAGCCGTCGCCGCCGCACTGCTTGCCCTTGCAGTCGGGCATGCACAGGCACTCGCCGCTGGTGCACACGTGGGGCGCCGGGCAGGTGCCGCAGGTGCCGCCGCAGCCGTCGTCCCCGCACTGCTTGCCCATGCACTTGCGGACGCAGCCCTGGCAGCGGCCCTTCTCGTCGCAGGACTGGCCCAGGTCGCAGCTGCCGCAGGAGGTGCCGCAGCCGTCGTCGCCGCACTCCCTGCCCGCGCAGGAGCCCTGGCAGGCCTCGCACGTCCCGGAGCCGGCGCAGGCGTAGCCCTGGGGGCAGGTGCCGCAGGTGCCGCCGCAGCCGTCGTCGCCGCACTGCCTGCCGGAGCACTTCGGCAGGCAGCCCAGGCACTGGCCGGTGCCGGGGTCGCAGGTGGCGGTGCCGAAGCAGGTGCCGCACAGGCCGCCGCAGCCGTCGTCGCCGCACGCCTTGCCGGCGCAGTCCGAGCAGCAGCCGCTGTAGCTGCACTGGCCCGAGGCCGAGCACGAGCCGCACTTGTCGCAGGCGCCGCAGGAGCCGCCGCAGCCGTCGGGGCCGCACTGCTTGCCGTCGCACTTGGGCGAGCAGAGCACGCAGGTCAGCGTCTCCACGTCGCAGGTGGCGTCGGCGGGGCAGCACTGGCGGCCGCAGGGCCGGGCGCAGGCGTCGGGGCCGGCGTCGGCGCCGGGCGGGGTGGAGAGGCCGACCGGGGTGAAGCAGGCGGAGAGCCCGAGGCCGAGCGCGACGGCGAGCCAGTTCCTCATGGAGGATTCCTCGAGACCCGAGCCAGCCTCTCGGGCGGGGCAGAAGACGAGGGCCATTGTAGGCCTGGTGGCCGCCCGGCTCCCAACCGGTGGAGGGCTCGCCTGCGGGCGCGGCGAGCACGATGAGACGAGGTCGCACAAACGGGGGATTGATCGCGGGGCGGCGCCCGTGAGAGGGTCCTCGCCGATGAGAACCAATCGCAACAGGCCCGAGGCCGAGGAGCGCTTCCGCGAGGTCCTGAAGGAGCACGGGCTGCGCTGGACGGCGGAGCGCGGGGAGATCCTCGAGGCGGTGGTGGGCCGGGCCGGGCACTTCACCGTCGACGAGCTGGCGCGGCGGCTGCGGCAGGCGGGGTGCGCGGCCTCGCGGGCGACGGTGTATCGCGCGCTGCCGCTGCTGGTGGAGGCGGGGCTGGTGCAGCCGATGGTGCTGGGCGGGGAGGTGCGCCGCTACGAGAGCGCGCTGGCGGCGCCGCACCACGACCACCTGGTCTGCACCTCCTGCGGCAAGGTGGTGGAGTTCCAGTTCGAGGCGTTCGAGATGCTCCAGCGCGAGGTGGCGGCGCAGCACGGCTTCCGGCTGCGGGCGCACGTGCACGAGCTGTTCGGGCTGTGCCGGGAGTGCCAGCAGGCCGCCGGGGAAGGAGAGGTCGAGCGTGGATCCGACGTCCGAGCGTAGCGGCTGCTGCGACGGCGACCAGCTGCGCTGTGGCTGCGGAAGCCTGCTCGCCCGGCTGGTCGAGGGTGGGGTGGAGCTCAAGTGCCGGCGCTGCAAGCGCGTGATCGTGGTGCCGCTCACCGAGGAGGGTGGCCCGCGCGCGGCCTCCTCCGCCGGCGGCCGGTAGTCGAATCTCGAGAACCTGCGGCCCGAGGCCCTTTGAGCCCAGCGCCCCACCGAAGTCACGGAGTGGAGCATGCGTTGGGCGGTCGTGGTCGCAGCGGTGGCGGTGTCTGTCCCGGAGTTGGCGGCGGCGAGCGAGAGGCTCTTCGCCTACGCCTACGAGTCGGCGGTGCTGGGCCCCGGGCAGGTCGAGCTCGAGCCGTGGACGACGGTGCGGGCCGGCCGATCGGAGTTCTACCGGCGGTTCGACGAGCGCCTGGAGTTCGAGTTCGGGCTCGCGCCGCGGCTGCAGACCTCGCTCTACCTGAACGCCTCGGCCAAGGCCTCCGGGCTGGCCGGCGCGCGCGAGAACGAGTTCGAGTTCGAGGGCGTGTCCTCGGAGTGGAAGCTCAAGCTCTCCGACCCGGTGGCGCACGTGCTCGGCTCGGCGCTGTACCTGGAGGGCACTCTCAGCCCGCTCGAGGCCGAGCTGGAGGCCAAGGTCATCCTCGACAAGCGCAACGGGGACTTCGTCGCCGCGCTGAACCTGGTCGGAGAGTTCGAGTGGAGCCTCGAGGGGCCGCAGATGGAGCAGGCGATCACGGTCGAGGCCGTGCTGGGGCTCGGCTACCAGATCACCAGCGCCTGGTCGGTCGGAGTCGAGGCCCGCAGCGTCAACCTCCTCGGGGAGAAGGGCAGCTCGGCGCTCTACCTCGGCCCCACCGTCGCGTACGCCTCCCAGAAGTGGTGGGCCGCGCTCTCGCTGCAGCCGCAGGTCGCAGCGCTGCACGGGGCGAGCGCGGGGAGCACCCTCGATCTCGACCACAACGAGCGGGTCCAGGGTCGGCTGCTCCTGGGGTTCCACCTATGAGAGCGCAGATCGCGGCGCCGATGGCCTTCTTCCTGGCTGCCGGGTGCGTCGCGGCGCTGGCGCACCCAGGCCCGGATGACGCCCTGCGCGCCGGGGTGAGCGTCGAGCGGCTGGAGGAGGACCGCGCGATCTACGTGGCCCGATGCTCCAGCTGCCACGCGCTCCACCTTCCTTCGGACCTTCCTGCCAAGAAGTGGCCCGCCGAGGTGCGTGACATGGCGGAGAAGGCGAAGCTCAACGAAGAGGACCGGATGGCCATCGAGCGCTTCCTGGTGACGATGGCGCAGCCGGGTGCGGACGCGGGAAGTGCCTGGCCCGAGCATCCGGCCCGCGAAGGCGGGCCTCGATGATCTAGCCGCCGGTTTCAACCGGCGGCAATGCGTCCCGCGATTCGGATTCGCGCGCCGTGAGGTTGGCAGGCTTCCTCGAAAGGCCAAAGGGTGGTGTCCCGAGTCGTGGGGAAAAGTGAAATGGCGCATTCTTCCGGTGGGCAACAACCGGCCGCTTGGAAGGCGGCCACCCGGAGGAACGCGCCATGGGGAAGACTACCAAGAAGGACATCACCGCGAAGGGTGTAT
>DASXVQ010000155.1:0-31035 GCA_036504155.1 Myxococcales bacterium
GGCCTCCGTGCCGCGGGCGGGCGGGCGGGCGGGCGGTCGCCACGCTTGAACGAACGATGCGACGGACAACTACCGACAACTACCGACCGCGGCACGGAGGCCGCGCTCTACCCCCCCGACGACACGACCGACCGACCGCGGCACGGAGGCCGCGCACTACCCCAGCTCCGCTGTTGAGTGAATTCAGGTCCGGACAGAAGAAGTGAGATGCGGAAGTTGATTCACAGGTTCGTTCCCTCTCGACGGCGCCTCCGCGTCGCCGCCGCGCTGGGCCTGTCGTTCGTCGCCATCGCGCTGGGCTTCTGGAGCACCGTCCACCGCGAGCTGAGCGAGCCCGGTCCCTCGCGCCTCATCCTCGATCGGCGCGGTCGCTACCTCGGTGAGGTCCCGGGCGCGTCCGGCGAGCTGGGCTACTGGAAGCCGCCGTACGAGCTGCCGGACAAGATCGTCCGCGCCACCCTGGAGACCGAGGACCGCCGCTTCTGGGACCACGCCGGCGTGCGCTGGGGCTCGCTCGCCCGCGCCGCCTGGCAGAACGTGAAGAACCGCCGCGTCATCTCCGGCGCCTCCACCATCGCCATGCAGGTGGCGCGCATGCAGAAGCCGGGGCCGCGCAGCCTGTGGCGCAAGGCGCGCGAGATCGTCGAGGCGCTGCTCTTGGTGCGCGACCACGGCCACGAGCAGGTGCTGCGCCAGTACCTGACCATCGCGCCGTACGGCAACAACGTGCGCGGCGCTTCGCGCGCGGCCCGGCTCTACTTCGACAAGCCCGTCGAGGACCTCTCCTGGCTGCAGGCCTCCTTCCTGGCCGCCATCCCGCAGATGCCGGCCAAGATGAACCCCTACGACCGCAACGGCCTGCGCCGCGCCACCCACCGCGCCCGCCGCATCCTCAAGAGCCTGCACGAGCGGGGCGTCATCGACGCCGAGGAGCTGCGCCAGGCGCTCGCCAGCGACCTGCGCCTGGTCCCCAAGCCGCACCGCATGCCCTCCGCGCTGCACGCCGTCATCGCCTGGAGCGAGCGGTTGCCCAAGGACCCTTCGACAGGCTCAGGACAGGCCGCGCTGCTCTCCACGGCCACCATCGACCTCGACATCCAGCGCCGCGTTTCCCGCATCCTCACTGACAACCTCGACCTGCTCGAAGGCCGCGGCGCCGGCAACTCCGCGGCCATGGTGGTCGACGTCGAGACCGGCGACGTGCTCGCCTACGTCGGCTCCAAGGACTACTTCTCCGCCGACGAGCGCGGCGCCATCGACTACGCCCGCGTCAAGCGCTCGCCGGGCTCGACGCTCAAGCCGTTCGTCTACGGCCTGGGCCTGGAGCGCAGCCGCATGACCGCGGCCACCGAGCTCCCCGACACGCCGCTGGAGATTCCCACCGCGCTCGGCCGCGCCTACCTGCCGGAGAACGTCAACCACGCCTTCAACGGCCCGATGCTGCTGCGCGAGGCCTTGGGCAACTCGCGCAACATCCCCGCGCTCGAGGTCCTGGCGGAGGTGGGCGTCGAGCCGGTCCTCGATCTGCTCGAGCGCGGCGGCGTGAGGGGCATCTCCTTCGAGCCCGGCAAGTACGGCCTCGGGCTGGCGGTGGGCTCGATGCCGGTGACGCTGGAGGAGCTGACCGGGCTCTACCTGGCGCTGGCGCGGCAGGGCGAGTCCATCCCGCTGCGACGCTTCGCCGACGACCCGGTGGCCCAGACGCGGATGCGGCTGCTCTCGCGCGAGTCCGCGGCGCTGGTCACCGACATCCTCTCGGACCCGTTCGCGCGCCGGCCCACCTTCCAGCCCGGCGGGCCGCTGGACTTCGACTTCCCGGTGGCGGTGAAGACCGGCACCAGCCAGGGCGCGCGCGACGCGTGGGCGGTGGGCTTCTCCGACCGGCTGCTGATCGCCGTCTGGATCGGCAACCACGACGGGCGGCGCATGAGCCGCATCACGGGCGCCACCGGCGCCGGAACGCCGCTGCACCGGATCATGGCGGCCATCAATCCGGAGATCGCCGCGTACCGGTCGATCCCCACCGCCTTCCCGCTGCCTGCCGACACCTTCTCCACCGCAGCGGTCTGCCCGCTCTCGGGGCGGCTCGCCGGCCCGCACTGCCCCAGCTCCAAGGAGGAGATCTTCGTGAAGGGCAGCGAGCCCTTCGAGCGCTGCCCGTTCCACGCCCGCGTGAAGCTCGACGTCCGCACCGGGCTGCGTGCCGGCCCGGGCTGCCCCAAGCAGTACGTCAAGGAAGCGGCGATGCTCGATCTGCCCGAGCGCTACGAGAGCTGGGCGGCGCAGAAACATCTGGAAATCGCCCCCAAGCAATACAGCCGGCTGTGCCCCGCGACCCCGACCGAGGCGCCGCCCAGCGTCGCCATCACCGAGCCGCACTCCGGCTCGCGCTACCTGTGGGATCCCGACACACCGGTCTCCTTCTCGGCCATCCGGCTGGCGGCGCGCGTGGAGCCGGCGGACGAGGAGATCGTCTGGCTGGTCGACGGCAAGCCCGTGGCCAAGGTCGGTTACCCGCACTCCATCCGCTGGTCGCTGCGACCCGGGCGGCACACGGTGGAGGCGAGGATGGTCCACCGCAGCGAGATGGCCAAGCCGGTCTCGGTGGTGGTGGACGACTGACTCGGGCTCGATGAGACCGGCTCTCGTCCTGCGAGTACGGGCTTCACGGACAGGCTGACACCTGCCGCTCCTAACCCGGCCGTGGTTGCCGAGGGTCGAGGCGAAGTAGCCGAAGCTCACGGCAGGACGCGCCGCCGAAGAGCGCGCCGCTGCCCGCCTCCGTCCCGCCAACGGTCAGGACGCCGCCGCTCTTGGTCAGCAGCCCGGGCCCCGTTCACCGAGCTCCTCCGGTCCTCAGCGCTTCTTGAGCATGTCGCAGCCCTGCGAGTCGCCGAGGTGGCAGCCCCGTTCGAGGAAGCGGAGGGCGCCCGGCACGTCCTTGGGCACGCCATCGCCAGCGCTCATCATGATGCCGACCCAGGTGCAGCCGCCGGCGTTCCCAAGCCGGCACGCCTTCTCGAAGGCCTGCTTCGCGCGGTGCGAGTCCTTCTCGATGCCTTGCTTGCCCGACTGAAGGAACGAGCCCGCGTTCGCGCAGGCGTTCCCGTAATCCATCTCGCACGCCCGCTGGAACAGCTTGAACGCGCGTGCGTTGTCGACGGGAACACCATCCCCGTGCATCAGCATGACGCCGACGTTGTCGCAGCCGGCGCCCTGGCCGAGGTCGCAGCCCCGCAGGTAGAAGCCGATCGCACGATTCGGGTCCTTGGGCAGTCCCTCGCCGTCGGCCCGCATGCCCGCCAGCGCGGTGCATGCCAGGCCATTGCCCATCTGGCAGCTCTGCTCGAAGAGCGCCGCCGCCCGGTTCTTCTCTTCCGCGCCTCCGAGCCCCTTGCGCAAGAGGTAGCCCAGGTTGCCGCACGCTTTCGCGTCGCCGAGCTGGCAACCCGTCAGGTGCGCCTGCCGGGCAAGCACGAAGTCCTTCTTGATGCCGTGACCCCTCTCGTACGAGAGCCCCAGGTTGAAACAGGCCATTGCGACGTGGCCTTCGCAGGCGCGCTTCATGAACGGGATGGCCTCGGCAGAGGGCGCCAGCAGGCCGCCGAGTGTCGCGCAACTTTGCAGATCGTTCCTCGCGCAGCGCGAGCGGCAGTCGTCGATGCGCGACGCGTCGCAGCCGCCCCAAGGCGCCGGTGGCGGAAGCTCCTGGTGTCCAGCGGGGGCCGCCGCGGCCGGCTCCGGAGGGTTCAGCTCCACCCGCACCAGTCGCTTGTTCGTGAACAGCAGGTGCAGGCTCTGCGCGCGCAGCCGTTCCCCGATCGGATCAGGCACGACCTCTGACGCACTGTGAATCGCGGTGCGCGCCTGGTCGACCGTCGTCTCCGAGGTGAACACGGCATCGCCATAGCAGACGCGATCGCCGAGTCCGACCGTCCACGCGCGCTCGGGCGCTTCCGCGTACCGGGTGCACACGACCTTGGGAGCCTTCGCGCCCGCCCCGACGCGGACGAGCATCTGCAGACGCGGCCCCGCCATCTCGAGCTGCAGCCCGGCGCACGGAATCGCGCTGCCTCCCTCGGCGACTTCGATGGCGCCGCACGTACCGACTTGCTCCGCGAGCTTGAACACGTTGCCCGCGATGGCCCGCCGCACGTTGCTGCCGTCGATCACCGTGAGCGTGTCTCCATTGGACAACGTGCGCAACAGGCCGTCGACGCGATCGCCCGAGACGAACGCCGTGAGCGGCCCGCGCTCCCACCGATGCGTATCGGAGACCGTGAAGCCGACGAGCTCCGAGACCGATGCGCCGAGCGTGACTCCGTCGATGCTTCGATTGGGAACGACGATCGCGTCCGGTCCAGCAGCGAGCATGACAGCGAGGAGGAGGTGAGTTGAGGTCATCACGACGAAGAGGCCTCCAGGCGCCTCGTAGAAAGACTGCGAACCGAATGGGATTGACGATTCGAGCAGTTCCGCAGCCCGGTTGCTACCCCGACGAGGCCAGCAGCAGCACCTGTTTCTTCATCCCAAATTCCCTCCGGAGACGGAGCCGAGCTTACCCATCCGCAGGGGGAAGGTTAGGAGAGACCTTCCTCCAGGCCCCAGGGTCCCGCTGCCCCGAACTACTTGGTTTCCTGCGGGCTGGCCTCTGTGCCAGCCGAACCCCAGCACCGGCTTCGCCGCCTCGCCGACGGCCGCATGGAGCTGACCCTCAAGATGCACGACGGGACCCGCGCCGTCGCGCCGACGCCCGCGCAACTGATGCGCCGCCTCGCCTCCATCGTCCCGCCTCCCAGGGCCCATTCACTCACCCGGGTTCGGAGCGGCAGGCCTCCGCGCCTGCCAAACACATCAGCTGTTGGCGCGGACCTTCGCGGTGGACGTCCTGCGCGGCTCCGAGTTCGGAGCGGCCGCCACCCGGATATCGCCGCTGTCCGTACTAGCAGGCCCCTGCCTGCGGACCATCAACACGCAACCGCGAGAAGGTATCCTGCACGTACGGCGGCACGATCCGGCGGTTGCACGAGGAGGGGCGATGCTCAAGACACCCTGGGTGGCGGTCGCCCTCGCGAGCTTCGCGGTCGGCTGCTTCGATCCGGCGCCGATGGGCGGCTCCAGCGACGCCACGGCCCCTTTCGACGCCGCCGCTTCGGGCCCGGATGCGCAGGCGCTCATCGCGGATGCGGCCGAGCCTCCAGATGCCGGTGCCCCCGGCCTGGACGCGAGCCTTCCCGACGCAGGCAACGACCTGTGCGCGGGCGGCGATGGCGCTCCACTTCCCAAAGGCACGGTCTGCCGCGCCTCCGCGGGCGAGTGCGACAGCGAGGAGACCTGCGACGGCGTCTCCTCGAGCTGCCCCGCCGATCGCCTCGCTCCGAAAGCGACGTTCTGCGGCGACGTGAGCTGGTGCTCCGGCGCCTCCGCCCTCTGTCCGCCGGGCAGCGGCGAGTGGAAGGTGGCGCCGGACGACCGCTGGTATTGGAGCAACCCGCTGCCCCAGGGCCACTGGCTCTTCGGCGTCTGGGCCAGCGCCAGCGACGACGTCTGGGCGGTCGGCCTCGGCGGGACCATTCTCCACTGGGATGGCCGCCGCTGGGCGCAGGTCGAGAGCGGGACGCGGATGGCCCTTCGAGGCGTCTGGGGCTCCTCCGCGCACGACGTCTGGGCGGTGGGCATGAAGGGGACGCTGCTGCACTGGGACGGCGTCGTTTGGAGCCCCTGGCCGAGCCCTGCGTCCGAGGAGCTCGTCAGCATCTGGGGCAGCGGGCCGGAGGATGTTTGGGTGGTCACCTACGGCGGGCCGGTCCTCCACTTCGACGGCACGGGCTGGGTGCAGGTTTCCGGCATCAGCGACCACGACGGGCCCATCCACGGCTCGGACAAGGACGACGCGTGGATCGGCGCGACCCTGCACTGGGACGGCACGCAGTGGCAGCCCCGCGCGAGCCCGCACCGCGGCGCCACCGACGTCTTCAGCGCAGACCCGAGTCACGCCTGGGCGTGCAGTCCCCCCTTTCTCCAGCGCTGGGACGGAGCGCAGTGGAACGACGTGACCGGACTGGACCCCCACTTCGAGTGCATGGGCCTGTGGGGCGCGAGCGCGACCGACGTCTGGGCCTTGGGCCACGAGTGGGTCGACGACGGGATGGCAATCCACGACAAGCCGGGGAGCGTGGTCTTCCACTGGGACGGCGCGAGCTGGACGAGGGTGGAGACCGGCCTCGAACCGAACTTGTGGGACGTCTGGGGCGCCGGCAGCGAGGACGTCTGGGCAGTGGGCGAGGGCGGCGGGATGATCCACTGGGACGGCCGCACCTGGACCGGGGCCTCGCGAGGGACGAACGCCTACTTCCACCAGATCTGGGGTAGCGGGCCGAGCGACGTGTGGGTCGGCGGCAAGTATGAGAGCGCCACCTCCGGCACCGGGCCCTTCGATCGCTTCCCGCTGCTCCACTGGGACGGGGCGCGCTGGAGCCAGTCGTCGATCGGGCAGGAGGGCTACCCCCTCTCCATCTCCGGCAGCGGCCCCGACGACGTCTGGGTGGTCGGCCGGCCCCTCGACGGATCGAAGGGGCCGGTGCTGCATCGCTGGAACGGCGTGGCGTGGTCGAGCGAGCCGTTCGCCTACCAGGAGGTGCTCGTCACCGGCAAGACCGACGCCTGGTCATACATGCCGTACGGCGGGTACCCGTACCAGACCGTGGAGCACTGGGACGGGACGGCGTGGAGCGTGTCGCTGACCACGCCCAACACCGACATTTTCACGGACATGTTCGCAAGCGACCCGTCCAACCTGTTCGTCACCACGTGGGGAGGCGCCGTCGAGCACTGGGACGGCTCGGCCTGGTCGGCAATGCCCGACCTGCCTGCCTCGGGTGCCTATGGCGTGAGCGCGTGGACGTGGGGGCCGGACGGAGCCTGGGTGGTGCGAAACCGGCCGGGCTGCGCCTTCGTGCGCTGGGATGGGCTGACGTGGACGTGCCATCCGGGGCCCCACGACTCGCTTGCCAATGAATGGTCGAGGGCCGTCTGGGGTAACGCCGGGGAGGCTTGGGCCGTCGACAGCAGTGCCGATTCGTCTCAGTGCCTCGACCACTGGGACGGGCAGGCCTGGCAGCACACCGGAGCCTGGAACGGCACTCGCCTGGATGCCCTCTGGGGCCCGTCGGCGAGCGACGTCTGGGCCGTCGGCGAGTACGGCGCGATCCTCCACCGCAAGTAGGGCGTGGCGGTCGAACATCTGAGCTGGTGGACGACTGACTCCGGCTCGATGAGACCGTCTCTCGTCCTGCGAGTACGGGCTTCACGGACAGGCTGACACCGACCGCTCCCGAGGTGACAACTGTCGCCACGTGGCGACAGTTCGGGGTGTGGCGCAAGTAGGTAGGGAGGCGCCGCCGAAGGGACCCATTGGTGTCGGCTCGAGGATCGACCTCAACGTGCACCATCACCTGGCAGCGGCGCCGCAACGGCCCTCCCCGCTCCACGAGCCGGACCTCGCGTGCCGCACGAGGGGCGGATCCTCTCCCACGTGGGAGAGGAAGTGCCGTGGGCGAGGATCGCCGCTCGCACCCTCCACACTCTCCGCCTTCCTGCTTCGGCACCTCCAACCTCGACCGGCGAGCACGTCGTCACGGGCAGCGGCTTCGACTTCTCGGCCGTCGCGGGAAACTCGGCGCAGACCTAGGCTTCCGCTGGCCGGGGGCATCCAGCCCCCGGTGGCCCGGCGGCACCCCGGGTCGTCGCGATTCGCCGTCCTCGCCGCTACTTCCTCGCGAACTTCAGGAGCGCGCCCTGGCACTGGTCGAGCGCGTAGAAGCTCGCGTCGCCGTCGAGCAAGAGGCCGGTGAGGCACCGCGTGGGCAGGGCGAGGTCGCCTGCGGTCTCCGGGCCGTGGACGCTGAAGACGCGCCCCAGGCCGCTCTCCGCGCCGCCCTGCCCGCTCCGGGTGACCTCGCGGACGGAGTCGCGCGAGGTGACGAAGAGGTTGCCCTTCGAGTCGACCGCCAGGCCGGACGGCGAGTCCACGGGGAAGGACGTGGCGGGGCTGCCCTCGCCGCTCGAGGCGCCGTGGCCGGTCCCCAGCACCGTGCGCACCGTCTCCGCCGCCAGGTCGAGGCGGCGGACGCGGTGGTTCCCGGTGTCGGCGACGTAGAGCCCGCCCTGGCCGTCGAGCGCGAGCGCGGTGGGGCCGTGGAAGAACGCGTCCTTCGCCGCGGGCCCTTCGAAGAAGCCGAGGTGCCCCGGGACGCCGGCGACGGTGGCGACGCAGTCCGGGCTCTCCGGCGCGTCGACGCGGACGGCGCGGACGTCGTGGCTCCTCGACTCGGCGACGTAGAGCGTCCGCGTCGCGGCGTCGAAGGCGAGGCCGCTGGGGCCGGCGAAGCGGCTGGCGGCGAGCGTCCCGTCGACGTGGCCGGCCGTGCCGCGCTGGCCCGCGAAGTCCTCGATGGTCCACGTCCACGGCGTCTCCAGGGCGTCGGCGGGGATGCGCAGCCGCCGCAGCGCGTGCCCGTTCTCCTCGGAGACGAAGAGCGAGCGGCTGGCCTCGTCCCAGGCGACTCCCGCGGCCTCCTCGAGCAGGCGGCTGTAGCGGGCAGGCCCCGCGCCCGGCCTGCCGCCCGGGTAGCCCGCAACCGTGCGCACCTCGCCCAGGGCGGGGTCGACCACCACGAGGCGCACGCGGCCGGTGCCGCCGTCGGCGATGGCGAAGTGCCCGGTCGCGATGCGCGCCAGCGCCCGCGGGCTGCCCAGCCCGCCGCCCAACAGCTTGCCGTCGCCCGCGGGATCGACGCCGCCCATGATGGTGGTGACGGCCTTGGTGACCGGATCGACCCTGCGCACCGACTCGTACATGTCGAGGTAGAGCGCCCCGCCTGCGCCGAGGGCGAGCTCGACCGGCCGGTGGAAGCGCGCCGCCGAGAGCGGGCCGCCGTCGCCGTAGAACGGGTCGTCGGTGTGGGCCGGGTCGTGGATGGTCTCGATGGTCCAGGCGGCCGGGTCGGCGCCCGAGACGGTCACCCGCCGCACGGCGTCGTTGTCCTTGTCGGTGACCAGCAGGCTCGAGCTCGCCGCGTCCCAGGCGATGCCGGTCGGGTAGGCCAGCCGCGCCGCCTGCGCCTTGCCGCCGTCGCCCAGGAAGCCGGCGGTGCCGTCTCCCGCGACGCCGAAGACGGTCCAGTCCTTGGGCTCGCCCGTCAGCGTCACGGCGCGGACGCGGAATCCGTCCGGGTCGGAGACGAAGAGGTGGGTCGGGCTGGCGGCGATGCCCCAGATCCACTCGAAGGTGGCGGCCAGCGCCGGGCCGCCGTCGCCGCCGTACCCGATGGCGCCGGTGCCGACCGCGGCCTCGATGGTCCAGGTGGCCGGGTCCGCCGGGTCCACCCGGTTGATGCGGCGCACGCGGTTGCCGCCGGCGACGAAGAGCCTGCCCTGCGTGTCGAAGGCGAGCGCGGTCACGTTCAGGGCCGCGTCCAACGCCTTGCCGCCGTCGCCGGTGTCGTCCGCCGCGCCGGTGCCGGCGACGGTGGCGATCCTCGCGCACGTCGGGTCGGCCGGGTCGAAGACGACGCGGCGCACCCGGTGCTCGCCGGTGGCGCCGATGTAGAGCGCGCCGTCGGAGTCGAACGCGAGCGGCCCCTCCTTGAAGCCGAGGTCGAGCGCGGCCTGGTCGGCGCACACCCCTTCGCCGGCCTGGTCCCCGCCGCCGGCGACGCGGCGCAGGCGCCAGGAGAGCGGGTCCTCCGGGTGGCTCTGGTCCAGCTGCCAGACGACGTGCCGCTCGACGTCGGAGAAGTAGAGCTGGTCGCCGCGGGCCGCGAGGTTGTTGGTGGACAGCCGCACGGTGGACGCGGGGCTGTCGGCGATGCTGTCGAGGTCGGCGTAGCCGCCGGCCACCTTGGACAGCGTCCACGTCTTCTTGTCGGCGGGGTCGGGGCGGCTGACGCGCACGATGCTGCTGGTCTGGACCTCGGCGATGACCAGCGAGCCGTCGGGCGCGACGGCGAGCCCCTGGGGGTTGGGCATGGGCGAGGCGAGCGCGGCCCCCTCGATCGGCGCGCCGCCCTGGACGAGGCCGACGACGGTGTCGATGGTGGCTCCACCCGCGCCGAAGCGAATCCGGCGGATGGCCTTCAGCTTCCGGTCCGCGACGAAGAGGTCGCCCGCGGCGTCGACCGCCAGCGCCATCGCGTTGTAGATGCCGGCGTCGAGCGCCGGGACGCCGTCGCCGCTGCTCTCCTCGGCCCCGTTGCCGGCGACGGTGGCGAGCGTCCCGCTGCCCAGCGAGAGGCGGCGGATGCGAGTCCTCTCGGCGACGTAGATCGTGTCGGCGTCGGCGAGCGCGAGCGCGTGCGGGAAGTCGAGCCGCGTCGCGAGCGCGGCGCCGTCCTCGGCCGTGGCGGCTCCGGGGTCGCCGGCGACCGTGGTGACCCGGAGCGTCTGGGCGTCGACGCGGCGGATGCGCCGGATGGTCTCGGGGTCGCGCGGGTCGTCGTCGGCGCCCACGTCGATGTAGAAGACGTTGCCCAGCCCGTCGACGACGAGGTCCACTGGGCCGTGGACCGCGGCGGCGCCGGCGAGCGCGCCGTCCTCCTCGAGGGTCCCGCCGCCGGCCAGGGTCGTGATGCGGCGGGTGCTGGCGTCGACGCGGCGGATCCGGTCGTTCCAGCGATCGGCGACGTAGAGGTTGCCCTGGCCGTCCACCGTGACGGAGATGGGGTAGGAGAGCTGCGCCGCGGGCGCCGGCCCGCCGTCGCCCAAGAGCCCGGTGGTGCCCTGGCCCGCGGCGACGAAGGCGCGCCCGGGCTCCAGCTGCCAGACGCGGTCGCCCCAGTAGTCGGGGACGTAGACCGCCCCGTCCCGGCCCACGGCCAGCTGCTGCGGGTAGTAGATGGTCAGCCGCTCGGGCCTTCCCTGGTGGCGCCCCAGGCCGGTGACGATCTCCGGGGCCCAGTGGGTGATCCGGCACTCGTGGCAGCCGTCGTTCGGGTCGTCGTTGCCGTCGTCGCAGCCCTCGGCGCGGTCGTCGACGATGAGGTCGCCGCAGATGGACTCGACGCACTCGCCGCCGTCGCTGCACACCCGGTGCACGCCGTCGCCGAGATCGCACGGCTCGCGGACCCGGAGCGGGTCGGGCAGGTGGCCGGGGCCGTCGGGCTCGGCGCAGAAGTCCACGGTGCAGGGGTTGCCGTCGTCGGTGGCCGCCGCGGGGCCCGGCACGCACTGGAAGCTCGAGCAGCGCTCGGCGCCGTTGCAGACCACGCCGTCCTGGCACGGGGCGTCGTCGCCGTCCTTCTGGCAGCCCTTGCCCTCGGTGCAGCCGACGGTGGCGTTGCAGTAGAAGCCGTCCTTGCAGCGACCGTGGTCGGGCGCGACCGCGCACGCGTCCTCGGCCTCGTCGCAGCTCGGCACCAGGCACGCGAAGCTCGACCCGCAAGGCGGAGCCGAAGAGACGCAGAACCCCTTCTGGCAGGTCTCGACGCCGGTGCAGAAGAGGCCGTCGTCGCAGTCGGCGGTCGTCGCGCACTTCTTGGAGAGCGTCGCCGGGTCGACGCACAGGCCCTTGTCGCAGACCCAGGTGCCGCATTCGGCGCTGTCGGCGCACGAGAGCTTTGCGTCCGGCGGGAGCGAGAAGGTCGGGGGGCAGCCGGCCAGCGCGGCCAGGAGCGCGGCCGCGACGAGCCATCGGCGGAGCGTGGTCATGAGTCCGATACTAGCGCCGCGACTCGGCGTGAAGCGTCTCTGCCCGGTTCGGCCGGCGGCTGCGAATGCGCGCTCGCGGAGGCGAAGGCTCGAGCCACCAGCGAGATCGCTGACGCCACTTGCGGATCCGGGTGGGGGGGCGCGCTCAGGACCAGCGAAAGACGGTCTCAAGCAAGGCCGAGCCATGGCGAGACACGAGGGAGCCCGCATCGAGCTTTCAGCCCGGCGCGGCGACCTTGCCGGCGACGCGCCGGAGCTTGGCCGCAGAGCGCTTCCTCACCTGCTCGAGCTGCTCGCTTTTGGCGGAACCTGGAAGGTGGTAGACCGCCGGGGCCCAAGACTCCCTGCTCCCGAGGACGGATACCCATGCCTGACTCCCCCTGGCGGCTCGATTCGTCGAAGTGCACCGAGTGCTCGGCCTGTGAGCGGTCCTGCAATCACGGCGTCATCACCTGCTCCGGCGACGGGGCGAAGGGCCTTCCGCGTCAACGGGACGATCGGTACTGCAACAGCTGCGGGCACTGCGTGGCCGTGTGCCCCACCGACGCGATCACCGTGAAGGGGATCAGGGCGGTGGAGAAGGGCGCCCTCCCGACGCCGGAGATGCTCGAGAACCTGTTCGCCTTCAGGCGCAGCACTCGGGAGTTCCTCCCCGACGCGATTCCCGAAGCGGTCATGGACAAGCTGCTCCACGCGGCGAGGCTCGCCCCGAGCGGCTGCAACAACCGGCGGCTCGGCTACCAGGTCCTGAGCGGGCAGGCTGAGGTCATCGCGCTCGGAAGGTCCTTGGACAGGATGGCGCGCCCCTTCGCCAGGGTCCTCGGGAACTCCATGGCCCAGAGGACCCTGGGGCTCGTCAACCGGGGCTTCGTCCGCAACCTGACGAACCAGAACATGATCGGCGGGATGAACTCCCTGCTCGACAAGACGGAAGGCTGGAAGGACGGGGACAAGGGCGACTGGATCGCCCTCGATGCGCCGGCGCTGATCATCATCCACGGCGATCCCGGAGCGAGCACTCCCAAGGACGACGCGGTGATCGCCGCCACGTTCATCACGCTCTATGCCGAGACCCTCGGGCTGGGGACCTGCTTCAACGGCGTCCTGACGGGATTCCTGAACGACTTCCCGGGAGCCCTGCGCAAGGTCGGCATCGCCAAGCCGCGAAAGGTCTACTCCGTCCTGTCCGTGGGATACCCGGACACGAAGCGGGTGGCCTTCAAGAAGGGCCTGGTCAGGGACTGATGGTCGCTCGGTGAGCGGCGTCCCCTGGGACCAGCCGGGGAACCGGCTTCGGGGATGAAGGCTGGATCGTGCTCCCCGTCGCCGTCGGTCTGGATGGCGCGCTCATACCCCTGCTCGCGCACCCGGAGGTATCGCCAAGCGCCGGCGCGGAGGCCTGCCGCTCCGAACGCAGGAACCCCGAGGGCCGGCGAAGATGGGATAGGGCCGGGTGAGGGGATTCACTGCCCGTCGATCTTCACGAACCTGGGGAAGTACAGACTCAGGTCATTCACCAGCGTCGCGAAGTCGGTGGAGTTCGACGCGTAGGTCACCACGTACTCCGCGCCGGTCAGCTCCGGGTGCGACTTGGCCGCGTAGACGAGCACGTTGGCGCGGTCCGACTCCGGAGGCCGATACACCTGCGTGAAGCCACTCCACGGCCCGGTGATTGTCGGAGACGTGGCGATGGAAATGGTGGTCCCACCGAAGCCCGGGCTCTGAATCGTCGCGAAGCCGTCGCAGCGCCGCTGGACCGACAGCTCTGGCGCGCCCGCTCTCCACAGCGCCTTCGGCGTCGCGGTCGTGGACCAGGTCCCCGACCACCACTGCGGCACGGCGAGCGTACCGGCCTGCGCGTCGGCGAGCGCCCAGCGCGCGAGATGGGCATCGTGGCTCCCGGGTTCGACCAGCGAGACCGAGAGCAGCCAGTCCGCATCGACCAGAGTCGCCATGCCGAGGATGGCGCCGAAGGGGTGCGCCGGCTCGTCGAGGCGCCTGGGCGCCCACTGCGAGGGCTCGGCATCGGGGTTGTCGACCGCCAGCGCGACTCCGCCCACCGCCTCGAAGCCCAGGCCGCCGGCCACCGGCGCGATCTCTTGGAGGAACAGGAGCAGCCGGCTGCCGAGGCGCACGCCGTGCAGCGGCCAGAACCAGTTCTTTTCCGCGTTCGGGAAGAAGGACGACGGGCTGCCGTGGGCGTTGCCCCAGTAGAAGGTCATCGTCGCCTTCGAGGGATCGCGACCGACCTGGATGCCCACGGTGTTGTGCGGGAAGAAGGCGCCGGCGCGCCCGCTGCCCGGGGTCTTGGAGACGAAGGTGTCGCCAAAGAGCCAGAGGATGCGGTCGTTGCCGAGGTCAACCGAGTAGGCCGCGTCCGCGCCGGTCCAGCGGTCGCTCTGCCTGAAGAGCGCGTCGGCTTCGGGCCAGGCCTTGGCCGTGTAGGTCTTGGCCGGCACGCACGCGGAGTCGGAGGCGTCCGGCGGAATCGCGACCGGGCCGCCATCGAGGCCCGCGTCGCCGACCTGCACGCTCGAACCCGAGTCGGGCGGCTGCGCCCGCTGCGAAGGGCATGCGGCGAGAGCCAGGGAGCAGAGACACGCGGCCATGCGCATGGCGCCATGTTCGCACGCGGGGGACGCGCCACGCGCGGCAGTTGAGGTTCCCTTGGGTGGCGCTCGTACGCCCGGCCGACCGGCCGACCGACCGACCGTTCGCCCGACCCGGCGCGGAGGCCGGCAGCTCCCGACGCGCCCGGTCGGGGCTGGGTTGAGAAAAATCGAAAGCAGCAGGGAGGTGCCTACGGAGGCCCTACGGCACACTGGCCCAGGACCACGCTCACCGACGCGGTTGGCGGTCCCGACGAGCACGCCCACCTTGGCCTCGCCGTCGTTCGCCACCACCAGGTCGAGGTGCCCGTCGCCGTCGAAGTCCCGGAGGACCAACGAGCTCGGACTCGCCTCCTGCCCCACCCCCGCCTCCCCGTCGCCTCAGGGTGGGATGGATCTGGGTCCAGGACGCTCGCGGCTCCGGGTAGGAGCCCGTTGGTTGCCCTCGGCCACCTCCGGCGCGACACGGAGGAAGACATTCGGGGCGCCGCTCGCGTCGGGCAACGTCCGGGGCATCAGCGTCGACGTCTGCCCGGGCTGCGGCGGACTCTGGCTCGACCCCGGCGAGCTGCAGCAACCTGCCCGGCGCCGGCCCGGGGTTCGTTCAGGCCGCCGGTGCGGGCAGCGCTCCCTCAGGGAAACCGGAACGAGACGAACGCGGCGGCGCCCGTCGGCGTGGGCGCGAGCACCACCTGAGTCTCGTTGGCGTGATCGGGCAGCAGCGCGAGCACCACGCCGGTCACCAGGGCCGCCGAGCCGACGGCGATCATCGCCACGCCGACCTGCGAGATCATGTTGGCGCGCGAGGCCTCGTCCCGGGAGAGCTTGCCGGCATCCCAGTCTGCCTTCTGCTTCCACGAGTAGCCCAGGCAGCCGCCGCCCGCGCCCCCGCCCACCGCCACGCCCAGACCGATCAGCGTGTAGGCGGCGATCTTGCGGCCCTGGCCCGACGCTGGCGCTCCCTCGGTGACGTCGCTGACCGGCGTGGTCGGCTTGCTCGCGACCGGCGGTGCGGGCTCGGGCTCGACGGCCTTGACCTCTCTGACGGCCGGCTCGGGCTCCACCGGGGCAGCGGCCGGAGGAGGCGGCGGCGGGGCCTCGCGGCGCTTGCGGACCTCGTCGAAGAGGTCCTGGATCTTGGGCGAGGTGCCCTTGGGCAGGGAAACGTCGGGATCCGCGTCGAGCGCCCGGGCGAAGCTCTCGCGGGCTTCGTCGGTCTCGTCCAGGTTCAGGCGCGTGGTCGCCAGGTCGATCAACACGGCGGCCCGCTGCGGGCCGGTGAGCTTTTCCGACTCCAGCACGCGCTGCAGCAGCGGCAGCGCCGCCTCGAAGTCGAGCGAGCGCATCTTGGCGCGGGCCTTCTCGAGCGTCGTCGCCGGCTTGGCCGCGGTCGCGGAACCGTGATGCGCACCGAGAACTGCTGCGAGAACCAGGACGTGTATCAACGCGGCCTCCGAGGCAGCCCCACGGCCGGTGATGCTACCACGCAGGATCTGCCCCAGCGGCCGCGCGGCTCACTCCCAGATGGCCTTCACCACCTCCTGCTGGCCTTCCTTCACGGTGACCCTGCGCTTCTCGTCCTTGCCGAGGTCGGCGTTGGCGAGGCGAATCTCGTGCGGCCCGGCGACGACTTCCATCGGCGGCAGCGGCGTGGTCCCGATGGCCTTGCCGTCGAGCGCCACCTTGGCCCAGGGCTGCACGCGCACCGCGATGCTTCCCATCGAGAAGATCGCCGCTTCCCGGGTCTCCTCGCCCGCCTTGATTGAGACCGAGAGCTCGCGGCGGATGCCGGCGTTCTCGTTGCGCAGCAGCACCTTGTGCGGTCCGGCGCTCAGCGTGAACTTCGGCAGCGGCGTGACTCCGACCTTCGCGCCGTCCACGTAGACGTCGCACCACGGCGAGCTGCGCAGGGTCAGCGAGCCGAGCCCGGGGCTCGGGGGCGTCGTCGCCGCCACGACAGGGCGGCGTGGCGGAGTGGGCTTGGCGGCCGGCTCACGCGCGCCGGCGACCACCTTCTCGCTCTTGACCGGCTCCTCCGGTCTCTTCGCCGGCGGCTCCTCGACCTTCGCGGTCGGCTCCTCGGCCTTGACCGGCGCTGGCTCCTCGGCCTTGGCGACCGGCTCCTCGGCCTTGGCCGGCGGTGGCGCGGGCTTGACCGGTCTCTCGGTCTCCGCCAACGGCCTCGCGGGCTGCTGGGCCGGTTCGCGCTCGCCCGAGGGGCTGACGACGAGGAAACCGATGCCGCCCACGAGCGCCACCGCGCCGGCGACCACGGCAGGCACCAGCCATCCCGGGCGCCGGGAGACAGGCGGCAAGTCCTCGCCCTCGGCGAGCGGACCCGTCGCCAGCTCGAGCCGGCCGGTTGCGTCGACGTCCTCCGCGGGTTCCTCGAGGCTCGGGCGCGGCGGCGCTCGCCGCAGCTTGCTCGGCGCCGGCTCGGCCCGGGCCTGCGTCTCGACGGAGACCTGCTGGTCCGGCCGGGGGCCGATCTCGGTCTTCTCGGTCGCCGCTCCCGGCGGCTCGGGCGCGGGGCGGCGCTCGCTCTCGGCTTTCCGGCGCGCCTCGCCCACGCGCTTGCTGACGCCCGAGAGCGGGAAGCCGGGGACGGCCTTGGGCCCCGAGGCCGGCATCGACTGGCGCGAGCGGCGCGAGGTCTGCACCTGCACCACGAACTGGGCGACGTCCACCGCGCCCAGGCGCGGCCGGCCCAGGGCGAGGAAGTCGTCGAGCGCGTTCTGCAAGGCTCGGGCGTCGGGGTAGCGCTCCGAGCGGTCGACGGCCATGGCCTTGGCCACGATCTGGGAGAGCTCCGGTGGCACTCCCGGGCTCAGCTCGGCGATGGGGCGGGCTTCGCCGGCGAGGATCAGCTTCAAGAGCCGCAGCTCGTTGTCCGCCTGGAACGGTCGCTCTCCGGTCAGGAGCTCGTAGAGCACCACGCCCAGCGCATAGACGTCGATGCCGCGGTCGAACCCCTCGCCGCCGATCAGCTCGGGCGACATGTACGAGTACTTGCCCTTGAGGACCCCGGCCTCGGTGCGGTTGCTGTTGACCGCCGCCTTGGCGATGCCGAAGTCCACCACCTTGGTGATGCCGGCGGTGGAGACGAGCAGGTTGTCCGGCGAGATGTCGCGGTGGACGATGTTGTAGCTGACGCCGTTCGGATCGGTGAGGGAGTGGGCGTAGTGCAGCCCTTCGCAGGCGCCGGAGATGAGGTAGGCCGCCAGCCGCGGGTCGATCGCCTGCGTGTACAGGGCGAAGTGCCGCACGATGTTCCGGATGCTCTCGCCCTCGATGTACTCCATGGCGAGGTAGTAGGAGCCCTCCTCCTCGCCGAAGTCGAAGACCTGCACGATGTTGGGGTGGTTGAGCAGCGCCGCCAGCCGCGCCTCGTCGAGGAACATCTTGACGAAGCGCTCCTCCTCGATGAACTGCGGCAGGATGCGCTTGATCACCACCTGCTTCGAGAAGCCCGCCGGCCCGTCGGCGCGAGCCAGGAACACCTCGGCCATGCCCCCGCGCGCCAGGAGCTTCTCCACCAGGTAGCGACCGATTCGGGTTTCCATGTCGGGTGCCGGCCTCGCGCCAGGTGCCCCGAGGGAGATACCACCTCGAGGGGCGCTCGCAAAGACGGGCCGGTGGTCACCTCGGAGCGGCCGGCCCGCTCTCCAGGCCGAGCAGCTCGACGCTGTGGCGCGACAGCGAGGGGTGGACGAAGACGTCCCGCGAGGCGCGCACGCGTGCCTGCAGCTCGGAGAGCGGCGCCGGCTGCTCCATCAGGTCGAAGAGGCGGAAGCACTCGAGCTTGTCGCCGGCGTCGCGCACCAGGTAGATGGCGCGCCCGGGCGCGCGGAAGGTGAGGTCGGCCAGCAGCAGCCGGTCCACCGAGAACGGCAGCACCAGCGGGTCGCTGCCGCGCTGGCGCACGTCGCGGGCGAAGGCGCGCATCTGCGTGAAGCCCGGCTCGGCAAAGACCTTGCCGAAGTGATGCGCGATGGCGAGGCCGCCGCCGGCGGTCTGGATGGCCACCGCGGCGACGAGGAGCCCGACCACCGGGCGCGGCGGCCGCGCCTTGAGCAGCAGCACCAGGCCGAGCAGCAGCGCCAGCCAGAACAGGTCCCAGCGCTCGATGAGGGCGGGCTCGTAGAGGTAGGGGAAGACCGCGGTGATCCCGAAGAGCGCGACCAGATCGAGGCGCCGCTTCAGCGTCGAGACCGTCGCGGCCAGCCCGGCGCGGGAGAGGAGCAGGGCCGCCAGCGCGAGGTAGAGCGCCGCCAGGAGCTTGGGGAGCCAGCTCAGCAGCGCGACCCGCCAGAGCGGCGGGAGGGCCATCAGGTGGACGCTGGGCGTCAGCGCCATGGCGCGCAGTCCGCCCAGGTACTGGTCGACCCGCGCCAAGGAGAAGAGCGGGGCGTCGGAGAGGCGGAAGTCGCGCAGGCGCAGCGCCTGCGGCAGGAACTCGTGCATGGCGTTCTTGGCGCCGGTGAACGGGAAGAGGTGCGCGAGGTGGTAGGCCACCACCGCGGTCCCCGCGCCCAGGAGCACGCCGAGGGCCCGCCGCCGCTGGGTCTTCCAGAGGAACGGCGCCGCCGCCGCAGCGAAGAGCAGCACCAGGAGCGAGACGTTGGTCAGGATCCCCGCCGCCAGGAGCAGGCCGGAGACGACGCTGCGGCGCCGCTCGTCCGACGGCTCGAGCGCCTGCAGGTAGTAGAACGCGAGCAGCATCGGCGCGTAGAGCAGGTTGTCCTCGGTCAAGAGGAAGAGCGAGACGAGCCCCGGGCTCCCCAGCGTCGCGGCCAGGAGCACCAGCGCGGTCGCAGCCTTGCTCAGCCCCTCGCGACGGCAGATCCAGAAGGCGACGCCGACCAGCGCGGCGGCCGAGCCGGCGGTGATCCAGAAGATGCCGGTGATCGGGGCGATCCCCACCTGCATGAAGGCGCGCACCAGGTAGTGGTAGAGGACGTGGCCGTCGAGCCAGAGCTCCGGCTGATAGTGGTACAGGAAGAGGAGCCGGCCGTAGGTGTCCCAGTCCCACAGTCCTTCGTCAGCCGAGCGGACCCAAACCAGGAGCGCCGCCAGCGCGCAGAGGCTCGGCACCAGGACGACGGGAACGATCCAGCGGAGACGGCGGCGCGGCGGCGAGCCGGGCGTCGAACCGGCGGCGGGAGCGGGCGCCGCGGGCGGCGCCGGCGTCCCGGTGGTGGCGGCGGGCTCGCGCGGGGCGGGGGAGGACGGTTCGCTCATGGGCTCTCTCGCACAAGGACGGCTTGGGGGCTGAAGACCACCGGCGGCGCGAGCCGGATGCGGATGGCCTCGCCGGTCGGGGACTCGCTCTGCCGCAGGTACTGCAGGCTGCGGCGCTGCAGGCGAACCGTCACCTCGCCGGCGCGGCCCTCCAGGTCGACGAGCGTCTCGCGGTAGGGATGCGCCGGATAGGCGGCGGTCTCGCCGTCGCTCCAGCGCACCTGGATCTGGTTGGCGCCGACGCCTTGGAGCATCAGCAGGCGCGGGCTCCCCAGGCCTGGAGGCAGCCGGAACCGCAGGAACACCAGCCCCTCGGGCTCGGAGCCCTCGAAGGCGAACGGACCCCAGGTGCGCCCGTCGGTCGAGGCCTCCAGGTCGAGCAGCGGATGGAGCGGCGCGCTCGCCGGCACGCGCAGGCGCCCGCTGGCGGCGACGGGAAGGCCGTTGACGGAGGCTGCCCGCCAGCCGTCGGGGACGACCGCCTCCAGGCTCTCGCCGTCGAGCAGGGAGCCGGCCAACGCGTCCCGGGCGCGCGCGGTCACCTCGAAGCCGGGGGTGAGCACCACCGGCCCGTCGGAGGGGTCGGGCACCGCCAGGCGCGCCACCGACTCGGCCTCGAGCCCGGCGTGGGTCGTGTAGGCGAGCGGGAGGTCGACCAGCGGATAGCCGTCGGCGTGCCGCAGGGAGAGCAGCGGCAGCGCCACCTCCCGCTCCGCCCGCGGCTCGAGGTCTCCCAGCTCCCAGGGGAGGCCGGCGAGGCTCGCCACCAGGCCGCGCAGCGCGTAGGGGCGGCGGTTGCGCAGGCGCACCCGCAGCAGCTCGTCGAGCGCGCCGACGCGCGGGTCGAGCGCCTCGAGCTCCACGTCGGCGAGCATCTCGCGCAGCGTGGAGAGCTCCGGCTTGGGGCGATTGAGGTGGTCGAAGAAGCCGCGCCGGTCGTCGGGCATCTCGGCGGTGAGCGGGTCGTTGAACTGGCCGGGCGGGACCGCCTGGGCCCAGTTGTCGTGCGAGGCGTAGAAGACCGCGCCCAGCCCGCCGGCCTCCTGCAGGCGCCGCCACTGGGAGAGCAGCCGGAAGCGCCGCAGCTCCGCGGGCGGCGACTCGTAGAAGGCGACGAAGCCTCCGAGCTCGCTGGCGAAGAAGGGCCGGCCGGCGCGCGAGAGCATCTCCAGGGTGTCGCGCCAGTAGGTCTCGCCGGTGTCGAGCATGTTGATGCCCAGCACGTCGGCCGGGTAGGCGAGGAAGGTGGCGAAGGTGGAGTAGCTCATCGGCACCTGCCGCCGGGTCTGGCGCGACTGCTCGACGAGGCTGGCGATGCTCCGGACCATCTCCGGCCGGCGATCGTCGATCTCCAGCTCGTTGCCGGCCACCAGCAGCAGCGCGTAGGGGAACCCGTCGAGTCGCTCGGCGAGCTCCTCCCAGCGCCGCTGGTAGAAGAAGCGGTCGACGGCGCTGCGCGGGTCGATGGCGTCCCAGGTCGACTGTTCGGGCTGGGCCATCAGCAGGAGCTGCCGCGCCTTGGCGGCCGCGAGGATCGCCGGGGTCGGCGGGTGGTACAGCCGCAGCGTGTTGACCCCGAGCCGCTTGATCTCCCGGTAGCCGTCGGCGAGCGGCAGCCGGATGGCCGGGGTCGAGAACGTCGGCACCATTCCCTTGATCAGGAACGGCTCGCCGTTCACGCGCAGCCCGCCGTCCTTCCCGAGCGCGACCACGCTGGTCGAAAGCGCCCGGTCGACCACGCACTGCACGCCCTCGCCCGAGAGCGAGACCTTGAGGCGGTGCTCCTCCCAGCCCAGCGGCCGGGTGAACCGGAAGCGCTGCTCCAGCGCGAGCGGGCCGGCGTCGGGGGCGAGCGGGACGTCGTCCAGGAAGGCCCGCAAGGACAGCGCGCGCTCCTCGCCGGGACGCAGCCGGGCAGTCACCTCGAAGGCCGCCTGGCCGGAGGCGGCGGACTTCTCCACCTCCACCGACAGCAGCGGGCGCCGCGCCCAGCGGCCCGACAGCGGTCGCCAGAGCAGAGGCCGCTCCTCGTCGCAGGGGCCCACCGAGAAGACCTCGTTGGCCAGCGCGGCGCTGGCCAGCAGGACCACCGGCAAGAGCAGCCCCCAGGCCGGCTGGCCGCGGGGCCGGAGCGCCGTGGCCGCCAGGCCCCCCCGCAGGAGCGCGCCCACCGAGGCGCCGCTGTACTCGTTGGCGCGGTCTATCTTCGACCACTCGGTGTGGCCGGCCAGCTCGTCGCCCAGCCCCAGCAGCGCGCCCAGCACGTCGAGCGAGATGCACAGGGGCCAGCTGACCAGGAAGACGAGGAGGTCGCGCAGCGGCGTGGGCCGCAGCCGGCTCCAGGCCACCGCCACCAGGCCCAGCGCCAGCGCCAGCAGCGCGGCCTGCGCGCCCCACAGCCGCTCCTGGTGCGGGAACGAGGTGAGGAAGTAGTAGGTCTCACGCTCGAAGAAGAAGTAGAGCAGCGCGCCGGCCATCCCCACGTGCGGGGCGACGAAGAGCGCGCAGACCGCCCAGTCGCGCAGCTTGGTGCGCCGCCGCCACGACAGCCAGACCGTCAACAGCCCCGCCAGCGCCAGGGACGCGCCGGCCAGGCCGGTGCGCACCCACGGGGTGAACTGCACGAAGTAGTAGATGCCCTGCGCCCAGAAGAAGCAGACCACCGCCGCCGGCATCAGGAAGAACGGGCCGACGAAGAGGCCCTGGAGCCGCGCCCTTGGCGACAGCGGCCCGGTGAGCAGGCCCTTCAGGTGGGTGACGAAGGCCCGGGTGTGGCCGGCCGCCCAGCGCCGCCGCCTCAGGACGAAGCTCGGCAGGTTGGGCGTGGTCTCCTCGAACGAGCCGATGCGCGGGTCGTAGGCGATGGTGCAGCCGGCGAGCAGCAGCTCGAAGCTCAGGAACGTGTCCTCCGTGATGCAGGCCGAGAAGCGGCGCGCGGGCTCGGAGCGGAAGACCCGGGCGCGGAAGAGCGCCGTGCTGCCGGTGAAGAAGACCCGGCCGAAGACCCGCCACAGGGCCCGGTTGAAGAGCTCGAAGGCGCCGTGCGAGAGCATCGCGTCCCAGGTCTGGCTCAGCCGCCCGGTGGAGAGCGGCATCTTGCGGCACTGGACCGCGTCGGCGCCCGCGGCCTCGAGCGCGCTGAGCGCCGAGCTGAGCCAGCCGGGCGCGGCGCGATGGTCGGCGTCGAGGAAGGCATAGAAGTCGGCGGCCAGGCGCTCCAGCGCGTAGTTGAGCTTGTCGTGCTTGGCGCGCGAGCCGGTGGCCACCAGGCAGACCTTCCGGTCCGCGCCGTCGAGCAGGACCTGCGCGCCGCCCTCCTGCCGGCTCCTGCCGGGATAGGCCCCGCGAAGCGCGGCCACCGAGGAGTCGTCCTCGCCCTCCACCAGGACGTAGACGGCGACCGGACCCTGGTAGTCCTGGTCGACCAGGGTGCCCACGGTGTCGAGGAGCGCGGCGCCCTCGTGGTGCGAGGGGACCAGCACTGCGACCGAGCCGCGGCCGCGGCGGTCCGGCGGGCAGGCCTCGCGCGGGCGGAAGGCCTGGCTGAGCGCGAAGGCCTGCAGGCTGCCCCAGTAGGCCCCGAACAACGCCAGGAGCAGGAGGGCGACGAAGAGCAGCCAGGCGGTGAGCGTCATGGCCGGCGGGCTTCGGGCAGCCTGGGGCGCCGGCGCCGCGCGAGGTCGGGAGCGGAGGCGGGCGCGGCTACTGGCAGTGGTCGATCCCCTCGCAGCCCTGCGATTCGGAGTCGCAGTCCTCGGGGTCCTTGGCGCCCCGCTCCAGCGGGTCGGTGCAGGACCCGGAGGTGCCGTAGCCGCACAGGCAGCTGGCGCCGGCGCACATGCGCAGGGTGCAGTCGAAGTCGACGCACTCGCAATTCTTGGAGGCGCAGGCCAAGTCGCGCGTGCAGGCGGCTCCCTCGGCCAGCAGCGTGCCGCCGTCGCCGTCGCCGGCGCCGCCGCCGTCGCGGGTGAGCGCGGTCGAGGCGTCGGCGCCCGCGTCGTCGCCTTCGCCTTCTCCGAAGGTGGGGCAGCCCGCGAGCAGCACGGCGAGGGGCGCGATCACGGAAAGGACGCTGGGGCGCATGGGTCGCACTCCGGGCTCGGCAACAGGGATGCCCGTCACTCTAGCCCGCGGAGGGGGCAGGGACAAGGTGCGGCAAGGTGCGGCGCCGCCCGCCCGTCGAGCTATTCCCTCGCGGGATCGTCAGGCCGCCGGGGCCCCTCGCCGGCGCGCGGGGCTCTGGCCGCGGCCGTCGGAGGGTCCTCGGGACGGGTGAGGCTGCACCAGAGGATCAGGACCGAAGAGAGCAGGCACCAGTAGACGTAGCGCAGGTCGACGGCCGGGGCGCTGAAGCAGTTCATCCCGATGCCCAGCGCCGCCGACGCGGCCAGCGCGAAGCGCAGGTCGTAGCGGCGCTTGACGAAGAGCCAGCCGGCCACCGCCACCTCGAAGACAAGATGGACGAGCGGCAGCAGCAGCCAGCGCGTGGCGTGGACATAGCGGTCGACCAGGTCGGAGACGGCGTTGGGGCGGTGCACCGTCGAGTAGACGAGGTCCTCTCCCGCGGCGCGGGCGCGCGCGCTCGGCAGGCCGGTCGACTCGAGGAAGCTCACCAGCCTCGGCAGCAGAAAGTTCTCTTCGAGCGGCGGGATCTTGGTCTCCTCGGGCCAGAGCTGGACGCTCGTGAGCGCGTGCTGGGCGAAGGCGCCGCGGTGGCGCAGGTAGGCGAGCGGATGCGCGGTGACGATCCGCAGCCAGTCTCCGGCGACCTTGGTCATCTCGGTCTGCCGGACGAGCGCCCTCGCCGCGCCCCACGGAGAGAAGACGTCGGCCGAGAGCGGATTCGCGGCGTAGGCCCGGCGCAGCTCCGGCCCCACGTCCGGATCGCGCACCGCGTAGGCCGGCATCTCGTCCAGCGCGTCGGCCCAGGCCAGGGTGCCGACCATGTCGAAGTAGAGGAGGTGCGAGGACTCGGCGGGCTTGGGATGGTAGAGCCACTCGAAGGCGAGCCGGTTGAGCACCGTGAAGGTGCTGGTGATGCCCAGGCCAACGAGCATGGCGAGCGCCATCCGCCTGCGCGACGGCGCGCGGCCGGCGAAGCGCGCGTGGACGAAGAGGCCGGCGAGCGGGGCGAGCGCCACGAAGAGCGCGTAGCGGACGTTGGCCGCGTAGAAGAGCGCCAGCGCCACGGCGATCCCGCGCGGGAGGCTCCTCGGCCGGTCCCGGCCGAAGAGGTAGAGCGCCGCGAGCAGCGCCACCATCGTCGCCAGCGAGGTGTCCTTGGCGACGAGCTTCAGGTGCAGGAGCGCCGGCGCGGTGAAGGCCAGCAGCACCAGGCTCAGGCTCATCCGTCGCCGGGAGGCGATGAAGCAGTGGCTGAGCAGCCCGAAGGCGCCGAAGAAGGCCGCGCAGTGGAGCACCAGCGGGGCGCGCACGCCCAGGAACGGGAAGAGGATGCCCCAGAGCAGCGGCAGGATGGGCGGGTGCCAGGCGTTGAAGCGCAGGGTGATGGCGTCGGCGAGGTGGGCGTAGCTGTCGGCGAAGTAGAAGATCCCCGGCTGGTAGGCGCCGTAGAAGACCGCGCCCGCCGCCGCCCAGAAGGCCCAGCTCTTCATCTGCAGCCGGCGCAGAGCCGCCTCGTCGCCCGGCTCCGCCAGCGCCGGCGTCAGCGCGATGGCCAGGCGCTCCGAGGCTGCTCGGAGCCAGGTCGCTCCGCCCTTTGCGATCGTCGTCAGCTGCTGCGTGCGCGTCATGGATGCCAGAGGTGCCGGTCCGCGCCCCGGCTGTCAAGAAGAGGGCCGGGCCAGGGGCGACACGACCTCTTCCTTCGAGCCGTTCAGCCCCGGAGAACCGCGGAGCGCAGGCGCTGCTGCGCTTCTTCGTCTACGCCGCGGATCCCGAAGGGGACATCCTGGAGCTCCGGCGGTGGGACCGAGGGCGTGTGGCGGCGCGCGGGTCATTGCAGGAAGATGCGCCCGCGCCGCGGCCGGACCGCACCGCCGCGGCAGCCGGAGGACCGCCATGACCCGAATGACCTCGCTCGCCATTGCCATCGCCGTCGCGCTCGTGTCGCTGCCTGGCTGCGACGGCGGAAAGCCCAGCACCGACCCGACGGACGCGTCCCTGCCCGGCTTTGACGGCGGCAAGCCGGGCACCGACCCGACCGACGCGTCCTTGCCCAGCCCTGACGGCGGCAAGCCGGACACCGACCCGAGCTCGCTGCCCAGCGGCGGAACGTATTTCGACAAGTGCAAGGTCGTCTGCGAGCAGAAGGCCACCCAGACCGGCTCCTGCGCCGGCTACACCGTCGATGCCTGCGCGCGGCAGTGCGCCGCCCTCGCCGAGGGTCTCCCCATCGGCTGCGCGCAGTGCCGCATCACCGGCGGCTACGTCTACGACCGCGGCACGCAGTGCGCCGGCTTCCAGCTCTCCTCCAGCTGCCCGGAGTGCAGCGGCCTCGACGCCCCAGCGCCCGCCGGCGACGTCTTCCTCAACAAGTGCAAGGTCGTGTGCGCGCAGGCGGACGACTTCGCCGGCTCCTGCCAGGGCTACGCGCCGGAGACCTGCGTCGAGCAGTGCGCTGCGCTGGCCGAAGGGCTCCCCCTCGCCTGCGGCCAGTGCGGAATCCTGGGCGGCTACATCTACGACAACGGCAGCCGCTGCGTCGGCTTCCAGCTCGGCTCCGCCTGCGTCGGCGACTGCGCCAGCCCCAAGCCCGACGCGCCGGCGTCGAGCGTCTATGAAGACAAGTGCCGGGTCGCTTGCGCGCAAGAGACTCTCTCGGGCTCGTGCGCCGGCTTCGCGCAGGAGACCTGCGTGCAGCAATGCACCGCCCTGGCTTCGGGCCTGCCGCTGCTGTGCGGCCAGTGCGCAATCCTCGGCGGCTACGTCTGGGACGACGGCAGCCGCTGCGTAGGCTTCCAGCTCGGCTCCGCCTGCGTCGGCGACTGCGCCAGCCCCAAGCCCGACGCGCCGGCGGCGAACGTCTACGAGGACAAGTGCCGGGTCGCCTGCGCGCAAGAGACTCTCTCGGGCTCCTGCGCCAGCTTCGCGCAGGCGACCTGCACGCAGCAGTGCACCGCCCTGGCTTCGGGCCTGCCCCTGCTGTGCGGCCAGTGCGCAATCCTCGGCGGCTACGTCTGGGACGACGGCAGCCGCTGCGTAGGCTTCCAGCTCGGCTCCGCCTGCGTCGCCGACTGCGAGACCCCTGCCCCGGCCGCCCCGCCGGACAGCGTCTACCTGGACAAGTGCAGGGTCATCTGCGCCCAAGAGGACCTGGCCTCCGGCCACTGCAGCAGCTTGGGCGTCGAGGGCTGCGCCCAGCAGTGCACCGTCCTCGCCTCGGGCCTGCCGCTCCTGTGCGGCCAGTGCCGGATCGAGGGCGGCTACGTCTGGGACGACGGCACCACGTGCAAGGGCTTCCAGCTCTCTTCGTCGTGCGGCTCGGCCTGCCAGTAGCCGGCCGAGCCGTGCGCTCCCTTCACGCCGCGTCCGACCGCACCTCGGGCGCGCTCGGGTAGGATGCGCGGCCTGGCGCGGGCGAGGTCCTGCGCCGACGACAGGGAGAGCTCGATGAAAGCCGTGGCCGTCAACGGAAGCCCGCGCAAGCAGGGCAACACGCACCTGCTGCTCGAGAAGGTGCTCGAGCCCTTGCGCGAGGCGGGCTGGGAGACCGAGCTCGTGCAACTGGGCGGCCGGAACATCCACGGCTGCCGGGCCTGCAACCGCTGCTTCGACAAGAAGGACCTGAGCTGCGACCACCGCGACGACGTGTTCAACGAGGTCGCGGCGAAGCTCTTCTCCGCCGACGCGCTGATCCTCGGCTCGCCCACCTACTTCACCGACGTCTCCGCGGAGATGAAGGCGCTGCTCGACCGCCTCGGGTTCGTCTCCATCGCCAACGGCGGCGTGCTGCGCGGCCGGATCGGCGCGGCGGTGGTGGCGGTGCGGCGCGGGGGCGGCACGCACGTCTTCGACACCATCAACCACATGTTCCTGATGTCGGGCGTCATCGTGCCCGGCTCCTCCTACTGGAACCTGGGCTTCGGCCTGGAGCCGGGCGGAGCGGCCCGCGACGAGGAGGGCCTGGCCAACATGCGGCACCTGGGTGCGACCATCCGCTGGCTCGGCGCCGCGCTCGAGGGTCGGCGCAAGAGCTTCCCGCCGCCGCCCGGCGAGAAGGAAGGCTGAGGCTCTGACTTCTTGACTCGGCTGATCCTCCCGCTGAGAGCACCCCGACGTGCGGTGAAGCCCGGAGCCGAACCTCACAGCAGCTCGCGCCGGGATCCCGTTTCGAGCACCACCGAGGCCTTCGCGATGCCGCGCCCGGCGAGCGCGTCCCGGAGCATCTGCTCGATCTTCTGCGCGAGCTTCGTTCGGCCCAGGTGAACCTCGACCTGGGCGACCGAGCCGGGCGGCACGTCGCGCAGGACGGCGCCCACCTCCGTCGCGAAGGACTCCGCGAGGCGCGGGTTCCAGCCCGGGCGCGCGAGCGGGTGACCGAAGACCAGCAGGCGCGCCGACCCGCTGCCGGCGATCGCCACGCGGCCGATGCTCTTGAGCGCCAACTCCAGGCGCGTCAGCCCACGCGCCTCCATCAGCGAGAGCCACTCCTGAAGCCGCTCGGGCACGGTGCTGACGGCCAGCTCCTGCAGCCCCGCGCCGAGTCGCGACTGCCAGATCCAATCGAAGAAGCCCGCTTCCGCTCCGCCGAAGCTCCCGGTCAGATCGAGCCGGCGCAGCTTCGGCAAGGCGGGCATCCGGGCGATCTGGGCCCCGTGCATCCGCAGCGGCGAGAGCCTGTTCGAGCAGCGGCGTTCGGTTCGCCGGCTCGGCCATCGCCTCGCCCCGTGAGAGGCGCCCGGATGATACCTGCCCGTCCGCCCTCCCCCGCTCCCTGGCCTTCACGTTTCGAAACATTCCCCGCCTGAATGACCCCTCTCTCGGCGCGTCGGAATGGACGAACAGCTGGAGCACAAGACCAAAGGAGAACGCCATGTTCCGAGCCATCGCCCTCACCGCCGTCCTGCTCGCCGCCGGCACCGCCAACGCCCAGACCTACGGCCACAACGGACCGCCCGCGGTGCGCCTGGCCACCCCCGCCGCCGACAGCGAGCGCGCGCTCGACGTCCTCCTCGCCCGGTACGACGCCGCCCTCGCCCGCCGCGACCGCCTGGACCTGCGCCGCGTCGAGGACCGGGTGAAGCAGGTGCTGCGCGCCGAGGTGATGGAGGGCCGCTTCGAGGCGCGCCGCTACGGCGTCCGCACCGACGACGTCCCGCAGGCCCGCCGCATCCTGCAGCAGCTCGACAAGCTCGCGGACCGCTTCGGCCGCCGCTCGCTCGTCACCAAGCGCGAGCTGCTCGCCCAGGCCTCGCGGCTCGACCTGGACGACCGGCCGGAGCGCATGGGCGAAGGCCGGCGGCCGCACGGGCGCCGGTAGCGGCCACCAAGACTGACGCGGATGGAAGGGACGCCGGGGTCGAGACCATCGACCCCGGCTTTTCTTTGCCTGCGCACCGCCTGAACTCGTGCGGGCGAGGAGACGTCGACGCGTTGGGGATCGTGGACCGACCGGCAGGTGCGGCGACCTACTTACTTCTGGAAGCGCGTCGCGTCGTCTGGGGCGCCGTTGAACTCGATGAGCTCCATCTGCACGTCGGTGGAGTCCGTCGCAGTCGGCGCCTTCCAGGTGAAGCGGTCGCTCCCGGGGTGGTTGAACTGAGCGAGCGCGCCCGTCTTCGAGGCGAGCTTGTTGAAGAAGGAGGCGTGACCGGTGAAGGCCGAGAAGTCGCGCCCGGAGCCCTCGTAGAGGAAGACGTTGGAGTGGTTGCTGTTGATGAGGTTCCCGTTGGCGTCCTCCATGCGCATCGAGGTCTCCGGGTTGGCGTTGCCGGCGGCCTCGTTGGAGTTGCTGCTGTGGGCGTGCAGGTCGCCGCGGAAGACCATTAGCGTCGTCGAGGCGGGCAGCGTGCCCGCACGCTCGGGTTGCAGGTTCGCCGTCTTGAAGCCCAGCGCGTAGGGCACCAGCGTGTCGTGCAGCGGCTCGGCGGTGGTGCGCTTCTGCAGCGACTGGGCGCCGCTCTGGAAGAGCAGCCACGCGGTCCAGTCGTGCCCCAACGCGAGGCCCGCCGCGCCCGGCGCCGGTTTCCGAAACCCGGCGATTGCGCCGTCTCTATCGATCAGTAGAGGTTCTTGCCGCGGCCCAGCCGATTGATCGCGGCGCGCACCGCGGCTCCGACCAGCGGCGCCTCCATCAGCGCCACGAACGCGCGGTTGCCGCGGCCGGGCACGAACACCGGCTCCTTCTCGGCGCGCTCGAGCGCTGCGACGGACTCCTCGACCACCTCGTCGGCCGTCATCCACACCCAGGCCGGGACGGAGTCGTAGCTGAAGTCCTTGTACTCCTCGGTGAACATGAACTCGGTCTTGGTCAGCCCCGGGCAGACGGCCTGCGCCCGCACGCCCGTGCCTCGCAGCTCGTCGCGCAGCCCCAGGACGAACATGTTCAGGTAGGCCTTGCTGGCCGAGTAGCTGACGTAGTGCTCGGTGGTCAGGAACGCGCTGAGCGAGGAGAGCACGACGATCGAGCCCTGCCGCCGGTCGATCATTCCCGGCAGCGCGGCGCGGACCATCCGCGCGTTGGCCTCGACGTGCAGGCGCACCTGCCGGGCGATCTTCTCCGGCGCCACCTTCACCAGGTGCCCGCGCGTGGCGAAGCCGGCGCTGCTGACCAGCCAATCGAGCGGGCCGTCGGCGATCACCTTCTCCGCCGCCGCGATCCCCTCGTCGGTGGAGAGGTCCGCCGCGACCGGCTCGACCTTCACCCCGTGGGCCTTGGACAGCTCCGCCGCGAGGCCCGCGAGCTTCTCCGCTCGCCGGGCCACCAGCACCAGGTCGTTCCCGTCGCGCGCCAGCCGCCGCGCGTAGGCCTCTCCGATGCCACTCGAGGCGCCGGTGACCAGCGCCCTGCGCCCGTTTGCCGTTGCCATGGCTTGTGCCTCCACGCGAAAGCCGCGGACCGTAGCACGTAGGGTCGGGGAGAGCAGGACGGGCTTGCGGTTCCGGGCGTGCGGATACGCACGGCAGCCGCGCTCTCGGGGATCCAGGGCCTGGAGCGAGTCGTGCTGCCCTATGCCGCCTTGGACGACGAAGCGTTCGCCACGCCCGCACTAGCCCGGCATGGCGCTGGCCGGGGCTTCAGTCCACTCACAGCGGTGGTCACTTGGGTTGAGCCTCATAGCCGCAGTGGCGAAACCAGCCCGAGGCGTCTGACGGCGTAATCAGGCCCATCGCCTTGGCGATGGCCCGGTCGAGCTTGGCCACGGTGCGTGCCCCCATCTTCTTCAGCAGGCTCTTGAGCTTGGACCAGCAATTTTCGATCGGGCTCAGCTCGGGCGAATACGGAGGAAGAAAGCGATACCTGGCCCCGGCAGCCGTGATCCGGTCGAGAATTCGCTGGGGCTTGTGGGCGCCAAGG
>DASXVQ010000156.1:0-48558 GCA_036504155.1 Myxococcales bacterium
GTCGAGCGCATCCTTACGACGATTGCCACCTTGCGGCAGCAGAACCGCAACGTCCTCGAATTCGTCACGGCCGCCTATCAGGCCCGCCTCCTACGCATTCAGCCGCCGTCGCTCCTGCCCGACAATCGGTGAACGGTTACCGATTGTGAAGGCTGCCGGGGATCAGGAATAGACACCGGCCCGGGCGAGGTCACGGTACGGGTGCCGGCCGGCGTCGACACCGGGACGCGCTTGAGGCTGGGCGATGCCGGCCTGCCTGGGCTGACCGGGCGACTCGGCAACGTGATGTTGAGGCTCCTCGTCGTCGCCGACGAGCGTTTCACTCGTCACGACCTGGATCTCCGTTGGGCACTGGCGTGGGGACTTTCTTAACCGAGTGCAGGTAGACAAGCCGCCGGCGACGCTGACGGGCCCAGTCCCCGAGGCTCGGTGCTACCCTGCGTGCAGACCTAAAACGCGGAGGGTCCATGCGCTGGAGTTGCAGTGCGGCTGCTGCCGCGGTGTGTGGAGCGATGCTGGCGTGCGCGCCCGCGCCGCAACCGGAGCAAGCCTCGATTGCCACCGCGCAGGCAGGGCTGGGGACCACCGCGTCGGGCTGGCGGCAAGTGCAGCTGCTCGGCGCGCTGCACGGCTCGACGATCGCGTCGATGGGCGCCAAGGTCGTGCTCTTCGGAGGTCAGTACGGCCAGGAGTGGACCGACCAGACCTGGGAATGGGACGGCGCCCGCTGGACCCGGCGTTGGCCCGCCGCGGCGCCCCCGCCGAGGCCGGGCTACACGGCGGCATCAGTCGATGGCCGTGTGTGGCTTCTTGGCGGTAGCCAGCTCGACGATGGAACCTGGGCCGACGAGATCTGGGAGTGGGATGGCGAGACCTGGACCGCGCGGCCTGAGGCCAGGCCGCCGGAGCTGGGCGTGATGATCGTCGGCCTGCCCGGCGGTGGGGCGCTGGCCTACGGCGGGTTCCCCTCTCCCGAAGAGAACCCGGTGGGGAGAACGTGGCTGTGGGATGGCGCTTCCTGGACGGAGGCGATCACGTCCGCGCACCCGGCCTTCCTGACGTATGCGCTGCTCCCTCTCGGTTCGACCGTGGTGCGCCTCGGCCCGGATGGCACCTGGGAGTGGGACGGGTCCGACTGGCGGCTGCTCTCCGCGACGACCCATCTCGGCCCGACGGTGGCCGCCGGCTCCACCCTCGCGATCCCCCACGAAGACGTCACATGGGTCTGGGACGGGGCGGAGTGGCACGAGGAGCACCTCGTGCCCCAGCCGCGATCCGCCTCCGCAGTGGCCTCCGGCGCCGGCCTGGGGCTGCTCCTCGACGAGGACCTCGCCACCTGGAGCTGGGACGGAGCCCGATGGACGCAGCTCGCGGCGAGGCAGAGCCCCCCGAGGCGCGACTATCCGCTGCTGTTTTCGGCAGGCGGGGAGGTCTTGATGTTCAACAAGGACGGATGGCCGGACCCCTCGGAGGTCTGGGGCTGGAACGGCACGCGGTGGCGCAGCTTGGACGCCACGACCGCGATCGAGCCATGGAGGTTGGAGCTCATCGGCGCAGCCTCGCAGACGGAAGTGATCGCATTCGGCGGGACGACCGGGGTGGGAAAGCTCAACGACACGTGGAGATGGGGGCCCGAGGGCTGGCGCCAGCTCGCGCCCGAGAACTCGCCGCCCGCGAGCCGCGACCACGGGATGGCAGGGCTCCTCGCGACCGTCGTCCTGTTCTCCCCATCGCTGGGGACCTGGACCTGGGACGGTGTGAATTGGATGCAGAACTCTCCGAGCCAGAGCCCGCCCGGCTGGCGTTGGGTGGTCACCGCCGGTGCTCGCGTCCTGCTCGGCGACGGGTCGTGGACCTGGAGCTGGGACGGATCTCAGTGGAGCCAGGTCGCCCCGGTGCCTTTCGGCCGCTGCGCCGCGTCCAGTTTTCGCGAGCGCGCGATCCTCTTCTGCGAAGGGGGAGCGACCTACGAATGGACTGGGACGGCTTGGGTCGAAAAGTCGGTTCAGGCGGAGACCGACGTCCTCGCGGACTTCAGCATGGCCGCCCAGGGCTCGCGGGTCGTCCTCTTCAGCGGGTCCCGCTGCACCCCGTACACGGACAAGACCTGGGAGTACCTCGAGGCCCTGGCCAACGGAGCGCCGTGTGCCGCCGCCGACGACTGCCTGTCGGGCTTCTGCGCCGACGGTGTCTGCTGCAACAAGCCGTGCACGGGGCAGTGCGAGGCCTGCGCGCTGCCGGGCGTGGCAGGCGCGTGTGCGCCCGTGACTGGCGACCCGGTCGGCCGCAAGGCCTGCCCAGCCGGAAACTCGCTCTGCGGCCCTAGCGCCTGCGACGGAATCACCACCGCCACCTGCACCTACCACGCGGTCCCGTGCCAGCCGGAACACTGCAGCGACGGCGAGGCGGTCCTCGCGAGCTACTGCGACGAGAAGGGCGCCTGCCCGGCACAGCAGCGCAAGCCGTGCGCACCGTACGGGTGCATTGGCGGACGCTGCCTCGAGGCCTGCGCGGCGGACTCCGACTGCGCGTCGGGCAGGTACTGTGCCGACGGCGTCTGTGTGGCCCAGTGGCCCAAGGGCCGGAACTGTGCGCGCGCGCGCCAATGCGCCAGCGGCTTCTGCGTGGACTTTAGGTGCTGCGACGTGGCTTGCACGGGACCGTGTGAGTCGTGCGATCTCCCGTCCCTCGCGGGGCTCTGCTCCCCAGTCAGCGGCGCACCCCTGAACCGCCCGTCCTGCGGTCCGGGCGGGCCGTGCGGCGCGCGGTGTGACGGGACGCACCGCGAAGCGTGCAGCTTCCCGGTGGGGGATCCTTGCGCCCCCGCGACCTGCGCGGGCGGGACGCCGAGCGAAGAGGGCGCCTGCGATCTGACGGGCCGATGCGTGGGCTTGCGGTGCCCAGCAGCGGATGCGGGCACGGGGGCGGACGTCGGGTCGGCGGCGTCGCCGGCCGAGGAGGGAGGGTGCCACTGCTCGAGCGGAAGCGGCGCCTCCTTTGCGTGGGCCCTCCTCGGGTTCGCAGTCTCCCTGCCGGGCCTCACCCGCCGGCGCGCAGCGGCTCGCCGGCGAGGTGTTGCTTGAGCTGCGCCGCGGCGCACCTGGCTGGCGCGCAGGGGAAACATCGTGCCGTCAGCGTGTGGGCAATTGCGGGCGTTGCCGCCGTTCTGACCGCAGGGAGCTTCTTTCTGCAGCTGCTATCAGCGGTGGCACTCGAGTCCGCAATCGCGTTTCCGGACCAAACACGACCGCAGTTGGCAGATTGGTACGACATTCTGACCTGGCCCATCGGCGACATGGTCGACAGGCTGGGCCTGCTTGCCATCCCATTGAATTCACTCCTATGGGGCGGCGCGCTGTCTGCGGGCGTCGCACTCCTGCTCTCGAGGATGCGGACGTTCTAGATTGAAGTTCGTGAATCGGGATCGCCGCACTGCGCCATGCGATTACCCAGAGACAAATGGGCAGCGTTCCTGCTGATGCGCCGAAGGAGTTTGAGGCCCTGGGGATCGCGGAGGTGAGCTCCACCGGCGTCGGCGAGCTGCAGTCGACCAGCACGTTCTGGGCAACGTCGTTGAACCAGATCTCACCGCCCCCCGGAGTGCCACACGACACGAAGGCGCTGAAGCTCGGGCTGTCGATGTCGACGGCGTCGAGGTTGAAGGGCAGCGGGACGTCCTCGTCGGTGACCAACTCCGTCTGCATGACTCGCGGCCAGTCGTTCACCGGGCTGACGTCGATACGGAGGGTGTAGGTGTCGAGCGAGTCGAGCGTGCCGTCGTTCACCTTGTAGGTGACGGTGCAGTAGGGCGCGTCGTGCTCGTCGGGCAGCGGCCTGAAGTAGAAAGCGCCGGTGAGGATGTCCGCGGGGACGTCGCTGACCACGCTCGAGGTGTCGACGGCCCCGCCGCCGGCCCGTGGTGCGCCCGGTCTGCCGCAGGGTATCTTCTCGGTCGGGACTCTCCGCCGCGGAGATGGGGTTGGACACCGACAACTTGCTGCGCTCAACCAGCGAGCCCTCTCGCCCTCGGGTGGTCATCCTCAGCTGGATGCTGCTCTTCACGGCGCTCGCCAACCTGCCGTTCGCGGCGGAGTGCTTCACGCGCCGGCCTCCCGCCCTCTGGGCGGGGTTGGCGACGCTGGCGCAGTCGCTGCCGATGGCGCTCGGCGCGGTGCTCGTCCGGAAGGTGGCGCCGCGCCGGGTCTTTGCCGTGACGGCCGGCGCGGTCGCGCTGGCGATGGCCGCGGTGATCGCCATGGTGGTGGTGGGCGAGGACCCGACCCAGGGCCTGTCGCTGCTGGCCATCGCCCCGCTGTACTGCGCGATGCTGTTCGCCGACCTGCGCTGGGCCACGGCCGCGGTCTCGCTGATGTCGCTCGCCGGGGTGCCGCTCGCGCTGGCGCTGGGCGGCGCCGCCGCGGACGCCTACGCGCAGTGCCTGCTGCCGACCGCGGTGAACGCCGCGATGGCGTTCTACGGCGCGCGCCGCTACCGCCGCCTGCTGGTCATCAACCACCACGAGGCGCAGGCCCGCCTGGTGCGCCTCATCGAGACCTACTCCGCCTGCGCCGAGCAGTTCCTGAGGCTGCGCGACGAGGACGAGGTGGTCGCCTACGCCACCGCGACCCTGGGCGAGGGAGGGCTGCCCGCGGCGTTCCTGCGCTACCAGGCGCCGCGGCTCGAGCTGGTCCGCTTCAACCTCGGCGGGCGTCCACCCGACCCGGCCCTGGCCGCCCCCGGGCTCGCCGAGCAGTTGCTCTCCGCCACCACGCCCGTGCTGGTCGAGCACCTCCTGGGCCAGCGCGTGTTCCGCCGGGACGACGCCTGGGCGCTCGGGTTCCGTGCGCTCCCCCGCCCGGTCGCGGCGACGCTCGAGCACCTGGGGCGCGGCGCCTTCGCGGTCCCGGTCTACGTGGAGCGCGAGCCCTACGGGCTGTTGTGCGCGCTCGGCGACGACCTCGACCCGGCGAACATCGCGGCGGTCGAGCTGTTCGCCCGGCAGCTGGGCGCGGCCATCGACAACGTGCGCCAGCACCGCCGGCTGGCGGAGCGGCTGGACGAGGTGACCCGCCTGCAGCGCGAGCTGGTGCACCGCGAGCGGCTGGCGGCGCTGGGCGAGGCGGCGGCGGTCGTCTCCCACGAGGTCCGCAACCCGCTCGCCGCCATCCTCAACGCCGTGGACCTCTTGCGGCGCGAGGCCCGCCTGTCCGACCGCGGCCGCTCCGTCCTGGGCATGGTCCAGGAGGAGTCGATGCGGCTGGACGCCCTGGTCCGGGACCTGTTGCTGCTGGCGCGGCCGCTCTCGCCCAAGCTGCGGCCCCTCGACCTCCGCCCGCGGGTGCAGCACGCCGTCACCGTTGCCAGCCAGGGCGCGACGGGCCGGCGCGTGCGCTTCGAGGTGGTGGTCGCCTTGCCGGAGGCGCCGCTGGCGAGCGCCGACCCGGACTTCCTGCAGGTGGCGCTGGTGAACCTGCTGCAGAACGCCGCGCAGGCCTCGCCGGTGGGCGGCCGGGTGACGGTGTCCATCGCCCCCGACACCTGCGGCGTGCTCCTGGCCGTCGAGGACGAGGGGCCGGGCATCCCCGAGGATCAGGCGGAGCGCATCTTCGAGCCGTTCTTCACGACCCGCGGCGAGGGCACGGGGCTGGGGCTGGCGATCGTCAAGGAGATCATGGCGTCGCACCAGGGCGCGGTGCGGGTGGGCCGGGCCGCCAAGGGCGGGGCGCGCTTCGAGCTCGTGCTCCCCGCGGCGCGGGTTGCGGCGGAGCCGGCAGGCGAGCCGAAGACCTCGCTCGCGCCCGATGCCACCCGAGCGGCCGGGCTCAGGCTGAGCTGACGCGCTCGCCGCGCGAGGCTGACGCCCGCTTCATTCCCTGCGTCGCGGCAGGCCCTTCCACCGGAAGGCGAGCCTGCTCCCGGCGGCGCTCTCCAGGGCCGCCTGCCGTCCCGGAGCCTGCGGCAGGCCGGGCGCGGCGGCAGTTCCTTGCGAAGGCGCCGATGCCAAAGCTCAGTCCAGGCATGCATCCTCGAGAGGAGAAAAACATGGCGAACCTCACCGTGGGCACGGAGAACGGCAACCCCGTCGAGCTGTACTACGAGGACAAAGGTCAGGGCAGGCCGGTCGTCCTCATCCACGGCTGGCCGTTGAGCAGCCGGTCCTGGGAGCCGCAGGTCCCTGCCCTCGTCGACGCCGGGTGCCGGGTGATCACCTACGACCGGCGCGGCTTCGGCTGGTCGTCCCAGCCCTGGAGCGGCTACGACTACGACACCCTCACCGCCGACCTGAGCGCGCTGCTCGACAAGCTCGACCTGAAGGACGCCACGCTCGTCGGCTTCTCGATGGGCGGCGGGGAGGTCGCGCGATATGTCGGCAAGTACGGAACCAAGCGCGTCTCCCGCGCGGTGTTCGCGTCGGCCGTGCCTCCCTATCTCTACAAGTCGACCGACCACCCCGAGGGCGGCCTGGACGACTCCGCCATCGGCCAGTACCAGGCGGCGGTCCGCTCGGACCGCCTGGCCTTCCTCGACGGGTGGACGCGCACTTTCTACTCGGTGAAGGACCGGACCGACCTGGTCGGCGAGCCCCTGCGGCAGTACACGCAGACCATCGCGGCGTTTGCCTCGCCGAAGGGCACGGTCGACTGCATCGCGGCATTCGCGCGCACCGATTTCCGGGGCGACCTCAAGAAGTTCAACATCCCCACGCTGGTCATCCACGGCGACTCGGACGCCGTCGTCCCCTACGAGGTCAGCGGGAGGTACACCCACGTCTCGATCCCGTACTGCGAGTTGGCGCTCATCAAGGGCGCGCCGCACGGGGTCAACGTGACGCACGCCAAGCAGTTCAACGAAGCGCTGGTGGGCTTCCTCAACAAGAAGTGACGTCGGGGCAGGGACCGAGACGGGGACGGAGACCGGGGCCGCCGGGCCGAGGCCGGCTGGTCGCTTCGGCGCGGGCTCTGGGCGAAGGGGCGTCGGGTCAGCAGGGGACCTTGCAGTCGATCCACAGGCCGTCGTCGCTCGCCTCGAACGACCTGGCCTCCTGCGGCCGGTCGCTGCGCGCGGTGGGCGCGCCGCACTTCGCCAGCTCCTCGAGGAGCGCCGTCAGAGGGATTCCCCGGCGGAACGGTCCCGCGCCCTCCTGGGTGGAGATCATCACCGGCGTCCGGGCGTTGAGGTTCTCGCGCACGAACGGCAGCGGCGTCGCGTTCCTGCTGCCGTGATGGGCGACCTTGAAGAACGTCAGGCTGCTGGCCAGCGCGCGCGCGGCGTCGTCCTCGAGGATCTTCGTCCAGGCGCCGACCTCCGCGTCGCCCGCCAGCAGGAGGCGGGCCGCCCCGACCTCCAGCAGCAGCACCACGCTCTCGCCGTTCACGAAGCTGTCGACGGCGGAGGCGGCGTGGAAGAGGCCGTCGTTGAACTTGCGGATGGTCTCCAGGCTCGCCTTGGTGAAGGGCAGCCTCGGGGGCAGCTTCGCCATCCGCCACTCGGGGCCGAACGGGCCCGGCGCGCCGGCGGTCGCGGCAGCCGCCCGGCCGAGCATCGCCCAGTCCACCGGAACGGCCAGGCCCCGCCGGTGCTCGGGGTCCCGGGTGGGGCCGAGCACGTGGACCTTGACCCCCGGCAGCGCCTCGCTCTCGAACTGCCAGGGCACGTCCCGGCCCTTGGGGGGAAGGAAGCGCCGCCTCGCGGGGCCGCCGTCGGCGCGCTTCATCCCCTGGAGCAGGTTCTCCATCCCGTCCGCGTTGGTCCGGGCGTTCCAGAGGCACGACTCCAGCTCCTCCAGCTGGTCCTTCGACACCGCGGGCAGCGTGCCCGCGAGCGCCGGCACGAGCCTGCCCTGGTCGTCGACGAGCGAGGAGACGCTGGCGCGCAGCGCCTCCCAGGCCGCCAGCGCCGGCTCGTCCCGCGCCGCCTCGGCGTGGGCGGTGAAGGGCAGCCACACCTCCTCCACCGGGATCTTCTTCCAGAGCGACTGCCCGAACCCGGAGATGTGGTCCTGGTGCCGGTGGGTCGCCACCACGACGCTGAGGGGCTGGCCGTTCAGGTGCTCCTGGATCTGCTCGACCAGCTTGGCGTCGGTGAAGGGGCCCTTGCCGTGCGAGTGGTAGCCGCAGTCCACCAGCATGTTCTTGATTCCGCCGCCCGGGGCGGGGACCCGCAGCAGGAAGCAGTCGCCGAAGCCGACGTTGTACATGCGGACCTCGACGAAGGAGGCCGACGGCTGGCCGGTCCCCGACGAGGCCGCGGGCTTCGCGCCCGGCTTCTTCGCTCGCGCTCGCGGCGCCGCTGCCGCTCGTGCTCCCGCCGCCGCTGCCTTGCGCTTGCTCACGAGCGCCTCCTCTGGTGCATCCCGCGATAGTCCACCGCGAACGCCGACTCGCCCTGGTCTACCGGCCAGCCCAGCTCGTTGGTCTGGGCCCGGAGCGCCATCGCGGCCAGGCCCGCCTTGAGCGACTCGGGCCGGCGCGAGCGCACGCAGTAGCGCAGCGTCCCGTTGACGTCGATGACCAGGGTCGCGCCGTAGGGCAGCTTCTGCGCCGCGCCGTTGACCTCGACCGTCTCATAGGTCACCACCTGCACCACGAGCCCGAAGGACGGCGCTCCGTGCGTGGCGACCCGGGAGCTCGGGTGGAACCCGGCCACCCGGATCTGATCGTCGGGCTTCATGCCCAGCAGGCGCCGCTGGCGCCGGGTCAGGCCGGCGACCCAGCCGGCGATCTTCTTCCAGAGCGCGCTGGCGATGTCGCCGACCTCCTGCTCCGCCTCCGACTGCTCCCGCGTGGCCAGCCGGTCCAGCGACTCCTGCACCACCTCCGCCGAGCCCAGCGCCGCCGCCTCGGCCGCCAGCTTCCCGTCCTCCAGCGGCTCGCGGCGCTGCTCCTCGATCCCGAGGCGGACCGCCAGATCGACCCATTCCCGGAAGCGGCCGGCGTCGTCCCGCCAGTCGGCCGGGTCCGCCCGGTCGAGGACCAGCGCCCCGACCGCGAGCGAGCCCGAGTCCTCGGCGTAGATGCCGCGGCGCCGGCAGGCCTCGATGACCGCGGCGCGGATGCCCCCCTCGTCGAGCGGGTTGAGCTCCCAGTCCGCCGTGACCAGCGCCCGCAGGAAGGCGCCGAAGGTGACGTCCGCCGGCGGCAGGAAGTCGAAGGCGCGGATGCACAGGGTCAGCACCTCCTGCGCGGTGCGCACGCACTCCGCGGTGAGCCGCCCGAGCAGGTCCGGGTGCAGCGCGCCCTCCGGCCGCAGGGCGCTGCCGCCGGTGGCGAGCCGCATCAGGTCGGCGGTGCGCTGCTCGTAGGTCGTGCGGAAGGCCTCGAAGAGGGCGGCGACCAGGACGCTGCCGACCTCGTGCTCCTCCTCGACGCTCGAGAGCCTGGTGGTGGGGTCCTGGAGCACGCTGCGCAGGGTCTGGCCGCCGCCCAGGCCGTGGCCGAACTGCGCGGCGATGTCGGTGAGGACGGTCCGCTGGGTCAGGTCGCCGCGGCAGGCGGCGATGGCGGTCTGGACCAGGTCCCGGTAGGTGAGCCGCTGGAAGACGGCGACGGCGTCGGCGAAGGCCTCGTGGAACGGCCGGACCTGGGGGTTGGTGGCGAAGCTGAAGTACGGCCGCAGCCGGTGGACGACGGCGTGCGTGACCTCGTGGGCGATGATGTCGTGCGACAGGCAGGTGAAGATGGTCTGGCCGGGGAGGTTCTCCCCCGGGTTGGACTCGCTGGCCCGGAAGTACCCGAACAGCACCGCCCGCAGCTGCGGGTGGAAGAACGCGTTCCTGCCCCGGAAGGCGTGCGGCACCAGCCGCAGCCGCCGCTGGCCGCGGAAGTAGACGACCCTGCCCAGCGCGCGGTCGAACTGCTCCAGGGTGCGCATGGCGACCGCGTACACCATCTGCTGGTGGAACTGCGGGTCGGACTCCGCCGGTTCGAGGCCGTGCTGCATGGCGATGTAGGCGTCGTCGAGGTCGACCGGCGCCAGCCACACCGCGTCCTTCCCCGAGGTGTCGCAGTCGACCACCTCCACCCGCCGGCCCTGCAGCGTCAGGCGCGGCCCGCCGTCGGCGTCGCCGCGGCCGGCCCGGGAGAGGTCCTCGAAGCGCACCTGGACGGTGGCGCGGTTCTCGCCGCCCCGCCCGAGCATGGGATCGATGGCGAAGATCCGCAGCTGGCGGTACTCGGGTCGGGTCTGCTCCGGCAGCCTGCGCATGACGGGCTTCCTTTCGCGCGGGGCGCCCGGCACGGATGCGTCGCACCGGCGCCCGCGAGCCTGAAGGGCTACAGCAGCTGCGAGAAGGCCAGGTCGGTCGCGGGCGACTGCTCGGTGCAGATCTCGTCGGAGTCGCTCATCGCCCCGAGCGCGGCGGCGGGGGCGAACCCCAGGACCGGCCGGAACTCCCGGCCGAACCAGAGGAAGCGCGACTGGATCTTGCACAGGCCCAGCAGCGGCGTGAGCCGACCCTGGCTCACCAGCTGGAAGCCGATGTTCTGCTGGCGGCGCACGTCGAGCTTCAGCTTGGCGTCGGCGAGGTCGATGGCGCCGCTGCTCCCGGCGGCCTCCAGGACGATGGACGCCGAGGCCCCGCCGGACACGATGATGGTGGTGGTCTTGGCGGCCAGGAGGTCCGTCACCACGGCCCAGCGGCGCAGGAAGGCCTTCTTCTGGAACAGCCTCATCACCTGGTCGCCGAGCGCGGCCTTGTCGGCGATCGCCAGGTAGCGGCAGCCGGCGACGCTGAAGAAGGCAGCGCGGTCGCTCGAGAACGTGATCTCCAGGCTGGGGCGGACGCTGGCCGATCCTCCTCCGGCGCGGGCCTGCGCCGACAGGCTGACGTCGCACGTCCCCTTGGTGGCGAAGGTCTTGGCGTCCTCGCCCGGGGAGGCTCGCGACTTGAACCCCAGGCCGAGGCGTTTCACGTTGCCCAGCCGCACGAAGGTGCTCCCGTGCACCTCGCCGTAGTCGCCCAGCTCCAGCGGGGCCGAGGGCTCCCAGTTCGCGTAGAGGGGCCGGAGGTTCTCGTGGACCGCCTCGGTGTAGATGTCGGCGATGGCTGCTGACATGAAGCCTCTCCCCAAGTGATGGCGCGACGAGGCGGTGCGCAGCTCCCTCGAAGCCCTGCCCGAGGCGCGCCCGCTGCAGCTGCCGCGAGTGCTTGCTGTGAGTGTGATCCCCAACCCTGTTCGGCGAAGGACGATCCATCCCACCAATACCCCACGTCAAGCGGGAGCGCAGTCGGGAGTTCGAAGAGCTGTGGGCGACCCAGGGTCCGGCGCGTCCGCGAAGAAGGCCGCCGGTCTCGCCCGGGGACGAGGACGATTCGCTTGTGGCTCCAGGCGAGCGGGGAGAGCACGGAGGTCGAGGTGGATGGCGGCGCGGCGCGCGGGCGCCTCACTCCGGTGGTCGTCCGCCCCCAGGCGCCGATGCACCTGCGCAGGCTGCGCCTGCCAGCCGGGAAAGGCGGAACCCGAGTCCAACCGGTCAGAGATCGGAGAAGGCGTGGTGGCCGTGGCCGGGTCGGAAGACGTGAAGGCCGGCGGGCTCGTCGCAGTCGGCGGCCCTCACCCGTCCTCTCCCATTCTTGCCAACTCGACCCCTCTGCCGCGATCGCCCTTCACTGCTTCCTCGCGGCTCGTCACCCGACCGGCGAGGGAGAGGCGATCGTTGGTTGCTCGTCGCGATCTCCTCGGAACTCGCCGAAGGATCTTTCAGCAGGTCTTGCGCTCCACGGAGACCGCGACGAGCTGACGGTATCGCTCCTCCCTCGCCGATCGAGAGAAGCGCTCCGCGGAGCGGCCAGGTCAGTCGAGGCAGATCGCTCGCGCAGGCACCCCTGGGAGGAGCAGGGAGGCGGGCCTCCGACTCGTCCACCGACCCGCAGACCTTCACCTCTTCTCGAGACTGCGGCTCCTTCTATGGCCGCCTACCTTGCCCGGAGCGCTTCGTCGCCCCGGTGATGAAGGCCTGGAGGCCGCCAAGATGGCGATCGGCGTCAGGTTCGGCGCCGGGATGCTGCGCGCCTCGTGCGACGAGCTGGACCAGCCGCTTCCAGCAGATGAACGGGCGCTGGTAACGACTGTCCTCGTTGGACGCCGCGCACGCCGTGAATGTCCCTGCGCTCGGGCTGGTGCTGGGCAACGCAACCAGACGCTGCTCCGAGCTGATGAGGCGTCGGGGGCCGCTGCGTCGAGTCGGATAGGGGAGCCCAGCGCCAGCAGGGCGCCGACGAGGCCGGCCAGGGAACAGAGGTTGGGGCGCAGCGAGCGGCTGACCCCCGCTGACGGCGCGGTCGACGGGGTCCGGCTTACTTGCCTATCCTGCGCCTCCCAGCCTCGGAGGGGCCCATGACGACCACGCTCTACGTCTACACCGGCACCGGCAACTCGCTCTGGGCGGCCCGGACCCTCGCCGCGAGCCTCGGGGACGCCGAGGTGGTCTCCATGGCCCACCACCCCGAAGGCCCGGTGCGCCCGACCGCGGACACCGTCGGCCTCGTCTTCCCGGTGCACATGTGGGGCATCCCCAGCCGCCCGCTGGACTTCGTCCGCCGCCTCGAGCTCGCCCCGACGACCTACCTCTTCGCCGTCGCGGTGAACGCCGGGCAGGTCTCGCGCACGCTCGTGCAGCTGCGCGAGGAGCTCGCCGCCCGGAGCCTGAGGCTCTACGCCGGCTACTCGCTGGAGATGCCCTCGAACTACATCCCGTGGGGCGGCCCCGGCCCCCACGAGGAGATGGAGCGGCGCTTCGCGGCGGCGCGAGCCAAGCTCGCCGACGTCGCCGCCCGCGCCGCCCGGCGCGACCCCGGTCCCGTCGAGCAGGGCCCGCTCTGGCAGCGGGTGGCCTTCACCCAGCTCTACAAGCTCTCGTTCGGCCAGGTGCGGACGATGGACCGCAACTTCTTCGTGGACGAGCGCTGCAATGGCTGCGGCGTCTGCGAGCGGGTCTGCCCGTCCGGCAACGTCGCCATGGTCGCCGGCAAGCCGCGCTGGTCGGGCCGCTGCGAGCAGTGCCTGGCGTGCCTGCAGTGGTGCCCGACGAAGGCGCTGCAGTACGGGAAGAAGACCGAGCGCTACGAGCGCTACCACCACCCCGAGGTTCGCCTGGCGGACGTCGTGGCGATGGCGCGGGCGGCGAAGGGGTAGCAAGGGTAGGTCGTCGGTCACGATGGTGCGGGAAGCATGGGGGTGGACTGAATGGACTGCATGGACTGAGTGGACTGAGTGGACTGACGGGATGGACTCCGGGTTCGCCAACCCATCGGCGGTCCAGTCCATGGGGTCCATTCAGTCCATGCAGTCCATGCAGTCCATTGCCGCCGACCCGGTCTGCCCGGTGGGCGTGCTGCGCCGAGTGACACCCTCACCGGCGTAGCCTTCAACCTGCTCTAGAGCCTCAGGTAGCGGCGGCATCGCGGGTCAGCCTCCGCAGGCGTCGCGCCGGCGCGCTCCTCCTCCGGGCACCGGCGCGTCGGCCTGCTAAAGTCGCCAACCGATCGGCACTTCGCCACCGACTCGACGAGGCCCTCCATGTTGCGTTCTCCCTGGCGCCTCGGTGCGCTCGCGGCCCTTGCGCTGGCCGCCTGCCCGACGCCGAGCACCGGCTCCGGCGCCGACGCCGCCACCGAGGACGCCGCCACGGCTCCCTGGGCCCCGGACGCGGGACGCGCCGCGTGCGCCGCGGGCTCGATGGTGGCGCTCGACGGCGGCTGCGTCCCGGTGGGCTGGACGCAGTGCGGCCCGGGCTTCGAGCCGGATCCGTCGGGGTGGGGATGCCTCGATGTCCAACCCGAAGGCGACTGCCCCGCCGCGACCATGCCCGCCTTGGGCCAGCGGGACTGCCAGCCGGTCGGGCCGGCGACCTGCCCCGAGGGCTTCGCGCCCGACCCTTCGGGCTGGGGATGCCGCGAGGTCCTGCCGGCGGTCGCCTGCACCGGGGCGACGATGGAGATCCTGGGCCAGCTCCAGTGCCAGCCCATCGGAGACTGCCTGGCGCCCTTCCCTCCCGCCGGGGCGACCGTCTTCGTCGACGCCGCCTTCGCCGACGCGCAGCTCGACGCGACCCACTTCCGCACGATCTCCGCCGCGCTCCAGGCGGCGCCGGCCGGGGCGGTGGTCGCGGTCGAGTCCGGCACCTACGCCGAGAGCCTGCTCCTCGACCGCGCCGTGAGCCTGGTCGGGCGCTGCGCCGAGAAGGTGATCCTCGACGGCGCGGGCGGCGCCCTCCCCGGGCTCGAGGTCCGCCGGGACGCCACCGTGCGCGGGCTGACCCTGCGCGACCAGCGCTGGGGCATCCTGGTCGTCTCGGGAGCCCAGCTGCTCGTCGACCAGTGCCTGCTCGAGGCCAACCGGGGCATCGGGCTGCGCGTGGAGGGCGGCTCGGGCGGGGTCCACAGCCTGGCGACGATCCAGCACTCGGTGGTCCGCGGCACCTTGCCGGACCAGGGGACGATGGGACACGGCGTGGTCGCCGCCTACGGGGGCCAGGTCGACCTCGAGTCGAGCGTGGTCGCGGGCAACGTCACCGCGGGCGTGGACGTGCTCTACGCCGGGACCGACCAGGTGAAGAGCCGCGGCAAGGTGGTGCGGTCGATCGTCCGCGACACGCAGGCCAAGGCCAACGGGACGCTCGGCGTGGGCCTCGAGGTCGTCGGCGCCTCCCTGGAGGTGCGCCAGAGCGCCGTGCTGGCGAGCCACTCCGCCGGGGTGAGCTCCACCAAGGGCGCCGAGGCGACCGTGGTGGGCTCGGTGATCCGCGAGACTGGCTGCGCCGCGGCCGGGTGCGCCGAGCTCGTCGTCACCGCCGCCTCCAGGCTCGTGCTCGAGGGCTCGACCGTCGTCGGGCAAGGCGTCGAGGCGCTCTGGGTCGACCAGAAGAGCGACGCGGCGCTGACCCGCTCGGCGCTGCGCGTCCTGACGCCCTGCGCCTCCGAGGAGAACTGCTCCGTGGCCTACGCCGACGACGCCTCGCTGGCGATGGACGGGACGGCGTTGGTCGGCGGGGGCGGCGCAGGCCTGTGGCTCGCGGGATCGCACGCCACCCTGGCCTCCTGCCTGGTCCGGGACACGGTCCTGGGCAGCCAGGGCCAGTCCTACGGGATCGAGGTCGAGGGGCCGAGCACGCTGGAGGCCGGCGCCAGCGCGGTGGTGAACGCCGTCGGCCAGGGGGTGCGCATCTTCGAGGGGTCCGGCGTCCTCACCGGCTCCATCGTGGCGTCCACCCGCTCCAGCGCGGCCCAGGTCGACCTGATCTCGTCGGGCATCAACGTCCCCGCCGCCGGGAGCCTGACCCTGGCGGGGTCGGCGGTGGTCGGCAACGCGGGGTGGGGCCTGGTGGTGGGCGGGAACGCGCGCGTCGCCACCACCGTCGTGCGCGACTCGGTCGTCGACTCCAGCGGGCACTTCGGCCGCGGGATCCAGGTGGGCTACGGCGGCTCGCTGGACCTCCAGTACGGCCTGCTGCTGCGCAACCGCGAGGTGGGGCTCGCCGTCTACAGCCAGGGGAGCACGCTGAAGGCCTCGCATCTGGTGGTGCGCGGGACCTTGCCCGACGCCGCCAACGACCTGGGCTTCGGCGTGGTGGTCATCGGCCACGCCGCGGCCACGCTCGAGGCGAGCGCCGTCGTGGACTGCCACCTCATCGGCATCGGCGCCGCGGACGCCTCCGCCCTGACGGTGCGCGCGTCGCTGGTGGCCGGGACGACCGCCGGCGACTGGGGGGGCCCGGGCAACGGCCTCATCGCCAACGTCGGCTCGGTGCTCCGCGCCGAGGACTGCCAGGTCCGGGACACCGACGGCGCCGCCCTGGTGGTCGCGGGCGCCTCCGCGTCGGCCTCGCGCTGCGTCGTCAACGGCAACGTCACCGCCGTGCACGTCCAGACCGGGTCGAGCCTTGCCGAGGCGGAGGTGCCGCCGGAGGGCCCGGGGGCGCTGCAGGTCCTGGTCGACCCCTGGTCCATCTTCTACGACAACGTGACGCGGGTCGGCGCCGGCATCATCCCGCTGCCCTCCCTGCCCGACCCCTGACTTGAACGCCGCCCCGGACCGCGATACGAGCGGCATGGCCGCGCGCCTCCAAGGAGCACCGATGCGAACCCTCCCCCTCGTCGTCCTCGCTGGCCTCACCGGCCTCGCCGGCCTGGCCTGCCCCGCCGGCACGACCACGCCCCCGGACGCGTCGATCTCTCTGCCGGTGGGCGTCAACTGCAGCGCCACGGCCACGGTCTCCGGGGACGCGGCGGCGCTCTCGAGCGCCCTGGCCGCCGCCGGGGCCGGCACCTGCGTAATCGTCCAGGCCGGCACCTACACCGGCAACTTCCAGGTGCCCGGAGAGGTGAGCCTGGTCGGCGAGGCCGGAGCCGAGGTGACCCTCCAGGGAGCGGAGGCGAGCGCGCCGACGGTCCGGCTCGCGCCCGGCGCCGGGCTCTACCGCGTCAAGGTCGTCGGTCCCCCGGGCGTCAAGACCACCGGCGTGGTGATCGAGACCGGGCCCGCCACGCTGCGCGAGGTGACCGTGAGCGGCGCCAAGCTGGGCGTCTACGCCATCTGCGAGGAGGACTGCGGGCGCGTCGGGATCCTGAGCAAGCTCGACGACGTGGCGATCGTCGGCAACTCCAACGGCCTGTGGGTCAACGGGGCGCAGGTGCAGGTCACCGGCGGCCGCATCGCCGAGCAGCAGCCGGTGAGCCTCTCCTCCGGGCTGGGCGTCGTCGCCAGCAACGGGGCCAAGCTCTCGATGAGCGGAACGACGGTGGAGAAGAACGGCTTCGTCGGCGTCTTCATCGACGGCACGGGCGGCACGGAGGCCGGCCTGACCGAGGTCCAGGTGCTCGACAACGCCGACCGCGGCGTCTGGGGGCAGAAGATCGCCGGGAGCGCCGCGGCCCCCAAGCTGCGGCTGGACCGCTGCACCGTGAGCGGCAATCGGCTGGCGGGCATCGGCATGCGCGAGAGCCAGGGCGTGAGCATCAGCGGTGGGCGGGTGGCCTCCACCGTGGTGGTCTCCGTCACCGGCGAGGACACGCTGCCCCACGACGTGGGAGACGGGCTGGGCCTCTTCTCCGGCACCACCGAGGTGCTCGTCGACGGCGTGGACCTGAGCGGCAACGGCCGCAGCCAGGTGCTGATCGACCAGGGCGGCGCGGGGATCGTCATCAAGAACGGCACGATCGCGCCCACCGGCGAGCAGCTGGGGGTGGTCGTGCAGCGCACCGCCTCGCCGGTCCAGTCTCCGGTGACCCCGTTCGAGCCCGCCGCGGGGCAGGAGTTGACGGTCAGCGCGCCGGCCATGCCGCTGCCGAGCCCGTAGGGACCGTCCGGCGTCCGGCGTCCGGCGGCGCGGGGCGAGGTCGCGGCCGAACCGCCGCTTGCAGACTTCCCGTGCTCCCGGCGCAGGGACGGGAAGTAGACTCCGTGCCTATGTCGATCCGCCTTGCTGCCACGCTTTGTGCCGTTGCCGCGCTCGCCGCCTGTCCCGCCGCGCCGAGCCCTGGGACGTCCGACGCCGCCGAGCCCCTCGACGCCGGGGAGGCGGACGCCGGTCCTGCGACGTGCCCTGCCGGACGGCGCCTCCAGCGCGACCTCACCTGCGCCGAAGTGGGCTGGACCCAGTGCCCGCAGGGCTTCGAGCCCGAGCCCTCGGGCTGGGGCTGCCTCGACGTCCAGCCCGCGGAGGACTGCCCGGCAGGGACGATGCCCGTCCTGGGGGAACGCAGCTGCCAGCCAGTCGGGTGGACCGATTGCGGCGCCGGGTTCGCGCCCGAACCGTCCGGTTGGGGCTGCCACGAGGTGCTCCCGGCGTCGGCATGCCAGGGCGCCACCCTGGAGGTCCTCGGAGAGCCGGAGTGCCAGCCGCTCGGCGATTGCGGAGCGCCCTTCCCGCCCGCGGAGGCGACGCACTTCGTCGACGCCGCCTACGCCGACGGCCAGGTCGACGGCACGCACTTCAGGACGATCAGCGAGTCCCTCGTCGCTGCGCCGGCGGGCGCGGTGATCGCGGTGGAGTCGGGCACCTACCTCGAGCGGCTCGCCGTCACGGTTCCGGTGACGGTCGTCGGCCGCTGCGCCGAGAAGGTGATCGTCGACGGCTCGCAGGTGGGCAAGTCGGGCATCCTCAACCGCGGCGTGGTCGGCGTCGAGGTGCGCGGACTCACGCTGCGAAAGCACGTGTTCGGGGTGTCGGTCTCGGTCGGCGGCACCCTGAAGCTCGAGGAGAGCGTGCTCGAGGCGAACGCGGATTGCGGCGTGAGCGTCCACGACGCGCCGAGCGCCGTCACGCTCTCCCGCGTCGCCATCCGCGGCACCGTGGTCAACGCCGCGGGACAGCACGGGTACGGGATGCAGGTGATCTCGGGCGCGAAGGCCCAGCTGAACGACGTGGTCCTGCAGGCCAACCACGGGGTCGGGCTGATCATGGGTGCGGCGGCTGCCGACGGCACCCCGGCGCAGGTCCAGGCCGCGGGGCTGGCCGTGCGCAAGACCGTGTTCGCGACGAGCCTCGACACCACCGCCGTGGTCGTCATCAGCGGCGGGCGTCTCACCCTCGATCGCGGCGCGGTGGTCGACAACCCTTCGACCGGCCTGTTCGTCCGCGACGCGCAAAGCCAGGCCACGCTGACCCACACCATCATTCGCGGGACGACCTGGGACGGGGTGCAGGGGCTGGGGGTCGTCGCCCAGGGCGGCGGGTCGCTGAGTCTCGACTCCTGCGGGCTCTTGGGGAACGAAGGGGGAGCGCTCCTGTCGGACGAAGCGGGCAGCCAGGTGACCCTCGCCAGGTCGCTGGTCGTCGGCGCGAGCGCCTCCGGCGGCGGCATCGGCTCGGGGCTCAGCGTGAACCGCGGGGCCTCGCTCCAAGCGGACGGCGTGGCCGTCGTGCGCACCACCGGGTATGGGGCGCTCGCCAACGAAGGGGGCAGCCTCCACGCCTCGCGCCTCCTGCTTCGCGAGAACCAGGGCCACGTGCAGATCTGGAGCGCGGCGATCGTCGGCGGTGCGGCGCGGCTGGATCTGGACGCCAGCGCGCTGGTGGCGAACCAGGGCCGCGGGCTCACGGTCCAGGAAGGCGGCGCGAGCACCCTCAACGGGACGATCGTCCGCGGCACCACCGAGCTCGATGCGTCCACCACCGCGGCGATCATGGTCAACCCCACCGGCGCGCTCGAGATCAACCGCAGCGCGCTGGTGGCCAACGCCGTCATGGGGCTGCAGGTGAGCTACCACGGGGGCGCCCCCGCCACCGCCAAGGCGGCCGATCTCGTCGTGCGGCAGACGGCCTGCAGCGCCCAGGGCAATGCCGGGGCCGGGCTCGCGGTCTTCGAGGGCCCGTTCGAGCTGAGCCGGGCGCTCCTGCTCGAGAACCACGAGATCGGGGTCTGGCTGGGGACGAACAGCGACACGCGGCTCTCGAACGTCGTGGTCCTGCGGACCCTCGCCAACTCGAGCTCGAGGTTCGGGCTCGGCATCGCCTGCGACCGCGTCACCGGGCTGACCGTCGAGGACAGCGCGGTCGTGGACGCCCGGGTCGCAGGGATGTTCCTCCTCTCCGGCGGAACGACCTCGGTTCGCCGCACGCTCGTCAGCGGGGTCGTGCCCGAGAGCGACGGGCGCCTGGGCGCCGGGCTGTTCCTGCTCCGAGGCGCCGCCGCGCGCCTCGAGGAGAGCGAGCTCAGCAGCAGCACCCTCGGGTTGGTCGTCGACGAGTCGTCCCTCGCGGTGGCCGGCTCGGTCGTGCGAGGCAACGACGTGGGGTTGCAGGTGCAACACGAGTCGGTGCTGAGCGAAGTCGAGGAGGCGCCCGCCGCGCCCGTGCCCCTTCAGGTCCAGGTCGACGTGCAGACCCTGATCCTCGACAACCAGTCCAAGGTCGGCGCCGGCACGATCCCCCTCCCGGCGCTCCCGTTCTGAGGCTCTGCCGCCGGACGTGGAGGCCGGAGGCCGGCGGCCGGGGCGGCTACTTCGAGCTCCGCGCACCCGGCGCCGTCGCGGCGTCCCGCGGCGCGGGGTGGCTGGCGAGCCAGGCGTCGATCTCCGCGAGGTCGCGGCCGAACCGCTTGGCGCCCAGCTGCTCGAAGAACCCGCGCGCCGCGCCGGCGAGCGCCAGGGCGCGCGGTCGCTCCCGCCCGGCCTGCCACAGCGCCCGGGCGAGCAGGAACCGCGCCCGGGCCGACGATGAGTCGCCCTTGAACCCCTTCTTGTCCTCGGAGGCCTTCAGCGCCTGCTCCAGCGGGGCGATGGCCTTGTCCGCGGTGCCCTGCGCCAGGAGGAGCCGGCCCAGCCCGGCCGCGTACTCGGTCTGGGTGGGGTGCTCGGGGGGAAGCTTCTCGACGATCGCCTGCGCCTGCTCCAGGCGCGAGCGGGCCTCGGCCAGCCGGCCCAGCTCGGTCAGGGTCGTCGCCACGTCGGTCGCGGAGTCGGCGACCTTGGCGTTGTCGCGCCCGAGGGCCGCCTCGCGGATGGCCAGCGCCCGCTCGAAGTACGGCAGGGCCTTGTCGAGCTGGCCCTGCTCGTGGAGCACGACCCCCACGTTGTTGAGCGCCACCGCGACGCGGAAGTGCTTGGGGCCCAGCGTCTTCTCGAGCGTCGCCTCGACCCGGCGGTAGATCTCCAGCGCCTCGTCGAAGCGCCCCAGCGACATGAGCACCGAGCCCAGGCCTCCGCGCGAGACCGCGGCGAGGTCGCTCTCGGGGCCCACCTTCGCCTCGCGCATCGCCAGCGCCGCCTCGTACGCCACCAGCGCCTCCTGCGGCTTGCCGCTGGCCCGCAACGCGCTGCCCAGGTCGTGCAGCGACTGCGCCAGCTCCAGGCCCTCCGGCTCGAGCTTCTGCCACAGGGACAGCGCCTTGCGGTGCTGCTCCACCGCCTCGGGCAGGTGCTGCTCGGCCTCGAGGATCAGCCCCAGGCTGCGGGCGAGCTCGGCGCGCAGCTCGTCGCAGCGGCCCAGGCGCTGCGCCTTGGCGGCGGCGAGCGCGCTGAAGGCGTGGGCCTCCACGAAGCGCGACAGGCGGGCCCCCAGCAGGCGGGCGAGCTGCCCCAGGGCCCGCGCGGCGAGCTCGTCGTCCCCGGCCTCCTCGGCGAGGGTGACCGCCCCCAGGAGCGTGGCCTCCGCCGCCTTGAGGTCGCCGGTGTGCTCCTGCAGCCGCCCCAGCAGCAGCCGCGCCGCGGCCCGCTCCGGGCGGTAGCCCGAGGCGTCCGCCGCGGTCACCGCCGCCTGGGCCGAGGCGAGGCCCGGCGGGTACTTGCCGGCGGCGAAGAAGGCGCGCGCGCGGTCGACCGCGGCCCCCGCCTCGTCGACCTTGGGGCGCTCGGCCGGGGTGGGGACGGCGACCTTGGCGGACAGGACGTCCAGCTCGGCGCACCCGCGCACCGGCGCGAGGGAGCGGACGGCCTGGGCGGCGTTGCCCACCAGCTCGGCGTCGGGCTTCTCGAGCAGCTCCAGCAGCGCCCGCGCCTCCGCCCGGCGCCGGTCGAGGCAGGCCATGCGCAGCCCGAGCATCGCGTCCGACTGCACCCCGCGCACCCGCGTCGCCTCGCAGGCCTCCCGGCGCATCCCGGCCCAGGAGGCGAACCAGGCGTCGAGGCCGCCGCGGGTCAGGGCGAAGGCGGCGGGCGCATCGGCGCGCCCACTCTGCGAGAAGGCCTGTTCCAGCGCGCGCTGCCGCGCCGGGCTCCACTCGCGCTCCGCCTCGGCCGAGGCGTCGGCGCACAACCGCGCCGACCGGCCGGCGAGCGACCAGGCGCCGACGCCGGCCAGGGCCAGCAGCAGCGCCCCCGCGCCCAGCAGCACGCGCCGCCGCAGCCGCCGGGCCGGGTCGTCCCGGAGCGCCGCGAGCAGCCCCTCCATCGACGGGTAGCGCTCGCGGGGGTCGGCCTGCAGCCCCCGCTCGAGGACGCGCCGCAGCCACTTGGGCGTCGCCGGGTCCTTGGGCTCGAGCAGCCGCCACTCGTTCGCGGCGCCCGACGGCGCGAACGGCAGCGCGCCGTGCAACGCCTCCCAGAGCGCGACGCAGAAGCTGAACTGGTCGGCGCGGGCGTCCACGTCCTGGCCCAAGAGCTGCTCGGGCGCCATGTAGCACAGGGTGCCCATCACCGTGCCCGGCGCGGTGATCCGCCGCTCGGACTTGACCTGGGTGGGGCTGCTGGTCAGCCGCGAGGAGGCGGCCGAGGCCTGCTGCACGACCTGGCGCGCCAGGCCGAAGTCGGTGACGCGCGGGCGGCCCTCGCGCCCCAGCAGCACGTTCTCGGGCTTGAAGTCGCGGTGGACGAGGCCCGCGCGGTGCGCGGCGCACAGCCCGTCCCCGGCGGCGACGTACAGGGCGACGACCTCGCGCCAGGAGCGGGGCTGCATCGCGAGCCACTGGCGCAGCGTGCCCCCGTCCGCCAGCTCCATGGCGATGAAGACCCGGCCGTCGGAGGCGCCCATGTCGTGCACGGCGATGACGTTGGGGTGCGACAGCTGGGCGATCGCCCGGCCCTCGCGCTGGAAGCGGGCGAGCAGCTCGTCCGCCGCGCCCTCGCTGCCCAGGGGCCGGATGAGCTTGAGCGCCACGTTGCGGCCCAGCTGCGGGTCGTAGGCGGAGTAGACGACGCCCATGCCGCCCTCGCCGAGGCGCTCCAGCAGCCGGTAGCGGGCGATCGCCGAGCCGTGCGCGAGCGGCGCCGAAGGGGACGAGGGCGACCTCACCTGCGTCTGGCCGCCGCCCAGCGAGGTGACGGCCTCCCGACAGGTCGGGCACGCGCGCAGGTGCTGCTCCAGCCCGGCGCGCGCCGCCTCGTCGAGCGCACCCTGGACGAAGGAGCGCAACTCCCGCGGGTCTGGGCAGGAAGGCATGGCCGGTAATCTACAACGCCGGGGGTGCCAGAGGTCGGCCGTCCGGTGGCCTGGGGGGCGCGCTCCCGATAGGCTTCGCACCGCTCGCCGCCTGAGCCGCCAGGAAAAGGAGCCTTCGATGCAGCCCTCGATGAGGTGCTCGGCCGCCGCGCTGGCTCTCGCGCTCGCGGCGTGCAGCGCTCCCGCAAGCACTCCGGGCGATGCCGAAGTCGCGCTGGACTCGGGGCGAGCGCCGGACGCGGCGCTGCCCTCCCGGACGTGCCCCGCCCGCTTCCAGGAGAGCCCGGGCGGCGCCTGCGAGCCGGTCCTGCCCGCCGGGGCCTGCGCCGCGGGCACCATGCCCGTGCTCGGCCAGCCCGCGTGCCAGGTCGTCGGCTGGTCGGGCTGCCCGCAGGGCTTCCAGCCGGATCCCTCGCGCTGGGGCTGCGCCCCGGTCCTGCCCCCGACGAGCTGCGCCGGGGCCACCCGGGCGGCGCTGGGCGCGTCGGCCTGCCAGCCCATCGGCGACTGCGGCGCCCCGTTTCCGCCGCCCGAGGCCACGCTGTTCGTGGACGACTCCTACCCGCCACAGGCCCTCGACGCCCGCCACTTCGCCACCCTCGCCGCGGCGCTGGCCGCCGCGCCCGCCGGCGCGGTGATCGCCGTGGAGGCCGGCCGCTACGAGGAGAGCCTGGCTCCGGCGCGCTCGGTGACGCTGGTCGGGCGCTGCCCCGCGCAGACCGTCCTCGCCGGGCCGGCGGGCTCGACCGCGCCGGGCCTCTCGGTCGCGGGCGCGGCGCTGGCGGTCACCGTGAGCGGCCTGGCGCTGCAGGGCCACGAGATGGGGGCGACGGTCCTCGACGGCGCGACGCTCGTGCTGCGCGACTGCGAGCTGTCCGAGAACCGGACCCTGGGGCTGCTGGTGGGGTACGCCGGGAGCGCGGCGGTGCTCGAGCGCGTGGCCATCCGCGGCACGCTGCCGCGCTCGGACGGCGAGGCTGGCCGCGGCCTGGCCATCGAGCAGGGCGGCAGCGCCACGCTGAACGACTGCACCCTGGTCTCCAACTCCGAGGACGGCGCCTCCGCGAAGGACCCCGGCAGCGAGCTCGACCTCGTGCGCACGGCGATCCTCGGCACCCTGCCCAGCCCGGGCGGAGACAGCTTCGGGGTCTACGTGCAGGACGGGGCGCGGGCGCGCATCACCGACTCGGCGGTCGTGGACCATGGCGTGGCTGCGGTAACCCTGTTCGGGGCCGGGACCCGGGCGGAGATCGACGGGCTGGTCGCCACCGGCACCGGGCGGCGCGGCCTGAACGCGCAGGACGGCGCCTCGGCCACCGTCTCCCACGCCTGGCTGGAGGCGGGCAGCGAGTGCGCTCTGGCCGTGGTGGCGGGCGCGAGCGTCGAGGCCTCGGACTGCGTCCTGCGCGGGACCGCGGCGGCGGAGGGCGGCGGGGCGAAGCTGGACGAGGGCGCGAGCCTGGCCCTGCACCGCTGCGCTGTGCTCGGCACCCGCTCGGTGGGGCTGTCGCTGGGCGACGAGCAGGACGCGCTCACCCTCGACCGGGTCCTGGTCGCCGACATGGCCGCCCCCGCGGGCGAGGCGGCTGTGGCGATCATCGCCCTTGCGGGCCGCCTCACCGCGGACGCGTTGGCCCTGCAGAGGAGCGTCGTCTACGCGCTGGTGGTGTGGAACGGCGCCAAGGCGGACCTGACCGCGTTGCTGGTCGAGGACACGCTCCCCGGCGGCGGGAGCGCGGTGCTGGTGGGCAGCGAGGAGCTCATCGGGGCCAACCTGACGCTGCGCTCCGCCGTGGTGCGCCGCAGCGCCGAGGTGGCCCTGGCTGCCGGCGGGCAGGGGTGCGCGGTCCTCGCCGAAGGCCTGCTCGTCTCCGACACCGCCGCCCGCGCCGGGGACCGCGCCTACGGCCACGGGATCCTGACGTATGACCGGGCCGTGCTCGACCTGCGCTCGTCCGAGGTGCGCTCCAGCGCCGGCGCGGCGCTGGTCTTCGACGACGCCAGCGGCGTGGTGCGCGAGAGCCTCGTCGCCGGCAACGCGGTCGGAGTCCGGGCGCAGCACGGCTCCTTCCTGGTGGAGCTGCCCGAGGCGCGAGCGCCGTTCGCGCACGAGGTGGTGTTCGACGAGGCGACCGCCTTCGTCGGCAACGGCACCCGCGTCGGGGAGGGGACCGTCCCGCTGCCGTCGCTGCCCTTCGCCGCGAGCGCGCCGGACGCGGGGGTGCCCTCCGCCGGCGACGCGGGCACGGCCCTGCCCGACGAGGAGCGCGCCAGCTGGCCCCTGCCCCCGGAGTCCCCTGCCGACTACGCGGTGGACGCCGACACGGTGACCGACCGCGTGACCGGCCTGGTCTGGCAGAGGGCCGCCACCACCCAGAGCTACGATCAAGCGGCGGCGGGGGCCTACTGCCAGGGGCTCAGCGCCGGGGGCCGGACCGGCTGGCAGCTCCCGACGGTCGTCGAGCTGCTCTCGATCGTCGACTCGAGCCGCGCCAAGCCCTGCCTCAACGACGCGTTCACGGGGACCGCGGCCTGGTTCTGGTCTTCGACGCCCTGTGCCGGCCGCGCGGGGTACGGCTGGGACGTCTCCTTCAGCATGGGCAACCCGGGCTACCACGGGTCGACCACGACCAACCTCGTGCGCTGCGTGCTGCGCACGCCGAGGCCCGCGGGCCGGTTCGCCGTCGGCGCCGACACCGTGTCCGACACGGCGACGGGGCTGGTGTGGCAGCGCGCGGTGGTGGCGCAGAGCTTCGACTGGGCCGCCGCGCAGAGCGCCTGCCAGTCCCTGAGCCTGGGCGGATTCTCCTCGGGGTGGCGCTTGCCGGCGAAGAAGGAGCTGGAGGCGCTGGTCGACCGGCGGGTCGCGTTCCCGGGCCCGACCATCGACGCCGCCGCCTTCCCCGGCACGCCCGCGGAGTCGTTCTGGACCGCGACCCCCGTTACCGGCTGGCCGGGCTATGCGTGGTCGCTCGGCTTCGACGACGGCGCGACCGGCGGGGGCAAGGGCGCGCAGAACACCGCGCGCATCCGCTGCGTGCACTGAGGTCCGGTCGAACGGCGCTCCGGCTGGCAGGTCGAGCGATCCCCAGCCGGCGACTGAAGTCGCGCCTGACATTGCGGCGCCCGCCTTCGCGGGCTGCAGTGGCCTAGGGGTCGTGGAGTCGGAAACCTGAGATTCAGAAGTGCGAAGACCTGAACCCGGGCGCCCTTGTCGTCGCCCATGACATCCGTCGCCACCTGGTCCGCGAAGGCGGACCTCGAAACCTCAGGCGCGGCTTTAGCCGCCGGCAGTCCCAACCGGCCTTCTCGAACCCTGATCGAACTTCCGGATGCTCGTACTAGCCGCCGGCTCTGCGCCGCGCTTCGAACCGGGCCGCGAACATCGGTCGGTTCGCGAGACGCTCAGCCCCACTTGGCCACGAACTCGGCCGAGGTCGGTGTCGTCTTCGCCAGCGTCAGCGTCGGGTTCTTCGCGTTCGACAGCTCGAGCGCCACCTGCACGCCCGCCTGGATCGCCGTGATGACGTCGGGATGGCTGAAGTGCCGCTCGGGGAAGGTGAGCACCGCGAGCCCGCCCTTGCCGGTCGAAACGCCCTCGACCGAGAGCTTCGAGCCCCGGTGCGTCGAGCCCCAGGTGGCGCTGCCCAGGGTCAGCAGCAGGCTCGGCGTCGCCAGCGAGAGCAGCTTGTAGACCGGGCTCTTGAACAGGGCCCGGTTGGAGTCCAAGACCCAGTCGAGGTAGGCGCGCTCGCTGAGCTTGCGGAGGTCGGCGAGGGCCAGGAGCGCGCCGAAGAAAAACGTGTCGGGGACCCACTGGCTGTTCAACGGCGGCGAGCGGATGAGCTGGCTGATCTCGCTGGGCAGCGCGTCGGGCGGCACCCCGCCCAGCGGGTCGCGGATCATCGAGCGCACCATGGCGCCCTTGGCCTGGCACTCGGGGTGGGAGGCGAGACCGTTCGGCAGGCCGGCGATATAGGAAGCCAAGCGCGGGAATCGTGGGTCAATCACGGGGGCGATGCTAGGTCCACAGACCGTTTGGCGCCAGCAGGACTTGGGTGGCTGGACTCAGGCGACCGGGCGCATGGCGTCCTGTCCGATGAACCGGAGCTCGGCTTTCCCCAGACCCTTTCTCAGCTGCTCGCCGAGGTGTACCGCGCCAGCGACAGCCGCCACACGGCCCGCGCCGCGACCGCGAAGCCCAGCGCGCACACCGCCGCGATCGCCGCGGTGCCGAGCTGCAGCGTCCCGAGCAGCGCCATCGCCGGGTAGGTGGTCATCACCGCCAGCGGGATCACGAAGGTGAAGACGACCCGCCAGAAGCCGGTGAAGACGCTCGAGGGCCAGCGCGCGGCATCGAAGATGGAGGTGAACAGGAAACTCAGGTTGTCGATGCGCACCACGTAGAACGCCGCGGAGATCACCAGGATCCACAGCGAGTAGAGCAGCAGCACGGCGATCGCCAGCATCGCCAGGGCCGCGGCGAAGTGCGCGGGGTGCGGGTAGCGCCCCAGCCGGCCGAACGCGTAGACCAGCAGCCCGATCCCGACCAGCCCATCGAGCGCGCGCCAGGGCTCGAAGCGCGCGGTCGAGACCAGGAACTGGGCGTCCGCGGGCTTGAGCAGCACGAAGTCGAGCGTGCCCTTGCGGATGTGGTCGACGACCGCGAGCAGGCTCGGGTTGATGGCGCCCTCGAGCACCGCCTTGAGCAGCGTGTACCAGCCGAGCACGACCAGGGTCTCGGGGAAGCTCCAGCCGGCGACGCTCTGGCGCGGTCCGGAGAAGACGATCCCCAGCGGGATGAGCGCTAAGAGCGACCAGAACGCCGAGACCACGCCTTGGACCAGGAAGTCGAGGCGGTACTGCATCGCCACCGTCGCCGAGGCGCGCACCTGGATGTACAGGAGCTTGAGGTAGCGGCGCACTTTCGGTCAGCCTCCGTAGGCGTTGAAGCGGCGCACGCCCTTGCGCCAGAAGAGGACCAGCACGGCGAGCAGCCCCGCCGACCAGGCGGCCGAGGCGCCCAGGTGCGCGAGCGCGCCGAGCCGATCGAAGCGGCCGAGCAGCGTCTCCACCGGGGCGCTGAGCATGAAGCGGAAGGGCAGCACCTTCGCGAGCGAGGCGAGCCAGCCCGGGAAGAGGTCCAGCGGCACGATGTAGCCGGAGAGGACCATGTACAGCCCGAACCAGACCTGGAAGAGCGAGACCGAGCTCTCCACGTAGAAGCCGGCCACCGCGATGATCGCCATCGCCAGGAAGTTGATGAGCCAGGCGAGCAGGACCGAGGCCACGAACAGGGCGATCAGCAGCGGGTCGTGCGTCACCTGGTCCGCGCCCATCACGAACAGGCTCGCCACGGCGATCGGCAGCGCGAAGGCGGCGCGCACGGGCAGGGCGGCGAGGTTCTCCGCGGCGTAGTGCACCATCGGGTGGATCGGCCGCAGCATCCGGAAGGCGAGCAGGCCCTGGCGCAGCTCGTAGTTCATCTGCCAGACGACCCACGAGCCGGTGAGCAGGCGCACCACCAGGGTGCACAGGAAGTACGCGACGAATTGGCGCTGGCCGTAGGGGCCCACCGGGCTCTCGCGCGCGACCGCGTTCCAGAGCGCGAGCATCACCAGCGACATGTTGGTGGTTAGGATCCACACCAGGAACTCGGCGCGGTAGGCGACGGCGTCGGCGAAGCCCACGCGGAACAGGGTGGGGAAGGCCCTGGCGGCGGCGCGGATCACGACGGCTCGGCCTCCTCGATCGGCGCGGGCGTCCGGCGGTACAGCTCGCGGAACACCTCCTCCAGCGGCGGGTCCTCGACCGAGAGGTCCATCACCGGCAGCTGCGCGAGGATGCGCTGGACGCGCTCCGGCAGCCCGAGGTGCGGCACCTGCAGCACCGCCTGCGAATCCTCGTGGGAGACGAGCTGCCCGAACGGCTCGAGGTCGGCGCGCGCGACGGGCTTGGACAGCCGCACGACGATGCGCTTGTCGGGCCGGACCCGGCGGACGAGGTCGGCGAGCGCCCCGTCGAAGATGACCCGCCCGCGGTCGACGATGATCACCCGCGGGCAGAGGGCGGCCACGTCGTCCATGTAGTGGCTGGTCAGGAGCACGCTCGCGCCGAAGCGCTCGTTGTAGGCGCGGATGAAGGAGCGCACGGTCGCCTGCATCGAGACGTCGAGCCCGATGGTCGGCTCGTCGAGGAAGAGCACGCGGGGCCGGTGCAAGAGCGCCGCGGCGAGCTCGCACTTCATCCGCTCGCCGAGCGAGAGCTGGCGCGTCGGCTTGCCCACCAGGTCGCCCAGCTCCAGCAGCGCGGTCAGCTCGGCGACCGTCTCCCGGAACTGCTCGCGGGGCACGTCGTAGATGGCGCGGTTGAGCTCGAACGTCTCCGACGGGGGCAGGTCCCAGAGCAGCTGCTGCTTCTGGCCCATCACCAGCGTGATCTGCTTGAGGAAGGCCGGCTCGCGGCGCTGGGGGACGAACCCGGCCACCCGCGCCTCGCCCCGGGTCGGGTGCAGCAGCCCGCTGAGCATCTTGAGGGTGGTGGTCTTGCCCGCTCCGTTGGGGCCCAGGAAGCCGACGCGCTCTCCCTCGGCGATGGAGAAGGTGATGCCGTCCACGGCGACCACCGTCTCGTACGAGCGCCGGAAGAGCGAGCGGAAGGCGGCCCGCATCCCCGGCGGGCGCCGGTGGACGCGGTAGTGCTTGGTCAGCTCGCTGGCTTCGATGACGTTCACGTCGGACCCGGGGGCGGCCTGGAATACTAGGTTACCGAGCCCCCGGTGCCGCGCATCGTCCCGCGGCGTCGCCCCTCTTGGGGCGGTTGGGGCTTTCGGCAGGTGGCCGCGATTGCCGGGCGGGGGCCTGGCAGCGCCGAGGCACGGGGTGCGGGGCGCGGCCCGTCCGGACCGGCGCGGCGGCGCCGGAGGTGGCGACGAATGAAGTGGCGACGAATGAAGTGGTGGTAGGCCTCCCGCCGGCTCCGTAAGCTGGGCGCGCCCCATGCGCCCATTCCCGCCCGCCCTCGGACTTCTCGGATCGCTCGCCCTCGCCGGCTGCGCGGGCCTGAACTGGTCCGCCGGGCCGGGGATGCTGGCGCCGGACCAGGACGTGGCCGCGGCGCTGGGCGAGAGCGCCGCCGCGGTGGAGAAGTTCGACCCGGCCTCGCTGCCGGACATCGGCCAGCCCACCGCGACCCGGCCCTGCTGCGGGTTCGGGATGGACCTGCAGATCGCCATCGGGGGCGCGCGGGTGCTGGGCTACTCCATCCCCAACATCCAGGCGGTCGAGGACCTGGGCCGGCACGAGTACGACAACGGCGTGCTCACCTTCGACCTCGACCTCGAGCACTTCGCCACCCTGGAGAAGGACGGCCTGGTCTACACCTGCCGCGGCGGCTTCGTGGACACCGGGCACGTGCGCGACTACGCCGACCTCACGCTCTTCCTGGCGCTGCGCTTCGCCGCGGCGCTCCCCGGCCCGGCGACCTTCACCCTCCCCGGCGACGGCGCGGTGCGGCGGGTGCGGCTCGCGGCGATCCCGGCGGAGGCGCTGGCGGGAGCCGACCGCTGGGAGTGGGCGGTGCGCCTGGCGCAGTACGCGGTGTTCCACCTCTCCGTCTTCCACGAGCTGGTGACCTGGTACGGCCACCGGACCTCCCCGGCCTGGTCGGAGAAGGCCTCGGCGTTCTCGCCCGAGGACCTCTACTCCAACCTGCTGGGGATCCGCATCGCCGGCGGCATCATCGGCAAGCAGGGCGTGCGCTCGCGCCGCGACTGGAACGCGTCGATGGACGCCTGGCTGCCGCGGGCCCTGAAGCGCCTGCGGCCGCTGCCGCGCGACCTGGGCCGCCGGGCGATGAAGGACGTGGACGGCTCCTGGTGGGACTCGAGCAAGGCGCTCCCGGACGTGCTGGCCGTGCCGCGGCGCAACTACTCGGTGGCCAACCCGCTCCTGCCCTGGCGCGTGGAGGACGCGGGGGTGGACTCGATCATCGAGGCCGCCTGTGCCGGGACGCGCGCCCTGCCGCTGGCCGTCCCCGCCAGCCTGGCCGAGGGCTTCCCCCTCGCGCGGTTCGTCACGCTCGACTTCGAGCTCGGCGACTGGGCGCCCAAGGACTTCCCCTTCTCTGACGCCCGGACCCGCCGGGTGGGGCTGGAGGAGTTTCCGCGGCTGCTGCGGGCGGCGCGCGACGACGCCGAGGGGGTTTTCGGAGCGGGCTTCGACCGGCCGGGCGGAAGGGTCGTGCGGCCCGCGCCGCTGGCCGTGAAGCGCTGATCGTCGAGCCGCAGCGGCGAGAGCGCGCTCCGGCAGGAAGCCGAGCCGGTTCGAGCGCCGGACGAAAGCAGGAAAGCCGACGGCGGCGGAGGGCGGAGTACACTGGCCCAGTCGAGGACGTAGGTCGCAGCGCAGGGGAAGACGGACCATGGCATCGCGCGGTTTCCTGTGGGCCTGTGCGGTGGCGCTGTCCCTCGCCGCGTGCCGGTCCGAGCCTCCGCCCGCCGCGCTGACGGCGGAGGAGCGCAGTTGGCTGGCGCAGCACCCGCTCCGCTTCGCGCCGGACCCGGCCTTCCCGCCCATCGAGTGGATCGACGAGCAGGGCCGCTACCAGGGGCTGGTGGCCGACTACTTCCGCCTCATCGAAACCCGCCTCGCGACCCGTATCGAGATCGTCCGCGAGCCGACCTGGGAGGTGGTGCTGGAGAAGGCGAAGGCTCGCGAGGTCGACGGCATCACCGCGGCCCAACCGACCGAAGAGCGCTCCAGGTACCTGCTCTTCTCCCCGCCGATCATCGACGTGCCGAACGTGGTCATCGTCCCGAAGGGCGTCTCGGGCGACCACGCTCTGCCCGCGCTGGCGGGGCACCGGGTGGCGGTGACCGAGGGCAACGCCCTGCACGAGTACCTGCGGACCTTCTTCCCGCAGATCGTCCTGGTGCCGGTGCGCGACGACCTGACCTGCCTCACCGAGGTCTCGTTCGGGCGCGTCGACGCCACCGTGGTCAACCTCGCCATCGCCTCCTACCTCATCGAGCGCCACGGCATCACCAACCTGCGGGTGGCCGCCGACTCCGGCAGGAAGCACCCGCTGGTCATCGCCACCCGCAGCGACCAGCCCGTCCTGCAGTCGATCATGACCAAGGCGCTGGCCTCGGTGACGCCGGCCGAGCGCGAGGAGATCCGCGCCCGCTGGATCCGCATCGACACCGGACCGGTCCTCTCCCACCGGCTGCTGCTCGGCCTCTGGGCCGCCGTGAGCACCGCGGCGTTCCTGACGCTGCTCGCGGTCGGCTGGAGCTACAGCCTGCGCCGCAAGGTCGCCGCGGCCACCTCGGCGCTGCAGTCCGAGCTGGCGGAGCGCCGCCGCGCCGAGGCGGCGCTGCGGGCCTCGCAGACCAAGCTGACGCTGCACCTGGAGCAGTCGCTGGTCGGGGTCCTCGAGATCGACCCGCAGTTCCGCATCGTCTACTGGAACACCGCGGCCGAGCGGATCTTCGGGTGGCCGGCGAGCGAGGTCCTGGGGAGCAGCGCCGAGCGCATCCTCCCCGAGCCCTCCCGGGCCGCGAACCTCCTGGTCTGGAAGGCGCTGCTCGAGGGGAAGGGTGGCCGCTACAGCCTCAACGAGAACCGGGTGCGCGACGGCGGCGTCATCACCTGCGAGTGGTTCAACTCCCTGCTGGTCGGCGAGCAGGGCGAAGCCACCGGGGTCATGTCGCTGGTGCTGGACGTCTCCGACCGGGTGCGCCGCGAGGAGGCGCAGACCCGCGCGCAGCGGCTCGAGTCGCTGGCGGTGCTGGCCGGCGGCATCGCCCACGACTTCAACAACCTGCTCACCGGCATCCTGGGCAACATCTCGCTCGCGGTCACCGACGACCCGCCCCGCTCCGAGCAGCGCCAGCTGCTGGGCGAGGCCGAGAAGGCCGCGCTGCGCGCCCAGGACCTCACCCGGCAGCTGCTCACCTTCTCCCGGGGCGGCGCGCCGCTGAAGACGCTCTTGGCCCTGCCCCGGGTGGTGCTCGAGGCGGCGCAGTTCGCGGCGCACGGGGCCTCCGGCGCCTGCCGCTTCGAGCTCCCCGACGACTGCTGGCCGGTCGAGGGCGACGGGGGCCAGCTGGGCCAGGTGGTCCAGAACCTGGTGCTCAACGCCCTCGAGGCCCAGCGCGGCGGCACGGTGGAGGTGTCGCTGGCGAACCTGCGGCTCGAGGAGCCCCGCGGTCCGCTCGCGGCCGGCTCCTGGGTCCGGCTGCGCGTGGCCGACCACGGCCAGGGCATCCCCGCCGAGGACCTGCCGCGCATCTTCGACCCCTTCTTCTCCACCAAGAGGCGGGGCAGCGGGCTGGGGCTGGCGGTCACGCACTCCATCGTCGCCAGGCACGCCGGCCACGTCGAAGTCTGCTCCGTGCGCGGCGAGGGGACGACCCTGGACGTGTTCCTGCCCGCCCGGCCCGGCGAGCGACTGGCGTCGGCCTCGGCCGCGGTGGCGCCCGCGTCCGACCTGCCTGCCCGGATCCTGCTCATGGACGACGAGGAGGCGGTGCGCCGGCTCGGGCAGCGCGTCTTCGAGGGGGCGGGGTGGGGCGTCGCCGTGGCCGCGGACGGGGCCGAGGCGGTCGCCAAGTACCGCAGCGAGCGCGAGGCGGGCCAAGCCTTCGACGTGGTCATCCTCGACCTCACCGTCCCCGGGCGCATGGGCGGGGTGGAGACGCTGCGGGCGCTCAAGGTGCTCGACCCCCAGGTGAAGGCGATCGTCTCCTCCGGCTACTCCAACGCTGCGGAGATGTCGGAGCACCTGGCGCACGGGTTCGTCGCGGTGATCGCCAAGCCCTGGACCGTCGCCGAGGCGCGCCGGGTCGTGCGCGAGGTGCTGGCCGGGGCCGCGGAGGCCGGCCCCGCTGCCCGGTAAGTGAGCCTGGGCACCGACTTGCCCGCCGCGGGCGCCGGCCTCGGCGGGGTATCCTCTCGCGGAGCCGGCCCTTGCCCCGCGAGGTCTTCATGTCCAGCGACCTCGTCCACCTGCACTTCGTCTCCACCCGAGAGGAAGCCCGCGCGTTCGCCGCGCCGAATCGGCGCTTCTGGGTGTCGAACTGCGGCTGTCGCGAGGGTCGGGGCCAAGCGCGCCGCCGCTGAGGCACGGCATCGACGTGCCCGCGCGACATGACTGAGAGTCCGGGGCTATTCTCGAGCCCGACCCGTCCCGAAGGAGGCACGCGTGCTCCGCCGCACCATCCCCGCCCTGTTGGCCGTCTGCCTCGCCCCGAACCTGGCATCCGCAGCAGCAGCGGCCGCCGCCGCGCCCGACCCGCTCGCCGCCGCGCGCGCCCACCTGAAGGCCGGCAAGTTCGACCTGATCATCGACGACCTGGCCGACACCTCGCAGCTGGCCAAGGAGCCCGCGGCCCAGGTCTTCGCCGACGCCGCCGAGATGGCCCAGGCGAAGTCGGACCGCTCCTTCGCCGGACTCTACTGCGAGCGCGCCATCGCCCTCGACGCCAAGCAGGCCAAGGCGTTGCGCACGTGCGCCACGGTGGCCGTCCAGGAGAAGCGCTTCGAGCAGGCCGAGCGGTTCGGGGACGCCCTCGGAGCGCTGCTGCCCAAGGACGGGGAGGTGGCGCTGCTGCGCGCCCAGGCCGCGCAGGGCCTGGAGGGCTGGCAGATGGTGGTGGTGATCCTCGAGCCGTTCGAGGGCGACAAGGCGGTGGGCAAGCGGGTCGCGCCGCTGCTCGCGCAGGCCCGCGCCAAGGTCAAGGCGCCGGAGCCGGCCGCGCCGGCCGTGCGCTCCCACGACGCCACCGAGGCGAAGCTCGCCGCGGCCGTGAAGGCGGCGCGCGAGCTCGACCGGAAGGCCGCCGAGTCCGACGAGGCGGCGGCCGCCGAGCGGAAGAAGAAGTGGCGCCCGATGGGCGAGAAGGTGGTCCTCTACACCATCCGCCAGTGCGGCTCGTGCGACAGCGTCCGCGCATGGCTGCAGGAGCACGAGGTGGAGTTCGAGGAGAAGGACGCCGACCGCTCGGGCCAGGCCTGGAGGGAGGCCATCAGGATCTGCACCAAGGCCCGCCAGGTGAGCTGCGTCGTGCCGATCGTCGTCGTGAACGGCGAGGCCGTCAGTGGCTTCGACGTCGTGCGCCTGCAGGCGCTGCTCAACCTGTGATCGGGTCGCCCGCGAGCGCGCCTCTCCTTCAGCGCCCGGGCGAATAGGAAGACCCGCTCAGGGAAAGCACGCTCCGCTCGAGGTGCGGTCCGCCCGGTCGCGCGGGAGCGGCAGCCGCCAGCGCCGCCGAAGCCCGTCGTCGCGCGCAGGCCGGGCGACCAGCGGAGCGCTTGCCTCGCTCGAACATCAGGTTCGGTCCGAGCAGAGGGGAAGGGCGCCGCCGGCTACTCCCTGGGCGGCAACACCAACGCCTCGCCCTCGAGCACCACCTTGCCGTCCTGGTTGGTGGCGGTGGTGAGCAGACGCAGGCGCTTGTTCTCGATGATCTCCGCCACCTCGACCTTGGCGGTGATGGTGTCGCCGATCCTCACCGGCGCAGTGAACTTGAGCGACTGGCTCAGGTAGATGGCGCCCGGGCCCGGGAGCTTCATCCCCACCACCGCGGAGACATAGCCCGCGGTGAGCATCCCGTGCGCGATGCGTCCCCCGAAGCGAGTGGTCTTGGCCCAGGCCTCGTCGAAGTGCGCGGGGTTCAAGTCGCCCGTGACTCCCCCGAAGATGACGATGTCGGCCTCGGTCACGGTCCGCGACGTCGACGCCGTGTCTCCAATCTTGAAGCGCATGGAAGATCCTCCGGGGTCTTGAAACCTCGGACGCCCCCGAGACGGGGGCCGCGAAGACCCACTCCAGAGAATAGCGACCCCGTCGCCAGGACGCCGGGACTCCGGTCCCGAACGGGGCTGGCGCTCGGACCTCAGCGCAGCTTCTGCTGGATCTTCTCCAGGCCCTCGTCGAGGGCCTTCTTGCCCTTCTCGGTCGGGGTCTGGGGCACGCCCAGCGCGGAGGCGACGCCTCGCTTGGCGAGGATCGCGGCGAGCCCGGGGTTCTTGAGGTAGTCGACCGCTCCCCAACCGCGCACGTCGACGTACGTGTCCTGGAAGCCGAGGCGCGCCTTGCGGGCCAGCACCAGGCCGGTGGGCGTGCGGAGGAAGTGGAAGGCCAGCGCGGCGAACAGCCCGCCGGCCGCGAGGAACCCGAACCCGAACACCAGAATCGTCGTCATGGCGGCACGCCTCCGGTCGATGGCCGAAGTGACGGCTCGGAGTGTGACCGCTGTGCGCCCTCGTTGAAGCGGCTGCGCCACCGCGCCCGGGCCATGTGTCGAAAGGCCGACGAACACCCGCCGGCGGCGCGGAGATCGCGCGAGCGAGTGCCAGCCCGACCGTCAGTGCGCCCCATATTCCTTCTGCACCGCGCAGCCGCGATCCGTGGTCGGGCTGCTGCAGGCGCCGCTCGGGTGCTGGAAGACGTAGACCGAGGCCCCTTCCACCAGCGGATCGGTCAACACCGTCTCGAGCAGGTTCTCGACATAGGCCGCGGAGGGCTGGCCGCAGGTGGAATGGGACGAAGCGTAGACGCCGAACTGCAACCGGCGCGCGCCCGGCAACCCCTGGGCCATGTCGGCGATCTCTCCCGGGGCGTTGGCCACGGTGGCCTCGGCGCAGGTCCCGGCGAGGCAGGCCCCGGTGCACTTCGCCGGGGCGGGGACGCCGCAGGCCGCGCTGGCGCAGGGGCCGACGCCCTGCTTCTCGTTGCGGAAGTAGAACAGGATGCTGTCCAGGGCCAGCCCGACGTCGGGCCAGGAGTCGAGCACGAAGGCGCCGCCCTCGCGGTAGTAGAACGTCGGGGCCAGCGCGAGCCAGGGAGCCTGGCTGCGCATCTCGGCGGTCATCGCCGCGATCGTGTCGGGGTGGATCTCGATCGAGCTCCAGCCCACGTTGTGCGTGAAGTCGTCGATGTTCACCGCCACGAGCTGCGGGTACTGCGCGGCCAGCCGGCCCAGCGCCTTGCCCCAGCCGCGGAAGTCGAGGCAGCCGCCGTTGCCCAGCGAGGGATCGAAGAGCGTCTTCTCGTCCCAGGCGGTGAGCGGGCTGTCCGCGGGGACCGAGCACTTGAGGCCGAAGCCCGCGTCGTGGGCCGCCGACTCGGTGCGCGGGATGAGCGTCACCCAGAGGCGCACCTTGCGTCCGTCGACGGCGAAGTCCCGGGTCCCCTCCAGCACCTCCACCAGGTCGAGGTAGTCCTTCCCGGTCTCGTCCCAGAGCATCATGTTGTAGGTGTTGGTGTGGGTGTCGCTCATCCACTGCTGCAGCTTGGCGACCTTGGGCGAAGCCACCGGATCGAAGAAGGCGCTCTTGTTGTCGTACTGGCCGCGCGTGTGGGCGATGGCCTGGCGCCGACGCAGGTCGTGCCAGTCGCTGCCGTAGACCAGCACGCCGACGTCGAACGCCCCGGTGGGCTGGCGCAGGGCGATGAGCTCGTCCGCCGCCGAGTCCCCGCCGAGCCAGTCGGTGGCGACCAGCCCGCTCCACGGCTGGGCCGCGTCGCTGTCGAGCCCCGCCTGGCCCGCGGTGGCGAGGGTCGTCGAGCCGTTGGTCTCGAGGAGCAGGAACTGCGGCGACTCGCTGCGCACCAAGGCGAGCGCCCGCCGGCCGTCGCCGTTGAAGTCGCCGATGGCCGCGCCCGCCCAGCTCGAGCTGCCGCTGGCTCCCACCGACGACTGGGCCACCTGGGCGACGGTGGCTCCGCTCAGCCGATAGACGAAGACCGTGGCCCCCGAGTCGCTCGACCTGCGCGCGGCGGCGATCTCGATCTTCTGGTCGCCGTCGAGGTCGCCCACCGCCAGCGCCGCCCAGGGGTGCGTCGCGTCGCCTTGGTCGAAGCCGCGCTCGAGGGTGATCTGGCCGCCGGAGTAGCCCAGGACCACGAAGTTCGAGTGCTCGGGCTTGAGGCCCACGGCCTCCGGCTGGCCGTCGCCGTCGACGTCCCCGGCCGAGGCCGAGACCCAGTTGGAGTTGGAGACGCCGCCGACCACCGCGCCCGCGAGCTTGCTCGGCTTGCAGCTGGCGTCGAAGTCGACGAGCACCACGTCGTCGAGACCTGCGAGCGTCACGTGGCGGAAGGCCATGACCTCGTCCTTGCCGTCGCCGTCGAAGTCGGCCACCGCCGCGGCGCGCCAGGGGCTGGCGGTCGCGGAGTCGAGGTCGCCGGAGGCCACGGCGTGGGGCGTCGGCCCGCGCAGCACGCTCACGAAGCTGTGCAGGGTCTTGAAGAGCACCAGCTCCTTCTCCGCTCCGCCGCAGAAATCGCCGGCAGCCGCGGCGACGATCTCCGAGTTGGCCTGCGCGCCGATGCTCGCGGCTTCGAGCAGCGCCTGGAAGGCAGCGGTGTCGTCGGCGGCGGGCGCGTAGGCCGGCACCTCGTAGGGCGCCAGCGAGGCGTCCAAGCCGGAAGCCGCGTCCAAGCCCGCGGCGGCGGCATCCAGTCCCGGTGCCGCGTCCCCTCCGGCAGCCGCGTCGAGGCCCGCCGTCGCGGCGTCGGGGCTCGGGACCGACGCGTCCGCGCCCGGCTCGGCGGCATCGCCCTCGGCGGAGGCATCGACCGCGGCGGCGGCGGCGTCCTCCGGGAAGCCGGCGTCGTCGAGGGGATGGGCATCCAGGCCCGCGGCGAGGGCCGCATCGGTCCGCTGCGTTCCCGAATCGGGCGCATCGGGGGAGATCGTTTCACCGCAGCTGAAGGAGAGACCGAGCGCGGCCAAGGCGATCAGCGGACGTAGAGGCCTGTTCATCGATAACTCCTCGGGGATGGTCGGGCGGGCTGAGGCCTCGAAATATCACGTCGCGCCGCTCCAGCCGGCACGCCGTCGACGCCCGACGGCCCCGGCTCGGAGCGGCCGCTGGACCGTCCGATGGGGGACGGATCTCGCCCCGCCGCCATCCTGTCGAAACCGCGACAGCGCCTCGCGCTGAACGCGCTCACGCTTTGACGCTCCGCCTGGCGCTGCCTACCGTCGCCGCTCTTCACTCAACACTGTCGATGGGGGCCCACGTGCACGACGTCAGCGACAAGATCCAGCGGCTGGTTCACTGCGACTACTACGACCCGTTCGAGGTCCTCGGACCGCACCCGGTCACCACCGACGAGGGGAACCAGCTGGCGATCCGCGTCTTCGAGCCGGGGGCGCGCGAGGTGCACATCCTCGACGCCAAGAGCGGCAAGCGGCGCTTCGCCATGGAGCAGGCCTACGCGCCGGACGTCTTCGAGTGCGTGATCCCCGAGGAGAGCAAGCCGTTCCCGTACCGGGTGCGGGCCGTCTACGAGGGCGGCCAGGAGAAGGTCTACCGCGACCCCTACTCGTTCGGCCGCTGGCTCAGCGACGAGGACCTCTACTTCTTCGGCATCGGGGACCACCACCGCATCTACGAGAAGCTCGGCGCTCACCTCTGCGAGCGGGAGGGAGTCCGTGGCGTCCAGTTCGCGGTCTGGGCGCCCAACGCCCGGGGCGTGAGCGTCATCGGCGACTTCAACGGCTGGGACGGGCGCAAGCACCAGATGCGCGTGCTGGGCTCCTCGGGCGTCTGGGAGCTCTTCGTCCCCGAGGTCCCCGAGGGCGGGATCTACAAGTTCGAGATCCGCACCTCGCTGGGGCACCGCTACGAGAAGACCGACCCCTACGCGTTCGCCGCCGAGCAGCGGCCGAAGACGGGCTCGGTCGTGGCCGACCTCGACCGGCACGTCTGGCGGGACTCCGCCTGGATGAAGCGGCGGCGCGAGACCGACGTCCTCAACCAGCCGATCAGCATCTACGAGGTGCACCTGGGCTCGTGGATGCGCGTCCCCGAGCAGGAGGACCGCTTCCTCACCTACCGCGAGCTGGCCCCCAAGCTGGCCGCGCACGTCAAGAAGCTGGGGTTCACCCACGTCGAGCTGCTGCCCGTCTGCGAGCACCCCCTCGACATCTCCTGGGGCTACCAGGTCGTCAGCTACTACGCCCCGACCTCGCGCTACGGCTCGCCCGAGGACTTCATGGCCTTCGTCGACCACCTGCACGAGAACGGCATCGGCGTGCTGATGGACTGGGTGCCCGCGCACTTCCCCCGCGACGAGCACGGGCTCTCCTACTACGACGGCTCGTTCCTCTACGAGCACTCCGACCCGCGCCAGCGCGAGCACAAGGACTGGGGCACCCTCGTCTTCAACTACGGGCGCCACGAGGTCCGCAACTTCCTCGTCTCCAACGCCCTCTTCTGGCTGGAGCGCTACCACCTCGACGGCCTGCGCGTGGACGCCGTCGCCTCCATGCTCTACCGGGACTACTCGCGCAAGGAGGGCGAATGGGTCCCGAACCAGCACGGCGGCCGCGAGGACCTCGACGCCATCCACTTCCTCAAGCGGCTCAACGAGACCGTCTTCCGCTACCACCCCGGGGTCATGATGATCGCCGAGGAGTCGACGGCCTGGCCGGGCGTCTCCAAGCCCACGCAGCACGGGGGGCTGGGCTTCAACTTCAAGTGGAACATGGGGTGGATGAACGACTTCCTGCGCTACATCTCCAAGGACCCCGTCCACCGCAAGCACCACCAGGACCTCATCACCTTCGCGCTGCTCTACGCCTTCCACGAGAACTTCGTCCTGGTCCTCTCGCACGACGAGGTCACGCACGGGAAGCGCTCCCTGCTGGACAAGATGCCCGGGGACCTGTGGCAGAAGTTCGCGAACCTGCGCTCGCTGCTGGCCTTCATGTTCGGGCACCCGGGCAAGAAGCTGCTCTTCATGGGGGCCGAGGTCGGCCAGTGGAACGAGTGGGACTGCAACAAGAGCCTGGACTGGCACCTCACGCAGCACGAGCCGCACCAGAAGCTCGGCCGCTTCCTCCAGGACTTGAACCACCTGTACCGCGAGCACCCGGCGCTCTGGGAGCAGGACTACGGCTGGGAAGGCTTCGAGTGGATCGACTTCCACGACCGCGAGAACAGCGTGGTGTCGTTCATCCGCTGGGCCCGCGAGCGCCGCGACTGCGCGGTCTTCGTCTGCAACTTCACGCCGGTGCCGCGCCACGACTACCGCGTCGGCCTGCCGTTCGCCGGCCGCTACCGCAAGGCGCTCGACACCGACGGCGCCGAGTACTGGGGCTCGGGCTGCCTGGGGCAGACCGAGTTCGCGACCGACGACGTCCCCTGGCAGGGGAAGCCGGCCTCGATCAGCCTCACGCTCCCGCCGCTGAGCACGCTGGTCCTGGTGCCCGTCCGGGAGAAGGCTCAGGAGCCGGGGACGTAGAGGCCTGCTGTCACCCCACTTCTCTTCGGATGGTCTCCACCACCTATCCTGAAGATGGGTAGAGCCCGGCCTCCGTGCCGGGGGCGCGTTCGGTCGCGCCGTGTCGGTCATCCTCGCGCCCGACAACTGCCGCCCCGGCCACCCTTCGACAGGCTCAGGGCAGGCCCGGGCCGGCTCTACCCACTTCCGCCAGCTTGAGATTTGGGGTGACAGCAGGCAGCCGTCGTCCTCGACCTTCGGAACGTCCGGATCCGGCGGGGAGGGGCCCCTCTTCGAGGCGCCTCCCCCCGCCGTCGCCGCCGAGGGCGACGTCCTCCACTGACCTCCCGCGAGGTCTCCCCCCAGGCGGGGAGCGGACGCTCGTTGGGCAAAAGTGCAAGTAATCAATTAAGCTTGCGAATAGGTCACTGCCTGGGGGGCATATGAGCACTGCTACTCTCGCATTGTTTCCGCTGGCGCTGGCGCTCGCTGGTGGGGCCGCGCTGCCCGCGACGTCCAACGAGGAGAAGCTCGCCGCCGCGCAGGCCCTCTCCGCCTCCGGCAAGGAGGACGAGGCCATCGAGCTGCTGATGGCGATCGACCCGGACTCGGCGGTGATGGCCGAGGCGTCCGAGCACTTCCGGACCGTGGCGGCGGCGGTGGCGCGCCGCAGCGGCTCGGTCTGCAAGCGCTACGTCGACGCGGGCCAGTTCGACGTGGCCTTCGAGCGCTGCGCGCGGGCGGTGGAGCTGACCTGTCCGTCGCCCACCGGCGCCGACCCGGAGATCGCCAAGCTCTACCGGCTCGCGGGGGGCAAGCTCGGCAAGGCGGACACCTCCACCTGCCCGCTGCGCTACGCCCGGTTCTACGCCCCGCCGCCTCCCGGCCCGGCGGAGCGCGTCGCCGCCTGGTACCCGGACCCCGAGGTCGCCAAGATCGTCCTGGGCTACTACCAGTCCGGGCAGCCCCGCGAGGCGAGCGCCCAGCTGAGGAAGCTGCGCGGCCGGAAGGCGGGCTCGAACGGCGAGCTGGAAGGCGTCATCCGGGCGCTGGAGAGCGTGGACGAGCGCTGGGTCTCGTTCCAGGACCTGCTGGCGAAAGGCAAGCGCGACCTCTGCGCGGGCTTGCTCAAGGAGGCCGCCGAGGCCGACGCCAAGGTGCTCCCCAAGGGCATGCAGGGCTTCCCGGTCCGGCAGATGGCCGGCCTGCTCGCCGCGGAGAAGTAGCGCCGCCCTCCTCGGCGCCTCGCCAGTGTCCCGCTCTCGAGGCCGGCGCACTCGTTCGCCCTGAGCGTAGGCCGCGCGCGACGATGCCGGAGTCGAAGGGCCCGCCTTCGACTCCGGGCCCGCTTCGCTGCGCCCTGCGCTCAGGCCCACCGGGATTGCTGCGGTGTGATGGCGATCGCTCCCCCTCTCCCAGGAGGTGACGGCGATCACAACCCGGTCCTCGCCCGACAGATTCTTTGATCGCTGCACCCTCGTCCGGCACCTGTCTGCTTGCCGTCGCAACGCTCTCGGCGGGCCGGTATCGCCGATCCCACCTCCTAGAGAAGGGATGAACCCATGAAGCTGAAGACCCTCGCCGTCGGTCTGGCCGCAGTCCTCCTCGCCGCTTGTGGCGGCGGTGGCGGCGACCCCGGGACGCAGTCCACCAAGCTCAACGCCGAGCAGAAGGTCGCGGTGACCTCGGCCGCCAAGAAGCTCACCCTCAACAACAGCTTCGGCGCCATCAAGGTGATCGGGGAGTCCGGCCGCACCGAGATCCTCATGAAGCCCACGCTCAAGACGGGCACGGCCGAGGACGGCGACATCAAGGTGGCCGAGTCGGGCGACACCGTGGCCGTCCAGGTGAACAAGTCCGCCTCCGGCGACATCGCGGTGGACATCGTCGTCTACACTCCCGAGGCGCTGGAGTTCACCGTCAACACCTCCGGCGGCGCCCTCGACCTGACGGGAATGAAGGGCAGCGGCACGGCCAACACCGGCGACGGCAGCTGCACGGTGAACATGGACCTGGGCACCAACGGCACCCTCACGCTCAACACGGCCAAGGGCGACATCGGCGTGACCGTGTCCGCGACCACGAAGGGCACCTTGACCGTCCAGGCCACCAACGGGACCTTCACCGTCGACCAGGACCTGGAGTTCAGCGGGTCCGTGCTCGGCGGCATGGGCACGGGCAACATCAACGGGGGCGGCGACGCCACCATCACCCTCAACACCAGCGAGGGCAACGTCTCCGTCAGCGAGAAGTAGCCGGGAGATCGCAGCGCATCCCGCCCGGGCCGCCGGAGCTTCCGGCGGTCCGGGCAGGCTCATCGTCCTCCAGCGAAGCCCGCTCTGCCGGGCGTGGAGTGGATGACGTGGGCGAGGTCGCCGAGCCGGGCGTTCAGCTCCGAGGCGAGGCGCGCCGGTTCGCCCAGGACGAGGCTTCGGCGTCAGCGGGCCTCGACCGGCAGCGCCAGGAACACCGAGAGGCGCCGCACCAGTTCGTCGGCCTCCTGCCGTGGAGAGCGGAACCCGGTCGCGGCGAGCAGGAGCAGGTCCGATTCGGCCTCGATGCGCAGGCACACGGTCGCGACCTTGTACGGGCCGCCGGTGCCGAGGCTCCGGACCGCGCGGATCTGGTCCAACGGGACCGTTCTCTCGACCACTCGGCCGAAGCGGTAGCTCCACTTGGCCGTCGCCCTGCCCGCGGCGCGATCCAGCCGGAACTCCGCCGCCTTGAACTTGCGGACGACCGGGAGCAGCAGCGCGGCCCCGACGAGCATGCCGACGACGAGCAGCAGCCACGGGAGGCCCCGGCCGATGAGGACCACGCCGCTCACGAGGTTGAGGGCCCCGAGGGCGCCCATGTACCAGACGGCGTCCTGCGGGGCCTCGTGGCGGACGATGAGGAGGCTCGCGCTCTCTTCGTAGGTCGTCATGGCTCGGGAGAGGAAGCCACGGTCCAGCCGCGGAGGTCAACGCGCACCCTCCTGCGGGCTGCACCGCTGGTGACGTCGGCATTGACGGCGAGCGAATACCGCTGTTGGCTTGGCTCGACCATGACGACCGAGCTTCCTGACCTGGGTTCCAAGTACGTCGTCGAGCGTCCGCTGGCGCGCGGCGGGATGGCGCAGGTCTTCCTCGCGCGGCACGTGGGCCCGGGCGGGGTCTCGCGCCGGGTGGTGGTCAAGACGGTGACCGCCGAGCCGTCGGGCGAGGAGAAGCAGCTGCAGCTGTTCGTGGAGGAGGCCCGGATCGCGGCCCTCGTCTCGCACCCGAACATCGTCCACCTCTACGACTTCGGCGAGCAGCGAGGCGTCCACTTCCTGGTCTTCGAGTACCTCGAGGGCCGCTCGCTCGACCAGATCCTCAAGGCCGCCATCGCCGAGAACCAGGCGCTGCCGCCCGCCTTCGTCGCCGCCGTGGGCGCGCAGGTCTGCGCCGGGCTGGCCTACCTGCACGCTCTCAAGGACGCCGAGGGCCGGCCGCTCGGCCTCGTCCACCGCGACGTGAGCCCGCGGAACGTCGTCGCCTGCGCCGACGGGGCCATCAAGCTGCTCGACCTCGGCATCACGGGGCTCTCCCGGGAGCTGGGCCTCATCAAGGGCCGGCCGCCCTACCTGTCGCCGGAGCAGTGCGTGGCGAAGGCGCTCGACGGCCGCAGCGACCTCTTCTCGCTGGGCGTGGTGCTGTGGGAGCTCGTGGCGCGGCGGCGCCTGGTGACCGGCGACGACCTGCAGCAGGTGGCGAACACCATCACCGCGGTCCAGGCGCCGCGCGTGCGCACCGTCGACCCGGCCTTCCCCGAGACGCTCGCGGACGCCATCGACCGCGCTCTGGAGCTCGAGCCCGAGAACCGCTTCGCCAACGCCGCTGGGATGGGCCGGGTGTTCGAGGAGTACCTGACGCAGGCGCGCCAGGGTCCGCCGCCGCTCCCCCAGGCACTTCCCGGCGAGGCGGCCGGGGGCGAAGAGGTCTCTCCCGTGGTCGTGGCGGCCCTCGCGGATCTCGAGCGGTGGAGCGCCACGTCTCCGGCCGCCGCGGCGCAGATGGAGCTGAACGCCGCCCCGGGCCAGCTGTCGCCGCCTCCGCCCCCGGGCATGCCCTTCACGCCGGCGGTCGGGCTCGAGGAGCCGGTCGCCAGGCTGCCCGTCGCTGGCGGGGTCGGCGTCGTCCGCATTCCTGACGCAGAGGCGATGAGTCGGCGCAATCGACGCCTCGTCGTCGGCGCCGCCGCCGCCGCGCTCGTGCTCCTCGCTGGCGGCATCGCCTGGCGGCACGCCTTCACCGGCGTACCGGACGACATGCCCGTCTTCGACAAGCGGTTCCGCGTGGCCACCGATCCCGAGGGCGCCAAGGTGACCCTCGACGGCCGCGAGGTGGGCACGACGCCCTACGTCGCCGCGACCCCGCTCTCGGCCGGCGACCACCAGCTCCAGCTCGACCGCGAAGGCTTTGCGCCCGTGGTGCGGACCGTCAACGCCGCCCACGGAAACGATCTCTTCGTCACCCTCGAGACGGTGCACCTGCACACCAAGGCGCCCACCGCGGGCGTCGAGAAGCCCACGCCCAGGTCGCTCCCGTCGATCGAGATCACCTACCCGGATGCCGGCGAAGGCGAGGAGTAGCCTTCACCCGCTCAGGCCGGCGCCGGCGCGGCCGCTCGCGGGCTGCACGGGAACTCCAGCGAGAACGTCGTGCCCCGTCCCAGGGCCGAGCTCGCGCGGATCTCCCCGCCGGCCTGCTTGACGAAGCGGCGGACCGAGGCCAGTCCGAGCCCGGCGCCCTCACCGCGCGCCTTGGTGGTGAAGAACGGCTCGAAGAGCCGCGCCTGGGCTTCCGGGGCCATCCCCTGGCCGGAGTCCGAGATCTCGAGCAGGACCCGGTCCGCGGACGCGCCGCCGGTCACCCGCACCGACAGGGTCCCTCCCTCGGGCATCGCGTCGCGGGCGTTGGCCGCCAGGTTCAGGACGGCCCGCTCGAGCAGGTGAGAGTCGAGGAGCACGCGCTGGCCGGGGTCGTCCACCGCCAGGCGCACGACGATCTTCTCGCCGACGAAGCGCTGCAGGGGGAGCTCGAGGGCGCGCAGCGCCTCGCCCAGCGACAGCGGCTCGGGGCGGGGCTCCTCCTCGCGACCGAAGGCCTTGAGCTGGGTGGTCAGGGCCGCTCCGCGCTGCGCGGCGCGCTCCACGGCCTCGGCGACCGAGCGCAGCGGGTCTTGGAGCGGCAGCCGGCGCAGCAGCACCTGCGCCGAGGTGTGGAAGACGTTGAGCAGGTTGCCGAAGTCGTGGGCGGCGCTGGCGGCCAGCAGGCCCAGCCGCTCCCGCTGCAGGGCCTCCTCGAGCCGGCCCAGCAGCGCGCGGCGCTCGGCCTCGATCTGGCGCCGGACGAGCACTCCCGCGAGCGTGTCGGCGATGGCCGAGAGGAACTCGAGCTCGAGCTGAGAGCACTCGTGGCCCGGGGCGAGGTAGGTGCTGATGACGCCGAGGACGGAGCCCTCGACGCCGATGGGGACGCAGTAGTGGCCGTGGGCGGGCATGTCCGGGTAGCTCGTGGAGTGGTGCTCGTCGATCCGGGAGGAGTAGACCGGCGCCCCGGTGGCGGCCGCCTGCCCGCACAGGCAGGTGCCGAACGCCACTCTCGCGCAGGTCTGACGCAGGGTTGGGCTCAAGCCGCGCTGCGCGCGCATCGTCAGGACGCGGGAAGGGGCTTCGGCCAGGAAGATGGCGCCCTTGCGCTCGATGCGCAGCCACTCGGTCGACAGGACGAGGTCGAGCGTGCGCATCAGGAGCTCGTCGAGGGGGATGTCGGCGAGCGCGAGCTTGAGGATCGCGGCCGTGACCCGCTGGGTGTCGGCCAGGCGCAGCACGCGCTCGTGGCAGTCCCGCGGGTCGCCGGGCCCCGCGGTGGCTGCCGCCGGATCGGTGAGGCCGGGGGGTGTGTCCGAGCTCGAGTTCACTGCCGGCACAACCGGCCGCGCGGGGTCGGAATTCGGCTCCTGAGCCCGGCTTGCTCTCCGGGTCGGCGGGTCGCCGGCCGGAACTGGCTGCGGCGGCCCGGAGCCGCGAGCCTCCACTACGTCGGCGAGCGAGTGCAGAGGCGGCGGTGCGGGACGGGCTGCGCGGACTTCACTTGCCCGCGGAGGCTCCGACGGCGACCACGACGTCGGCGTCGCTGGCCCAGGTCAGGGGCTCGACGGTGGCGCCGCCCGGCACGGCCGCGGCCACCGCCTTGGCTGCGGCGTCCTGGCCCTTGGCTGCGTAGACCACGCTGGCGGCGCGCTCCTTCTTCGCGGGCGCTTCGCCGGCGATCGTGAAACCGGCCTGCGCCAGCGCGGAGACCACCTTGCGCAGCGCGGCCCTGGCGCCCTTGGGGGCGAGCACCTCGACGGTCGGCGCGTCGAGCGAGAGCACGGTCAGCTGCGTCTCCTCGGGGCTCATCATCCCGCCCTGGCGCGCGGTGTGGACCAGCACCAGCGCGTCGCCCTCCTTCGACCAGTAGGAGTAGACGTGGCCGCCCACGGCGCCTGCCTCGGCCCAGAAGATCTTGCGGCGCTTGCCGCCCACCTCGACGCTGCCCGAGAGCGTGGAGGCGCCCTCGTCGTAGGCCCAGAAGTCCTCGTGCCAAGCGCTCTTGGCGCCCTTGATCTCCAGCTTCAGCGTGCGCTTGCGGTCGGGGGAGGCAGCGCCCTTGGCGGCGGGCGTGAGCGGGTGCGCGGCGACGAAAGCGTCGAAGGCCTTCTTGGCCTTCTCGTCGGGGCCGTTCGCAGCGCTCTCCTCGCACTCGTTCCTGGCGTCGTAGGCGAAGCGCGTCTCTTTGCCGGTCTTCACCGCGCGCACGACCCCGGTGGTCGAGCCGACCGCGCAGCCGCCGGCCCCGCCGTTGTCGTAGGCGTCCACGTAGACCACCTCGGCGCCCTTCGCGGTGAAGCCCTTGAGCTGGAACTCCTGGTCGGCGGCGGCGGGCGCAGCCGCGAGGGCGAGGGCGAGGGAGGCGAGCGCTGCGGCGGGGGTTCTGGAGTTCATGAGCAGGGGCCTCTGGGCAGAGGAGGACGTGCCGATGATTGCCGACGCCTCCAGGCGGCGCAACGGCAGCTCCGTCGATTCGACCCCTCGAGCCCGCTTGGTCGCCCGACGGCGAGAAGAACTCCTGCGGCCACCATGACAGCGACCAGAACCGCGTCCTCTACGTCCTCGACCCGGAGGGCCCTCGCGTCCGGCGTGCCTCGCTTCGGCCTCCTAGTACAAGGCACCCCAAGTTCGTTCCGGGATGTGCCGCCCCGAAAAAGCCGGCGACTGAAGTCGCGCCTGACATTGCGATGCCCGCCTTCGCGGGCTGCAGTGGCCTCAGGTCGCGAAGTCGGGAACCTGAGCCTCAGAAGTGCGAAGACCTGAACCCGGGCGCCCTTGTCGTCGTCCATGACATCCGTCGCCACCTGGTCCGCGAAGGCGGACCTCGAAACGTCAGGCGCGGCCTTGGCCGCCGGCAGTCCCAACCGGCCTTCTCGAACCCTGAT
>DASXVQ010000157.1:0-2866 GCA_036504155.1 Myxococcales bacterium
CAGTCGGGAGGGGGAGGGTCGAGGCCGTCGAAGTCGGAGTGTCGGTGGAAGGCGATGCGCTGGGCCGGGGGCCTGGCCTTGGCGAACTCCAGGGGCGCGAACCGGAGGCCGAGGCGCTCGAGGGTGGCGCGGATCTTGTCGTGGGCGCGGACGAGCTCGACGACCCTGCGCTTTCCGCCCACGCGCACCCGGGCCCAGCGCCCCGCGACGCCTTCGATCTCCTCGACGTCCGAGCGCGCCGAGGAGCACGGCCTCAGCGCGGGCCGGGACGGCGCCCACCTTGCGCGCGCCCAGGCTCGGCTCCGCGCGCAGGACCACTCCTGCGTGGCGCACGTGGAGCACCTCGTCCGCGGCGGACGCGGCCGAAGGGAGGAGCAGCACCAACGCCAGGGGTACAAGCCTCTTCATGCAGCGCCGTTGCCGCGAGGGGCGGTGCAAAGTCCTCCCTAGTCGGAGCCCGCGGCGTCCGCTCCGCCAGCGCACAGATACTTCACCGAGAGGCGCGCGTGCTCCAGCAGTGCTTCGTCTCCGCCACACTTGCGCTTCGCAAACGCGACCTCCGCCTCGGCGAGCAGCGCCCTGGCCTCCTCGCACCGGTGCTGGAGCGAGCGCACCAGCGAGAGCGCGGCCGCCGGCTCTGCGAAGGGAAAGCTCGCGTGCGCGAGCTCGATGAACGGTGTGGCCCTCTCGACTGCGTCGTCCGCCAGCCAGGATGCACCGACGTCGAGCAGCGAGTCGGCGCTGCCCCCGTCGATCGCCAGGCGCAGCTCGCAGTCGGCAAGTCGGTCGCCGTCGACCAGGCGCTCGGGATGCCCGAAGTACAAGGCCAGGACGGGCAAGACCCCCACCGCCACACCGGCCAGCCCCGCACCGAAGGAGCGGATGGCGAACCCCAAGGTCACGAGCGCCGGCTCGCTCGGCGAGAGGTTGGCCTCGCCCATCTTCTGTACGGCGCGAGCGTACGCCTCGGGTGAGCCCTGTCGCACCGAAGCCAAGCGCCTGGCTCGCTCCTGCCACGCGCCGGCGGCGAGCGCGTCCAGGACCGAGTGAAGCCAGAGGAGGGCAGGGAAGAGCACCAGCCCTGCCATCGGTCCGTAGGAAGAGACGACGAGCGGGAGCCAGACGGTAGGCACCAGCGCGAGTGCAGCGACGCTGCGCTGCCCATCGATCGACCTCGGGGCTTCGAGCTGGGTCACCAGGTCGACCATCAGGGCTTCGAGCTCGTCGTCGGAGAGGTCCTCGAGGACGCGGTCGCTGACGAGCACGACGCCGCGGAGGGCGAAGGAATAGGAGACGAGCAGCTGTGAGCGCACGAGGAGCGCCCTCGGCACCGGGCGCGCGCACCGCGTGGCGGCAGCCTCGACGGCGCGGACGAGGCGCTCGGGTGCCGGGCGGAGCAGCCCGAAGAGGCGCGCGAGGTCGAGGCCCGGGTCGAACCCGACGACGAACGACGTCAGCGCGCCCACCCCGATCAGCGCCCACGCCCGCGGCCCGAGGGCGGGAGGGCAGAACGCGGCCAGTGCCAGCAGCACCGTGGGCTCCAGCTGGAGGAGAAGCCAGGTCACGGCCATCCCGCGCAGCCGCTCGAGGCGCCCGCGGGTGGGCAGCAGCATTCGCTTCGCGCTCCATTGGCGCACGAGCCCCCACGCCACCAGCGCGGTGACCACCTGGAGGGCGGGCATGCTCGAGGACAGGTACCCCACAGGGCCTGCGTAGCTCTTGGCCGCGAAAGCCAGCGGCGGCACCAGGGCGAAGATGGTGAAGATCTCGCCGATGGAGGCGCCGACGGAGCGCCGCGCCCGCTCCTGCAAGGCCAAGGACGGCCAGCGGGAGCGCCGCCCGGTCGCGAGCAGGTCCGCAGCCGCGAGCCCGAGGGCGACGGAGACGAAGCTCGTCGCCAGCACCAGCGCCGGCGCCACGAAGGGCACGTACGAGGGCAGCAGCGCGCGGACCGCCTCGACTGTCGACAAGGCCCAACCTCCCGAGGGTCGCCATACTAGCGCCTAGGAGAAACGAAGCAGACGGACGAAGAGGCGTCGGTGGGAGTCGTGGGAGGAGAAGATCCCGAACTAGGAAAGGTCGTGCGCGCCCGGGGCAGGCACGAGGGAAGCGAGCCTGCGCAAGAGGGCGATGGAGTGCACATCTCCTACTTGGTGCCGCCGCAGTAACACCAGGGATCTTCAACCCAGGGCTCGTTGGAGCACGGTCAGCGCGCGCAGCGTCACGAGCTTGCTGGGCTTGCCCACTTCCTCGAGCGCGAACGCCGTCGGGCGCTGCTTCGGGTTCTTGTCGAACCACTCCTTCATCCCGCCCTCGACGTCGGGGTGGACGGCGTCGAGCACGAACCTCCCGTCGCGGCGGCGCTTCGACTCCAGGAACGTCAGCGCCGGCTTCATCCGCGGGTCGCTGGCGTAGCCGAGCGCGGTCATGAACTCCAGGCCCACGAGCAGGTCGTAGTAGTAGTGCACCGGGGAGTGGAGCCGGAACCACGGCTCGTAGTGCTCGCCCTGCCTCGACAGCTCGCGCTCGAGGAAGAACTCCGCCGCTCGCTCCACGGATTGCCCCATGGCCGGCGTCCAGAGCTTTCGCGGGTAGACCGCGAAAGCTGAGAGCGGCTCCCACGAGTCGAGGTTGCGGCCGGAACCGAAGCAGCTCCATCCGCCGAGGTGGCTCTGGTTCTTCACCATCCACTCGAACGCCGTACGGACGGCCGGGTGATCGCCGTAGCCGAACTGGACCAGCGCGCGTGCGGTGTTGCCGACGACGCAGAGGTGGCTCTTCTTGTCGCCGTCCGCCCCGAAGCCGCCGTCGGCCTTCGCGAAGCGCTCGATCCACAGCTTGCACGCCGCCTCGATGCGCGGGTCCT
>DASXVQ010000158.1:0-6811 GCA_036504155.1 Myxococcales bacterium
CAGTCGGGAGGGGGAGGGTCGAGGCCGTCGAAGTCGGAGTGTCGGTGGAAGGCGATGCGCTGGGCCGGGGGCCTGGCCTTGGCGAACTCCAGGGGCGCGAACCGGAGGCCGAGGCGCTCGAGGGTGGCGCGGATCTTGTCGGGGTCGCGGACGAGAGCGACGACCTTGCGCTTTCCGCGCAAGGGCAGTCGAGGGCCTCGAGGCCGTGGATCTTGCGCATGAGGTCGGCCCAGCGGACGTAGCGCTCCTCCTCGACGGTCTCGGCAAGCAAGGAATCGCCGCTCACATACCGTCGAATGCGCCGAGGACGGGCCTTCTTTGGGGGCTATGCCGTGCGCTGCACCGCCTCAACGCTCCAGATGCCGTACACGAAGAACGGCGCGTGCTCGGTCACGCGGGAATCGCACACCCGCCTGAACCTGTCGGCCTCTTCCAGGTCGAGGAAGAGATGCTGCTCACTCAAGTGCTCCGCCCAGTTCCGGCGAAGTGCCTCGACCTCGGCAGGCCGGTAGCCGCAGTTGGAGAGACCACTCGTTCCCCACTTGTCCGCGAGGTCGTAGCCAAGCAGGGCCCAGTCCGGTGATCGGATCTCAGGCTGTGCGGACGGCAGGGGAAGCCACCTCGGCGAATGTGGTTCGTAGCAGCGGTCATTCAGGGCCGGACCGAGGGGATCGTCATCCCCGTGGGCCAGGATGCTGAAAGCGACCAAATGGTAGGTGGCGCCTGCCGCTGCGTCCGCGAGGTGCTCGCGTAGGCGATCGAGGTCCGACCATAGGTCCTGGAATGCGCCAACCCAGGACGGCCGTGGGTAGGCGCCCTTGTCGAACAAAGAGGGCCAGACGCGCGGGTCGCATGAGAACGGCTGCTCCACGTTCTCACGCAGCAGGTAGGTGGACCGACGCTCGGGCGTCCAGTCCGGCGACGACACCCGTGCGTCGAAGCCGACGAGATGCTCTTTCCAATCAGCCATCCGCTCCTCCCGTCAACTCTCTGAATCGGAGCATGGGTAGCCTGTCACCTGTAGGCACAGGCCAAGCGACGCCAGCCGTTCGAGCATCCTCGGCTCCAGAGCGAGAGAGCACACGAAGGCGTCGCGCCCCCCCCCCCCCCACGAAGAGCCCCACGTCCACGGTCGGCCTGAGCCTCTGTTCGCGTAGCTGCCGAATGACCGGCTGCAACCTTCGCAGGCAGAGCAGGACCTGGATGCATAGCTCTGGGAGGAAGCCGCGTCGCCAATAGACAGGTTGAACCCTGATTCTTGGTGGACCTTGCCGCGGGCACCGGCCTCGCTGCGGCGCCAGATGGTCGCGTTCTTGGCGAGCCTGTGCAAGATGGACTTCTCCGGCTCGCGCCGCGAGTAGCCCAAGGCGATGCCTGCCCCCACCCGTGCGTCCTCTCCCCGGCCCCGCCGTTGGCCGCGCCGTCGTCGCACTGCTCCGCGGGGGCGGTGAGGATGCCGTCCCCGCAGGCAGGCGGCTGGCAGGCGCCGCGCACGCAGATCTGCGCACCCGCGTCGCCGCCCTGGCAGGCGACGCCGTCGTCGGCGCGCACGGAGCGGCCCGCCTGCTCCACGACGCAGGGCGTGCCGGGCGGGAGGCAGGGGTCGAAGCCGGCGACGCAGCGCAGCTCCGCGCTGCAGTCCGAGTTCTGCTGGCAGGAGAGCTGCGCGCCGGGAGGGAGGTCGAAGCCCGACGGGCACGAGCAGGCGAACAGCGCGAAGGCGGCGAGTCTCTTCATCGACGTGGCTCGCGGAGAAGTACGGCTCCATCCTAAAGGAGGAACGGACGCCGGGCCGGCGGGCTCATCTTTCTCTGAACCTGGCGCCTACGGGTGCAACACGACCGCGCCGTTCGCCGGAATCTGCAAGGCCATGGGCCCCACGCCCACGGTCACGTCGGGACCGCCGAGGGCGTCGGACAGCTTCGTCCCGGCGGACAGCCCGAGCGGGCTGACATCGACGCCGACGGTGGCGGCGGTCGCCTGGCGGTTGAGCCCCACAATCGCTGCCTGCCCGGCGGCGGTCCGCCGTCCGAAGACGAGCACGTTTTCGTTCGTGTTGAGCAGGGACACGTAGCCGCCGCGCCGCAGGGCGGGGATGGCCTGGCGCGCCTTGCCCAGCTTGCGCGCCAGCGCGAGCGTTGCCGTTTCGTCCGCCGTGAGCGCGTTCTCGGCGCGCCAAAAGCTCCGGTTGTTGGGATCCGCGCCGCCAGACGCGCCGTACTCGTCGCCGTAGTAGAGGATCGGCGCCCCGGGCAGGCCGAGCAGCCACGCCAGCGCGACTCGCATCCGGCGGTAGGGCTCCGAGTCCGTGGGAGCCGCCGCGATGTTGGTCCACTGGTTGCCCGGGATGCCCCTGTCGTGGGCGGCGTCCTGCCCGCGGTAGTCGGCCAGGGTCAGGAAGCGCGGGTGGTCCAGGGTGCCGAGGTGGGGCGACATGACGGCGCCCGCCGGCCACTTCTGGAGCCCGTGAGCGAACCAGTAGTCCGCGTGGATGAAGCCCTTGTCCCCGTAGGCGAACGTGGGGATCGTCGTCGCGTAGTAGTTGACGAAGTCGACCTGACCGTCGAGGCCGAAGGGCCCGACGTACTGGGAGATGGTGCCGTAGTTGATGTCGTTGCAGGGGTCGGCGCAGTCGATCCAGCCCATGGCCGTCTCGCCCGTCAGGAAGTACCGCGTGCCGGCGGCCTCGAAGGCCTCGCGCACCGCGGCGGCGAGGTTGCGGGTGGCCGACTCGGGCATCTGCTTGACCGAATCGACGCGGATGCCGTCGAGGTCGAAAGTGTCGAGCCACCAGATGGCGTCGGAGACGACCGCCGCGTTCGCCGCCGGGTTCTTGTGGTCGATCACCGGCAGGTAGCTGGCCAGCGAGCAGTCGTAGGCGTGCGCGGTCCAGTCGCAGTTGTTGGAGCCGCAGACGCAGCCGTCGGCGAGATACCAGCCCGGCGAGGTCGCGAAGTACTCGTGCGCCTCGTGGGTCTGGCGCATCGGGAAGTCGAGCAGCACGCGGATGCCCTGCTGGTGCGCCTCGGCGACCAGCGAGTGGAGGGCCGCCGGGCCGCCGAGCCGCGGCTCGACCTCGCGCGCCTTCACCGGCCAGTAGCCGTGGTAGCCGGTGATGAGGTGCAGGCCGTCCCCGGCCAGTTCGCCTCCGGCCGGCGCGGTGTTGAACGGGGTCAGCCAGAGCGCGCGCACGCCCAGCGCCGAGAGAGTGCCGTCGGCCAGCGACCTGCGCACACCCTCCAGGTCACCTCCCTGGAAGTCGCCTCGCGGGTCCACGCCGGAAGTCGGGGCCGGGTTGTTGGAGGGGTCGCCATCGCGGTAGCGGTCGGTCATCGCCGAGTAGATGAGGGCGTCCTGCCACGAGAAGGCCTCCGCCTCGATCCAGAAGACCAGCCGCAGCGGCTCGCCCGTGGCGCCGCCGCGGGACCTGGGCGTGACCAGCACGCTGTACTTGCCGTCCGCCAGCGAGCTCACGGCGATGGCCACGCCGCCGGCGGCATCGACCGTCAGCTCGGCGGCCGTGAGAGCGCGCTCGGAGCTGGCGTCGGAGAGCACCGCCGCGAAACCGGTCGGGTCGGCGCCGGTGCCCTGGACGGCGTCGTGGTACGCGAGCGTGGCCTGGTACGCCCCCTGCCCGGAGGCGGGCCGCGCGGCCGCGCTGGCGACGACCGTCAGGCTCGGGCGGCTGCAGTCGAGGACCTTCAGCGCCGAGTACTCGACGCCGGCGACGTACTTGCGCCGGCCCTGGGCCGGGTCGAGGAGTGGGTTGCCGTCGACGGTCAGCTGGTAGGCCCACGTCCCCGGCTCGAGGTCGACCGTGCCCGACCAGGCCCCCTGGGCGTTCGGGCCGGTGAGCTGAGTGGCCGTCGCGGAGTCGAAGGCGTTCCACTCGCCCGAGACGCGCACGTCCTGGGGCGAGCCGCCGGGGGTGACGCTGAAGGGGGTCGGGCAGAGCAGCACGCCGGTGTCGGGCTGGCCGACGTCGGGCTGGCCGGTGTCGGGCTGGCCGGCATCGCGATCGCCCACATCCGGCTGGCCCACGTCCGCAGCACCAACGTCCGGAAGGTCGGGGGCGCCGGTGTCGGGGGCGCCGGCATCGTCCGGGACCTGGCCGGAGTCCGGCTCGGCCGCGCTGCCGTCGAGCGCGCCCGGCGTCGAGGCGTCGGGAGGAACCCCGGTGCCGGAGTCGCGCGCCCCGGCGTCCAACGAGGTGACGGCGCCGGTGTCGGACCAAGTGCTCGGGTTGTTCTCACAGCCGGAGCAAGCGGCACAGACCGCGACGACGCCGAGGATCGGGGCCAGACGTTTCATGAGGTCGCTCTGTTGGTGAAGTGGAGGCGTGTCTCTTAGCCGTGGTGCGGCGGATGGGGAACGCGGGGGCTCCCGCTCTACCTTGCCGTCGGGTCCGCGCCTAGGAAAAGATCTCGAAGTAGGAGACGTCGTGCGCGCCCGGAGGAGGCACAAGGGACGCGAGCCTGCGCAAGAGGGCGATGGGGGTGAGCTCGAGGGCGGGAGGGAGGCTCACAGCACAGGGGCGCGAGGGCAGAGCTGAGGGCCTCAGCCGCTGAGGCCTCAGCTCTGGAGGCCCTCAGCCGCGTCGATGCCAGGATGATCGCCAGACCGCTGAGGCCTCAGCTCTCGAGGCCCTCAGCCGCGTCGACGCCAGGATGATCGCCAGACCGCTGAGGCCTCAGAACTAAGGCGGGAAGTCGCAGGACCAAGAAGCAGCGGAGCAAGCCGAAGGACCCGGGGATCCAGCTCGACGGCCTCGTGGTCACCACGTCGCTGCGCGGCCGGGGCCTCTCGACCGCGCTGCTCGACGACCTCTGCGCGCGGCTGGCGGCGCTGGGCGTCAGGTCGGTCCAGGCGCACTTCGCGTTCCGCGGCGTCCCGCTCTCGGGCTTCCGGCTCGACAAGCGGCAGGGCGGCCTGGTCCGCGACCTCGCCCCCGCCGAGGGCGAGGCGCTCCGGCCCGGGAAGTCCGCGGCGGCGGGGACCGGGGCGCGCGGCGGTCCCTCCGAACCGGGCGAGCGACCCTTGCAGGAGCGGGGTGGCCGGGGCCCACGCGACCGTCCGCGACCCGCGCCTGATCAGAAGGTCTGGTCGGAGAAGTGGAACATCAGGTAGTGCGGCGCGGCGGAGAGCGGCCTCACGACGATGGCGCCGTCCCGGCCGCCGCCGTTGCGGTGCACGAGGTGGGCGCCGGTGCCGCCGTACCCGGTCGCGAAGACCGAGACGTGGTTCGCCGTCGCGAGGTCCTCGGTGATCCTCTCGACGAGCGCGCTCTTGGAGGTGGCGACGAAGTCGGCGGCGTGCAGCCCGAACTGCACGTAGTCGAGCGCGTCCGTCGAGTGCCAGCCCTCCGCCCACGGGCCGTCGACGAGGGCCTCGTCCGCCTCGGCGAAGTCGACGTCGGGCGAGCCCGAGGACGTGGAGTAGACGTTGACCGCGACGTCGTAGATCGCCCCGTCCATCCGCACCTGCAGGTGGACGTGGTCGCTGTCCACGTTGCAGCCGCCGTTGCCCGGCGGGACGATCGCCACGAGGTACCCGTCGAGCCTGCCGTGCGTCTTCGTCAGGGCCGAGCCGTAGTGGCTGGTGCAGGCCACGCGCGTCGGCGCGCCGTCGTCGACGGGCACGACCCCGGCGTCGAGGGGCGCCGGCGCAGACGCATCGAACCGCTCCGCGCTCGCGTCCGGAAGGCCGGCGTCGTCCGCCGGGAGATCCGCGTCGGCTTCAGACCCGATCGCGCCGGCGTCGACCGCCACCGCGGAGGCGTCGGAAAGCTCCACGCCGGCGTCTTGCCTGTCGACCGGGTCGGAGGGAGCCAGGCATCCGCAGACCGCGAAGAGCCACGGGAGCGACAGCTTCGTCAGTGAGCGCAGAGGCATCGAGACCTCGATTCCTGCCCCCTGGCCTTGGCGACACCGGCCCGGGTGACGCGGCCAGCAAGCGGCGTGCCGGGAAATCGCTGCCGTGGCGCCCCGCGCGGCCGAGCGCCGACCGCAAGGAAGTTCAATCTCGAGAGAAGAATTCTTTCGTCACCTCGGCTGCGCGGGCCGGGTCGGACCCGGAGTGCGTTCGGACACCGGAGCCCCGCCCGTGATTGCACCTCGACCCGCGAGCGCGTCTCCGCGCGTCGGGGCCGTCGATGACTTCGCTCACCCACGGCGGCGCAGCGAGCGCTGCGCCGCCACGAGAGCCCCGTCAGGGGTAGAGCGTGCCCGGCGAGTCCGCCGCCGCTCCGGCCCCCCCCCCGCGACGGAGGTCGTGCCGGCGTACGTGCTGGTCCCCTCGTGCGCGATCCGCCCGCCGGCCCCGCCGCCCGCCTGGGCCTGGCCGCAGCCGTTGCCGGCACCACCCTTGGCCGAGAGCACGCCGTTTCCGGCGACGCCGGCGGCGGTGACCCAGATCGACCCGCCCGAGCCTCCCCCCGCACCGTGGGCGCCTAGGAAGAACGAAGGCGCCTAGGAAGAACGGCGCCTAGGAAGAACGCCTAGGAAGAACGAAGCTGGAAATCCCAGCGAGCAACGGCAGCCCAGGCGTTGGTGAAGGGCGGGTATCGATCGCGAGGTCAGCGAACGAGGTCCGGTGCCTGGGCGCCGCTCGAACAGGCAGTGAGGATAGACGAATCCCGAGGCGCGGCCACCAAGGAGCGCCGGTCGGACGAAGGGTGAGCGCACTTGCCCGCGAGGCGTCAGTCGGGAGGGGGAGGGTCGAGGCCGTCGAAGTCGGAGTGTCGGTGGAAGGCGATGCGCTGGGCCGGGGGCCTGGCCTTGGCGAACTCCAGGGGCGCGAACCGGAGGCCGAG
>DASXVQ010000159.1:0-10189 GCA_036504155.1 Myxococcales bacterium
GCGCTGGGCATCATCATCGGCGTGGGCGCGGTGATCGCCATGGTGGCCATGGGCGCGGGCGCGCGGGCCCAGGTCGAGCAGGCCTTCGCGTCGATGGGCACCAACGTGCTGGTGGTGATGCCCGGCTCCTCGTCCTCGGGCGGCGCGCGCGGCGGCTTCGGCAGCCAGCCCACGCTGACCTGGGAGGACGCCCGGGCCATGCAGACCGAGCTCTCCTCGGTGCGCTTCGTGGCCCCGCTGTTGCGGACCAACGCCCAGGTGCTCAGCGAGGACCAGAACTGGACCACCAGCATCCAGGGCACGACGCCCGACTACCTCGACATCCGCAACTGGGACCTGGACCACGGTGCCCGCTTCAGCCAGACGGACGTGGACTCGGGCACCAAGGTGGCGCTGCTCGGGGCGACCGTCGCCGACAAGCTCTTCGGCCCCGGCACCGACGCGGTCGGCCAGATGGTGCGCCTCAAGAACATCCCGTTCCAGGTGGTGGGCGTGCTGGGCAAGAAGGGCCAGTCGGCCATGGGCCAGGACTACGACGACGTGGTGCTGGTCCCCTCCCGCGCCTACCAGACGAAGATCCAGGGCGGCCTGGGCAAGTTCCTCAACGGCGTCATCTACGTGAGCGCCGTCTCCGCGGACCAGGTCGGGCGGGCCCAGACGCAGATCACCGAGCTGCTGCGCGACCGGCACCGGCTGGCGGTCCACGCCGAGGACGACTTCTCGGTGCGCAACCTCGCCGAGGTCGCCAGCGCCCAGGAGCAGGGCACCAAGACCCTGACCGCGCTGCTGGCGAGCATCGCCCTGGTGTCGCTGCTGGTGGGCGGCATCGGCATCATGAACATCATGCTGGTCAGCGTGACCGAGCGGACGCGGGAGATCGGCATCCGCATGGCGGTGGGCGCGCGGCCGCGGGACATCCTGGCGCAGTTCCTGGTCGAGGCGGTGACCCTGTCCCTGGCCGGGGGCATCCTCGGGCTGGGGCTGGGGACCGGCGCCGCGCAGTGGCTGGCGTCCTCGTTCGGCTGGCCGCTGCTGGTGCAGCCGGAGATCGCCATGCTCGCCATCGGCTTCTCGGCCGTGGTGGGCGTCGGCTTCGGGCTCTACCCGGCGCGCAAGGCGTCGCGGCTCGACCCCATCGAGGCGCTGCGGTACGAGTGACGGCCCTCACCCCCGCCCCTCTCCTCTTCGACGGGTCTCAGGGTGCACTCGGGCTCGAGGAGAGGGGGGGCTTCCTCTGCTGGGGTTCCTCGACCTCCCACTCCTGGGCTTCGACCACCCTTGCTACGATCTTTCAGAAAGATCGTAGCGAGGGTGGCCGAAGCCAAGGGCAGCCGAAGCCGCGACCGACGTCTGAGGAAGCCCCCCCTCTCCTCGAGCCCGAGTGAACCCGGCCATCCGTCGAAAAGGAGAGGGGCCGGGGGTGAGGGACGGCCTACTCCCCGCTCGCCGGCGCCCTCCGGCGCAGGTCGGAGTCGCCCATCGCGCCTTTCTGCTCCGAGTAGCGCTCGGCGATCTCCCGGCAGTCCTTGCCCACCGCGAGGAAGGCCTTCACCGCGTCCGGGTCGAACTGGGAGCCCGAGCACTTCTGGATCTCCTCGCTCGCCTCCTCGAAGGTCCACGCCCTCTTGTACGGCCGCACGCTCATCAGCGCGTCGAGCACGTCCGCAACCGCGACGATGCGCCCGGTCCAGGGGATGTCCCCGCCGCGCAGCCCCTTGGGGTAGCCGGCGCCGTCCCAGCGCTCGTGGTGGTAGAGGGCGACGTCGTGCGCGCACCGCAGCAGCTCGTTGGGGTCGTCCCCGATGATCTCCGCGCCGATGGACGGGTGGGTCTTCATCACCCCCCACTCCTCGGGGGTCAGCTTGCCGGGCTTGAGCAGGATGCTCTCGGGGATGCCGATCTTGCCGATGTCGTGCATCGGCGCGACCAGGAAGAGCAGCTCCGCCTCGGCCTCCGAGCGGCCCGCGGCCTGGGCGATGCGCCGGCAGTAGTAGCTCATGCGCACGACGTGGTTGCCGGTCTCGTTGTCCTTGTACTCGGCGGCGCGGCCCAGCCGCCGGATGATCTGCATGCGCGTCTGCTGCAGCTCCAGGGTGCGCTTGACCACCAGCCCGTCGAGCTCGCGCTGGTGCTCGTACAGCGCCAGGTGGGTGCCCACCCGCGCCAAGAGCGTCGCCGGGCGCAGCGGCTTGGTGACGAAGTCCACCCCGCCCGCGCGGAAGCAGCGCCGCTCGTCCTCGTCGTCCTCGGACCCGGTCACGAAGATGATGGGCAGGTGTTCGTAGCGCGGCAGCGCCAGGATGCGTCGGCAGGTCTCGAAGCCGTCCACCTCGGGCATCTGCACGTCCATCAGGACCAGGTCCACCGGCTCGCGGTGGAGGGCCTCGAGCGCCTCCTTGGCGCTGGAGGCGACGAGGACGCGGTAGTGCGAGCCGAGGACCCGGCGCATCGCCTCGAGGCTCGTCACGGTGTCGTCGACGCACAGGAGGGTGGCGCGCTCGCTCGCGGACGCGTTCGGGGCTGCCTGCTGCTCCATGGTGCCCATCCTTCGCCGTGGGAAGAGAACGTGCACAAGGATACATCGCGGCGGACCCGACGACAGGGAGGCCGGCCGGCCATGCCAGATTGGGGCGGAGGTTCCCCGTGCGCCCCGCCAACGCCGGCCGAGCCCAGCTCCTCGCGGCCTGCGCCGCGTCCGCCTCAGTCCCTGCGTCGACGACGCTGCGCGGCGGCCGTGGACGGTTCGTTCACCCGGACCGAATTCCAGCCTTTCCGATCCAGATCGGTCGCCCTCGACTAATGATCGCCGCGGAGCTCCTCGCGGGCGAAGGCCGCTGCCGGGGCGAGCAGCGCCGGCGAGACGCGCAGCACCGGCTCGAGGCCGCGGACAATCTCCACGGCCTTGAGATCGGACAGGAACGGGTGCTTCGAGAGCGACTCCAGCGCCCGGGCGTGGAGGGTCAGCAGGAGCGTCCCGGAGACCCCGGACCATTGGAAGGGCGAGGAATCGGGCATGGATCGGCTCCCTCGACTCCCCGCGGGTCCCCGGCCGGCGCCTACTCGGAGATCCCCGAGCTCCTGCGCCGCCGCGCCCGCATCATCCAGAGCGCGAGCGGCATCGCGAGGGCACCGAAGGCACCGCCGGATCCGGAGGAGCAACCGCACCCGCCGCCGACGGCTCCCGGCGGGATGCCGCCGTCGCGCGCACCCGGCTTGCCCGCGTCGGCCTTGCCCGCGTCGGCCTTGCCCGCGTCCGCATTGCCCGTCCCGACGTCCGCCTGCTCGACCGCGGCGGCGTCCGGCGGCTCTTGCTGCGCGGCCGCATCGAGGCCCGCGGGCTCGCCGGCATCGGGAGGCGGAGGCTCGGCCGTCAGCTCCACGTCGCACTGCGCGGTGCCGCCGGCGGCGACTGCGTTGGGGCACGCCAGCGTCCGGGTCTGGTATCCGGCGGCGGAGACGGTGACGGTGTAGCTGCCGGCGGCCAGCGTGAAGGACCACTCCGCGGCGCCGTCGTAGGTCGCCGTCGGGCCGCCCTCGACGACCACCGTGGCCGGAGCGACGTGGTTGGCCTTGTCGCCGTTCTGGTAGACGACGCCCTTGAGCGTCCCGGTGGTGGGCGTGTCGGCGACGACCTCGACGCTGCACCAGCTGGTGGCGCCGGAGGTCACCGGGTTGGGGCAGGCGCGGGTGGCGGTCTTGTAGCCGGCCGCGCTGGCGGTGACCGAGTAGCTGCCCGGCGGCACGTCGAAGCGCCAGAGCGCGCTGCCGTCATAGGTCGCGGTGGCGCCGGTGCTCAGCGTGAGCGTCGCCGGGGCGACGTGCTGGTTGATGTCCCCGTTGGTGTAGACGACGCCCATGATGTTGCCGTTGGCGGGCTGGACGTTGCCGTTGCAGGTCTTGCCGAAGTAGTCGCAGACGCCCTGCGCCAGCGCGCTGCCGATGATCTGCCGCTTGGCCGGGTCGACGAGGTAGTCGCCCTCCGAGGGCGGGTGCCCGGTGTAGCCGGAGGAGGTGCAGCAGTCGTGGAAGACGACCTCGACCAGCGCCGCGGTCTGCCCCGAGTAGTTGAGCACCTTGCAGCGCCCGGTCCCGCAGCTGCCGTCCTTCACGCCGCGGCTCTGGTACGGCAGCTTGGCGAGGAGGGCCGCCTGCGCCGCGTTGGCGAAGGCGGCGCTGTCGACGTACCAGCCCTTGAGGGTCTCGGTCCCGTGGCCGCCGCCGGCGTTGGAGTGCACGCTCAGGAAGGCCTGGGCGCCCCAGGAGGCGGCCGCCGCGTTCGCGCCGTTGAAGTCGTCGCTGACCTGCACCTCGAAGCCCGAGTTGGTGAGGATGCCCGCGGCGATGGTGCCGTTGTCCATCGCGTAGGTGGACTCCACCCCGCCGGCGCAGACCGAGTTGGCGGTCTGGTTGCTGGGGTTGATGAACACCTTCTGCGCCGCGGCGCTGCCCGCCGAGAGGAGCAGGCCGCACCCGAGGAGGATCTGCAGGGTGGTCCTCATCGCGCACCTCCCGCCTCGGGCAGCCGCGCGACCATGACCTGCTGGCTCTCGGAGTCGACGAACGCCAGCCAGGCGCCGTCCGGCGAGAGCGCCGGCCGGGTGACGATGTGCCGGCGCGGAGCCGCGAGCAGCCGCACCGCCCCGGTGGCCGGGTCCAGCAGGAACAGGCTCGAGGAGGTGAGCCGCTCGCCGTCATCGGTGACCCGCAGGAGGAGCGCCTGTTTCCCGTCGGGCTTCCAGACGGGCTCGTAGCCCTCTCCCAGGTCCCGCGCCTGGCCGCTGGCGGTGGAGACGAGCCACAGGTGCCCGCCGCCGTTCTTGAGCTGCGAGACGAGGACCTGCGAGCCGTCGGGCGAGAAGCGCGGGTTGTAGAAGCCGCCGCCCTCCAGGAGCACCCTCTCCTGCCCGGCGCTCCCGGTCTTGAGCAGGACGATGCGGTCCTTGGCGCTGTCGCGGCAGACGACGAGCCCGTGCCCGGCCCGCACGTCGAAGTCGTGGCCCGGCAGATTCGCCAGCACCACCGGGAGGCGGCCGTCGGCCTCGACGCGAACCAGCGCCCCGTAGGCGAAGGCGAACCAGGCCTGCGAGCTGGGATCCCAGACCGGGTCGTTGGCCGGCGTCGCTTCCGCCGCGAGCTTCGAGAGGCCCCGGAGCCCCGCGGGCCTCGTCTGCCAGAGCCCCTCCGCGGTCCAGACCGGCTGCGGCCGGGCCGACTCGGACCGCCCGAGCGAGAGCGGCTCGTCGAGCGATGCGGTGCGCCGGGCCTGCAGGTCCGGGTGAAGCAGCCAGCGGTCCGACGTGCCCTGGGCCGAGGCGAACCCCGCCTGTCCCAGGAGCATGGCGACCGTCAGCACGAAGATTCTCTTGGAGGTCATGGGCGCCACTCCTTTGGAATGAGGAAGGGTACGCCGGGCGGGCTCCGCGCGCGAGGCTCGCGTGCAGGGGTGCGTGCACGGGGGCTGGCTAGTCTTCCTCGCCGCGGAAGACGTAGCGCTGTTGGAGGACCAGGCCGCCGACGAGCAGCGGCGGGAAGATCCAGGAGCGCGCCTCCCTTTCGGCACAGCGCCTCTCCTCGGAGTCCGGCTCGCCCACGCCCGCCTCGACCGACTCGATCGCGCCAGCCGCCGAGACGACCATCTTGAGCTCGACCGCGACCTCCCGCCGGCCCGCGACGACGCAGCGGCGAAGCCCGTCCGCGCCCTGGCGCAGCACGGACGAGACCAGCATCCGCTTGGTCGCGCAGCTCGACAGGAACTCCGGATTGGGCGCGTCGGCGCCCGCGAGCGCGGCGATCTGCAGCGCGGAGGCGCGGTGGGAGTGGAACTCGTCCGCCAGGGCGGCGTTGAAGAGGGGGTCCGCCTTCATGCGCTTGGCCGCCGCGGCCAGGGCAGCTTGCGTCGCCTCGCTGTCGCCCTGGCTCGCGTGCAGGCTCGCCGCCAGGGCCAGGTGCGCGACGCCGCTCTCGGGGTGAGCCGCGGCGAGCCACTGCGCCCACTTGAGCCGAACGTCCGCGGACGCGCCCGCCAGGCGGTCGAGGCACGGCGCCAGCGCGGCCGGGTCGTGCCGGCGCGCCTCCGCGAGCTCCGAGGCCCGTCGCGCTTCACGCTCGGCGACCGACCGCCCGCCGAGGCCGGTGGACTCCAGCCGCGCGACGAGCGCGTGGTAGTCGGCGGGGCCCAGCTCGCGCTCGACGAGCTCGGAGCCGACCTCCGGCGGGATCTCCACCGTCTGCAGCGGCCACTCGATGAACCAGCGCCGGTAGTCATGCACGACCTGCCGCTCGATCTCCCGGGTCTCGCGCTCTGGGAAGACCTCCTCCCACGCGACGGGCGCGGACTGTCCCGCGGAGACCTTGCGCAGGAACTCCTGGAGGCGCGGGCCCTCCTTCCTCACCAGGTAGCTGACCCAGAACCACGACGAGGCGTAGCGCCGGTACTCCGGCATCCCCGACACGTCCTCGCGGCCCCACTTCCACAGCGTCCCGAACGACTGCAGCCCCTGCTCGCTGCGCAGGGTCTTCAGCGCGACGGCGTCCTCGTGCCCCAGCACGGCCGAGCGCCCGTCCTCGTCGAAGCGGAGCGCGCCGAAGTACTGGGCCATGCCCTCGTCTAGCCACTTGGGCGCCTGCTCGAAGAGCGACTGCACGACGTAGTGCGAGAACTCGTGCGCGAAGCCCTCCCCGCGGTCGATGCGGGCGTTCCTTCCGAACCCCTCGAACGGGACCAGCAGCAGAGCCCCTCCGCCCGTCACGAAGGCGGCGCGCCGCTTCCAGCGCTTCTGGAAGCCGAAGTCCGCGTTGGTCACCAGCACCGGCAGTCGGCCCGGTGGGTCGAGCGGGACAGCGCCGAGCACCACGTGACGGACCCGCTCGAACCGGACCGCGGCCTCGCGCGCGTCCTCGGAGTCGAGGTCGGTGATGATCTGGAGGTGGGCGGTGGTGACCTCCCGCCAGGGCCTGCCTCCCTCCGCCGGGCACCGGACCGAGACGCAGCCGCTCAGGGCCGCACACAGGACTGCAATTCCGCCGTGGATCGCCAAAAGCCTCGTCAATTTCCACTCCTGGCTTCGAGTTGTGACGAGGATCACCCAAGTCCCGCATCATTAGATCAGCGAAGTGGGTCATCGTCCCCGGGTCCGCCACCCGAGAGGCTGCGCCGAGACCGGCACCGACACGTTCCCGGACGACTGGACGACCTCTTCCTGGCTGCAGTTGCCCGACCCCTTCGGCCGCGAGGCGATGCAGTTCCGCGACGGCGCCTTCGCCGCGCCCATCTCCAACAGCAGCGCCAACGACGCCTCGTTCCAGCAGAGCGCTGCGAACCGGAAGGCCGGCACCGGCTACCTGCCCGGCGTTCCCGCAGCGCCCCGGGGCTGGCTTCGCCGGTGGTCCCCGAAACGCCGTCGGGATATTCGTTGGACATGAGACACCTTGGTCCGATGCGACAGGCGCTGTTCGGCCTGGGCCTGCTCCTCGCGAGCTCCCCGCTGGCGGCGTGCGGAAGGCTGGCCCAGGCCCCGGAGTGCGCCGCCTACGTCGACTGCGTGAAGGCGCGCGACGCGCGGCTGTTGACGACCACCGACGTGGAGCGCTTCGAGGCCTCCGGCGCCTGCTGGAACAACGGCGACCTGGCCACGGGCTGCCAGAAGGCCTGCACGCGCGGCCGGGCCTGGCTCGGGTCGCTGTCGGGCGCGCCGAAGGAGTGCGCGCCATGACCCGGCGCCTCGTCCCGCTGCTCGCGCTCTTCGCCCTCTTCGTCTCCGTGCCCGCCGTCGCGCACGCGCCCGGCATGCTGCACGCGGACCAGACGACCGTCCTCGAGAACCCCAAGGCCAGCCGCATCCTGGTCGGCACGTTCCGGACCGGCAGCGAGCTCTTCGTCGCGCGGCTGACCTTCGAGACGGGCTTCGCCACGCCGTTCGAGATCTTCACCCCGCACCGCGAGGAGCTGCGCAACTTCCGCCCGGCGTACGCGGTGGTCTGCCAGGGACTGCCGATCCCGCCGATGGAGGTCCAGACCCGGCTGCCGCGCCCGCTGCCCGAGGGCGCCGGCGCGTTCGTCGACTTCAACGAGCTGGTGCCGCGGCCGGTGCTCTGGGAGTTCGTGATGCGCCGGGTCTACTGGACGACCGACCCCACCGCGGTGCCGCTGCCGGCGGGCGACTGCGACGTGTGGATCTGGTCGCCGTCGAAGCAGCGCGGGCCGATGGCGCTGGGCGTCGGGGTGGAAGAGAAGTTCGGGATGCAGGCGGTGTCCGACCTCTTCGAGAACTGGAGCGACTATGCCTACTAGCGCTCTCGTCCTCCTCCTCGCCGCGCTGTCCGGACAGGCGGAGCCGGCGCCCGCCGAGGTGCCGGCCACCGGGCCGTCGGCCGCCGCGCCCGCGCCCGCGCCCGCCCGGGTCGAGGCTGCCCAACCCGCCGCGGTGGAGGCCGCTCCCGTCGAGCCGGCCCCGCCCGCGCAGCCCGCCACGCCGGCGACGGTCGACGAGCCGCTCTCCGACCCCGCGCGGCTGACCCTGATCGGATCGCCGGAGGTGAACCTGGTCGGGCTCTCCTACGGCCTGCGCCTCGAGCTCGACTACCGGCCGTTCGAGCCCGGGACGGTGAGCCGCTTCCGGTTGGCGGTGGCCTTCGACTACGGCGCCGAGTTCTTCTACCTGCCCGTGGCGTTGGGCTACCGCGCGGTCTTCCGGCAGTCGGGGACCGTGCGCCCGCTGGTCGGGCTCGGCCTGGAGCTGCAGTCGTTCTTCATCACCGACGCGCCGACCATCCGCAAGGTCACCGGGTTCCTCGAGGGCGGAGTGCTCTTCGCCTTCGACGCGCACTGGGAGGCCGGCCTGGTCGCCAGCCTGGAGTACGCGCCGTCCTTCAGCCCCGGGCTGTGCGCCCGCCTGCAGATCGGCCACACGTTCTAGAGGCGGCCGGAGCTCCCTTCGCGACCGAGCCTTCCCTCGGCAGGTCCTTCCTGCCCAGGGGAAGCCGCGCGCGACGATCGGGCGGAGTTGCGTGTATAACCTGCGCCGCTCGAAGCAATCGCCCGCGCGCGAAACGCCGGCGCGGGAACGGGGAGGCTCAATTCCATGCTGGTGACCAAGCGGTACGACTACGTCAACTTCGACGCCATCCAGATCCACCCGTCGCTCGCCAACCACCGCGGGCTCAACGACGACAAGGTGCGGCACTACCGCGAGGACATCCTCAAGAACGGCCTGCTCGAGCCGCTGGTCGTCTGGGAGCGCAACCGCGGCGAGCTGTTCCTGGTCGGCGGCTTCCACCGCCTGAGCGCCATCAAGCTCATCCGCCACGACAAGCCCGACTACTACGACCGCGTCGACGTGCGCGTGGTGGGCGGCGACCTCGAGGAGATGCGCGCCCTCAACCTCAAGCTCAACGCCGACCGGCTCGACGCGCGGATCTCCGAGTACTTCGACACGGTGATCTTCCTGACCAACGCCAACTGGGACAAGACGAAGATCGCCGAGTTCCTCGACAAGAACGTCACGCTCGTCGAGGAGATCATCCGCTTCGTCCCCGGGATGGACCCGCGCATCCGCACCATGCTCAACGACGGCAAGATCTCGTGGGGCAAGGCCAAGGTCATGTGCCGCAAGATCCTCGAGGCCAAGCCGGGGACCGAGAAGCAGGTCGCCGACGCGCTGCTCAAGGAGCTCTCCGAAGGCGGCGAGAAGCCGGCTGCGCGCCGGCCGATCACGCTCAAGACCGCCGCCAAGCGCCTCTCGGCGCACATGGAGAAGAACCCGAAGGCGACCTACACGGTCACCGCCAAGGACCTCTTCGCGCTGCTGGCGCTGCTCGGCGGACAGTCGAACGGCACGACCGAGCAGTACCTGGAGCGGGTGAAGGCCAAGTTCCCGGGGCTCGTCGAGTAGGTCCTCCCGGCGGCGCCGGGGGCTGAAGCGCCCCGGCTCTTCGTGGGAAGCCAGCTGAAGCTGGCTGGCTTCGTCTCGAGACCCCACCCTCGGCGCCGGCGTCCGAGGCCACCCAGCCGGCTTCAGCCGGCTTCCGAAGACTAGCCGGGGTGCTTCATCCCTGCTGTCACCCCACTTCTCTTCGGATGATTTCCACCAATTAGCCGGCGAGCTGGGTAGAGCCCGGCCTCCGTGCCGGGGGCGTGTCGGTCGGTTGGTCGTGTCGGGCTGGGAGTGCCCGGCCGGGCCTGCCGTGATCT
>DASXVQ010000160.1:0-5987 GCA_036504155.1 Myxococcales bacterium
TCTCGCTTGGCCATGCTCAAACAACAGCCGAGCAGAGGACCCATTCCCAAGTCGAGTGCGAAAATTTCCCCGCGCGGCGACCTCAATGGTCACGAGGGGTTGCGGTCGGCCTCCTCGGGCGCCGCAGGAAGTCTGGAGCCCCGCCCCAGTCCCGAAGAAGATCTCGTTAGGCGTCTGCCCCTTGAACGCCGAGTGCGGCATGACGGCGTTGTGCTGGCCGACGTAGAAGGTCACCAGGCGCTGGACCGCGGCGAGCGAGTCGAGTTGGTTGAGGAAGAGCCCCTGGTGCTTCAGCGAGCGCCACCAGGCCTCAATCATCGAGTTCGAGAACGTGATCTCGACCTGGGCGAGCACGCGCTTGAGCTGTCCGAGGCCACAGAGCGCGTCGACCTCACGGATGCAGCTCCAACCTCAGCGGAAAGCGGAGGCTCGGTGGCACGCGATGCAGGCGGCTCTCCTCCGCCCGCGGGAGGCCGCGGCGGCCAGTCTTCAGCCGGAGGACTGGTGTCTTTGCTGGCGGGCTTGTGCCTTCCGGTCTTGTCCCGCCGGCGATTGCGGCTCCCGTGAGCCAGCGGGGAAGCGAGCCTCAGGTCCAGCAGTTCCCGAAGACCGCCACGACCTTGCCGTCTCGCACGCCGACCACGCACTCGAAGACGCCGTCGGGATTGTTCGTGCACAAGCCGTCGAACTCGCCGCCGAGCTCCTGGTAGTAGTCGAGCGGCGCGTTTTCGGGGTCGCTGCAGTCGGGGCTCGGCGTCTGCGAGGAGCACGTGCAGGGGGCTTGACTGCAATGCCCGCAGCATTGGATCGCCGCGCCGGGCCCTCGAAGGCACTCGATGTTGATGGAAGAGAGACGCTTCCCGGTGGTTGGAAGCCCGGAGATGTCTCCACCGACGGCCAAGGCCCGGCAGTACTTCTCGCCGTCCCCCCGGCAGCCGACGCCACACAACAGAGCGCACGCCCACAGGACGGGCGCGAACCGAAGTCGAGATTCCAAGATGCCCTCCCAATGCTGGTCGGCCGGTGGCGCCAGGCTCGAGTTCTCGAGCACCAGCGGCATGGTCGCATGCGCACCGAAGGTATCACGCCCGCGGGCTCGCAGGGCGACAGCCCTCGCTCGAGGTCAGGAAGCCTTCTGCTCGGTCTCCGGAGCTCCCCCTCTGAACGTCGCCTCCGCCTTCTCCAGCCCCTCCGCCCCCGCCTCCATCTCGCCCAGGCGAGCGCCGGCGGGTAACGCACCCGTCATTCGCGCCCTCGACGCTTGTCCTCCCACGGGTGTGTAATGTCGGCAGAACACTCGTGGTGAGCCTGGGCCGGCGAGCCGCGGAGGGGTCGTGAGCAAGTCCAAAATGGAGAGGCTGAGCCGCGCTCAGAATGGGGCCGCCTACCCCACGCTCAAGGACGCCGGGCTCGACCGCCGGTTCCTCTTGGCGAGCGTGGGAGCGGCGGCGCTCGCGGTCGGGCTGAGTTGCAGCACCGCGGGCGACCCGCCGCCGTATCCACCTTGGCCGACCGATGCCTCCGTGGACGCCAGTGTCGAGATGTTCACCGGCGCGGATGCCGGCGGGCTCGTCGCGCCCGATGCGAGCGAGACGGATGGCGGCACCCCGGGGGCTCCGTGAGCGCCCCGAAGAAGCTGACCCCGGCCAGCAACTCGGCCTCGTACCCGACGATCAAGCAGCTCGACCGCCGGGCATTCCTCGTCGGCGCCGGATCCGTTGCGGTCGCAGCGGGACTGACGAGCTGCGGGCCGGGAGAAGCCCTGGCCGGCCTCATGGTCATGCCGGAGGATCCGCCGGACGCCGCGAACGTTCCCCAGGACATTGGCGGTGGCCCGCCGCTCCCCAGGCAGGACGCGTCCTACGTCCCCGAGGATACCGGCGGCGCTGGCGTGCCCTATCCGCCGGACGCATCGCAGACACCGCTGGACGCTGGCGGGGTTGCTCCGGCCGATGCGGCCCTGCCCGACGGCGGCGACGAACCTGACGGAGGCACCCCAGAGGTCCCGTAGGCGGAAATCCGCGTCGCCAAGCTGCGGCCCGGAGGGACGGCCGCTACGGGCAGCAGACCGACGCCGCGTGGCGGTACAAGCCTTCGCCGCATGGCTCCCCGTACGTCATGCCCTGGAGATACAGCCCCGCACGGAAGCAGTCGTCGGCCGCATCGCTATCCCACATCTTCTCGTCCTTGCACGAGGTCGGGTCGCCCAGCTTGCGGTTGACGCCTCCGGGGCAGACCGGATCGGTAGGCTGGCCGGGGCAGCACTCGTACTCGACGGACTCGTACCGGTCCGGCTCGCACTCGATGCCGAATCGAATGATCCGCTTGAAGGCCAAGCCCGCCGGGGCCCTCCCCAGGCAGTCGAAGCTGGCGTAGGTCGTCCAGAGGCCTGCGCTCTTGCAGGAGCCTTTCCCGCCCTCGAAGAGGATGCTGCCGCCCTCGCACGGCGTCACTGGCTCGGGCGGGCAGCACTCGTAGGCGACAACCTTGAAGAAGTCGGCGCCGCACGCGCCCGCGAACATGAGCCGCGACGCATCCTGGCCCTGCTGCGCGCAGTCCCGGGTGGCGCTGGACTGCCAAGCCGAGGTCGCCTCGCAGAAGCCGTCGTCCAGCGTCTTGGCTGTGCAGCCCCGCGTCGGGTTCGAGGTCTGCGCCAGGAGCGCACTGCGCTCCGTTGCCGACAGGGAGGACAACACGGCGGAGACGGGCTGGAACCCGCAGCCCGAGAGCAGGCAGAACGCAGTGAGCATGATCCTCTTCATGGCTTCCTTTCCGGTCAGACGCACTCAGGAGCACTGGCCGTTGATGGCCTTGGAGAACACCCACCGGCCGTCCTGCCAGGTGTAGGAATCCGTGCGCGAGCAGCAGCAGAGCATCGCTCGCTGGCTGCTCTCGGGGATCGCGAAGCCCACACCAATCGTAAGGGTCGCCTCGTTGCCCACGAGGTCCAATCCACCGATCTCGATGAAGAAGAGGTCTTGCCCGCTCGCGTCCGCCACCTGTTGAAGCTCCACCCAAGCCCGGGTGACGAGTTGGGTAGACGGCTGAGGCAGGGACGCGCTGGTCACCTTGAAGGCTGAATCGTAAATCTCCTCGCGAACGAGCAGAGGCCCGTCGGCGGGCAGCAGGCCGCGGTCGGGAAGGTACTGCGGTTCGGTCTGGACGCGCCCGAGGACCGCTTGAAGCAAGAGGTCCACGTTCTCCTGGGTGTGCTCGACCTCAACCGCGCAGCCTGAGAGCAGGGTGAGCCCCAAGGCTGCGGCTGCGATGAGCTTGGCGCGCGTCATTGAACCCTCCTCCTCTGCGAGTGCGATCCTTGCACCTCGGATGGTGCGCGCACAACAACCCGCCCCGCAGTAGTGAGCCGTGGGGGGATGGGGTTGGCAGGGCCACCAGCGGGCGGTCTGCTGCTACCCCCTGTTAGCGGACCTCAGACAACTACGTCGACGCCCGAAGGCGCTCGCTCGAGGATGAGGCGGCGAGCAGGCGTGGGGCCGAGGAGGAGGAGAACTGGCAGCGCCCAGCATCGATTATGTCGAACACGACTGAGGCGCAGCCCAGGAAGAACCACGCGTCGTCGCTCGTCACATTCCACAGCCATCGTGGAATCTTCCATGCGCCCGGCTTTGCGCTCCATCGACGCGAGCGCTCGCCCGCAGCGTACCGCCGCGATATACAGCGCGGCCAATGAACACGCAGCTCATCGTCGCCAGTGAGCCCGTCTCCCCGGATTGCTTCGCCCTCTTGGCGGCCGCGCTCCCGGGGTTCTTGGTGCTCGCGAGCGGGCTCCTGACGGTTCCGCAATACGGCATCGCCAGCAATGAGGCGGTCAGCAACTACGGCGGCGAGCGGAACCTGTGGGCGTTGGCCACGAACCGCCCCGATTGCTGGAAGCTCGAGCAAGAGCCGCCCGGCGAATACGCCGAGTGCGAGCAGTACTCCATCGGCAGGATCGACTTTTCGGGCGATTTGATCGGCAAAAGGGAGGACTTGTACCAGAGGCTCACGGTGTCCAAGGGCGAGCCATTCAACCGCACCAAGTTGCAGCACGACATCATGGCCATCGCCGACGTCTATTACGACGCCGGCTATGCCTACGCGAGAATCACCCCGCGGACCACGGTCGACGCCGACAAGAAAGTGGTCGACCTGACCTTCGACGTGCAGAAGGGCGACCAGGTCTACATCGAGCGCATCGAGATCACCGGCAACCAGAAGCTCCGCGACAAGGTCATCCGCCGGGAGCTCCGGATCTACGAGGGCGAACCGTTCAGTGGCAGCAGCTTGGAATCGAGCCGGCAGCGCGTCACCGCGCTCGGCCTCTTCGAGACGGTGGACGTGTCGCAAAGGCGCGGCTCGGCCGACAACCAAATCGTTGTCACCGTCAACGTCAAGGAGAAGCCTACCGGGACGTTCGAGGTGGACCTGGGCTTCAGCTCCATCGAGAGCTTCCTGCTCACCGCGCAGGTCAGCGAGAACAACCTCTTCGGCTGGGGCCAGACCGGCTCGCTGGCGGCGCAGATCAGCTCGCTGCGCAGCCTGGTGCAGCTGTCCTTCGTCGACCCGTACTTCTTCGACACCAACTGGATCTTCAGCTTCGACTACTTCCGCCAGGACCTGGACTACTACGGGTTCATCCGGCGCTCGAACGGCGGCGACCTCACCTTCGGCTACCACCTCATGCCGGACCTGATGCTGCACCTGGGCTACGCCATCGAGCAGGTGGGGGTCGAGCCCGGCCGGCCCAGCAGCCTGGGCGGCTCGGACGTCCTGCTCGCCAACCGCTTCCGGAACGGCGTGACCAGCTCGCTGCGCCTGACGCTCAACTGGGACCAGCGCGACAACCGCCTGTTCCCGACCGCGGGCAACTACCAGTCCCTGTCCCTCGAGTACTCGCCGGAGTGGCTGGGCGCCTCCTTCCAGTTCCTGCGCGTCAACGCCAACACCCGTTGGTACTTCCCGCTCTTCTGGGGAATCGTCTTCAAGGCCCAAGGCTCGCTGGGCTACATCCACAGCCTGAAGGGCTCCCTGCCGATCAGCGAGCTCTTCTTCTACCCGCGCAGCAGCAACACCTTGCACGGCTACCCCCTGCGCTTCGGGCCCTCGGTGCTGTGGGGCGGCAGCCGGATCCCCGACCAGCCCCTCATTCCCGTCCCCGTGGGCGGCAACAAGCAGCTGCTCTTCAACTTCGAGCTCGAATTCCCCATCTTCGAGAAGGTCGGCATCCGCGGCGTCGTCTTCTACGACGCGGGCAATGTGTGGTCCCAGGCCGAGAACTTCTTCGGCCCCCGGGCCTACGTCGGGCCGCTGAACCTGCTGCACTCGGTGGGCCTGGGCTTCCGCTGGTTCTCGCCCATCGGGCCACTGCGCTTCGAGTGGGGCATTCCGCTCACCCGCCGCCCGGGCGACGAGCCGTTCCTGTTCGAGTTCGCCATCGGGCACTGCTTTTAGTGGACGGAAAGCTCGACGCCGTGGGGTGAGCCCCTCCGGGCCGGGGCCCTTCATTCGCACCGTCCAGGCCTGGTTGCATGCCAAGGCCCGGGAGCTGGGCGTCCGCTAGCTGGGCCCTGACCGGCGCGGTCGTCTTCACCCAGCGCTTCTCTTCGCGGCTTCTGCTCTATCCCCACTTCCACGCCGTCATCCCCGACGGCGCCTTCGCCGAGGATGCCTTTCGTTGCAGACCGCGCGTCACCGGCTTGCTGCCCGATACCTCGACCGTGGGCTGGCCTTGGTGGGCCCTTGAACTCGACGACGCCGACTGGCTGCGAGAGTGCATCGCTCTGCGATGCGCAGCGTTCCCCCTCCGACCTGAAGTCGCACCGTCACTTCATCGTTCTTGATGGAGACCGTCGCGCGGTCGATGTCGTCGCGAGGTCGGTCTCACTCAAGGCAGTGGAAGGCCAGTTGGACTTTCACCCGTTCAAAGCTCTTCGCGGCTTCGAGTGACGCCGCAGGGCTCCGTGGCCGCCCCGCGGGCGCTGCCCGCC
>DASXVQ010000161.1:0-87369 GCA_036504155.1 Myxococcales bacterium
TGCTGGCCGGCGAGCACGTCCTCCGCCCCGAAGAGCGCTCGCCCCTCCTCCGTGACCACCCGCTCCGGGATGGGCGGGTGATCGACGCCGATGCGGTAGGCGAGCCAGCCCAGCACCGCGAAGCCGGCGGCGAAGGTGGCCGCCGAAGCCCGCAGCCACGTGCGCGACAGATCCATCGCTCGCTTCTCGGCCATGGTCGTCCCCCCTGCTGGAGGCGGCGACGCTAGGAGCCCGCGCGCGGGGCCTCAACGCCGGTGTCCCTCCACGCGAAGGCTCCGTTGCCGACCTGGCTTTGCGCGTCGCGAACGCTGCGAGCCAGGCGGGCCATCGCGGGCCAGGCGAGCGGGGCCCGAGACACCGGAGCGCCAGGACTGCCGCTGGCGCGCTCGGTCTCGGCGACTCCACGCGCCTGCGAGCTGCGGAGGTGGGCCGCGCGGTTGGCCCACCCGGATCGGGGTTCGGCTACTTCAGCCCCGTCAGCAGCGTGAGCCCCTTGCCGTTGACCAGCGCGGCAAAGGAATCGCCCAGCGCCACCGAGAGCTCGGGGCTGCCGCCCTCGGCCGACCCGAGCTGGGTGGTGGCGGAGGTGCTGGTGTTGACCGCGTAGAGCTTGCCCGTGCCCGCGGCGTTGGTGAGCAGGTAGACGAGGTGCTGGCCCTTCGGGCTCTTGGCGAACGGCGAGGCCATGAGGCCGCCGTAGCTGCCGGACAGCGAGGTGGCGCCGGCCACGGACCGATCGCTGCCCCACGAACTGGTGATGTCGCGGCTGCGCAGCTCGCGGTAGCCGCACGAACCCCAGGGGCAGTACGGGCTGTACCAGGTGGTGGTCTTCTCGTAGACGACCGTCTTGCCGTCGGGGCTGACCACGCGCGAGCCGGACTGGCCGTCCCAGGCGCCCAGGTCGTTGCCGACGATGCTGCGCGGGTAGGAGTAGCTGGAGGCGGCGTCGTAGAAGTACAGGTCGAAGCCGCTGGTGTACGAGGCTCGGTCGAAGAGCAGCCGCTTGCCGTCGGGGGCGAAGGCCGGCTCGGTCGTCAGCGTGCCCAGCAGCGCCCCGCTCTGCACGGTCTTGGCGCCGGTCACGGAGGTGGCGGCGAGCGTGCCCAGCTTGAGCGTGCCGCTGGCGTTGCCCTTGGAGTCGGCCGCGCAGGTGGCGAGCCAGGCCAGCTTCGTCCCGTCCGGCGAGAGGCGGGCCCAGCAGGCCGACGCGGCGGCCGTGAAGGTCTTGGAGGTCGAAAGGGTCGTGACCTTCAACGCCCCGCCCGAGACGTAGGCCACGCGGTCGCCGGAGGGCGTGTAGCCGCCGAAGGACTCCACGTTGGTCGCCACCAGCCTGGCCGCCTGCGAGTCGAAGCCCCAGTCGCGCAGCTCGCACGCGGTCTGGCCGGTCGCCCCGTCGGTGCAAGCGGTGCGGAAGGCGAGGCGGGAGCCGTCGGAGCTGGGAGTGAGCGTCCAGTCGTGGCCGCGGCCCAGCTCGGTCGCGAGGCCGGTCGCGAACTCGTAGGAGACGACGGTGCGCGCGCCCATGCCGTCGGCGAAGAACACCATGCGCGATCCGTCCGGGCTCAGGCGCGGCGCGACGAGGCTGGCATCCGCGGCGGCCTGCGCCGCCTGGCCCGAGGCGAAGTCGTGGACCATCAGCCGGTAGCCGTCGCCGACCGGGCCAGGCTGCACGTAGACCAGCCGCTCCTCGTCGGGGGTGAAGACGAGCAGCGTGATCTCGTTGTTGAGGTCGGGGCCCGAGCTTCGGGCCAGCACGAAGATGTTCGCGGGATCGGCGGCGCTCCAGGTCAACAGCTCCCAGATCCGCGCCGAGGGCTCGAACGACCAGCCCGCCAGCCGCTGGGCGCCCGGGCCGAACGTGGGCTGGGGATCGAACGAGCCGCAGAAGGCGCCCAGGGGGCCCGTCATCAGCACCTTCTTCGCGACCAGGTCGACGACGCGGGCCGAGCCGCGGCCGTCCTCCTCCTCCTTCTTGCAGACCAGTACCTTCGACCGGTCCGCGCTGGCTCCGGCCAGGCGCAGCCCGTCCTCGTCCACCAGCAGCGAGGTGGTCAGGCCGCTGCCCTCGGTCTCGATGGCGCCGGGGGTCTCCTCGACCACCGTGGCCTCGCCGCAGGCGGCGAGGAGGACGGTCAGGGCGATGGCGAGGCGGCGGTTCATGGGTTCCTCCCGGGGACGGCGGCGTTGCTGCGCTGCAACAAGGGCGCAGAGGATAGTCATCCTCGCTCCTTGGTCAAGTCCTTTTGCCGCACTGCAACAAAACACCCGTACCCTGTCCGGTTTTCCAGAGACGGCCCCTGCTCCGGCCCGGCGCTGTCGTGGCAAACTGCTGTCCATGCACTCCCCCACCCCCTGGCCTCAGCTCAGCTGGGACGCGGCCGCCACCGGCGCCGCGCTGGAAGGCCGCATCCGCGAGATCGCCAGGCTGGCCCGACGCTTCGAGGCCGCGCTGGAGCAGGCCGCGGAGCAGGAGCTGGCCGACCTCTCGAGGATCGATGAGGCGCTGACGGCCTGGGACAGGGCCGCCGCCGAGGTCTTCGTGCACACCGCCTTCGGCGAGGGCAAGCCCATCGCCCCGGCGGAGGCGCCCGCCCGCGCCAAGGCGCTCAAGAAGGCCTGGGACGAGCTGTGCAGGCTGCGCGCGCAGATGCTCGACGGGCTGGGCGAGGCGGCCGAGGGCGTGCTCGAGCGCGAGCCGAACGTCGCCATCGACGAGGCCATGCTCGCGGTGGGCCAGGGGATGCCGGAGCAGGAGTACGACTCCGAGGAGAGCGAGTCGGCCTTCTTCCAGGACCAGCCGGCCGAGAATTTCCGCCACCTGCCCGAGGACGACGAGCCCCCGGAGCACATCGACGGCGAGATCGAGGACGGGCAGGCCTTCCTGGGCGACGACGACATGGAGTCCGCCGAGGCCTCCGCCAAGAAGAACTTCGACCACCTGTCCGGCGCCAAGCCGGCCCCCAAGGTGGAGGCGCCGGTGGCCTCGCCGGTGCGCCCGGAAGAGGTCCGGCAGCGCCAGGCCGCCCAGGCCAAGCCCTATCCCGGCACCGGCAACCTCTCGGCGCTGCTCGCCCTGCTGCCGGTGGAGTGGATCGTCGCCATCCACCAGCGCCTGAAGCTGCCCGCCGCCGGCGACGAGGAGCTCAGCGCCGGCTCGCGCTCGGCGCTGCTGCGCGGCCCGGTGCACGCCTTCCTCAAGAATCCGGCGAAGCTCGCCGAGGTCGTCGCCGCGCTCGGGGACAAGGAGAAGGAGATCCTCTCCGCGCTCCTGCGCCTGGGCGCGCTCAACTACTCCAAGGCGACCGCGAAGTGGGGCCTCGACGATGCCGACGGCTACTGCTGGTCCGAGCGCCCTCCGGCCGGCCCGCTCTCGGTCCTGCGCCGGACGGGGCTCGCCTTCGTCTGCACCCAGAGCGGGCAGCCTGTGGTCGCCGCACCTACAGATCTGGTCGACGAGCTGCGCAAACTGCTTGGAAAGGCGTGAGCCGCACCGAGAGCCGGTGCTGCGACAAAGCGCCGCCGGAAGCCTTCACCCTTGCGGGGCCCCGGAGCGGCCTGGCCACGAAGCAACAATCCCTCGGGCAGCCCTGAAAATGATGAGAGCGACCCATTTCGCTGGGAGGCGTCCATGACCGTTTCTTCCGTTCGCAGCGGCAGCTCCGCCCGCAGCTCCTCGAGCTCCTACCCCGTCCTGCGCCAGGGCGCCCACGGCTCGTCGGTCACGCAGATGCAGAACCTGCTGCGCAAGAAGGGCTACCAGGTCGCCGCCGACGGCGACTTCGGCCCCAAGACGGCGCAGGCCTTGAAGAGCTTCCAGAGCGCGCACCACCTCGGCGTCGACGGCGTGGTCGGCCCCAAGACCTGGGCGGCCCTGCGCGGCGCGGGCGGCTCCTCGGGCACGGGCAGCACCGGCAGCAGCGGCGCCTCCTCGGGCCCCGGCAAGACGGTGGTCGGCTACCAGAGCGGCCACAAGACCTCGGTCAAGGTCAGCTACGTCGGCCAGGGCGAGTGGATGAACACCAAGTGCGCCGGCGCCTACAAGAACATGCTCGCCGCCGCCCGCAAGGCCGGCGTCAACCTGGGCACCACCGACGGCTACCGCACCTACGCCGAGCAGGCCTCGCTCTACCGCCGCTACGGCTCCGGCCGCGCCGCGCGCCCCGGCTACTCCAACCACCAGATGGGCCTGTCCGCGGACATCGCCGGCGTCGGCGGCTACAACACCCGCGCCTACCGCTGGCTGCGCAACAACGCCGGCCGCTTCGGCTTCTCCAACGACGTGCGCGGCGAGTACTGGCACTGGACGTACCGGCACTAGGCGGGCACCAGGCTTCAGACTTCCAGGGCCAGGCCCCTCTCCGCTCGTCGGCGGAGAGGGGCTTGGTGTTTCCGCGTTTCGTGCGCCTGGCGTGGAACCCGCGCACGGCCGCGCGTGGGAACCACGCATTCCTGCAAATCACCGCTCCGAAGTGACTGAAAAGAGACAGAATTGCCCAGGCACACCCCGTGCTATCCCAGGCGGGCACCATGCACGAGCAACGGGGAGCCATGGCTCTAGCCAACCGAGCACCGCGCAAAGCCGTCAACCTGCTGATCAAGCTCAACTTCCCGAGCGAGGCCGCGTTCGTCATCCAGTACGCGACCAACGTCAGCAGCGGCGGCATGTTCATCCGCACCCGCGAGCCCAAGCCGATCGGAACCCGACTGCAGTTCAAGGTGGAGCTGGCCAACGGGGCGCGCGTCCTGCGCGGCACCGCCACGGTGCAATGGGTGCGTCCCGCCAGCGACACCAAGGGCCCACCAGGCATGGGCATCCAATTCGACCAGCTCGATCCCGCCAGCCGCAGCCTGATCGACCGGATGGCCCAGGGCAAGGAGCTCGTCTCTGCCGACCCGCCCGCCTCTCCCGCGCCGCGGTCTCCAGCGCCGCCGGCTCCAGCGCCGTTGCCGTCGACAGAGCCGCCGAAGCCCTCGGTCCTCAGCGCCGCCGACTTCTTCGGCGCGGAGGGCGCCGAGGACGGCCTCGGCCTCGACAAGCTGATCGCCGAGACCCTCGCCGAGACCCCGGATCGGGTCTCCCGCACTCCCCTCGCGCTCGCCAAGCCGGTGATGGAGGTCGACCCGCTGTCCCTGGTCGCGCCGCTCGGCCCGCTTTCGAGCGACCTCGATTTCCCGATAGACGAGGCTCCTCCCGAGGAGAGCCTGGGCTTGCTGGACGGGATCGATCTGGATGAGGCGCTCTTCATCACGACGGCCGGGCCGATCCCCGAGGCGCCTCCTGCGGCCAAGCCGGCGACGAATCCGTCGCGGCCTTCCGCACCCCTCGCACCCTCCGCCGCTCCGCCGGCCAAGGCCGCGCCTGCGGTGCCCGCTCCCGCGCCTGCGGTGCCTGCACCCGCGCCGGCGCCTGCACCCGCGCCGGCCAAGCCCGTTGCGCCGGCACCTGCGCCGAGCCCCGTCCCCGTCCCGAGTTCCCCGGCCGCGAAGACACCGCCGCCGGCGAAGCTGGACCCCGCGCTCCCGTCCATCCGCCGCAAGCCCGCCGACGCCCCGCCCGCAGCACAGGGGAAGCCGGTGGTGCTGAAGGCGCCCGCCCTGGCGCCCAAGGCGGCGACCGCGGTCACGGTGGCTTCCGTGACCAGGCCCGTCTTCCTCCCGCCGCCGGCCCCGGAGCCGGCCGAGGCGAAGGGCCCGGTCATCGGCATCGACCTGGGCACGAGCAACTCGTGCGTCGCGGTCTTCTCGAAGGGCAAGCCGGCCGTCCTGCGTTCGAAGGAAGGCTACTGGACGATCCCGTCGGTCCTCTCCGTGACGCAGCAGGGCAAGCTGCTGGTGGGCCACCGCGCCAAGCAGCAGCTCATCCTCAACCCCGGCCGCACCGTCCACGGCGCCAAGCGGTTGCTGGGCCGCGAGTTCCTCGGCTCCACCGTCCAGCAGGTCCGCTCGCGCTCGCACTTCGAGATCGTCTCCGACGACGCCGGGCGGGCCGCGGTCAAGCTGGGCGAGAGCGCCATCACCCTCGAGGAGGCGCAGGGCCTGGTGCTGCGCGAGTGCAAGGAGATGGCGGAGCAGGAGCTGGGCTCCAAGGTGGAGCGCGCGGTCGTGACCTGCCCCGCCTACTACTCCGAGCCGCAGCGCGAGGCCGTCCGCAGGGCCGGGGCGATGGCGGGCCTCAAGATCGAGCGCATCCTCAACGAGCCGACGGCGGCGGCCCTGGCGTTCGGCGTGGGCAAGGAGCTGTCGAAGAAGGTCCTCGTCTACGACCTGGGCGGCGGCACCTTCGACGCCACCCTGCTGCGCATCGACTCCAACGTGTTCGAGGTGCTCGCGACCGGCGGCGACATCTTCCTGGGCGGCGCCGACTTCGACAACCAGATCGTCGACTTCCTCCTCGAGGCGCTCGCCGACCAGCCCGACCTGAACGTGAAGGCCGACGCCGTGCTGCTCTCGCGCGTCACCGAGGCCGCCGAGCGCGCCAAGGTGGCGCTCTCGGAGCGCGCGAGCCACGACGTCCACATCCCGATGCTGATGGTGGGCAAGGACGGCAAGCCCGTGGACCTGCGCCGGACCATCACGCGCGCGGACCTCAACCGCCTGGTCGGCGACCTGGTGGACCGCACGCTCGAGGTCGTCCACGACGTGCTGCTCGACGCCAGGCTCGCCGCGTCGGACATCGACGAAATCATCCTGGTCGGCGGGCAGAGCCGCATGCCGCTGGTGCGCGAGAAGCTGACCGAGCTGTTCAAGAAGCCCGCCCACGCCAGCGTCAACGCCGACGAGGCCGTGGCGCTGGGAGCGGCCATCTTCGCCTCGACCCTCGACAAGATCTGCAGCGTGGTCCTCATCGACGTGGTGCCGATGACCATCGGCATCGGGCTCAAGGGCGGCGCGTTCCGCCGGGTGATCGAGCGCAACTCGCCGCTGCCGGTGCAGAAGTCGCTGAGCCTGCCCACGGTCGAGGCCAACCAGAAGGCGCTGGAGATCTCGCTCTTCCAGGGTGAGGACGCCTCCATCGCCGGCAACGAGTACCTGGGGACCGTGCGCGTCGAGGACATCCCGCCCGCGCCCAAGGGGGCCGCGAAGGTGGTGGTCACCCTCAAGCTCGACTCCGAGTGCGTCCTCCACGTCGAGGCGCTGGAGCTGACGACGCACAAGAAGATCCAGGCGACCCTGGCCACCCGCTACAGCTCCGAGGAGCTGCAGAAGAAGCTCGCGGTCAGCCAGGAGAAGATCGCCGAGGTCGAAGCCAAGCGCGGCAAGGACCTGGAGAAGCGCGCCGGGCGCTTCTGGGGTTTCCTGAAGGGCGTGATGGGAAAGAAGTGAGCGTCCGCAGACTCCGCCGGGGTCCGCCGGGGTCCGCAGGGTCCGCAGAGTCCGCAGAGTCCGCAGAGTCCGCCGGGGGCTGAAGCGCCCCGGCTCGTCATGGGAAGCCGGCTGAAGCCGGCTCGGCTTGGCTCGGCTTGGCTCGGTCCGGCGCCCCGAGGCGAGCCCGCCATGCAGCCCGCTTCAGCGGCCTTGATCCGGATTCGATCTTCCAAACGCGGAGCCGGGGCGCTTCAGCCCCCGGCTGCGGTCAGGCGAGCTCCTTCGCCAGCGTCTCGATCCGCTCGCACAGGGCCGTGACGTGGCGCTCCTCGGTGTACGGGTTCATCACCGACAGCCGCAGGTAGCTCTTCCCGTGGATGGTCGCCCGGGTGATGTAGGTGTCGCCCTCGAGCACCAGCTTCTGGCGGATGCGGTCCTGCAGCGCCGAGTCCTCGCCGTAGCGGAAGCACAGGATGTTCGCGTCCGGCTCGCACAGGCAGGAGAAGCCCGGCCGCGCAGAGATGAGCCGGTGGAACGCCTTGGTCCGGTCGTAGAGGTCCTCCACCAGCGCGCAGAGCCCCTGCTCGCCGACGAGGGCCAGGTTGAAGAACAGCTTGAGCGACAGCATCGACTTGGTGCACTCGAGCGTGTTGACCGAGATGTCCTCGCCCGGCTTCTCGAAGGAGTTGAAGATGTAGGTCGCCTCCTGGGAGAAGGTCTTGAGCATCGCCGAGCGGCGCTTGAACAAGGCCATCCCGCACAGGGCCGAGGTGGCCATCATCTTGTGCGTGTCCCAGGTCATCGAGTCGGCCAGCTCGATGCCGTCGTAGTAGTGGCGGTACTTGCCGGTGATCACCGCGCCGGCGCCGTGCGCGCCGTCGACGTGCAGCCAGACGCCCTTCTCCTGGCAGAACCTGCCGATGGCCTTCAGGTCGTCGTAGCTGCCGGTCGCCGTGGCGCAGGCGTTGGCGACGATGGCCAGCACCTTCTTGCCGGAGCGGACCGCGTCCTCGTAGGTCTTCACCAGCGAGGCGATGGGCACCCGGAACTCGGCGTCGACCGGGATCTTGATGGCCCCGGCCATGCCCAGGCCCATGACCGCCGCCGCCTTCCCGTTGGAGTAGTGGCTCGACTCCGGCACCAGGATGGCGCAGCCCGGCGGCACGCCCTTCTCCCACGCGTCGGGCAGCGCCGCGGCCCGCGCGGCCAGCAGGCAGGTCAGGTTCGACATGCTCCCGCCGTGAGTCATCACGCCGCTGCCCTCGGCCTGCCAGCCCACCTTGGAGAGCGCCCAGCCGATGAGCTTGCGCTCGATGGCCGAGGCGGCCGGGCCCATCTCGTAGACCGGCATGCTGTTGTTGGTGGAGCCGTTGATGAGGTCGGCGACCGCCGCCCCGGCCATGGGCACCGCGACCTGGTGCCCGATGTAGCCCGGGTGGTGCAGCTTGTTGGAGTTCTTGAGCAGCACCGAGACCAGGGCGCCGATGTCGGCGCCGCCGCGGGCGATCACCCGGTCGAAGTCGAGCTGCTTCGCGATGTCCTCGATGCTGTCCTGGACCAGCACCTTGCCCTTGCCGTGCAGCGAGTCCTCGAGGTGGCGCGCCAGCAGGTCGCAAGCGGCCTGGACGCTCTGCCGGTAGACGGCGGGGTCGTAGCCGCGGTCGAACGGCTTCGGCCCTCCCTCGCTCGGGGCGAAACCGGGGACCTGTTGGGCCGCGGGGCGGCCCTCGCTGATCTTGCGACTGGCTGGCTGCATGACGGACCTCTGGCTGAGGCGCGCCGGCGAACGCGGCGACGCTTCGTGATGAGGTGGCCCGTTTCTCGGCGAGACGCCGGGGAGCGGCGACCTACTTGTAGGAGACGTGGAACTCGGCGAAGCGCTCGATCACCGTCCGCATCTTCGCGGTCGGCGGGAGGATGGTGGTGCGGAAGTGCGCGGTGCCCGGCAGCTGCCCGAAGCCCGAGCCGGGGACGACGCAGATGCCGGCCCGCTCCAGGAGCGCCATGCAGTACTCGTCGTCGGTCTTGCCGGGCGGCAGCGTGATCTTCGGGAAGGCGTACATGGCGCCGGCCACCACGTTGCACTGGATGCCGGGGATCTTGTTCAGGCCCTCGACCAGCAGCCGCGCGCGTTCGCGCAGCTCGCCCAGGATCCCGTCGCGCTCCTGGACGTAGAGCGCGTGGCTGGGCTCGCCCTTCTTCGGCGGCCGCACCATGCAGTAGGTCGCCACCTGGCCGTTGACGTTGGAGCACAGGCTGACGCTCTGCAGCTTGGTGATCTGCGCGAGCACGTCGTCGGGGACGTTGCGGACCTCCATGTAGCCGCCGCGCTGGCCGCACTCGCCCAGGAAGCCCTTGGAGCAGGAGTGGAAGCTGAACAGGCTCACGCTCGTCTCGCGCCTGTCGGCCATCACCTTGGCGAAGCTCACGAAGCGGTCGCCCTTCAGGTAGACGTTCTCCTGGTAGACCTCGTCGGCGAGGATCGACAGGCCGTGCTCGCGCGCGAAGTCGACGAGCATCTCGATGTTCGCCCGGTCCAGGACGCTGCCGGTGGGGTTGCCGGGGTTGAGCACGCAGATGCCCTTGACCCGGGTCCCCGCGGCCTTGGCCTTCTTCAGGCTCTCGTCGAGCAGGGCGCGCGAGAGCTTCCAGTCGTGCGCCTCGTCGAGGTAGTAGCCGACCAGCTTGCCGCTGTAGAGAGCCAGCGTGGCGCTGTAGAGCGGGTACTGGGGGATGGGGATCATCACCCCGTCCTCGGGCCCGGCGACGAGCAGGCGCAGCGCCGTCTGCACGCCCTTGCTCGCCCCGTCGGTCAGCCAGATGCGCTCGGGGTCGCTCTCGATGCCGTCGCGCTCCTGGATGAAGGCCGCCACCGCCTCGCGGATGAAGCGGATGCCCTTGCTGTCCGAGTAGGCGCCCACGCCGTGCTTGGAGCCCTTGAGCACCCCGCGCGCCGCCGCCCGGATGTCCTCGGGGAAGAGCTGCGGGGCCTGGTCCAGCAGCGCCGGGAGCTGGCACAGCGCCAGGACCTGCCGCAGGTACGTCAGCGGCTTCTGCTCGAGCGCCTGCGGGTTGCCGATGTTGCAGTAGATGATTTCCTTGCCGGCGCGCTCGAGCTCCCCGGCCCGGGCCACGATGGGCCCGCGCACCGCGTACTCGGTCTCCAGGACGGCCTTGCCGAGGTCCTTGAGCTGGATGGTCATGGGATTTCGCTCTCCTGAAGGGCCCGATGGTTCGAGGCCGTGTCGTCGTCCGTCCCCGCCCCGCGCGAGGGTGCAGGATGCCCCCGGCGCGGCCCGAGGGCAACGGGTGGATGGACTATGCTCGGGCAAGCCTCGCGGCAGCCCGTCGCTGCCAGAAATTCTCCAGGGAGGACAGGCACATGGGCGCGATTCCGACGTCGGACCCCGGGAAGGCCCGCAAGCTCGCCCGGGCCCTCTGCTCCGACCTGATGCTCTACAACGAGGACCTGCTGAAGGTCCTGGTGGCGACCGGCAAGGCCCCGCCCCAGCTGGAGCAGGCCTTCGACGAGGCGCGCGAGCTCTACCTCTCGCGCTCGGGCGACCCCGAGATCTTCGAGCGCGAGCTCAAGCACCTGAGGCTCACCGGCGAGCTGGCGCCGACGGACTGACCTGCCCGCTCAGGGCGCTGGCGCCTTGGACTTGGAGATGGCCAGCACGAGGTTCGACTCGCCGGTCTTCCGATAACCCGTCAGGAACGGCAGCGGCTCGACCGGCCCCTTGTTGAAGGCCTCGGTCATGTCCGGCTGGATGCGGTTGGTGAACGGCGGCCGCGGGCGCAGGTACTTGCCGTAGAGGATCAGCTCGAACGGCCCCTTGGCCAGCAGGTCGAACGACAGGCCCGAGTCGTCCTGCAGGATGCTCTTGCTGTTCTCGACCAGGAAATCCCGGGTCAGCCCGAACTGCTTGGGCCGGTGCAGGAGGAACGAGGCCGCCTTGAGGAAGGTGTTGGCCGGGGCGTGCTTCTTGAAGAAGGCGAGGAACCCCGGGCCGGCCTTGATGACCGGGTCCGAGACGTCGTGCTTGAAGTAGAGCACCTCCTGCGTCGCGCTCGAGCCGTTGCGCTGGATCTTGAGCCTGGCGCCGGGGACGCCCACGCACTTCTCCGTGGCGCCCAGGTCCTTGAGCTCGCCGGTGTCGGTGATCTCCGCCCGCGTGTACTCGAGCACCTTCGCGTCCGCCCGGGCCGCCAGCACCAGGAGCAGCGGCACCACGCCCCGCAGCTCGGTGCGCACCAGGTCCTCGCGCATGTCGTTGGTCTTGAAGAAGCTCAACCGGATGATCGAGTTGAGCGACGAGCGCAGATTGCGCATGTCCTCCTCGAGCGCCGCGGCGCCCATGGCGCGCAGCGAGGGCGGCATCCGGCCGACCGGCTCGAGCCCGCCCAGGATGTAGAGCGGCGCCTCCGGGTAGAGCACCGGGACCGACAGGAAGTCGGGCCCGCCGAACAAGTAGTAGACCGGGGCCTTGGGGTCGATCTTGGGCGCGAGCACCTTGGCCGCCCAGTCGCCCATGGCGTCCAGGCGCTCCTTGTGGAGCTTGTCCCAGTCGGCGTCGAACTTCTTGGCGTAGGCCTTCCAGAACTTGGTCTGCTGCAGCCCGTAGAGCGGCGAGCCCTCGGGGACGGGCAGCCCGGCCAGGAACCGCGCCTGGTCGTCGATGGGCTCGGGGTCGAACGGGACGGCCTTCGCCTTGGGCTTGGCGTCCGCCTTGGCGGCCTCGCCCTCCGTCTTGCCGGAGTCGGCGTTGGCGGCCGCGGGCTTCGGAGCGTCGGCCTTCGGGGAGTCCGCGGCAGCCGTCGCCGGCGGGTCGGAGGCGGGCTTGGCCGCAGGTTCAGCGGCCGCTTCCTTGGCCGGCGCGGGCTCGGCGGCGGCCGCGGGCTGGTCGGAGCCGGCTTCGGGCGCCGGCTCGGCGGCGAGGACTTGGGGGGCAGCGAGAGCAATCGCCAGGCAGAGGAGGAGGATTCGCATCGATTGGAGGGGGGCGCCGCCTTGGGCGGTTGGGGGAAGGTGGAACGGTCCGAACGTCGGGCCGGGAACAGTCTACCCCGGACCTTCGCTTTGCCGAAGCCCGCTGCGGTCCGGGTCCGCAGGCGGTCCTCCGCGAGGCGACTTCCCATGAGCCCCGCCGAGGCCGCGGACCTGCGCCGCGCTCGAGCCTCGGCAACCGCCCCGGGCTACGTCCACCCGGCGCCGCCGCCGTTGTGTGACCTCCTCCTTGTTGGTACCTTGCCGCCCCCTCATCCCGTCCGACACCCGAGAACCCCCTGCGGAGGTCCGCATGCCCTCGGCTCACATCGCCCTCGTCGACGACGATCGCCTCGTCCTCGCCTCCCTCGGCGACTGCCTCACCGCGGCCGGCTACCGCGTCTCGGGCTACCGCAGCGCCGAGGCCGCCCTGTCCGCGCTCTGGGACGCCCACGTCGACCTCCTCGTCGTCGACCTGCTGCTGCCGGGCATGTCGGGCTTCGACCTGGCCGAGGAGCTGCGCCGCCGGCCGAAGTGCCGGACCATGCCGGTGGTGGCCATCAGCGCGCTGACCTGGGGCGAGCGCCTGGCGCGCCACCCCGCCATCGACGACCTGCTGTCCAAGCCGGTGGACCACGACGCGCTCCTGTTCTGCGTCCGGGCGCTGCTCGACGCCGTCCCGTCCATCGACGCCTCCTTCGCCTCGGCCCGGCCGCTGCCGCCCCGCGCCGCCTCGAGCCACTGCGTGCGCCTGGAGGTGAAGCTCTCCTCGGCGGCCGAGTGCGTGACCGAGTTCACCCAGAACCTCGCGCACGACGGCCTGTTCATCCGCACCTACGACCCGCTGCCGGTGGAGACCGAGGTCGAGGTGTCCCTTGCGCTGCCCTACCTGACCCAGCCCGTGCTGCTGCACGGCCGGGTGGTGCGCATCGTGCCGCTGGAGGGCGCCGACGCGCGGCTGGCCGGCCCGGGCATGGGCATCGCGCTCACCGACGTGCCGCGCGACCTCAAGATCTCCCTGCGCGCCTACGTCTCGGGCGTGCGCGACGGGACCGGCCTGCAGCCGGCGGTCGCGCCCCGGGTGCGGCGAGTCGTGCTGGCGGGCCTGGAGGGCAGGCTCCCGGCGGAAGCGCCCCAGTTCCTCGCCCGCGCCGGCCTGCTGGTGGAGCGCAGCGCGCGGCTGGGCGAGACGCTGGTGGCGGTGCAGCTGCTGCAGCCCGAGGTGGTCGTCATCGCCGCGGAGCTCCTGGGCGGGGCCTCCGCGCCGTCGCTGGCGACCCTGCGCGAGCACGGCGCCCAGGCCGTGGTCGCGGTCGCTTCCCCGGGCCTGGCCAGCCGGCTGGAAGGGCGCTGCGAGGTGCTGGACGACGACGCCCCGCAGCCGCTCTTCGACGCCCTGTGCACGCGCCTCGGGGTGGTCCGCCGCGCCTGCGAACGGGTGTGCTTGAACGCGAACGTCGCCACGCTCTCCGCCGAGGGCAGGACCGAGGGCATGCTCGAGAACCTGAGCCTGGGCGGCCTGCTCATGAGCACGCCGCGGGGCCTGGCCATCGGCGAGCGCTTCATGATCGAGTTCGCCCTCCCGGAGGAGGGTCGCATCTCCGGGCTCGCCCGCGCCGTCCGCGTCGCCCGCGTCAAGCCCGAGGACCCGCGCCTGAAGGTCGGCGTCGCCTTCGAGCGGCTCGACGACGACTCGCCGGAGCGGCTGCGCCGCTTCATCCAGGCGCACACCGGGACCGAAGTCCTGCACTGACCGCCCGGCGCGCCGCATCTTTGTCCTCTGCCCGACGCTGCGAGGACGCTGACGGTGGGTGCCCCGCCCTTCCGCTGCTCGGCGTAGAACAATTCCGGGGTTTCGAGGAGTCAGGGGCCGGGCTCGGGCGAAGCGAGCCTCCCCGCCGGACCGGGGCTCGAGAGATGCGAGGGGGCGGATGGCGAAGACCAAGCCGAACAGCGGATCGCTCGCCGAGAACGAGGGGCTTCGCCTCCGGATCGAGCAGCTCGAGAAGGCCCTGAAGGAGGCGCAAGCCGGGACCCGCGTCGACGCCCCCGAGGCCTCGCGGCTCAGCGAGGAGCGGCTGCGCCTGGCGCTCGAAGGGGCGCAGCAGGGGCTCTGGGACTGGGACATCGCCACCGGGGCCATGGTCTGCGACGAGCGGGGCCGCGCGCTCTTCGACCTGTCCGCCGGCGGGAACCCCTCGTTCCTGAGCGTGCTCGGGGCCGTGCACCCGGGCGATCGCCAGCGGCTGGCCGACGCCACCGGCGCGTCGCTCCAGTCGGGTGCGCCGCTGCGGATCGAGTTCCGGATCGTCCGGCAGGACGGCACGGTGCGATGGCTGCAGTCTCGGAGCCAGGCCTTCCTCGACCAGGAGCACGGGGCGACCGGCCGCATGTCGGGGATCGTCTACGACATCACCGACCGCAAGCTCGCCCAGCAGGCCCTCGAGGAGGCCCTCGCCGAGGCTGAGGAGGGGCGCCGGACCCTCGAGGTGCTGATGGAGAGCGTCCCCGAGGGCATCACCATCGCCGACGTCGAGGGCGAACGGCTGACCGTCCGCATGGTCAGCCGCCACGGCCAGGAGATGCTCGGCGGGCCCCAGTCCCAGCTCACGCTGGAGCAGGTGTCCGAACGCTGGAAGGTCTTCCGCCCCGACGGCCGCACTCCCCTGCCGCCCGAGGAGCTGCCCCTGCGGCGGGCCATCCAGCGCGGCGAGCCCGTCCGCGACGCCGAGGTGGTCCAGCTCGACGCGCGCGGGGAAGCGCTCCACCTGCTGTGCAACGCCGCGCCCATCCGCGACGGCCGGGACGAGGTGATCGGCGGGGTCGTCGCCTGGAGCGACATCGGCGAGCGCAAGCGCATGGAGGACGAGCTGCGCACCGCCAACCTCAAGCTCGCCGAGGCCGACCGCCGCAAGAACGAGTTCCTGGCGCAGCTCTCGCACGAGCTGCGCAACCCCCTGGCGCCCATCCGCAGCAGCCTGCACGTGCTGCACCGGGCCGCGCCGGACGGCGACCAGGCCCGCCGCGCCAAGGAGATCATCGACCGGCAGGTCGGCCAGCTCGTCCGCCTGGTCGACGACCTGCTCGACGTCACCCGCATCACGCGCAACAAGATCCAGCTGCAGCGCCAGCCCCTGGAGCTCAACGAGCTGGTGCGGCGGTCCCTGGAGGACTACCGCGCGGAGTTCGACAAGGGCGAGGTCGCGCTGGAGCTCGCGGCGGCCCCCGGGCCGGTGCTCGTCGACGCCGACGGCAACCGCCTGGCGCAGGTCGTGGGCAACCTGCTGCAGAACGCGGCCAAGTTCACCGGCCCGGGCGGCAAGACCTTCGTCCGCGTCGTCACGGAACCCGCGCGCCAGCAGGCGGTCGTGGAGGTCGCGGACACCGGCATCGGGATGGACGAGCGGATGCTGGCGCGCGTCTTCCAGCCCTTCGCGCAGGCGGACTCCTCGCTCGACCGCGGCAAGGGCGGGCTGGGCCTGGGGCTGGCGCTCGTGCGCGGGCTGGTGGAGCTGCACGGCGGAGAGGTCAGCGCCCACAGCGACGGCCTGGGCAAGGGCAGCCGGGTCGTGGTCCGGCTGCCGCTGCAAGCGAGCGCCCGCGCCGAGCCCGCCGCCGCGCACCGCGCCGACCCGCCGGGCCGGCGGCGCATCCTCATCATCGAGGACAACGTCGACGCCGCCGACAGCCTGGGCGAGGTCCTGCAGATGGACCGGCACCAGGTCGCCATCGCCCACGACGGCCACGACGGCCTCGCCAAGGTCAAGGCGTTCCGGCCCGACGTGGTGCTCTGCGACATCGGCTTGCCGGGGATGGACGGGTACGCGGTGGCCCGGGCCATCCGCGCCGACGAGGCCCTCAAGGACGTCTTCCTGGTGGCCCTGAGCGGCTACGCCATGCCCGAGGACCTGCAGCGCGCCGCGGAGGCGGGCTTCGAGCGCCACCTGGCCAAGCCCCCCAGCTTGGAGAAGCTCGCCGAGTTGCTGTCGACCGTGCCGCGCTCGTGAGAGCCGGCCGGCCCCTCGCCACGCGCCCCTACAGGGTGTTGCCCGCCTCGGCCTCGAGCCAGCCTGCAGCGCTGCGTTCGCCGGGTCCACCGTCGCCGGGTACGGCCGGGTCCCCGGCGCCGGGCTCGCGGGGCAGCCGACGCCGAACCTGAGGGTGGCGTGGCCGCCCGGGGCGATCGCCAGGCCCTTGCCCTCGGGCGCTCCGGCGCTCCGGCGCTCCGGCGCTCTCGCAGCGGGTGGCGTCGTTGGCCTGCGAGCCCACGTCGCAGGTGTGGCTGCCGCGCCGGAAGAGGATGCTCTCTGCCAGAAGGTGCGCCCCGTCCTGCGGCTGCATGCCGAAGGACTCGCGGTAGGGCGCCTCGGCTTCGGCGGCGAGCTGCTGCGCATCGGCACCGGCCGGCGCCTGGGGGTCGGCAGCCCCGGGCGAGGCGTCGGCGCGCGTCCGCATCGGCGGCGGCCCCAGGCGCAGAGCAAGGCGAGCCGATCGAGGAGCGAAGGGCCGGACCCGGCTGGACATGGGGCCACGATGAGCGCCCGCTCGGGGGACGCGCTGGCTGGCGTGCTTGGCCGGCGAGCACCGGCCCCTCACCCGGGCTCTACCAAGGGAGGGACGCCTGTCTGCGGCTCGATGCGGATACTGCCAGAGCGATGAAGGGGGACCGTCCACCGAGCAGCGACGTCCCCGCCGGGGCGACGGGCGGGCTGGGCGCCCACGCGTTCGCCGTGCTGGCGGTGTCCGCCGGGGTCCTCCACCTGACGGGGATGGCGTTGGCCGGGTGCCTGCGGACCGAGCACGTGGTCGTCGACGTCCTGGTGGCCACCCTGCCCTGGCTGGGTGGGCGGGCCCTCGAGTTCGTGCGCGGGGCCTTCCCGGCCTGGATCTTCGGGGCGCTGTACGACGGCCAGCGCTTCCTGGTGGGCCTGCGCGGGCCGGTGCACACCGGCGATCTGGAGAGCCTGGAGCTGAGATGGTTCCCGGCCCCCGGCGGGACGAGCTGGCCCCGGTGGTGGCAGTCGCACACCTGGGCGCCGCTCGACCTCCTCACCGGCCTGGGCTACGCGACCTACCTGGCGGAGGTGGGGGTCATGGCGCTGGTGCTCTTCGCGCTGCGCTCGCCCCGCTTCCGCACGCTGACCTGGGCCTTCCTCTTTGCCGGGGTGCTGGGCCTCGTGGGCTACCTGCTCTACCCGGCGGCCCCGCCCTGGTACGTGGCGGCGCACGGGCCGGGCCCGGCGAACCCGCTGGTCACGCCGAGCGCCGCGGGCGCGCTGCGCTTCGACTCCCTGGTGGGCGTGGGCTACTTCGCGTCCTTCTACTCGCGCAACCCCAACGCCTTCGCGGCGATGCCGTCGCTGCACGCGGCCTTCCCGGTGGTGGTGACCTTCGCGGTCTGGGACCGGGGCTGGCGCTGGCGCGTGCCGGCGGCCGCCTACGCGGTGCTCATCGGGTTCTCCGCGATCTACCTCGACCATCACTGGGTGCTCGACGTCGTCGCCGGCGTCGCCGTGGGCCTGGCCGGGTCGGCCCTGGCCTGGGCCGCCCTGCGGGCGGCGGGCGCGGCGTCCGCCTCTCCTGCCGTGGCGGTCGCCCCCGCCCCGGCGAGCCCTGAGCCTGCCGAGCGGGAGAGCGACGCGTGATCGAGACCATCCTCTCGTGGCTGGTGGGGGACCTGACGCCGCGGGCGCGGGTCTGGACCGCGCTGGCCCCGGGGCTGGCCGTCACCCTCTACTTCCTGGTCGCGCTGATGGTCTTCTCTGCCATCGCGCTGGTGCGCGGGATACCGCGCGACGCCGAGGTCGAGCCGCGCGGCCGCACCATGCTGCTGGGCTTCTACCTGCGCCACTTCTTCTTCTGGGCCATGCGCCCGCTGGCCCGGGCCATCCTCTGGACGCGCATCCCCCCCACCGCCATCACGCTGCTCGCGGGGCTGCTGGGCCTGGCCTCCGGCTTCCTCATGGCGGCGGGGCGCTTCTCGTTGGGCGGGTGGATCTTCCTGGCCTCGGGCATCCTGGACACCGTCGATGGCCGGGTGGCGCGCTCGCGGGGCGAGGTCTCGGCCCGCGGCTCGGCCATCGACTCCGTCCTCGACCGCTACTCCGACGCCGCGCTGTTGGTAGGGATGGCCTGGTACTACCGCCAGAGCCCGGTGCTGCTCGCGGCCCTGCTGGCCCTCGTCGGAGGGCTGCTCGTCCCCTACATCCGCGCCAAGGGCGAGAGCCTCGGCGTCTCGGTGCGCGAGGGCCAGCTGCAGCGGGCGGAGCGGGTGGTGGTCCTCGGGCTCTCCGCGGCGCTCAGCCCGGTGCTCGAGGCCCTGCGCGATCCGCTCGCCCGCCACCCGATGCACTGGCTCGCGGTGGGCGGGCTCGTCTTCGTGGCGCTGGGGAGCAACGCCACCGCGGTGACGAGGCTCTTGGGACTGCTGCGCGCGCTGCCCGGGCCGGAGCACCGGCCGGATGAGCGGCCGCGCGCCGGCCCTGGCCACTGGCGCGCCGCCGTGTACGCCGTCGCCGCCGCGCTGGGCCTCGTGGCCGAGTACCTGGCCTTCACCGGGCTGGCGACCCGCGGCGGACTCCACCCCGGGCTCGCGGCGGCGCTGGCGGCCGCGGCGCTCTCGTGCGTGGGCTTCGCGGCCTCGCGGTTGGCTTCGCGGCGCGAATCTCGAGAGGCTGCGCACCCGCCCCTGGGCCGCTGGGCGCTGGTGGCGTCCGTCGAGGCCCTGCTGGTCGCCGGCGGCGTCAGCGTGCTCGTCCTGCACGCGCTGCCGGAGCCGCGCCTGGCCTGGACCGTGGCCAAGCTGGCGGTCCTGCTGCTGTGGACCTCGCCGCTGCGCCGCGGGTACCTCTCGCCTGCCCCGCTCCCCCCGGCCAAGGTCTCGCTCCAGGGCTCGGCCCCGACCTGCCCGCGGCGCTGACCGGACGGCCGGCCGTGCCGCGCGGCCTCACCGCCGGACGTAGAAGGCGCCCAGGATGGCCCCGTAGATCAGGTGCGCGACGAAGACCGAGAGGGGCGTGCGCGGCCCGTAGTGCAGGGCCATGAAGCCGGGCGGCTCCAGCGGGCGCACCGCCGTGGGACCCGCGCCCATGCCGGCCATGCGCGGGTGCATCCCCGGCAGCGCCACCATCACCACCACCAGCACGAAGGCGGCGTGCACCGCCCCGATCGCCGCGCCGCGCAGCCACCCCGCCGCGCCCCAGGCCTGGAAGGCAGCCGCATAGAGCAGCCCGAAGAGCCAGCCGTTGACGAAGTGGATGCCGATGCCCAGGAGCCTCGCCCGGTCGCGGTCCGTGGTGATCACCGTCCCCAGCATGTAGGGCAGGCTCATCCGCGTCAGGCCCAGCTCCTGGCTCCCGGCCATCAGCGTGGTCAGCACCGTGGTGGCGACGAAGGACCAGAGCGCCCAGCTTCCCCAGTTCACGGCCGCGCCTCCGTCCCTTCCCTGGGCTCCGTGGCCAGCGCCGCCGTGGGGCCCCGGCCCCGCCCGCGCTCGGCGGCGCGCCGGTCCTCGAGCGCCAGGGCCGCGTTGATCAACCCCACGTGCGTGAAGGCCTGCGGGAAGTTGCCCAGGGCGTCCCCGGTCGCGGCTTCGATCTCCTCGGCGAAGAGCCCCACGTCGTTGGCGAAGCCCAGCAGGTCGTCGAAGAGGCCCTCCGCCTCCTCCAGGGTCCCGCCGCCGAGCGCCAGGTAGCGCACCGCCCAGAAGCCGCAGGCGCCGAACGCGCCCTCGCCGGCGCTCTCGTCGATCCGGTAGCGCCGCAGCAGCCCGCCCGGCGCGCCCAGCTCGCGCCGCAGCTGTTCCCAGGTCGAGCGCATGCGCCGCGAGGACGGGGGGATCAGGCCGTAGTTCGCCAGCTGCAGCGCCGTCGCATCGAGCGAGCGCCCCCCCAGGATGGCCACGTAGCTGCCCCGCTGCGGGTTCCAGGCGCGCTCCTCGAGATCGCCGCGGATCGCCTCGCGCTCCTTGCGGTACCGCTCCACCGGCGCGCCCCTCAGCTCGCCCACCTCGGCCATCCACACCAGCCGGTCCAGCGCGACCCAGCACAGCAGCCGCGACTGCGTGTGCTCGGCCCGCCCGGAGCGCAGCTCCCAGATGCCCTCGTCCGGCTCGCGCCAGCGCGCGCAGACGTAGTCGCCCATCGACACCAGAGCCCGGCACGTCTCGTGGTCCAGGGGCTTGCCCTGGCGCACCAAGTGGGCGGCCGCGTCCATCACCTCGCCGTACAGGTCGAGCTGGAGCTGGCCCTGCGCCGCGTTGCCGACGCGCACCGGCCTCGCGCCGCCGAAGCCCTGCCAGGGAAGCTCGCGCTCGCGGGACTGCTCGGCCCGGCCGAAGACGTCGTAGAGCACGCGCAGCCGCGGCCGGGTGAGCCGGGTGGCGTGGAGCAGCCAGGAGACGAAGGCGTGCGCCTCCTCGGAGAACCCCAAGCCGAAGAGCGCCCGGACCGTCAGCGAGGCGTCTCGCAGCCAGCAGTAGCGGTAGTCCCAGTTCAGGTCTCCGCCGGGCCGCTCGGGCAGCGAGGTGGTCGGCGCGGCGACGATGGCTCCGGAGGGAGAGAAGGAGAGCAGCTTGAGCGCCAAGGCGCTGCGGACCACCTCGTCCCGGTGCGGCCCGCCGTAGGTGGCCCGGCCGGCCCAGTCGCGCCACTGCCGGGAGGTCTGCCGCAGCGCCTCGCGCGTCTGCTCGCCCAGCAGAGGGAGCACCGCGGGCGCCTCGTGCGAGAACGAGAGCGACAGCTCCAACCGCTCGCCCGCCTTCAGCCGGCGCCGCGCCGCCAGGCCGCCCCGCGGCGCCCGCTCGAGCGGCACCGAGGAGCGCAGGACGAGCAGGCCGGGCCCGGCCGGGGTCCGCCAGCCCAGCGGCCCGCCGTCCTCCAACTCCTGCGCGCGCTGGGCGTAGCCCGGCCTCGGGTCGTAGCCGATCTCGAGGTCGACCTCGCCGCCCAGGCACTCGACTGCGCGGGCGAGCTCGCGCTCCGGCTGCAGCCGGCCCTCCGCCTCGGGGAGCACCATCGCGTCGATCAGCCGGACCGCGCCGCTCCCGGCGAAGAGGTCGGTGACCAGCACGTTGCTGTCCGGCTCGTAGTGGCGCTGGGAGCGGACCAGCCCGGCGGGCGCGATGGAGAACCGGCCCGCCCCCGGGTCGAGCAGGGCGCCGAAGACCGAGGGGCTGTCGAAGCACGGCCAGCACAGCCAGTCGACGGACCCGGCGCGCGACACCAGTGCCGCCGAGCAGCAGTCGCCGAGCGCGGCGTAGTCCTGGATCCGGGGCGCGGCCATGGCGCCGTTCAAGGTGGGCACGCCCCCGCGAGGCGCGTCGGGCAGGGGGTTCGCCGGCTGCGCAGCGCCTCCTGCTGCTGCCCGCCTCTTGGCGGCTCGGGTAGACCGCCGGGGGCCGCGGGCCTGCCCGGAGCGGCCCCGAGGTGCCGGGCGATCGGTGTCCTGGGCGTCTGGGGCGAGGCCGACGAACGAATTGAAAGGGCCGCGCCCGGCGAACCGGACGCGGCCCTTTGAAAGGTTCCTGCCGAGGCGAGAGGCTGGCTACTTCGGCGAGTAGTGCTGGCCCTGCCCGAGCTCGCCGCTGACGTAGCCGAACATGTACTCGCGGCCGGCGTCGGTCGGCCGGTCCTGGGCGCCGAAGGTCTCTTCGAACTTCGCTTCCAGCTCGTTGCCGCGGCGCGCGTCGCGGTTGATGGTCACGTTGGTGCCAGCCTCGGCGTACTTCTCGCCCAGCTCGAGGATGTTGCTGCCGCTCATGCGCAGGCAGCCGTGGGAGGCCGCCTTGCCCAGCTCGGGCTCCTCGCTGGGCGGGATGCCGTGGATGTACTGCGAGTAGTTGCCCAGCGAGAGCTTCATGATGCCCATGGGGTTGTCGATGCCCGGGGGCACCTGCTTGGAGTTGGCGGCCCAGGCGCTCTTCGGCGGGTTCCAGGGCTGGCGCACCATGACGTCGGGCACGGTGAACTTGGTGCCCTGCGTCGGGAACTCGGCGCGGCCGGGCGAGGTGAGGTAGCGAGCGGCGACCTTGCCGTCCTTGCCCACGACGTACAGGCGGGTGTGGCCGGAGTTGGAGATGTCCGCGACGATCTCGTACTTGTCGCGCTTGCTGCCGGCGGGGGCCGTCTGGGACTTCAGCTGGGAGATCTGCGCGGCGCCGGCCTTGTCCAGGGCCTTGAGCGTCGTCGCGTCGAGCTTGCCGGTCTCCTCGATGCCCGCCTTGGCCTGGAACGCCTTCACCGCGGCCTCGGTGCCGGGGCCGAAGGCGCCGTCGACGCCGTTGCGCTTGGCGAGGAAGCCCAGCGAGAAGAGCGCGCACTGCGCCGTCTTCACGGCCTCGCTCTTGGGAGCGCCCTTGGCGAGCGGCTCGACCTTGCCGGCGACGATGCCGCTCAGCGTGACGTCCTTCTGGAAGGCCTTGCAGCCCAACGAGTTGGCCGGGCCGGTGGCCGGAGGCGTGGTGACCTTGGGGGTATTGGTGCCGGTGACGACGGGCATGGTTCGCGTCCTCGCTAGAGGGTTGAGAAGACTGCGCAGGGTACCACGAGCGGCCGGCCGATGGCTCGGTCGGGGCCTACTCCCGCGAAGGCGATCACATGGATATCGGGGCACGGCGTCCGTCCAGGCTATCCTCCCGGCCCGCCGTTGCCCTCCCGCCGAGGACTCCCGATGACTGCGCCCGACCTCTCCAGCCTCCGCGCCGAAGCCGCCCGACTGCTCGCGGCCGGTGAACCCCAGAAGGCGTTCGCCGCCTTTCGCCCGGCGCTGGAATACCCCTGCTCGCTCACCGCCTCCGCCGACTGGGCGGCCGCCCTCTCCACCTTCGCCGACCTCGCCAAGGGGCTGGGCGGAGCGGCCATCGCCGAGAAGTGCGCTGCCGCGGCCGGCGCCCCCGACGACGTCGACAAGCTCTTCGCCGCCGCCTACGAGCTCTACGAGCAGAGCCAGTACGGCAGCGCCGCCGCGCTGCTCGCCCGCGCCGACGCACTCGACCCCGGCAAGCCCAAGATCGTCAACGAGCTGGTGAGCAACCTCGAGGCGCTGATGCTCAGCGCCGAGGCGTGCAAGGTCCTGCGCGCCTCGGGCGTCGTCGACCGCGACCCGCTCTCGGCGTACCTCTTGGGCTTCAACTCGGCGATGGCCGGCGACCTCGCGACGACGCGCTCCCTGCTCCCCGGGCTCCGCGCCGGGGTGAAGAACCCGCAGCTCGGCTTCATGGTCGACTCGCTGGAGGGCATCCTCGCCCGCGCCGACGCGCTGCAGGGCGCCTCCAAGCTCGACGACCGCGACCTGCGCGGCTGGCACTTCGTCCTCAACGGCGCGCTGCTGCTCCACCTCTCGCCGCACGGCTTGGCCGAGCCGATGCGCGGCCGCTACGCCTACGTCTCGGACAGCTACGGGCTCATCCACGAGGGCCTCGAGCGCGCCGGCGCCGCGCTGAAGGCGGCCGGGATCGCGCTGGCCTCGGTGACCTCGCCTCCGGGCCGCAGCCACGAGATCGTCGCCGCCGCGGCCGCGCAGCTGCTGGGCGTGCCGCGGGTCGCCTGGGAGGAGCGCGCTGCGAAGACCCCCTGCCTCGTCGCCGCCTACGACCTCGACGCGCTGGGCGACCTCGAGCTGATGAAGGTGCTGCGCGACCACGCGCCCGGGCAGATCCTCTGGGCGCACGCCTCCTGCTGGACCAACCCCTTCCCGTTCGCGCCGGACCTGACGACCTTCCTCTACCAGACCAACGCCGCACCCTGGGCCGAGGGCCGCCTGCAGGTGGACCCGGACACGAAGAAGCTGCGCCCCTCCGCCGCCGACGAGGCGCCGATCGAGGATCTGGCCAAGCGGATCGTCGAGGCCAAGGCGCCGCCGGACAGCCTCGCGGACACCGGCGCGCTGGAGGAACTCGCCCGCGCGGCGGCGAAGATCTCGGGGCCGCACGCGCCGGGCTTCGCGCGCACCGAGGGCCAGCGCCTGCGGCAGCGCGCCGGCTCGCCCGTGCCCAGCGCCTGGTTCAGGTAAGCAGCTCCGCTCTTCCGGCGGCCGCCGCCCCCTGCGCCTTTCGCCGGTTCCGCCACCCCAGCGGCGCGCCCTCGACCCTCGACCCTCGACCCTCGCCCTACCCCGCGGTCAGGCCACCGCCACCCTGCTGCGGACGCGAGTGCCGGCGTAGACGGTGGCGAGGACCGGCGAGACCACCAGGTAGGGCAGGAGCACGCCCATGGACCGCCGGGGATCGAAGTTCAGGGAGGCGATGAGCAGGGCGAGGCCGGGGTTGCGGGCGGCGCTCTCCAGCGCCAGCGCCGCGCGGCGGTTCGGCGGGCCGCCCGCGAGCACGTGGCCCGCGCCGAGGGCGGCGACGAACATCACGGCCATGGCCAGGTAGCCGCGCGGCGCGTGTGAGAGCAGCAGGCGCCAGCCGCCCTGGCCCGCCAGGAGCACCACGACCCCGGCCAGCAAGGCGAGCCCGCCCGCCACCGCCAGCGGTCCGCGGACCCGCGCGGCGAAGGCCGGGGTCCAGGTCCGCGCCGCGACGCCCAGCGCGAAGGGCAGCAGCAGCGAGCGCCCGACCTGCACCGCGACCAGCCCTGGCCGGATCCCGGCCTCGAAGCCGAGCACCCGGGAGAGCACGGCGAGCGCGAGCGGGGTCGTGGCGATGGAGAGGACCGCCAGGGTGAGGTGCAGCGCGGCCACGTACTCGACGTCGCCGGAGGCCTTGCGGACCCTGACGATCATCACCGGCGCGACCGGGCAGGCGGCGAGGACCGCCAGGCCCACCTGCACCGCCGGCTCGGGCCGCAGCAGCCACCCGACCGCGAGCGCGATGCAGGGCACCGCCACCACGACGGCCAGCAGCGAGCGCGCCAGCAGGCCCGGGCGACGGACCAGGTAGAGCAACTGCCCGGCCTCGACCGCCGTCCCTTGGGCCAGCATCAGCGCCATCACGCCCAGGGCCACCAGAATCCGAACGAAGTCGGCCTGCATCTCGCGGCTCCGCCCCCGGTCCGGCCAAGCCCAGCGCCCCCGCGGCTCGCTCTTCCCAAGATGCGGCGCGCGCCGGCGCCGCGCCAACGAGGCCTCCTTGCGCCCGGACGGACGGCCCCGTCTTCGCGGGACCTGGCCGGGTCGCTACCCGCCGAGGGCCGGCGGGCTCAGCGACCCGCCGGCTTGCCACTCGAGGCCTCCGCGGGCTTCCAGAGCAGCAGCGACCCGGTCAACGAGACGATCTGCCCCTCGGGCCGCGAGCGCACGCCGAAGTCGACCTCGTAGCGCAGGGCGAAGCGGGTGCGAATCGGCGGCACGAGGACGGCGATCTCCGGCCCCAGCCCGAAGACCCGATCGCGCGCCCCGCGCAGCACCGCCGGCAGGTCGCTCCCGCGATCGTCGCGCACCTGCCACAGGGCGTAGCCGGCCAGGCCCACGTCGAGCAGCCCGCCGAGCCGGGTGCCGGCGCCTCCCTGGAGCTGCACGGTGTCTCCCCGGGTGATGTCCATGCCCATCTTGCGGTGGTTCAGCTCGTAGCTCGCCAGCGCCGTCAGGAACCAGCGCTTCTTGGCGTCGAAGAAGACCGTGCCCCCCACCGAGAACTCGTGCGAGAAGCTGCCGCGGCCCAGGCCGCCCTTCCCGCCGGGCGCGTTGCGCGAAGTGGGGATGTAGAGCGCATAGGAGCCCACGACCTCGAGGTGGGGGCTGCGCCACCCCAGCCCCAGCGGCTGGACCCGCGCGTCGGACAGGCCGAACTTGTCGATGCTCGCCTGCGGGAGCTCGCTGTTGATCCGCACGTGCGCCAGGGGGACCGAGCCGGCGAAATTGAGGAAGACGGGGCCCAGCGGAACGGCGCCCGAGAGCCCGACCCCGTTCGCCCACGCGCGCAGGCGCAGCCCGACCACTGGGACCACGCCCCCGGCGCGGTCGCGCAGCGTATCGGCGGCGTAGAAGGCCAGCTGGTCGGACAGGTAGAGGCCTGGCTCGGCCTGCCTGCCGGCGCTCAGGCCGAGGGTGCCCGGCAGCTTGTGGCCCAGGTCCTGCGCTCGGGCGGGCGCCGCCACCAGCAGCGGCACCAGTCCCAGGAGGAGCAAAGCGGCGAGTCGTCGGGAAGACCCCACGAGAGCCAAGGTGCGGCGCCGCCGCCCGCTGCGTCACGCCCGACCGTGGGGTCCACGAAATCGAAAGGGGCGGGAGCGCCCGGATGAGCGTCCCGCCCCGACTTCGGCCCGCGAGCCCTACCCTACTCAGTGGGGCATCGCGTCGCGCACGGCCTCGGCGACGTGCTTGCGCAGGGCCTGGTTCATCTCCTCGCGGAGGGCCTCGCCGACCCGGTCGCGCACCACCTCGGCCACGCGCTCCGGCTCGAGGTTGGCGCCCGCCCCTTGCCGTTGGGCCTGGAACGCCTCGCCCAGCCTCTCGCGCACCACCTCGCCGATCCTCTCGCGCAGCGACTCGCCCATCCGCTCACGCAGGTTCTCGGCCATGCGCTCGCGGACGTAGCGGGTGATGCGCTCGGCGTCGAAGCCTTGCGGCCCCATCTGCGTTTGCGTCAGGGCGCTGCGCAGGGCGTCGCCGAGGCGCTCCTGCAGCCCCTCCAGGACGCGCTCCTTCACCCGGTCCGCCACGCGATCGCGCAGGTTGTCGCGCAGCTTCTCCTCGAGGAACGAGGCGAAGCGCTCGTGGTCCTGCATGAAGCCGACGTTCGACTCGGAGTAGGCCGTTCTCAGCGCCTCGGGCAGCTTCTCGCGCAGCACCTCGCCGATGCGCTCGCGCGCGCCCTCGATCACGCGCTCTCTGATGGCCTCGTGCAGGCGGTCGCGGATGACCGCCGCGAAGCGGTCGTAGTCGGGGGCGCCCTGGTAGCCGTATTGGGCCACCGCCGTGCGGATCGCCTCGCCGAGGCGCTCGCGGATCGCCAGGCCCACGCGCTCGCGGATGGCCTCGCCCACGCGCTCGCGCAGAACCTCCTCCACCCTCGACCGCGTCACCTCGACGATCTTGTCGGCGATCGGCCCGGTCGGATAGTTCGCGCCGTACTGCTGAAACTGAGTGGCTCCCATGTGCAGTCCCCCCTTGCTCGGTTCGATTCGAATCGCCTGCCCCTCGGCGGTGCCCCTGACCCGCGAAGCCCGCCGAAGGTGCGGTGCCGGGTGCCTCCGGCCAAGCCGCCTGACGGGCGCTAACGCCCGGGCGTGCCACCTCCCGAAAGGCGCCCCGGTGAAAGCGGGCGCACCCGTTCCTCCCTCTCCAGCCTTGGCTTCGAAGTCCGGTCGTCGCCGTCAGCGCAGCGCCACCACCGGGGAGCCGGTCCCGTGCTGCAGCGCGAGCAGCGAGAGCAGCCAGCGCTTGAGGTAGGTGGTGGGCATGAAGTTCTCGGTCACGTAGCGCCGGGCGTTCTCGCCCAGCCGCCGGGCGAGGTCCGGGTTCCCCAGCAGCTGCCGGATGCGGTAGGCCAGCCCCTCGACGCTGTGGACCAGGAAGCCGGTGCTGCCCGGGAGGATCTGCCTGCGGATGCCGCCCACCGCTCCGCCGACGACCGGCTTGGCCTTCCACATCGCCTCGGTCACCGTCAGCCCGAAGCCCTCGCGCAGCGACTTCTGGACGACGACGGTGGCGGCGCGCTGCAGCGCGTTGACCTCGCGGCCGGTCCCGCGCTCCATCACCAGCACGTGGATGTCCGGGTCGCCGGCGGCCGCCTCGCGGACCTCGGCGAGGACCCGCTCGCCCTCGGGGTCGTCGCTCACCGCTCCGCCGACCATCACCAACTGGCAGGGGTGGCTGCGCGCGACCATCTTGAAGGCGCGGATGACGCCCAGCGGGTCCTTGAGCCGGTCGTAGCGCGAGACCTGCATGACGATGGGGACCCGCGGGTCGATCTTCCGGCGCTCGAGCACCGCGTCGATCTCGCGCAGCTCCAGGTCGCAGTTCTTCGGGCTGAGCGGGTCGATGGCCGGCGGGCAGAAGAACTGCGGGACGGAGAGGTCCCGGGCGTAGTCCGGCAGGTGGAAGATGGCGCCGTCGTGGCGCTCGACGAGCCGGCGCAGGAAGGCAAAGGACCCGGGGTCGGCGTCGGAGAGGTCGATGTGGCAGCGCCACAGCCAGCGCGTCTTCTCGCCGCGCTCCCGCACCAGCCCGACCGGCTGCGGGTCGTGGGTGCAGACGAAGTCGGCGTCGCGGCGCACGATTCCCAGGTTCTGCTGCGTCGTGTCCCAGAACGTCTGGCGCATCTCCGGGGTGAGCGGGTGGTGCTCCCCGTGCAGGTTGTTATGCAGCGTCTTGGTGACCTCGAAGAACGCCGGGCTGCCCTCGATGACGTCCCAGGAGGCGTCCAGGCCGGCGTCGCGCATCAGCGGGACCAGCATGGCGAGCAGCTCGGCCACTCCCCCGCCCTCGGCGGTGGAGCTGAGGTGCTGCACCCGGGCGCCGTGGAGGTGCGAGGCCAGCAGGCGGACCTCGCGCACCTCCTCCTCGCCGACGAAGGCGGCGTAGTCCTCGAGCCTCTTCTGCGAAAGCTTGACCATCCCCCGCTCCCCCCGGTTCCGCCGACTGCCTACTGCAGGATCTCGCCCACGCGCTGGCCCAGCCGGTACAGGTCGGTCGAGTACGGCGAGAGCCGGCGCACCCTCTCGGCCGCCTTGTCGTGGCCCTGCTCGAACAGCCAGGCGGTGAAGTCGTTGTCGCGCTTGCCCTCGAGCAGGGGCGCGACGACGAAATGGTAGAAGAGGCTTTGGGGCGGCGCCTCCTTCGCCTCGGCGGCCAGCGACTTGATGCTGCCCGCGGTCCGGCCGGTCGGGTAGACGAAGGACAGCGAGTCCTGGAAGCAGAAGCGCTGCTTGAAGCCGACCGCGGGCGTGAACTCCATGCGCCCGACGTACCCGCCGATGGTGCGCACCAGCGCGCCGCGGGCCTGCTCGATGCTCGTCAGCTCGAGCGGGTCGACGGCCGCCAGCAGCTCGGCGAGCGGCTCGTCGCCCAGCGTCTCGAGGGCCCAGCTCGCGAAGTCGTTGAGGAACTCGCAGGTGGCGAAGTGCCGGCGGAAGAGCGCGCAATGCAGGTGGTAGAAGAGGCTGCTGCCAGGCGCCCCTTCGATCGCGGTCTGCAGCGTGCGCGCGCTGTCGGCGAAGTACCCCGAGTACCGCGCCAAAGTGGCGCTCGCCTTGAACACGAACGGCGCGCTCGGCATGGTGTCCCCTCTTTCCCCCTGCTGAACACCTTAGGCGTGGTCCCCGGCCGCGCACGGGTGGCACGGCCACCCGCCCGCCCGACTCGTCGGCAGGAGGCTCCTGCGCTCGGAGGCTGGGCGCACGTTGCCGGCTCGGCAGTCATCGCCACCTTTGGGCCGGAGACGTCGAGGGGGGTGCACCATGGCTGAACCGTTTGCCGAGCGCAGCCCGCGCTCGAGCGCGTACTGGGGCGGGCCCTTCGTGCTCGGCCTCCTGATGATCGCCATCGGAGTCCTGGCGCTGTCCGCGGCCGTGTGGACGAGCCTGGCGTCGATCCTCTACCTCGGCATCCTGATCGCCTTCAGCGGCCTGGTGCAGATCGGCCATGCGCTGCGCTACCGGAAGGCCGGCGCCGCGACCGGCACCCTGCTGGGCGGCATCCTCTCGGCCGTCATCGGCGTCTTGATCGCGGCGCGGCCCGCGGCGGGCCTCGCGGCGGTCACCCTGCTGCTCATCGGCTACTTCTTCGTGAGCGGCCTGTTCCGGACCATCACCTCGCTGCTCGACCGCTACCCGAGCTGGACCTGGGACCTCGCCTACGGGCTGAGTGCGATCGTCCTGGGGGTCGTCCTGGTGGCCAACTGGCCGGCCTCGGCCCTGTGGCTGGTCGGCACGCTCGTGGGCCTGGAGATCATCTTCCGGGGCGCCGCGCTGATGGCCGGGAGCCTGGCGCTGCGCCGGGTCGTGCACCACGAGGGGCGGGTCACCGCGTAGCGGAAGCTCGGGCGAGAACGAGAGATCGTGGCCCACATCCTGGTCGTCGACGACAGCGAGGAAGTCCGCGAGTACCTGGCGCTCGTGCTGGAAAGCGCCGGCTATCGCGTCAGCCAGGCGGCGAGCGCGCAGCAGGGATTCGACCTGGTCGGAGAGCTTCGCCCCGACCTGCTCCTCACCGACGTCATGATGCCCGGCCCGAGCGGGCTGGACCTGCTCTCGTGGATCCGCAGCGACCTCGCGCCGCCGGTGCCGCCCGTCATCGTGTCCTCGGGGTTCCCCAACACCGAGCAGGAGGCGCTGCAGCGAGGGGCCGCGCTGTTCGTCCCCAAGCCGGCGGACCCCGATGCGCTGCTGGGGCTGGTCGAGCAGGTCTTCAGAGAGAGAAGTTTTCCTCAAGGAAAACTTCTCGAACCGGAGGCAAGACTTCGGCCCGTGGCCGAAGCCCGAGTCCGCGCCGCCGACGCGCGGCGCAAGGCGCGGGACGCCGCGGGCGAGGCCGTGGCGGGCATGTTCGAGCGCTTCCCGGACGCCGCTGCGCGCGCCGCGCTCGGGGTGAGTTGGCTCGCCCGGTACTTCGGCTTCGGCAGCGCGTTGCTGGCCCTCGAGCAGGATCACGCGCTGCGGGTGAGCGCCAGCAGCGGGGAGCCGAGCTTCGCCCCCGGCCAGCCGCTCGACGAAGCCCTTCCGCAGTGCATGGACATCCTGGAGACCGGCTCGCCACTGCTGCTCCCCGACGTGACGGCCCTGCCATCGTTCGCGACGCTCTCCCGGACCGGGCGGGGACTTCGTTTCTTCGCCGGCGTGCCGGTCGTCGCGCCGGGTGGGCTGGGGCTGCGGGTCGGCGTCCTTTGCCTGGTGAGCGGTCAACCGCACGAGTTCGACGTCTTCGACCTCGCCATCCTCGACTTCCTGGCGCGGACGACCTCGGAGCTCCGGTTCGGGGACCACCGGCCCCAAGCCGATCAGCTCCTCTTCAGGGCCCCCGGCATCCTCTCCCGCGCCGGCTTCCTCCAGCTCCTCGGCATCGAGCTCCGGGCGGCGCGCGCGGTCGGCGGCGCCGTGGAGTTGGCGGCGCTGGAGCTCGAGCGCTCGCAGCCGGACCCCTCCGCTCTCGAGTCGGCGTGGGAGGCCCGGGGCACGCAGCGCTTCGCCGTCGGCGACCTCGATTGCGGCCGTTGGGCCCTCTTCAAGCGGGCGGCGGGCTCCGAATCCGCGAGCCTGCACGTCGAGGGCGTGGTCCAGGGGCTCGCCCCGCTCCGCGCAGTCGGCGTGATGTCCGTGGCTGCCGACGGGCCCGCCGTCGGGGCGGAGACTGCCTTGCGGTACGCCCTGGAGGCCCTGGAGGTCGCAAAGCGAGCGGGCGAGGGCAAGGTGATCCGGTTCGCCACCCTCCGCTTCCCGTTTGCCCAGCCGGAAGCCTGAAGGCCGGCTCAGGAGCCGTGCGGCGAGGGATAGGCCGACGCGCCCGGCGTGGTGGCCGGCGCGAAGAGCGCCTGCCACTCCTCCGCCGTGAGCGAGACCCTCAGCCGCTCGCGCGCGGCCAGCACGCTCGCACGGGCCTCGCCTTCCTCGCGCTCCAGCCGGCTCAGCAGCTGCGCCTCGGCTCCCCGCTGCGGCCCGGGCCGCGCCTCAAGCTGCTCGAGCTCCCGGAGCGCCCTGGCGCGCAGCGACGCGTAGCGGCGGCTCTCCTGCGCCAGCGAGCGGAGCGCCTCCTCGAGCCTCGGCCGTTGCCCGGGCTCTGCGAAGACCGTGGCGTCCATCCTCCTCAGGGCGCCTTCCACGTCGAGCCCGGTGGGCCCGCTGGAGCCTCCGAGAAACAGGCACGCGATGACGGCGACAGCGAACATTCCCCCTCCGGTCCTCCGGTCACGGCGCCGCCAGCCAGCGCTCTCCGAGCCGGCGCGAGGGCGCCGAGGCCCGGACGATCCCCGCCCACTCCTCGGGCGTCGCCTCGGCCCGCATCGCCTCCAGCGTCGCCAGGAGCTCACCCTGCAGCTCGCGGCGTCGCTGCTGGTGCAGCGCGAGCACCCTCTGCAGCTCGGCCGCGCTCACCGCGTGGTCGGCGAAGCCCTGCCGGAGGCCGAGCTCCGAGTTGTCCTGGGCGAGGCGGGCGGCGAGCAGCTGGCGCCGGTCGATGAGCGCGACGATCCGCGCGGCGCGGTCGCGGTCACCAACGATCCTGAGGACCTGCTCCTTCTCCTGGCGGACGGCCTGGGCGATCTGCTTCGCCGTCGGCGGAGTCCCCGCGCCTGCGGCCCCCGCCTGCGTGGCGCCGGCGAGCAGGCAGACGAGGGCAATGGCGCAGAACGGCTTGAGGAGAGGTCCCTTCATGGCGGTCAGGGGCTTCCCCGACCCCTGACATTTGCGGCCGGCCCCAGGCCCCGGCAACCTCGTCCACCGAGCGAGCCCGCTGCTCGAGCGAGCCGCACTCGAAGACCGCGCCCGCGCGGGGGCGATCGCGCAGTCCCGAGTCGGGCCGGCGGCACTCAGGAACGCGAAATCGGCGGCTCGAGCTCGTCCTGGCAGCGAGGAGAGGACGGGCGCACGTCCGTCCATCCATCCACCGGCCTAGCGCTCCGTGAAGCCGCTGCGCACCCAGCGGGCCGCGCCGTCCTGGGTGAGCCGGTAGCTGGGCTCGACCCTCAAGGTGGCGACGACTTCGCCCTGGTCGGTGGTGGCGGTCAGGGTGCCGTACGGATCGTATTCGTCGGGGACCAGCACCAGGACGACCTTGTACCAAATGCCGTCCCACGCCAGGTGCAGGCTCTTGGTCAACGCGGCCTCGCGCTGCCGGGCCGAGCGGTCCAGGACCTCCGAGGCGGTCTTGACGAAGGTGGCGAACGCATTGGCATCGAAGGGCTTGGGGTTCTTCTTATCGCGCCCCATCACCCACGGGCTGATCAGGACCGGCTCGGGGATGTCGTGCTTGCTGATCTCCACTGCCCAGCCGTCGTCGTCCTCGTTCTTGATGACCTTCGCGGACCACCCGTTCTTCTGCCAGTAGCGGTCTTCCATCACCTCGGCCCCGCCCGCGCTCTCGGGCTCCGGCTCGGGCGGCGGCGGCACTCGGGGAGCGGGGGCCGCTTCGGCGGGTCGGGCTGCGGCCGGCACGGGCGCGGGTGCGGCAGCGGCCGGTGCTGCGGGGACAGCGGTCGCGGCGGCGTCCGCGTCCGGAGGAAGAGCGGAGGGTGAGAGCGGAGCTGGGGAGGCGGCAGTCTTGGATGCTTTCGGTCGGCGAGCCATGCCGAGAAGATACCCCGCTGGTCCGACGCCCGGTCGGCGAAGAGCGACTCCATCGCCACCTGAACCTCGCGCCGCGAGCCCGACCTGGCCGATTCACAGGCCCTACCCGGCCCCACCCGCCGTCGCCGCCTTGGAAGAGGCCGCTATCCCGGCCTTCTTCCGCGGCCTGCGCCACCGGGCGTTGCTTCAGTTCTTCGGACCCTGCGTTCCGATCGAGATCCTGGTGAGGCGCTCGGATGCCGAGCGGGCCACAGCGCTCCTCTACCGCCGGTTGCTCCGCGCCTCGGCGTCCTTGGTCCGCAGCCCGGGAACGACGAGGCCCGGGCCTCGCCTTGGCGAGACCCGACGACCGCGCTTTCCTTGCTAGGTCAGCCGCACCTCGGTGCGCGCCTTGGCGGCGTCGGGCTGCCCCTCGACGTCGGCGATGTTCATAACCACCAGCTTGACCCGGGAGTCGCCGGCGGCGGCGTCGGGGTCGAAGCCGTGCTCCTTGAGCTTGGCCTTGAGGTCGATGTCGCTGACCATCCAGGTCTGCACCGCCTTGTCGCCCTTGCCCATCTTCAGCGGGAAATTGATGTTGGTGCCGCCGAAGCTGATGCTCAGCGGGTTCTTCACCAGCTTGGGGGTCTGGTCCTTGGCGACGACGACGTCCACCGGTCCCTTGTCGGTCTGCAGCTCCAGGTGGATCTCGTAGCGGGTGGCGGTGAGGACGCAGGGCCCGCGGCCGGTGACCTCGACGGTGCCCTTGAGCACGCTGTCGCCGACGGGGAAGGAGGCGATGTCGGCGGGGTTGCCCTCGATGACGGTGGTCTTGGCCAGCACCGGTCCCGCCTTCGACGGCCCGAGCTTGACCTCGACCTCGGCGCAGGGATCGAACGGCGAGCCCTTCACGTCGGCGATGCAGTTCACCAAGAGCTTGATCTTCGGGTGGCCGACGACCGCGGCCAGGTCGTTGTAGTTCTGGAAGCCCAGGTACTTCTCGAGGTCGATGCCGTTGACCTTGAAGGCGTGCTCGAAGCTCTGCCCGGCGGTCATCTCGGTGGTGAAGGTGTCCTTGTTGGAGGCGATGATCACGTTGCCCCACTGGCCGTTGGTCTCCGTGCGCAGGAGGACCTCGTACTTCATCGCCAGCATGGTGCAGGTCTGGTCGGCGATGACCTTCATCGAGCCGATGAGCGTGTCGTCGCTGATGGCGAACACCGCCGCGGCCGGCGCCTTGTCGTTGAGGGAGAGGACCTCCACGTGGGCCGTGTTCTTGCCGCCGGCGAACTGCTTCACCTTGTCGAAGAATCCCATTTGGTTTGGTCCTCGGGTCTGGGGGTTGTTCCGCCTGGGCCAGGACGGTCGTCCCGGCCGTCGGTGGTAGGTGCCGCGGCGGGAGCAGAAGTGGGAATGAGGGCCCGGGCCCGAGGTCCTGTCGCCCGCTCGGCCCTGGCCCGCGCTTCAGGAAGAGGGCGCCGGAGACAGCTCGCGTCCGAGCCGCCGCAGGTAGCGCAAGTTGGCCGCCAGGGCCGCGCGCAGCGTGGGCTGGGACCGGTAGCGCACCCCGTGGTCCAGGCACGCCTTTTCGACGATCGGCGAGATCTCGGGATAGCGGGTGTGCGAGATCTTGGTGAAGAGGTGGTGCTCCACCTGGAAGTTGAGCCCTCCTACGTACCAGCGCAGCAGGCGGTTGCCTCGGGCGAAGTCCACGGTGCTCGTCACCTGGTGGGCCGCCCAGTCCTGCGGAGCGGACTGGAGCGCGCCGGGGTCGAGGTGCGCGGCCTCGCCGACGCAGTGGGCGAGCTGGAACACCGAGGCCAGGACCACTCCGGTGGTGGCCGAGGCCAGCAGCCAGATCGGCACCAGCCACCAGGTCGGGTGGAACACGAGCGGCAAGACGAAGGCCCAGCCGAAGAAGAGCGCCTTGCCGACCAAGGTGCTCGCCAGCGCCCGCCGCGTGGGGCGCGGGTAGGGCTGGGTGACGATGCGCCCGGTGATCAGCTCGCGGAAGTCGTCGAAGAACCACCACTTGAGCGCGAAGACCGAGTACAGCAGCCACGCGTAGAGGTGCTGATAGCGATGGAAGCGGCGCAGCGGCTGCGAGGGTGTCAGGCGCAGGAAGATGCCGACGTCGCCGTCGGTGTCCAGGCCCGCGATGTTCGTGTACGTGTGGTGAAGCACGTTGTGCTTCTGCCGCCACAGGTACGAGCTGCCGCCGATGAGGTCGAGGCTGTAGGCCATCGCGCGGTTCACGAGCCGGCGCGGGGAGTAGGCCCCGTGGTTGGCGTCGTGCATGACGTTGAAGCCCACCCCGGCGACCGCCAGCCCCAGCGAGACGGCCAACGGCGGCACCAGCCAGGCGGGGAGCGAGGCGAACATCAGCACCCCGTAGGAGGCCGCCAGCCAGAGCAGCATGACGGCCGTCTGCAGGTGGAGCGACCAGCCGCCTCGAGGCTTGCGCCCCGAGAGCTCGAAGTACTCGTCGACTCGCCGCTTGAGGTCGGCGTTGAATTCACCCGAGGAGAAGCGGACCTTGCTGCTGACGACGCTCACGACGCCTCCCGGCCCGGACTAGCAGCCACGGGACACAAAGCTAGCCATCCCGTGCGACGGGCACTGCGGAAGGGCCTCGCCTGCTGAGGAGCTCGCTCTCCTCGGGCTCGAGCGCAGGGTCGGTGCCCCGGCCGGACCGGACGGCCGCGGTCAGAGCTCGAACTTCGGGGTGCTCACCGGGAAGCTCGGGAGCGGCCGGGTGCCGGAGTAGGTCCTCCAGTCTGGGTAGGCCGGGCGGGATCGGTCGTCCCGCGCCGACGATGCGACCGCCTCCTCGACTCGCGTCGCCAGCTCGGAGCCGCCGGCGATCATCGCGCCGACCTTCTGCGCGTCCACGGTCAGCTGGTTCGCGGCGGGGTCGAGGAGGAGCTCCACCACCGCGCCTTCCTGCGGGTAGGTGAGCAGCGCGCCCGAATCGATCTGGACCAGCTGCAGCGCGCCCGAGTCGTCCTTCAACTCGACGACCTCGGGCAGGTGCGTGTGTCCGCACAGGTACGCGATCACGTTCGGGTAATGGACCAGGAGGTCGCGCAGCTTCTGCATCGGAGGGGACACGACGACCTGGCCCACGGCACCCAGGCCGCTGCCCTCCCGCTTGACCTCCATGAGGGGATGATGCGCCGCCACGACGACGAGGTTCGCCCGGGTCGACGCCGCGTCGAGAGTGTCGTTGAGCCAGGCCAGCTGCGCCGCGCTCATCTCGCCGTCGGCGCCGCCCAGGTCGGCGCTCGTGCGCAGGACGACGACCTGCAGGCCGGGGAGGCCGTTGGCCGGCGCGCGCAGGAGGGCCGTGTAGTAGGCGTCCCCGGGGTCCGGGGAGAGGTCGTAGCCCAGGCGCTCGGAGCCGAAGGCCTTCCGGGTGGGCTCGTGCGCGCCCGCCTCCGCCACCGCGTCGTTCACCACCCCGAGGTGCGTCGCGCGGTCCTGCATCAGGCCGTCGCGGTTGGCGGCGAAGGTCGGGGCGAGCTCCAGGGAAAAGTCGACGCTGTTGAGGTAGACGCCGGCGAAGGGGCTGGCGCCGTTCCAGAGCCCGAAGGCGAGCACGTCGTGGTTGCCGATGGCGTTCAGGAAGGGCATGTCGAGCTTGTGGGCGACGTGCAGGAACTGCCGCAGCTCGCTCTTGAGCCCGACGTCGGCGGCGTCGCCGGTGTGGACGGCGAGGTCGAACGGGTACTGCTGGTGGATGGCGTTGAGGGTGAGGGCGGTGGCGAGCCAGACGTAGGCGCTGTCGACCTCCATGAGGGCGTCGCGCCGCGTGCCCTCGATCGGCGTGTAGGCCTGGCTCACGGACTCGAGCAGGTCGGTCTCCGTGCCGCCCATGAGGATGGCGCGCTCCTCGCGGACCTGGACGTCGGTGACGTGCGCGATGCGGGCGAAGGCCCCGGGGTGCAGCCCGGCCGCGAAGGAGGGATGGAGCGCCACGGACGCCTCGCCCTGGACCCGGTCGAGGTCCTGGTAGACCTCCGCCAGTTCCCGGTAGGCGCGCTTGCCGCTGGCCATGGCGCCGGGGGCCGGGCCCTCGCCGTTGGCGAGGACGACCTTGAGTCGCTGGAGGTCGCGTCCGCAGCCCGTCGAGAGCAGGAGCGCGAGCGAGGCGGTCAGGAGGCGCCGGGCGGCTGCTCGGTGCGAGGGCTCGAGGCGTGAGTGCATGGTCGGCTCCCGGGTTCGAAGGCCCGCAAGAGTTGCCGCAGGTCCACGATTCGATCATCCCCCGTCGGCCACGGGGGGCTCTGACGGTACCGCGCCTGGGCCTCGGAGCGCCCGCGGACCGGGTCACGGGTCACCTGCAGGCGGGGCTCGTCGGAGCGTCGGCGACGGAGAACCGCTCCCGCAGACCCTCCAGCCCGAGGGCCTGGAGCAGCTCCGCCAGCCGTGCCGCGGCGCGCTGGCCCGGCAGGGCCTTGTGCATCGCGAGGATGAGCTCGTTCTTGAGCGAGTGCTCCCACCCGACCATCTCGGTCACGCTCACCTGGTAGCCGTGGGCCTCGAGCAGCAGGCAGCGCAGGACGTTGGTGGCGTGGGCGCCGAATTCGCGGGTGTGCAGCCCCTGGCGCCACAGCTCGGTCAGCCCTCCGCGGGCGAAGTCGCCGCCCTTGTTCTTGCGCAGCGCGGCCGCCACCTCGGCCTGGCAGCAGGGCGCCAGCACGACGAACCTCGCCTGCTTCTTCAGGGCGAAGCGCAGGGCGTCGTCGGTCGCCGTGTCGCAGGCGTGCAGCGCCGTCACCACGTCGACCTTGGCCGGCAGCTGGTCGGAGACGATCGAGTCCGCGGCGGACAGGTGCAAGAACTCCATGCCGGAGAACCCCAGCCTCGCCGCCAGCTCCCGGGACTTCTTCACCAGCTCCTCGCGGGTCTCGACGCACCAGATGCGGGAGCCGTCGTCGCGCCCCTTGAAGAACTCGTCGTAGAGGATGAAGCCCAGGTAGGACTTGCCGGCGCCGTGATCGACGAGGCGGACGCCGCGGCCGTCCTGCCGGACCTGCTCCAGCATCGGGGCGATGAACTGGCTCAGGTGGTTGACCTGCTTGAGCTTGCGCCGGCTGTCCTGGTTCAGCCGGCCGTCGGCGGTCAGGATGTGCAGCGTCTTGAGCAGCTCGACCGATTGGCCGGGGCGGATCTCGTTGTCGGGGCTCATGGCGGTGAAACCTCGGATGGGCGGGAAAGCACGCCCGGAACTACCGGGGAACCCTTCGGTTCGCAGCCGGGTCGGCACTCTAGCTTCTTCCCGGTGGGACCGGTCGCCTTCCTGCTGGCTCCTGGTCGACCGAGTCGGCGGGCGAGGAGAGCCTCGCGCCCCCCCCAGCTCGAATGTCGGACCCCCTGGCTAGGATGCACCCCCATGTCGCATCCGCCCCCGCCGCGACGCACCTTTGCGCCCGGAATCTCAAGGGTTGATGCCACATGCCACCGAGCGTTAAGAAACCCCGGCCTTCGCGTAGGCCGATCGGAGTACCAGCAGCCGTGACCGAACCCGACAAGATCTCCGTCCGTGGCGCCCGCGAGCACAACCTCAAGAGCGTCGACCTCGACATCCCCAAGAAGCGCCTGGTGGTCTTCACCGGCGTCTCCGGCAGCGGCAAGAGCTCGCTCGCCTTCGACACCCTCTACGCCGAGGGCCAGCGCCGCTACGTGGAGAGCCTGTCCGCCTACGCCCGCCAGTTCCTGGGGCAGATGGACAAGCCCAAGTACGACACCATCCGGGGCCTGTCGCCGACCATCTCCATCGAGCAGAAGGCGGCCTCCAACAACCCGCGCTCGACCGTGGGCACGGTCACCGAGATCCACGACTACCTGCGCGTGCTCTACGCCTCCATCGGCGTCCAGCACTGCCCGCAGTGCGGCCAGAAGGTGGGCAAGCAGTCGGCCCAGCAGATGGTCGAGGAGATCCTCAAGCAGCCGACCGGGGCCAAGTTCACCGTCCTGGCGCCCGTCGTGGTCAGCCGCAAGGGCGAGTACAAGGACATCCTCGACGACCTGCGCAAGCGCGGCCTGCCCCGGGTGCGCATCGACGGGAGGATCTACCGGCTGGACGAGGACCGGGTGGAGCTGGACAAGAAGCTCAAGCACGACATCCACGTGGTCGTCGAGCGGCTGATCATGAAGCCGGACCTCAAGGCCCGGCTCACCGACGCCGTGGAGGTCGCGCTCAAGGAGGGCAAGGGCCAGCTCACGCTCTCGGACGAGAAGAGCAACCCGGCCAACGACCGCGTCTTCAGCGAGCTGAACGCGTGCCTGAAGTGCGGCCTCAGCTTCGGCGAGCTCTCCCCGCCGCACTTCTCCTTCAACAACCCGCTGGGCATGTGCCCGGAGTGCAACGGCCTGGGCACGCGGCTGGAGATGGACCCGGACCTCATCGTCCCCGACCGCACCAAGTCCATCCGCGAGGGCGCGGTGGAGCCGTGGGCCGGGGCGCTGGCGCGCTTCGACAGCTGGACCGCGGAGATCATCGACCAGTTCTCCAACAAGCACGGCATCGACCTCGACGCCCCGTTCGGCAAGCTGCCCAAGAAGCAGCAGGACCTGGTGCTGCACGGCAACGCCGACCCCGAGAACGGCCGCCCGCGCCCGAGCTGGGGCGAGTTCGAGGGCGTGGTGAACCAGCTGATGCGCCGGTTCAAGCAGACCGAGTCGGAGACGATGCGCCGCTACTACATGCGCTACTTCTCCACCAAGCCCTGCACCACCTGCGCCGGGGCGCGCCTGAAGCCCGAGAGCCGGGCGGTCAAGATCCACGGCAACGGCATCGTCGAGACCAGCGCGCTGACCATCGACCGCGCCTACGCCTGGCTCAACAGCCTGCCGATGTCCGACACCGAGGGGAAGATCGCCCACGAGCTGCTCAAGGAGATCCACAACCGCCTGGGGTTTTTGCGCAACGTCGGCCTGGGCTACCTGACGCTCGACCGGGCGGCCTCGACGCTCTCCGGCGGGGAGAGCCAGCGCATCCGCCTGGCCTCGCAGATCGGCAGCGAGCTGACCGGGGTCATCTACATCCTCGACGAGCCGTCCATCGGCCTGCACCAGCGCGACAACGGCAAGCTGCTCGCCACGCTCAAGCGCCTGCGCGACATCGGCAACACGGTGATCGTGGTCGAGCACGACGAGGAGACCATCCGCGAGGCGGACTGGCTCGTCGACTTCGGCCCGGGCGCCGGGGAGCTGGGCGGCGAGATCGTCGTCGGCGGCACGGTGGAGGAGGTCAGCCGGAACGCCAAGTCGGTCACCGGGGCCTATCTCTCCGGGCGCCAGGAGATCGCCGTGCCGATCAGCCGCCGCGCGGCAGGCAAGGCGAAGATCCGCGTGGAGGGCGCCGCCGAGAACAACCTGAAGGGCATCGACGTGGACTTCCCGCTCGGCCTCTTCGTGGCGGTGACCGGCGTCTCGGGCGCCGGCAAGTCCACGCTGGTCAACGACATCCTCTACCCCGCCCTCTCCAAGAGCCTCTACGACTCGCGAGAGAACCCGGGCCGGCACAAGGCCATCAAGGGCCTGGAGCACCTGGACAAGGCCATCAACATCGACCAGCGGCCCATCGGGCGCACGCCGCGCTCGAACCCGGCGACCTACACCAAGCTCTTCGACGCCATCCGCGAGCTGTTCGCCCAGACGCCGGAGGCGCGCACCTACGGCTACGCGCCGGGGCGCTTCTCCTTCAACGTCAAGGGCGGCCGCTGCGAGGAGTGCGAGGGCGGCGGCGTGAAGGAAGTCGAGATGCACTTCCTGCCCGACGTCTACGTGACCTGCGAGGCCTGCGGCGGGCGCCGCTTCAACGAGGCGACGCTGCGGGTGCGCTACAAGGGCAAGAACATCGCCGAGGTGCTGGACATGAGCGTGCGCGAGGCGCTCGAGCACTTCGCCGTGCACCGCGACATCGTCAAGGTCCTCACCACGCTCTCCGACGTCGGCCTGGGCTACATGAAGCTCGGCCAGAGCTCGACCACGCTCTCCGGCGGCGAGGCGCAGCGCATCAAGCTGTCGCGCGAGCTGGCGAAGACCGCCACCGGGCGCACGCTCTACCTGCTGGACGAGCCGACCACCGGCCTGCACTTCGAGGACATCCAGAAGCTGCTGGTCGTCCTCAACCGGCTCGTGGACGCCGGCAACACCGTGCTGGTCATCGAGCACAACCTCGACGTCATCAAGTGCGCGGACTGGCTCATCGACCTGGGCCCCGAGGGCGGCGACGCCGGCGGGCTCCTGATCGCCAGCGGCACGCCCGAGGAGGTCGCCAAGGACAAGGAGAGCGCGACCGGGCAGTACCTCAAGCGGGTGCTGGCGGGGCACGCGGTGCCCCTGAAGGCCGCGGCGGCGGAGTAACAAACGATGCGCCGCAGCGGTCCCGGGCGCCGTCGCCGGGTCCACCTGTCTCGCCTATCATGAAGGCGAGGAGTGACCGATGAAGTACGGCCCACCGACCGAGCCCAAAGTGGAGCCCGTGCGGGTCCCCAGACCCGGACGGCCTTGGACCCTCGACGACTTGATGAAGGTGTCCGAGGAGGAGAACCGCTATGAGCTCGTTCGCGGGGACCTGCTGATGATGACGCCAGCGACCCCGGTTCACGGCCGGTTCGCGGGCCGTCTGTCGCACGCGCTCATGAGCCACCTCGAAGAGCACGACCTGGGAGAGGTCTACGTCTCGGAGCCAGGGTTCCTGTTGCAGCCCGAGCCCGACGCCATCGTTCGGGCCCCAGACGTCGCCTTCGTGCGCAAGGAGCGAATCCCACCCCGCGACCAGCAGGCCGGCTTCTGGCCCATCGCTCCGGACCTGGCCGTCGAGATCATTTCTCCCTCGGAGGGAGCAGCGGAAATCCAGGCCAAGGTGCAGGACTACCTGAAGGCTGGCGTCCGCCTCGTCTGGCTCGTCTATCCGGAGATTCGGAGCGTCATCGAGTACCGCAGCGGTGGCCAGGTCCGCCAACTCGAGGGCGATGCATGCCTGGACGGAGGCGACGTCCTGCCCGGCTTCAGCTACCGGCTCACGAGCCTCTTCAAGTGAACGTCGCTCCGACCTTCACGACGCCATTCGCAGCACCACCCGAGAGAGCGCGTGCATCGCCGGCAGGGTCACCGCCATCGCGGCGGCCCCGAGCGCGGTGTACGCCAGGAACGCTCGCGGCTTAATCCAGTCGCGACGCAAGGCGCGAACGGTGAGCGCGACTCCGGCCGGCACGAGGAGCAGCCACCCGGTCACGACTCCCGGAGACAGCGCGCCCAGGTAGACCGAGCTCGCCGTGTGCTGGAGCGCGTTGAGGAACAGCCCTGCCCCGACGCCGAGGCCCATCCCGACGCCCATGCCCACGCTGTGCGGCTTCGAGCGGGCCGCCAGGACCGCCAGGGCGACCACCAGCAGCGTCGCCATCACCAGCGAGACGTCGAACTGCGCGGCGGTCGGGCCGCCGAGCATCTCCTGCGCGATCGGCGGCATCGCCTCGCGGTGGGCATCCAGGAACTCGCCCATCCGCAGGTGCTCCTCGAGGTTGTGGCCGACGAGCGCCGCCGGGAGCAGCCACCACCATCGCCGCGAGCCGTCCATCACCGCCACCTCCAGGCCACGGACTGTGCAGCTTGCGTGCCTCGCGAAATCGCTGAGGATTTCGCGCAGGACCGTTCGGACATCCGACAGGCAGCGAAGGACCTCCTTGCACCGAGGTCGGCTGCCGTCACCGCGGCCCCGGGATAGTCTCCTCGGCATGGCTGGAGGAAAGCTCGCCGCGGACGTCGCCTGCCTGCCCTGCCTGTTCGACCACGGCCGGCTGACCCGGGCCCGGCGGATCCAGGAAGGCCGCGAGTCGGACCAGTACCTCTGCGACGAGGGCCACCAGTTCGGCATCGACTGGTCCAAGGGCCCGGCGACCGAGCCGCAGTGGCCGGCGCCGCAGGAGCTTCGGGACCTGGTCAAGAAGTGACGCCGGCTCAGAGCCCGAAGGCCAGCACGTAGGCCGGCGACCAGGTCCCGTCGGGCGAGCGCATGTAGAGGACCTCCGCGGTCGGCGAGAGGAGGAAGAGCAGCACGAGGGCCACGCCCCCACCGGCGCCGCCTCCGCCCCAACCGCCCCCGGAGAACACGTCCTTGCCGATGAGCGGGAGCATGTTGAAGCCGAGGCCGGCCCCGAAGTAGCCGCCAACGCCGGTGCCCGCTCTCCCGTTGACCACGCGCAGGCCGCCCAGGCCGTAGAGCCGGGCGATGGGCAGGAGCATCTGCGTGGCGCCCGCGTACAGCCCCTCCACGCGCAGCTCGAGGTTGAAGGCGCCCTCGTCCAGGTTGAGGTTCACGTCGCCGCCCGCGAGCAGCGCCACCGCCAGGTTGAAGCCCCAGCCGTCCGCGGGCCGCTCGAGCAGACCGAACCGGACGCCCGCGCCGGCGTGGAGCTTGAGGTCGGGGTCGCGCGGGTTGTCGATGGGCACCGCGACGCCGATCTTCATCGCCAGGCCGTGGCGGACCGGCAGATCCGCGCTGCGCTTGGGCGGCTCTTCGCCATCCGTCAGCGCGGTCCCCGGGGCAGGCAGCGCCGGGGAGAGAGGCAAGGGCAAAGGCGGGGGCGGCGTCAGCGGGGGCGGCGGAGGAGGAATGGGCTCCAGGACCGGAGGCGGAGGCGGCGGGTACAGCGCCGGCTCGGACGCCACCGCCGTCGCCGAGCACGCGACGGCCACCGCCAGGACGACGACTCTGCAGATGCGCACCGACTCCTCCAACCCGACCCTCCCGAGCAGTCTAGCCGTCCTCAAGGCGCGCCGAAGAACCGGGCCGAGGTGATGCGCTTGCTCGCCGGGTCGAACTCCAGGAAAGCGAGCCCGGTCCGTCCGCCCTCGGCCTTGAACCGGAAGGAGGTCATCCAACCCGCGGGAGTGACCTGCTCCACCGTCAGGGACGGCAGCGCCTCGAGGAGCGCCTTGGGCTCGACCCGGGTTCCCACCGGACGCTCCACGATCGCGCCCGGCGCGAACAGGGCCTGCAGCGCCGCCGCGTCCTTGGCGCGCAGCGCGGCGACGAGCGCGTCCACGGTGCGCCGCCCGGCCCCGAAGATGCCGACGACCATCCCGCGCGAGTACGCGAGCGTGCCGCCCAAGCCCTGCACCGCGAGCATCTTCCAGCTCATCGCCATGAGCGTCTTGAAGCCCAGCCAGCCCGAGGTCAACGCGCCGCTGGTGCGCTGGCGCAGGTCCCAGACCGCGCGCATCCGGCGGATCTTGGTCCCGTCGATCTCGTAGAGGAGGTGCGCCGGGACGACGATCTGCAATCCCGTAGAAAGCTTGGTGTGGATGAGGACGTCGCGGGCCATCTCGCTGCCGGCGAAGTAGTCGGCCAGCACCTCGAAGCGAATCTCGTTGCCGGCGATGAAGGTGTCCCAGAAGCGGCCGAGGTCGTCCTCGCCCAGGGCGCTCTTGCGCGCGCCGCGAACGTTGGGCGCGGTGCCCACCGGGTCCTGGACCACGCCGCCTTCGGCGAAGAGTTCGAGCCAGCCGGGCTTGTCCTGGGCGAGGACAAGGGACGGCGAGCGCTCGACGATGGCTCGCACCTGCTCGTTGGAAAGCGCCGTGGCGGGGACGTTCATGGCCGCGGAGATTGCCACAGCCGCCCCGCCAGAGGCAGCCCCAAGCTCCCGGACTTCCTGGCGTTCTCGGAGGCGACTGGCGCCGGATTTCCAAGCGCCTGAATTCGCCGGACTTTTTTCCGGCGCCCCGCAACGATCACATGGGTCGCGGGGCGCCTCGGGCTCGAACGGGCCGGGTTAGAGCGGCTCGCACATCCCGCGGATCTCGTTGCAGACCATGGTCGCGGGCGGGCACGGGTCGGCCCCGATGTCGCAGGCCGCGCTGCACAGCCCACCGAGGCACCGGCCGAAGGTGCACTCCAGCTCGGTGGCGCAGGCCGTCCCGACGGCCCCGGTCCCGCGCGCGCCGACGGCGCAGCACAGCACCTCCGCGGCCACGGTGCCCTTGTTCTCGCAGCGCTCATTGGCCAGGCAGTTGTCGTTGTAGAAGCACTGGTCGAGGCTGATCTGCGCGCAGCTCGCCGGGGGCGCGTTGGCGTCGCGCGGGTAGCACCACTTGAAGAAGCCGCTGCACTTCATCCAGTTCGAGCATTCGAGGTCCGACTCGCAGTAGCCGGAGCAGAACTTCGCGCCGTCGTCGCGGACCTCGCAGCGGCCGAACGCGCACTCGGAGTCGGCGGTGCAGGTGGAGCCCTCGGTCTTCGACCCGCGGGCTCCGGCCACGCAGCAGCGGAGCACGCCGGTGTCGTCGAAGCTCTTGCACAGCTCGATCGCGGCGCAGGTCTCGTTCGAGAAGCAGCTGTCCGCGGGGATGTCCGAGCAGGCGGTGATCGGGCCGGCATCCACGGACGCCCCGGCGTCGGGCTTCGCGGCCGAAGCGTCCGCGGCCGAGACGGAGGCATCGCCGCCCGCCGTCGAGGCATCGGAGCCCGGAGGCAGGGAGCCGTCGAAGGCCTGGGCCGCGGCGTCGGGCCGGTGGGTCGCGCCCGCGTCTGGAGTCTCGGCGGGGCCGGGGCCCGGGCAGGCGGCGAGCGAAGCGGCGAGGAACATGGAGGGAAGGACGAGACGCACGGGGCTGGGCTCCGGGGAATGAGGGTCGAGATGCGAGGATCCTGTACTCGGCGCGGCCAGACAAGGCCGTAATCGGCTACTTCCAGTACCGCACCCAATCCACGCGCAGGTCCTCGGGGTACAGCGCCGGGTCCGGAGCCTCGCCGCCGCCCTCGGGCCAGGCGCCGCCGATGGCGTAGTTGAGGAGGACGTAGAACTCGTCCTGGAACGGGTGGAAGCCGTCGAAGACATGAACTGGTTCTCGAGGATGGGGCGCCCCGGGCCCGCGTCGGCGCCCGCCTGCCCCGCCGCGTCCACGCCTGCATCCTCGCTTGGCGACGCGGCGTCCGACGGCTCGCTCGCGTCTTGGCCAGCCGGCAGCGGCAGCATCTCGACCGAGCATCCGCCGAGCAGGACCAGCACCGAGGCGAGGAAAGCAACTCTCGAAGTCGTTCTCGGCATCCGAGCGCGCCGTCGGCCGCAAGAGCTTCGAGCATGGGAGCGCCGTCCGGCTCGCCGCCTCTGGTGGGGCACGGGGGCGTCGCTGCGAAGGCCCTCGACCTACCGTTGAAGCGCTCGGTTCTCAAGCGAGGAGAGGGCTCATGGCGCACGTGAACGGACAGGGACATCGGCGTTGGCAGGGGGCCTTGGCGGCCGGGCTCCTGGCCGTCGCGGGCACGCAGTCGGCCTGCGGCAGCGGGGGCTCGCAGACCGACTCCGCCGCGCTCTCGGCGGGCGAGACGGCGGCGGCGGCCCGGGCCCTGGCGATATCCGAGGCCGAGATCGCCCGGCGGGCCCGGGTGCTCCTGTCCAACCCGAGGGCCCTCGCCTACGTCGAGGCCCTGGCCTCGAACTTCGAGTCGGCCAGTGCGGCGATCGAAGCCGCGGCCGCGCAGCTCGGAGTCGCGCTCACCCCCGGCCAGACGAGCCGGATCATCGACGCCTACCTGGATGCGCGCAGGGCCTGGCTGGACGCCGGCGTCGGCTCCGACGCCGCGTTCTTCGCCCAGCTGGCGGAGGACCTCACCTGGCTGCTCGACCTGCTCAATGAGTTGCTGACGCCCGCGACGCCTCCACCCGAGCTGCGGGCTCCCCTCGAGAGGCTGCGCGACCTGATCGAGACCTTCCGCGACCTGGCGGACGCGCTCGCTCGCGAGTTCGGCATCATCCCGCCCGTGCCCAACGCTCCGGACGCGGGGGCCGCCGTCCACACCACCCTCCCCAGCCGGCATCCCCGCCACGACACCAGCTGGGGCCCGGGCCCGTCGCGCAACCCGGGGCAGACCGGCACCAACTTCGGCACCGCGGGGTACCAGCAGAAGTAGGCGGCGGCAGCGCGGCGGCCCGCCGCATCTTCGCGGTGGGCCGCACCCGGATCCTCCACGCCTGGACCGGACCCTCCGCGCCTAGAAGGCGCCCTTGGCGCCCAGGATGGGGAGGATCACCGGCAGGCCGATGCCGCTCTTCAGGAGCCCGCCTCCGCCTCGGTACAGCCCGCCGGTGTAGGTGAACGCCACGATCTCGCTCTGGAAGCTGGCGTTGAGCACGTCCAGGTAGGCGTCGAGGGTGAAGTCGTCGAAGACCCAGGTCTTGGCGACCCGCACGTCCAGGCGCAGGAACGGCGGCAGCCTGTCGGACTGGGCCTGCGACTGGGTCACCCAGGTCGGGGAGCCGAAGACCTCGCCCTCCCTCATGGTGATGGAGGTCATGGTGCCGCCCTCCGGCCTGCCGGTGTTCAGGTGGAAGACCGCCCCCACGGTCCAGCCGCGCGGCAGCTGGTAGCTGAGCACCGCGTTGAGCACGTGGGTCTGGTCGAAGGCGTAGGGCAGGTAGCCCTCGGCGACGCCGTCGGGGAAGCCCTCCGAGTCGTAGGTCCGGTAGCGCACGTAGCGGGTGCTCTGCTGCAGCGAATAGGAGAGCCAGCCGAACCAGTGGCCGCCCAGCGGGTGGCGCAGCATGACCTCCAGGCCGTAGGCCCAGCCGTGGGAGGCGACCTGGCTCTCGTCGAAGAGGGTCTCGGGGCTGGGGAACTGGTTGGACGAGATCGGGAACCCGGTCCCCGAGACCATGCTCCCCGGGTCGAAGGGGTTGATCTCCACCGTGCGCAGGAGCGGGTTGACGTAGCCGTCGACGCAGAGCTCCAGGCCCCTGACGATCTTCCACTCGAAGCCGAGGTCCACCTGCACCGCCTCCTGCAGCCCGTAGCCGAGCCCGGCCATGTCCACCACCGGCAGCTGGATGAGCGTGGTGGGCGCCTGGTGGAAGAGCCCGGCGGCCCCCTTGAGGGTCAGCGAGTCGAGCAGCTCCTTGCGCAAGGTCAGGCGGGGCTCGAACGCGGCGTGCTCGACGCCGGGCACGAGGTGGAACACGTCGGCGCGCGCGCCCGGCACCACGGTCCAGCCGGCGCCGCGGAAGACCAGCTGCATCCAGCCGCCCGAGAACGTCCCCACCGCCAGGGGCTGGTCGATGCTCACCCGCGGCATCGGCGACACCGGCCCGCCGTCGGCGCCCAGCACGACCCGCGTGGCGCGGTGGTCCACGTCGCCGCCGAGCTGCAGCTCGAAGTACCGGTTGATCTCCAGCGACCAGCTCGCCCGGGCCGCCCAGGAGTCCTCGCCCAGCTTGAAGTCGGTCTGGGCCTCGCCGTAGGCCTGGGAGTGGAAGCCCAGGTCGTCGCGGCCCCAGGTGCCGCCGACCTCCAGCAGCCCCCCCAGCATCCGGCGCTGCCAGCGCGCGTCGACGCGGTGGAAGGAGACGGCCTGCATGGCCGTGGCCACCGACGGGTCCTGCGACTGCGTCCCCACCCGGTCGCTGCTGCCGAAGGCGAACAGGCGCAGCTTGCCGCCGAGCAGCCTCTGCTCGACCCGCCCCTGGTAGTCCCAGAAGTCCAGCACGTAGCGGGCGTCCTGCGGCCCGGCGCCGGCGTTGGCCATCAACCCGAGCAGCGCCGGCGTGTAGCTGTACCGGCCGGAGACGGTGATGTCCGTGCCGGTCGCCGCGATGGGCACCTCGACGAAGCCGCCCGTGTTGATGAGGTCGGCGTAGACGCTGCCGTGCACCCGGCCCTCCTTCGGCCCGGCGGTCCGCCCATCGATGACCCCGCCCAGCAGGCGCCCGTACCGGGGCGGCGGCGCCCCGGGGTAGAAGTCCAGGCCGTCGATGAGGTCGGGGTGGACGACGGCGGGGCCCAGGAACAGGTGGAAGAGGATGGGCACCCGCACGCCGTCGAGGAAGTAGCCGGTGGAGGCGGGCGAGGCGCCGCGCACCACCGGGTAGGCGACCCCCGAGAGCATCCCCGAGACACCGGGCATGAGCATGACCACGCGGAAGGGGTCGCCCATGGTCCCGGGCACCTCGCGCAGCTCCGCCGACTCGAGCGAGACCCGGGCCACCTCGGTGCGCGGCCTCTCGGCGCGGACGATCGTCTCGTAGGGGTTCACGCGGACCGGGTCCAGCGCGTAGACGACCCGCACCTGCTCGCCCGGCTTCACCTGCTCGCGGAAGCGGCCCGGCAAGAAGCCCGGCGACCGCACGGTCACCATCACCTCCGCGCCGGCGGCCACCTCGAGCCGGAAGCGCCCCTCGGCGTCGCAGCGCACCGCCGAACCCGCCTCGGCGGCGACCCAGGCCTCGGGGATGGGGTTGCGGTTGCCGCGCGAGCGGACGGCCCCCTCGAGCCTGCCGGTGGGCACTGGGGCCGGGGCCGGCTGCGGCGCGGGGGCGGGCGCCGGCGCGGCCGGGAGGACGGGTGCCAGGAAGCGGTAGACGAAGCGAATGCGCACCGGCACCGGCTTGCCGTCGAGCCGGGCGGGCTCGAAGAGCAGCCGGGGAACGGCGGCGATCGCCGCGGCCTCGAACGCGGGATCGGAGGACGACAGGACCTTCCACTCGGAGACCGCGCCGTCCTCGGCGACGAGGATCTCCAGCTCCACCTCCCCGTCCCTGGGGGCCGCCTTGAGCGCCTCGGGGTAGAGCGCCGGGGAATCGGACAGGAGCTTGGGCGGGACGAGCTGGGCGGGGAGGGCCGCGTTCCCCGTCCCCGTCTCGGCCGCATGCGCCGCCCCGACCAGGGCGGCCACCGTCGCCCCCACCGCCAGCCCCCGCGCGAGAGTCCCCACCTTCGCCCCCCTGCCGGGGACGCCCTTCCCGCCCACCCGCGCAGCACGTCCTCGCTCGGCAGGCATTGAATCAGGCGACGGCGCGCTAGCGAGGCAAGCACCCGACCGCGCGCCCGCCGCATGGCGCCGCAGCGGGGCGCCTCACCATTGGAGGAGGAGGTCCTCCCGTCCATGTCCCCCACCCGCCCTTCACCGACCCGCTCGCCGCTGCCCCCGGCCGACGCGCGCACCACCCTGGCCCCGATGGTCGAGTCCTTGGGAGCGGCCTGCGAGGAGCTGGTCGGCGGCTTCCCATCCGCGGGCCTGCGGCACGAGTTCCCGTCGCGGCAGGCCGTGGTGCAGCTGGTCGAGGAGCTGCGCTCGGTGCTCTTCCCGGGCTACTTCGGGCCCTCGGAGCTGACGCGCGAGAGCGTGCGCTACCACCTCGGGTCGACCCTCGACCGCGCCTTCCACAGCCTGCGCGAGCAGGTGAAGCGCGGCCTGTGCGCGGTGTGCCCCGAGGCCGATCCCGCGCGCTGCGCCGACTGCGAGGCGCGTTCGCACGAGATCGCGCGGGGGTTCGTCGAGGCCCTGCCCGCGGTGCGCCGCGTGCTGGCCACCGACGCCCAGGCGGCCTTCGAGGGCGACCCGGCGGCGACCAGCCCGGACGAGGCCATCTTCTGCTACCCGGGCATGCTGGCGGTCACCAACTACCGGCTCGCCCACCAGCTGCACGTGCGCGGCGTCCCGCTGCTGCCGCGGCTGATCACCGAGCACGCGCACTCCATCACCGGCATCGACATCCACCCCGGCGCGGTCATCGGCGAGCGCTTCTTCATCGACCACGGCACCGGGGTGGTCATCGGCGAGACCTGCATCCTGGGGCGCAACGTGCGGCTCTACCAGGGCGTGACCCTGGGGGCGAAGAGCTTCCCGATGGACGAGCAGGGCCACCCGATCAAGGGCATCCCCCGCCACCCGCTGGTGGAGGACGACGTGACCATCTACGCCGGGGCGACCATCCTCGGCCGGGTGACCATCGGGAAAGGCTCGACGATCGGCGGCAACGTGTGGCTGACTCGCAGCGTCCCGGCCGGCAGCTCCATCACCCAGGCGCAAGTGCGCACCGAGCGCTATGACCAGGGGGCGGGGATTTGAGGGAGCGAACGACCGATGTACCGACAGCCGCCCGTGCCGCCCCAACCCTCCGGCCCGATGACCCGGGCGCCGGACGGCTCGTTCGTGTTCCAGAACCTCGAGCCCAAACACCGGCCGAAGGCGACCTGGGCGCTGACCTTCACGATCGTCGTGGCGTCCGTCCTCGGCGAAGAGTTCCCCGCCCTGAAGGAGCAGTTCGACATCCTGCCTTCGGCGGTCCGGGCGGGCGAATGGTGGCGCCTGGTCACCGGCGCGCTCCTCCACGGCGGCTACCTGCACCTGGCGGCGAACGCCTACTTCGGGTGGAGCATCGGCGCCCGCGTCGAGCGGTACATCGGGGCCTGGCGGCTGCTCGTCATCACCGCGGTGGCGATGCTCGCCTCGGGCCTGGCGGTGACGTTCTTCAGCGAGATTCCGGCGGTGGGGTTCTCCGGAGTGCTCTACGGCTGGCTCGCGAGCTGGCTCGCCTTCCACCTCACCCCGCGCTTCCCGGGCCTGCGGCTGTCCGGGCCGCAGCGCTCGGCCTACCTGCAGCTGCTCGGGGCGAACCTGCTGCTCTCGCTGCTGCCAGGCATCTCCCTGCTGGCGCATGCGGGCGGCTTCGTGGCCGGTTTCGCGGCGGCGTACGTGCTCGGACAGAAGCGGTGAGGATCAGGGCGGCGGGCTGCCAGTCCGCTTCACCCTCACCTGCTTGACCCGCCGCTCGCTGCGCTCGGTGACCGTGAACTCGAACCCGTGCGCCGTGAAGGCCTGCCCGACCTGAGGGATGGCGCCCGCCAGGTGCGTGACCAGGCCGCCGACGGTGTCGAAGTCCTGGTCCGGCACCTCGGCGTCGAAGGCGCGGTTGAACTCGCGGATGGGCAGGTGGGCCTGGACCAGCGCCGTCCCGCCCGGCTCCTGGCGGACGTCTTCGCTCACCGGCGCGTCCTCGCTGAAAAGGTCCCCGACGATCTCCTCCACCAGGTCCTCGGTGGTGACGATGCCGGCGGTCCCTCCGTACTCGTCGACGGCGACGGCCATGTGCTCCCGCCGCTTCTGGAGCGTGCGGAGGAGCTCGATGGCACGCATGGAGGAGGGCACGAAGAACGCGGGACGCACGATGTCCTGCAGGACGATCAGCTTCTCCTCGGCGACGAAGGCGATGACGTCCTTGGCCGTGATGTAGCCGACCACCTTGTCGAGGTTGCCGTCGACCACCGGCATCCGGGTGTGCCCCTCCTCGAGCAGCACCCGGCGGATCTCGTCCGGGGCCGCCTCGAGGTCGACCGAGACGACCCGCCGCCGCGGGATGAGCACGTCGGCCACGGTCAGCTCGCCGAAGTCCACCGCGCGCTCGATGATCTCCGCGCCCCGCTTCTCGATGGCACCCGACTCCGCCGCCTCGCCGATGAGCAGCTTGATCTCCTCGGCGGTCAGCCGCGACTCGGTGAAGGTGGTGCGGTCCCTGAACGGCTTGAGGACGACGTTCGCGGCGCCGGTGAGCAACCAGACGGCGGGCCGCATCAGCGCGCCCAGCCGCAGCAGCCACCGGGCCATCGCCAGCGCCCAGGGCTCGGCGTAGCGCAGCGCCAGCGACTTGGGGATCAGCTCGCCCAAGAGGATCGAGACGAACGTGAAGCCGAGGACCACGGTCCCCAGGGCGATCTGCTCGGCGGCTCCCGCCACGAAGGCGACCGGCGCAGCCCTGAGCACACCCGCCAGGGGCTCGGCCAACGAGGCGCCGCCGATGGCCGCGCCCAGGGCCCCGACCAGGTTGATGCCGATCTGGATGGTGGCCAGGAAGCGCTCGGTGTCGCCGTGCAGCTTCTCCACCGCCAGGGCGCGCCGGTTGCCCTCATCCACCAGCTGGCGAATGCGCGACCGACGGACCGAGACCACGCTGATCTCCGCCGCGGCGAACAGGCCGTTGGCGAGCACCAGCAGCAGCATCAGCAGCAGGATCTGGAGCAGGTCCCACACGATGGAGAAGTCCCTACCAGCCGGGGGAGGTCGCGGCGACGGCGGCGGCCCCGGCCGACGACCGCGTGTTAGATTGAGCGCGCCATGACTTCGGACCCCTTCGAGTTCGCGCTGCGCTCCATCGACCCCAAGCTGGACCTCTTCGAGGAGATCCCGCGGCTCAAGAAGGAGCTCAACGCGGTCATCCTGGCGCACTACTACCAGCACGGAGAGGTGCAGGACCTCGCCGACTTCGTGGGCGACAGCCTGGCGCTGGCCCAGCAGGCCGCCAAGACCCAGGCCGACGTCATCGTCTTCTGCGGCGTCCACTTCATGGCCGAGACCGCGAAGATCCTGAACCCCCAACGCCAGGTGCTGCTGCCCGACCTCGCCGCCGGATGCTCGCTGGCCGACCGCTGCCCGCCCGACCAGTTCAAGGCCTTCCTCGACAAGCACCCGGGCCACTTCGTGGTCACCTACGTCAACTCCTCGGCGGCGGTGAAGGCCATGAGCGACGTCATCTGCACCTCGTCGAACGCGGTGCAGATCGTCAAGCGCATCCCGGCGGACAAGCCGATCATCTTCGCCCCCGACCAGCACCTGGGCCGCTTCGTCATGAAGCAGACCGGGCGGGAGATGGTCCTCTGGCCCGGCTCCTGCCAGGTCCACGAGATCTTCAGCGAGAAGAAGCTGGTGCAGCTCAAGGTCCGCTACCCCGAGGCCGACGTCGTCGCCCACCCGGAGTGCGAGGAGCGCGTGCTCGCCCACGCCGACTACGTCGGCTCGACCAAGGGCATCCTCGACTACGTGGGCAAGAGCCCCAAGAAGCAGTTCATCGTCGTGACCGAGCCGGGCATCCTCCACCAGATGAGCAAGGCGTCGCCGAACAAGGAGTTCATCCCCGCCCCGCCCGACGCCGAGTGCGCCTGCAACGAGTGCCCGCACATGAAGCTCAACACCATCGAGAAGCTCTACCTGTGCATGCGCGACCGCAAGCCCGAGCTGACGCTGCCCGAGGACCTGCGGGTCAAGTCGCTGGCGCCGCTGACGCGCATGCTGGAGTGGAGCTGAACCGAACCGCTTTGCGCTCCCCAGCGGAGGGGCCATGACCTTCGACGAGGCGATGCAGCACGGCGAGGTGCGCCAGGCCGCCGAGGAGATCGAGCGCGACCTGGCCGGCGACCGCGTGCCCGCCAAGCTGTTCATGCTCTTCCAGCTCAAGGCGGTCCTCGAGGACTTCGGGCCCGCCCAGGCGGCGCTGGACGAGATCCGCCGCCTGCAGCCGCACACCGCCCCGCTCCTGGACGAACTGGCGCGCTGCCTCGCCGCCGACCGGGAGCGCGTCGGGCGCCGGCACACCCCGGAGCTCGCCGAGCACCGCCACGGCGTCGGCGCACCCGCCCCGTTCCAGCTCGCGCTGGTGAAGGCGGCCGTGCTCTTCGCGCAGAAGGACAAGGCGGGCGCGGCCGCCGCCGTCGCCGAGGCCCGGACGCTGGCCCCCAAGGTGCCCGGCACGCTGACCCCGCGCGCCGGGGAGCCGGTGCGCTTCCTCGACCTCTCCGACTCGGACGACTTGCTGGGCCCGGTCCTCGAGACGGTGGGCCCCCAGGGTGTCGTCGACCTGCCCTTCTGCCAGCTGCGCTCGGTCAAGCTGCGCCTCGTCAACGGGTTCCAGGACTCGCTCTGGATTCCCGCGGAGGTGGAGCTGGCGGACGGGCGGAGCATCGGCACGCGCCTGCCCGCCCAGTACACAGGCTCGGGCAACCACGGCCTCCCGGCGGTCCGGCTCGGCAACGCGACGATGTGGGACCGCGAGGGCGGCCTCGCCGTCGGCTTCGGCCAGCGCGACCTGCGGCTGACGACCACGGCGGGCGAGACGGTGGTGGGCCTGCGGCAGGTGGCGCGGATCGACTTCGACGCGCCGGCGGGAACAGCCGCGAAGAAGGGGTTCTGGCAGAGGCTGTTCTCGTGAGCCCACCCCGGGCGGCCAGGGCCTGGGCGTGGTTGGAGACCCCGCTGTTCGCGGCGCTCACCGGCCTGGCCTACCTGGCCTCCTTCTGGTTGAACCAGCGGGTCCCCCACAACGAGCCCGACGAGCGCTACCACCTCGCGCTGGCCCGGCTCCTCGCGACCGCCGACCCCCTGCCGCGCGAGCTGCCGCAGGTCGCCGGGCTCGGGTGGGATCAGTACTTCCCGGACAAGGAGTTCCTTTTCCACCAGCTGGCCGGCCTCGGCTATCGGCTGGCCGGGGAGCGCGGCGCCATGCTGCTCGCTCCGGTGCTGGGCCTCGCGGTGTTCCTCGCGCTCTTCTTCGTCGCGCGCCAGCGCCTGCCCCCCGCCCTCTCCTTCCTCGCGGTGGCGCTGCTCGGCGCCCTGTCCCCCTACTTTGGCTTCCGGACGGCGCTCTTGCGCCCGCACGTCCTGGCCATCCTCTGGTTCGCGCTCCTCGCCCTCGCGCTGGGACGCCGCAGCCGCGCGATGGCCTTCGCCGCCTGCTTCCTGTTCGCGCTCAGCTACCACGCCCTCTACGTCCCCGCGGCGCTGCTGGGCGTCCACGTGGCCTTCCACTGGCGCCTCCCGAGGCGCTGGGCGCTGGCCACCAGCGGCGTCGTGGGCCTGACGATCGGCACGCTCGTCAACCCCTACTTCCCTTCGACTCTCGTCATGGCCTGGCGCCACTCCCAGATTGCCTGGACCGACGTGGCGGGCGCCGGGCTGCGGTTCGGCGCCGAGCTCGTGCCGCCCCGGGCCGACGTCTTCCTCTCGCTCTTCTATGTCTTTTTCGCCGTCGTCGCCGCCGCGCTGGTCGTCTTGCTGCTGGCCATGCGCCGGTGGGAGGCGCTGGACGCCACGGACCGGGAGCGGGTCTACGACCTCTCGTTCGCCTTGGCCTCCGCCTCCGGGCTCTGGACGCTGACCGCCGTCAGCCCGCGCGCCGCCGAGTACGCCATCCCGCTCACCGTCCTCGTGCTCGCCGAGGCGCTCCCGCTCGCGCCGCGTCCGCGCCTGTCCTCGGCGGTCGCGCTCGGGTGCATCTTCGCGCTGCAGGCGCCCGCCTTCGTCTCGCAAGCCCGCCTGACCGAGCAGAAGTCCAGCCCCGCGGCCCGGCTCACGACCGCGGCCATCCAGGCGATCCCCGCGGACCGGCCCACCACCGTCTTCAACTGCAACTGGGACTCCACGCCCTACCTGTTCCTCGAACGTCCGAAGGCCCGCTTCGTGGACGTGCTCGACCCCAGCCTCCTGGTGGAGGCGGCCCCCCAGCTCCACCGCGCACGCGAGGTCTTCAACGCCGGCGCGGCGGCCGACCCGGCGGCCCTGCTCGCCGCGGTCTTCCCCGCGGAGTACGTGCTGTGCTCGAAGCCGGCCGCCGTCGAGCAGATGGAGATGGACCCCCACTTCCGGCGGCTGCATCCCGAGCGCTTCCCGCGCGGGGGCCCGGCCGGCCACGTCTTCGTGTACGCGGTCGCCCAAACCCCAGTCGCGGCGTTCCCCACCGCCTACGAGGTGAAGCCGCTCGCCCCGGAGCAGGCGTCCCCCGCGGGCCCCGGCCCCTCGTGGACGACTCCGGGCCAGCCCGTCGAGGGGCGCCTGGCGGATCTCTCCGCCTCCCTGTCCGGCGCGCCTGGCTCCCGGGTGTGCGCGGCCGTTCGGCCCGGCCGCGGGGAGATGGCGCGCCACGCCGGCGCGCAACTGGTCGGAGTCGGCGGCGGGACGGACCTCGCGCTCCGGGTCGACGGCCGGGCGCTCTACGCCACCTCGTCCCCCGCCTCGAGACCTCGCTTGATCGACCGGCTGGTCCGGCTCCCCGAGCCGCTGACGGCCGACTCCCGGGTCGAGCTGGTGGTCTGCTCGCCCAGCGGCGGCTCATTCCTCGCCGCGGCGCTGTCCTTCTGGACGACCTCCCAGCTCGACGAGCTGTGCCGCGCCAAGGGCGCCGAGGCGCCTCCTGCGTCGCCCGCGGAGCTGCCGTTCGGCGACTCGCCCGAGCGCACCTGCCTGGCCCCCCTGGCCGTCCCGCTCCGGTGAGGCCGCCTCGCTTGGCGTGAGCCCGGCTTCCTGTGCCATCCTGGGTTCTCGTTCGACCGCGCCCCGCCCATCCCGGGCGGGCCAGACCTGGGGGTCCTGATGTCCACCGTCGTCCTCGGCGTGAACTGTGCGTACCACGAGTCCTCGGCCTGCCTGCTCAAGGACGGCGACGTCATCGCCGCGGTCGAGGAGGAGCGCTTCAACCGCCGCAAGCACGCCAAGGCTTCGCGCGTCGACAACGCCGACGAGCTGCCGCTGGCCGCCATCGAGTACGTGCTGCGCGCCGGCGGGGTCAGCCCCTCCGAGGTCGCCCACGTCGGCCTCACGCTCGACCCCGACAAGCGCCTGCGCGAGAACAAGGACCTCAACGAGCCGGGCATCCCGCTCAACGACTTCGGCACCCCCGAGGGCGAGGCCCTCTTCCACCGGCACGTCAAGCGCGCGGGCGTGCTGCTGCGCGAGCGCTTCCCCAAGGCCGAGATCCACTTCCTCGAGCACCACCTCTGCCACGCCGCCAGCACCTTCTTCCCGTCGGCCCACGAGCGCGCCGCGGTGCTCACCGTCGACGGCATCGGCGAGTCGGCCTCGACCTGGATGGGCGTCGGCGAGGGCAACAAGCTCACCCGCATCCACGAGGTGCGCTACCCCCACTCGCTCGGCTTCGTCTGGGAGAAGCTGTCCGAGCACCTGGGCTTCGACGTCTACGGCGGACCCGGGAAGCTGATGGGCTACGCCAGCATCACCGACCCGCGCGGCGAGAAGAGCGGGATCGACTACGCCGAGCGCTTCCGCCAGCTCCTGCGCCCGGACGGCGACGGCTTCAGCGTCGACAACCAGGCGATGCGCTTCCGCACCGGCGACTTCGCCGGCCTCGAGCCCCTCTTCGGCCCCCGCCGCAAGGAGGTGGTCGACCGCTTCGAGGAGGCCTCCATCGCCAGCGGCCTGCAGGTGGCCACCGAGGAGATCCTCGTCCATCTCGCCCGCCGCCTGCACGAGAAGACCGGCGCCGAGGCGCTGTGCCTGGCCGGCGGGGTGTCCCTCAACTGCGTCGCCAACTCCGCGCTGCTCGCCAAGACGCCCTTCCGCATGCTGCACGCCGAGGCCGCCGCCAACGACGCCGGCACCGCGCTGGGCGCCGCCTGCCTGCTCTGGTGCCAGGTGCTGGGCAACACCCGCCGGCCGCGGCTCACGCACTCCTACCTGGGCCCCTGCTACAGCGAGTCGGAGATCGCCTTCGCGCTCCAGGCGACCCACCTCAAGGCCACCAAGCCCGACGACCTCGCCCGCGAGGTGGCCGAGATGATCGTCCACGGCGGCGTGGTGGCCTGGTTCCAGGGCCGGCTGGAGTTCGGGCCGCGCGCCCTGGGCAACCGCAGCATCCTGGCCGACCCCAGCCGCTTCGACATCCGCACCCGCCTCAACGCCAAGGTCAAGGAGCGCGAGTCGTTCCGGCCCTTCGCCCCCTCGGTCCTGGCCGAGGACGTGGGCGTGCACCTGAAGGCCCCGGCCGACCTCGACGCCGCCGAGTACATGCTCCTGGCCCTCGAGGTGAAGGACCGCCGCAGCGCCCAGCTCATCCCCGCGGTGGTCCAGGAGAACGGCTCCACCGGCATCGCCACCTCGCGCGCCCACGTGGTGCGCGACGAGGCCAACCCGCTCTACGCCCGCCTGTTGCGCGAGCTGAAGGCGCGCACCGGGCTGGGCATGGTGCTCAACACCTCCTTCAACATCAGCGAGCCCATCGTCTGCGCCCCGGAGCACGCGGTGCGCACCTTCGAGCGCTCGAAGATGGACGCGCTGGCCATCGGCCCGTTCCTGGTGCGCCGCTAGATGAACCGCGGCGACCTGCGGCGCCCGGCGTTCGTCGAGCGGGTCCCGGTCTGGCTCGCGGGCCGGCCCTCGCAGCGGCTCATCGTCATCCTGCGGGCCAGCGGCTGCGCCTGGGCGCGCAAGCCCGGCGGCGGCTGCACCAACTGCGGCTTCGACCGGCTGACGACGCACGGCGAGCCGGTCACGTCCGACGACCTCGTCGCCCAGTTCGAGGCCGCGCTGGCCCAGGCCGGCCTCGACGGCGTGGGCGAGGTGGACCTCTACAACTCCGGGTCCTTCTTCGCGGACCCGGAGATCCCCCCGGACGCGCGCGCCCGCATCCTCGAGCGGCTGGGCCGGGAGGGCGGCGTCTCGCGGGTGCTCGTCGAGTCGCGGCCGGAGTTCGTGCGCGCGGCGGACCTGGCGGCGGCGCGCGCGGCGCTGGGCCCGCGCCAGCTGGAGGTGGGCATCGGCCTGGAGAGCTGCGACGACCGCGTGCGCGACGTGCTCATCCACAAGGGCTTCGGCCTGTCGGAGTTCGAGAAGGCGGTGGCCGCGCTCGGGGCGCACGGGGTGCGGCTCTTGGTCTACGTCCTGGTCAAGCCGCTGGGCCTCTCCGAGCGCGAGGCGATCGAGGACGTCATCGCCACCGCCCGCTACGTCTTCTCGCTCGCGCACCGGCTGGGCGTCGCCGCGCGCATCGCGCTGGAGCCGGTGTTCGTCGCTCCGGGCACCAAGCTCGAGAAGGAGTTCCTCGAAGGGCGCTACCAGCCGCCGAGCCTGTGGTCGGTCGTGGAGATCGTCCGGCGGGTGCACCCGCTCGGGGAGCTGCTGGTGGGCCTGTCCGACGAGGGGCTCGAGCCGCGCCGGCTCCCCAGCGGCTGCGAGGCCTGCAGCGCCGACCTGCGCGCCTCCCTCGCCGAGTACAACCGCACCCGGGACCCGAAGGCGCTGGACGCGGCGCACTGCGCCGCCTGCGAGGCGGCCAGGCCCTGACGGACCGTTGGCCGGCGCGCGCGACGGCGCAGCCTCGGGACTGGACTATCGCCGCTTCTCCAGCTCGGAGAGGACCGCGTCCAGCTCGCGCTCCTCCCGGGAGATGTCGAAGCCCGCCACGCGCGCCCCCTCGAGGATGCCCAGCGCCAGGACCATGAGGTCGAGCACGCTGCGATCGGGCTTCTCGTCCGGGTGGTCGACCACGTGGTGGCGCAGCTGCGCGTAGGCGGCGAGGAAGTCTTGCATGCACACCACCGGCGGGAGCGTCGGGGCGTGAGGCACCGCGGGGGTGACCGCCGCGAAGGCGATGCCGATGTCGGCGATGGCGATCTCGTGGCCGTCGCCGAAGCCGAGCATCAGGTAGGGCACGCCGCTCTGGGAGTTGGGGCGCTCCTCGACGGCCACCAGCTCGCTCAGCCGGATCTGCAGGCGCTTGCCCGAGGCGATCTCGAGCAGGTCCCCCGTCGGTTCGTCGAACAGCGCCCAGGACGGGTGGCGCGCGCAGAAGGCGCGCAGGGTCTGGACGAGGGCCGAGCGGTCGACGGTCATGTCAGGGCTCCGGATGGGTGGGGCGCGCGGAGTATAAGGCCGCCCCGCTTCCGGCACCTCCGGCTCGTCGTCCCCGCTCGCCCGCGCCCGCGGCACCACACGCGGAACGCCGTTTCCCATCTGCGCCTCCCGCCGACCGCCCGGCGACCGACCGCCCGCCGAGCAGATCTCGGCACGCCCTTTGCCCTGCTGGGCCTTCGACAGGCGGCGCTGGGCGGGGAGCGGATGGATTCGGGCGGCGGGTATGGGCGGTGGAGGGGCCTCTCGCTTCCCAGCGCCCGCCTGTCGTCCCGGGCCCTGGCCGAGGCAGGCGAAGGGGCGTGAGGACTTGTTCATCGTCTTCGAGGGCATCGAGGGCAGCGGCAAGACCACCCTGTCCGACCGGGTGACGGCCCGGCTGCGCGGCCTGGGCCACCGCGTCTGCCACGCGCGCGAGGCCGGAGCGCTCGCCTCGCCCGTCGCCGAGCGCATCCGCTCGCTGGTCCGCGAGGTGCGCCCCCTGGCGCTCTGCGAGACCTCGGAGTTCCTGCTCCACGCCGCGCGGGAGGCGCAGAGCGTCGAGGAGATCGTCCGCCCGGCGCTCGCCCGCGGGGACTGGGTCGTCGCCGACCGCTTCGTCTACTCGCGCCTGGCCCTGGCCCGCGAGCGGGGCGAGCTCGATCCCGCCGCGCTCTGGCCGGTGCTCCAGCTCGCCTCGGCGGGGCTCTCGCCGGACCTGGTCGTCTTCGTCGACGTCGAACCCTCCATCGCCAGCGCCCGCCGGAGGTGCGGCAGGCTCGCCGCCGGCAAGGGCGGCGACCCCGGCCACGAGGGCCAGGCGGGCGCCGGGCTCCCCTGCCGCGTCCGCCGCTGCCTCTACCGCCTCGCCCAGGCCGACCCCGACCGCTGGCTCGTCTTCGACAACACCTGGGCGTCCCTCGACGAGGCCGAGGAGGCCATCGTGCGTTCGGTGCTCTCCCGCGCCGAAGGCCAACCGGCGCCCGCCTTGCCCCGCTCCCGCGGCCCCGCGGGGCTGCCCGGCCCGGCGGACGTGCCCCGCGACGAGCGCGCGGTGCGGCGCTGCCTCTTGGCGGCGGTGGACGCGGTGGCCTCCCGCGAGCCGCCGCTGGCCGCCTGGCTCGTCCGGGGCCTGTCCGGCGCCGACGTGGACGAACGGCGGCTGCGGCTGGCGCTCAAGGCCCCGGCGGTCGTCGCGCACGGGCTGGCGGGCCTGGGCGGCGCCGGCCCGATGGCGCTGCGCCACGCGCTGAAGGCGGTGGTGCCCGACGAGGTCGCGCGCAGCCTCACGGGGCTGTGGGGAGACGAGGCGCTCGGCTTGCGCCGGGAGCTGGAGGACCGCGCGCCGCGCGCGGTGGCCAGGAGCCTCGCCGGCGTCCTGGCGCCGCAGGCGATGGCGGTGCGCGCCGAGCTGGCGCCCCGGGCTCCCGCCGAGGTGCTCGAGGGCCTCTCCGGGGTGGCGACCGACGAGGCCTGGGAGCTGCGGCGGGCGCTGTCCTCCTCGGCCCCTCTCGAGGCGCTGGCCCGCAGCCTCGCGGGCCTCGACTCGCAGGAGGCCTGGGCCCTGCGCGAGAGCCTGCTCGCCGGCGCCCCGCTCGCGGTGGTGGAGAGCCTCGCCGGGCTGGCGAGCCCGCACGCCTTCGAGCTGCGGCGCCGCTTCCTGCCGCGGGCGCCCCGGGCGGTGCTCGACACGCTCGCCGGCCTGGAGGGCGACGAGGCCTTCGCGCTGCGCGAGGCGGCGGGCGAGCGCATGCGCGAGGCGGTGGAGAGCGCGGCCGGGCTCGGGAGCGAGCGGGCATGGACCCTGCGGGAGCGGCTGCTCGCGGTCTGGCCGGCGTCCGTCGTCCGGTCGCTCTCGGGGCTCGCGCACGCGGCGCGTGGCCGCGAGCTGCTCTTCCGGGTGCTGGAGCGCGCCTCGGGTGACCTCGAGGTGCTGCGCGAGGCCGCCTGGGTCCTCGACGACGCCTCGGCCCCGGAGCGGCCACTCTCCCGCACGGGATGAGGGCGGGACCGGTCCACCCCGGATTCCAGGGTGCGGCCCCGGGATGCGGCGTGTAGCATCGCCCGCCATGCGCCAGCGCTCGAACGCCCCCAAGAGCCGTCCCCTGCGGCCCGACCTCGTCCAGGCGGCCGCCCTCGAGGTCTACGCCTCGGTGCGCCAGGAGGGCCGGCTCGCCGACCGCGCCCTCGACCGCGTCCTGCGCCGAGAAACCCGGCTCTACAGCACCGAGCGGCGGGCGGTGGCCGAGGGCGTCTGGGGCCTGTTGCGCAACGAGCGCCGCATCGACTTCGCCCTGTTCGGCCGCGGGGCCCCGACCCTCTCCGGGGTCGACCTCTACCGCGCCCGCTGGGCGGGCCTGGCGGTGCTGGAGGGCCAGACCGCGCCGCAGATCGTCTCCGCGATGCACCTGCCCTCCTCGCTGGTTCCGCGCCTGGAGAAGCTCTCGCAGCCCCTGCCCGCCGGCCTCAACCCGGTCGAGCGCGTGGCGCTGACCTCCTCGCTGCCCGACTTCGTGGCCGAGCTGCTGGTGAAGGAGCGCGGCGAGGCCGAGGCGCTCGAGCTGGCCAAGGCCTTCCTGGTGCGCGCGCCGCTGACCGTGCGCGCCAACCTGCTCAAGGGCGACCGCGAGCAGCTGCGCGACGTGCTGGGCAAGGAGGGGCTGCGCACGCCGCCGGCGACGCGCTTCTCGCCCACGGGGCTGGTGCTGGAGAGCCGCATCAACGCCTTCGGGCTGCGCGCCTTCCAGGACGGCCGCTTCGAGATCCAGGACGAGGGCAGCCAGCTGCTGGCGGTCCTCGTCCAGGCCGCCCCGGGCGAGCAGGTGGTCGACGCCTGCGCCGGGGCGGGCGGCAAGACGCTGGCGATGAGCGCGGACATGAGGAACAAGGGCGAGCTGTACGCCTTCGACGTCGACGCCGACCGGCTGCAGGAGCTGTCGCGCCGGGCGCGCCGCGCGGGGGCGCACAACATCCGCACCCGGGTGCTGCCCCAGGGCGACGAGGCCGACGAGCGCATCTCCAGCATGGTGGGCAAGGTCGACCGGGTGCTGGTGGACGCGCCCTGCTCGGGCCTGGGCGCGATGCGCCGCAACCCCGACTCGCGCTACCGCCTCAAGCCCGACGACCTGGTGCGCTACCCCGCGCTGCAGAAGGCGATCCTCGACCGCTTCGCGCGGCTGGTGCGGGTGGGCGGCCGGCTCGTCTACGCCACCTGCAGCCTCGCCAGGGCCGAAGACGAGATGGTGGTGGAGTCCTTCCTCGCCTCGCGGCCGTACTTCAAGCTCGTGCCCGCCTCGCAGATCGTCCCTGCCGAGGTCTGCGAGGGCCCGTACCTGCGCACCTTCCCTCACAAGCACGGGACCGACGGCTTCTTCGCCGCGGTGATGGAGCGGATCGGCTGAGTCGAGCCGCGCCGCGCCGCGCGCCCCCGACCGGCCGAAAACTTGTCGGGGTCCTACGCCCTGCTACATTTCTTTCCGTCCCTCACGCCGCCGCGGCGAAAGCCCGAGAGGGATGGAAGCGAGAGCTTCCCAGGGCGGCCCCGACGAATCCCAACCTTGAGCCGCTCATCCGCGCTCGCGCCAAGCGAACGCCAGAAAGGTGCGGCCTCGCACTCGAGAAAGAGCACGCCGTGATGCAGTTCTGTGAGCGCCACCTGTGGTCGATGCTGATCCTCACCCTCCTCGCCTGTGCCGCTGCGGTCTTCGCTGGGAACCCCTCGACGATGAAGGGCAAGGTCGAGGCGGTTCAGCCGGCGCACGCACGGGCGCAGACGGCGGCTTTCGCGGCACGCTGACTCTCGGCCGGATTTCGCGGGGGGCGTGACGCTGATCGCTGGCCGCGCTCACGCACCCCGGTGGGCTCCGCGAACTCCGCGAACTGGCGGGCTTGGTCGCGCTTTTCACGCACCGGCACGCGTCTGCGGGGTGGCCGCCCCGAGTGGCCCGTGGTTTACTCTGCGCCCTTCCCGACCATCCGCTGCGCGCTGAGGCAGAGCCCGCCCGGATGGCCCGGGGCCCAAGGTTCGACACTCACCCCCAGCGACCATCGACCATCGACCCGTGACCATCCCCTTCTCCAAGCGCTGGGTCGCGCTCGCCGCGCTCGTCGGAGTGCTGGGCGGGGTGGGCGGCTTCACCTTCACCTACGCCTCCGGCCTCTCGTACCTGAGCAACGACCCGGCGGCGTGCGTGAACTGCCACCTGATGAACGACCAGTTCGACTCCTGGCGCAAGGGCCCGCACCACGCCGTGGCCACCTGCAACGACTGCCACGTTCCGCCGCACTTCCCGGCCAAGTACCTCGCCAAGGGGCGCAACGGCTACCACCACTCCATGGGCTTCACCTTCCAGCCCACCGACCCCGACGCGCCCGGCGCCCGGCGCGTCTTCGAAGAGCCCATCCGGATCAAGGCGACCAACAGCCAGATCCTCCAGGACAACTGCCTGCGCTGCCACGGCGACTTCGTCCACGAGATCGTCCGCGGCAGCACCTGGGCCGACGACTCCATCCGCTGCGTGCACTGCCACGACTCCGTGGGGCACGGCGCCAGGCGCTAGCCAGACCCCGAGGGAACGCATGGAAACCACCAGCCGCAACCGCCTCTTCGCCCTGGCCGGGGTCGCCGTCGCGACCGCGGTGGCGACCGCGCTCATCACCGCCCTGCTCGTGACCATCTTCCAGCACAAGCAGGAGGCCAAGAACCCGTTCCTGAAGCTGGTGGAGGTCACCGAGAACGACGTCGACGCCGCCCAGTGGGGCGTCAACTGGCCGCGCGAGTACGACGGCTACCTGCGCACCTCCGAGCCGACCTACACCAAGTACGGCGGCGGCCTCGTCGGCCCCGAGGGCACCCTGCCGCCGCAGAAGGCGCAGCGCGATCCGTGGCTGACCCGCGTCTTCGCCGGCTACCTGTTCTCGGTCGACTACCGCGACCGCCGCGGCCACGCCTTCATGCTGCAGGACCAGGAGCTGACCCGGCGCAACGTCCCGGCCGAGGCCAAGCAGTCCGGCAACTGCCTGCACTGCCACTCGTCGATCATGCCGCTCTACCGCAAGCTCGGCGCCGAGGCCCTGCCGCAGGGCACCCCCGCGCAGCAGGTGCAGACGGGCCTGCAGAAGGTGGGCGAGATGAGCTACTGGGACGCGCACAAGCTCCTCGGGCAGACCACCGGCGGCAAGGTGCACCCGGTCTCCTGCGTCGACTGCCACGATTCGAAGACGATGGAGCTGCGGGTCACGCGGCCGGGCTTCCTGGCCGGCATCCAGAAGCTGGCCGCCGGGACCGCCGCGACCCCGCACCTGCCCAGCGTCGAGCGCTGGCGCCGCGGCGACCGCGCCAAGCCCTACGACCCGAACGTCGACGGGACGCGCCAGGAGATGCGCTCCTTCGTCTGCGGGCAGTGCCACGTCGAGTACTACTGCGGCAAGGGCCAGACCCTCTTCTTCCCGTGGGACCAGGGCCTGAAGGTCGAGCAGATCGAGAAGCAGTATGACGGCACGCAGGTCCACGGGGCGCGGTTCAAGGACTGGGTGCACGCCGAGACGGGGATGGACGTGCTCAAGGCGCAGCACCCGGAGTTCGAGCTGTGGAGCCAGGGCATCCACGCCCGCAGCGGGGTCGCCTGCGCCGACTGCCACATGCCCTACAAGCGCGAGGGCGCGATGAAGGTCTCCGAGCACTGGGTCCGCAGCCCGCTGCTCGAGGTCAACCGCTCCTGCGCGGTGTGCCACCCGTACGGCGACGAGGAGATCAAGGCGCGGGTCGAAGGCATCCAGGACCGCCACTACGCGCTGCTCAACCGCACCGGCCAGGCGGCCGTCGCCATGATCGACGCCATCGACGCCGTGCGCCGGCCGGTCGACGAGGCCCACCGCGAGGCCGCCACCGCCCAGGCCCGCGCCAAGCTCGCCGCGAGCGCCGATTTCGGCAAGCTCGCCCCGGAGGAGCAGGAGAAGAGCCTCCAGGCGGAGACCCAGGCCGCCCTGCTGGCCCTGTGGCAGCAGGCCGTGGAGAAGGACCCCAGGCTCAAGGAGCTGGGCGAGCTGCAGCGCGCGGCGCAGTGGCGGCTGGACTTCATCGCCGCCGAGAACTCGATGGGCTTCCACGCCCCGCAGGAGATGGCGCGCATCCTCGGCGAGTCGATCGACCTGTCCCGGCAGGCCGAGGTCAAGGCGGTCTCGCTCGCCGCCGGCAAGGCCTCCGCCGCGGCGCCGGCAAGGCCCTAGCCTGCGCCGCCGGCCAGCTCGTCCTCCAGCGCCGCCCAGTCCAGCTCCGCCCCCAGTCGCGCCAGCACCGCGTACAGCCCGAAGCGGATGCGGAAGAGGAACATCAGCTTCCCCGGCAGGCGCATCTTCATCAGCTTCTGCTTGAGCTGCACCTGCTGCCCCATGCTCACGGACCGGTCCGGCGCCACCGCGTGGCGGCCCGGGGTGAGCAGCGGCTCGTAGAACCCCCGCAGGAGCGCCCGCGTGGCCTCGAAGTTCCGGTCGGGCTCGGGCATGCCCAGGCTGCTGAGCGCGACCTGAATCTGCGTGGCGTCGTCCCGGCGCACCGCGCGCGACAGGCGGACCAGCGCGTCGACCAGCGGCCGCTCGAACTCGCGCACGCAGCCGTGATCGAGGACCGTGGCGCTCCCGTCGGGCGCGAAGAGCACGTTGCCGGGGTGGGGGTCGGCGTTGAACAGCCCGTGGCGGTAGAGCGCGCCCACGTAGAACTCGTAGAGCGTCCTGGAGGCGCGCTCGCGCACCTCGCCCGGCGCCGAGGAGGCCAGGAAGGCCTCGAGCCCCGCGCCCTCGGCCCAGCTCGTCGTCAGCACGCGCGGGCCGCACCAGTCAGCGTGCACCGCGGGGATGCGGATGAGCGCGTGCCCGGCGAACAGCCCGGCGAAGCGCTGCTGGCGGCGGGCTTCAAGCGCGTAGTCGCACTCCTCGAGGAAGCGCTCCTGCGCCTCGCCGATCACCTCGGCGACGTCGATGCCCGGCGCGAAGGCCCGCGCCATGGCCTTGCCGACGGAGGCCGCCTTGAAGTCGGCGCGGATGGCCTCCTCGATGCCGGGGTGCCGCACCTTCACCGCCACCGGCGTGCCGTCCTCGCGCGAGGCCCGGTGGACCTGGCCGATGGAGGCCGTCGCCACCGGCGTGCGCCCGAGGCGGGACAGCAGCGCCGGCGCCCGCGAGCCCAGGTCGACCCGGACGATCTCTTCGATCTGCGCGAACGGCGTCGGCTGGGAGTGCGCCTGGAGCACCGCCAGCATCTGCCGCGCCTGGGGGTCGAGCGAGCCGTCGACGTAGGACAGGATCTGCCCCACCTTCATGGCCACGCCCTTGAGCTGACCGAAGGACTGCGCCAGCTTCGAGAGCGCCTCCGGCGAGAGCGAGCCCAGGTTCAGCTCGCCGCCGCGCAGCCGCCCCGCCACCGCGCCCAGCCCCACCCGCGCGCCGGCCGCCGCGGTCCGCCGCAACCGGCCCAGCGCGGTCGTGGGAATCTCCGCCCCTTCCTGCCGAGCGAGGCTTTCCAGCAGCTCCTGCACCGGGTCCTTGGACATCTGCGCTCCCCTTCTGGTCGGCAGGCTTGGCCCGCGGCGCCGCCCGGGCCACCCGCCGGGCGCTCCGGGATCAGGCCGGAGGCGACGAGGTCTCGACGGGCGGCGATCCGCCAGGCGCACCCGAAACGGCGAACTCCGGGCTCGCGCGCAGGAAGATGGCCGGCAAGAGCGTGGTGCCCACGGCATAGAGCATCAGCCCGCCGCGGATCTCGGGGGCGATGCCGTACTGCTCGGCGAGGATGCCACCCAGCACCAGCGTGAAGACCAGCGTCGGCGACAGCGAGAACGCCACCCTGAGGCCCTTTCGCGGCTTCTCGCCGAGCGCCAGCCAGCGGTGCAGCGTGACGGCAAAGAGCTGGACCGGCACCGCCGTCGCCAGGAACGCCGCCCCGAGGGCCGCCGCCTTCCACGTCAGCGCCGACGCGGGGAGGCCCAGGCCCGCGGCGAAGAAGTAGAACGGCACGAAGAACGAGGCGAAGAACTCCAGGGCGCCCAGCATCTTCTCCGAGACCAGCGCCGGGGCCTCCTTGCGCAGCCGCTGCGCGACCATGCCCACCACGAAGGCCCCGACCAGGTAGTAGGCGCCCAGCTTCTTGGTGACGAAAGCCGCGAGCATCGCGGTCATCAAGAGGAAGGCGAACTCCGAGCGCGGGGCGAACGGGGCGATGAGCCGGGTGAAGAGCCGGAAGACGACGGGCAGCAATCCGATCATCGCCGCCAGCACCACCACCCCGCCGGCCAGCCGCGGCGCGCTCGCCGACTGCAGCACCACGAAGAGGATCACCAGGGCGACGATCTCGGTGGCGATGGCCTTCGAGCGCACCCAGGTCCGCTCGCCGTCGTCCAGGCCGAAGGTCGGCAGCGAGTCCAGGATGAAGCCCGTGGAGGGCGTGACCAGCGCCAGCGCCAGGACGATGCCCGGCCGAAGCGCCAGGTCCAGCACCAGCACGCCCACCAGGGTGGCCAGGGCGATGAGCGCGGCCCGAACGCCCACGTGCTGCAAGAGGACCCGCCAGTCGCGCCGCAGCGCGCCGACGTCGACGTCCAGCCCGGCGAAGAGGAAGAGCGAGACGATCCCCAGCGTGGAGAGCAGGTGCACCGTCGGGTCGCCCAGGAACAGGCCGAAGCCCAGCCCCAGCGCGGCGCCCATGCCCAGGCTCGAGACGGCGCTCGGCAGACGCAGGCGCTGCAGCGCGCGCGGGACGACGAACAGCGCGAAGATCAAGAGCAGGTAGGTCAGGTCGGCGGACAGCTGCATGACCCGGCGACCTTACAGGCAATCCGCCCATGACGGGGACGCCGCGCAGGCCGCGCTCGATGAGCTCGGCGTGCGAGGAGGCCCGCGGCTAGTTGCCCCACTGGCAGCCTTCAACGACGTCATCGTCCTCGGAGGGCATCCCCAAGGGCGACCGCTCTCGCTCGGCGGGCGCCTGCGCAACCCGCGACCGGCTCCGGGGCCGACTCGGCAACGAGGCGGAGCGCGAGGCCGTCGCCGGCCGCTAGCGGCCGCTACGAGCAGGCCTCGACGCGCACGTGGGCGGTGGTCCCCCGCCGGCAGCGGCGCCCGCCCACGCGGATCTCCTCGAAGCGGGCGATGGGCCGGGAGGCCGACAGCAGCAGGCCGCCGTCCTTCTCCTCGAGGTGGGCGTCGGCCGTGGGGCCCGGGGCGGCGCGGGCCCAGCGCAGCGGCGGGGCCGGGGCCATCCACACTCCGGCGCCGCCCATGCGCCACGGCCGGCGCGCGCCGCGGCCCGCCGGCGGGACCGCGTCGAGCCACTCGAGCACCTCGCCCTCGGCGATGGGGCGCAGGGCGTGCAGCGAGTGGCCCGCGGCCGGCGTCCAGCGCCCGCTCATCGCCGAGCGCACCGGCGAGGCGCCGCGCCGGGCCCGGGCGAGCCCGGTCTCGAGCACGGTGGAGAGCAGCCGGGCGTCGTCCCAGCCGGCCAGCCGCGAGGCGAGGACCATGGTGCCGCAGTCGCAGTCTTCCGGGCCGATCTCCATCGAGCAGTTGGCGTTGACCTCGATGACGTACGGGCGGCCCTCCTCGTCGAGGCGGAAGTCGACCCGCCCGTAGCCGTCGCCGTCCAGGGCCAGCCACGCCGCGCGCGCCATCGCCTCGACCTCGGCGAGCAGCGCCGGCTCGAGCGCCGCCACGCCGACCGAGATGTCGCGGTACTCGGCGCTCTTCGGGTCGTGCTTGCTGCGCAGCGTGCGGATGGCGGGCCGGCCGGCGAAGGCCCGCCCGAACTTGAACTCCACCGCGGGCAGCAGCACGGGCCGGTCGGGCTCGCCGATGAGCGACACCGAGAGTTCGCGCCCGGCGAGGTAGCGCTCCACCAGCACGTCGCCGTCGCCGGCCCGGCGCGCGCGGCGGATGGCCGCCGGGAGCATCGACGCGTCGTGCACCACGCTGCGGTGGTCGACCCCCAGCGAGCCGTAGCCCTCGCGCGGCTTGACGATCACCGGCCACTGCCAGCCCTCGACGTCCACGTTCTCCTCGCTGGCGAGGACGCACCCCTCGGGCACGCGCACCCCGGCGCGGGAGAGCACCTCTCGCACGCGGGCCTTGTCGATGAGGAGCAGGTAGGGGTCGGCCGAGCAGCCCGTGAACGCGACGCCCAGCTGCTGCAGGAGCGCCGGGGCTCCCGGCCCGACGGTGCCGTCGACGCCCGAGCCGTCGCAGAGGTTGAAGACCGCGTCGCAGCCCTCGATCGCGCGGGGCAGCGCCTCGAGCGAGTCGAAGGTGACGCCCAGCGAGGTCACCTGGTGGCCCGCGTCGCGCAGCAGGCGGGCCAGCGGCTCCACCGCGCTCTCGTCCTGGTCCGGCAGCTCGTCCGACTCGAGGCCGCGGCACAGGCCTCGGGTGTCGCAGAACAGAAGCGTCAGCCGCACCGAACCTCCGTCTCGCGAACCCACCTTGGTGGAGCGGGGCCGCGCGCCCTCTACGGGAGGCAGTGTAACGGAACGAGCGCGCCGTCGCGCTGGCGTCTGCGGAATATTTTCGAGCGGACACCGCCCGATCCCCTGCCCACCCTCTCTGAGGAACACCGCGCAGCGACCGGCGCTCCGCCGCATCGAACCTTCCTAAGGGCCGCGTCGCCGTGGTTAGTTCGGCCAGGCCAGACCCATGGGAGAGGTCCGAGATGCCCCAGACAGAGAAGACGAAGAAGAGCCGGCTGGCGAAGAGCCCGGCGCTCGCCCGGCCGCTCGTGGTCCCGGCGCGCTCGCCGCTGCTGGCCTCGGTGACCCTCGAGCGCCTCATCGGCCTGGCCCTCTCGCGAGGGGCCGAGTTCGCCGAGGTCTACGCCGAGAAGGGCACCACCAGCGCCGTGGTCCTCGACGAGCACCGCATCAAGAGCGCCCAGGTCGGCGAGTCGGAGGGCGTGGGCGTGCGCGCGGTGCGCGGCGCCCAGGTGGGCTACGCCTACTCCGACGACCTCGACGGCGCGGCGCTCGACCGCGCGGCGCGCACCGCGGCGCTCATCGCCTCCGGACGCGGCTCGGACCAGGCTGTGCGCGTCTCGCGCACCCACCTCCCGCGCCACTACGCGGTCGTGCCGCCGCTCGCCTCGATCGACCTCGAGCGCAAGGCGGCCCTGCTCAAGCGCGCCGAGAAGGCCGCGCGCGCCGCCGACCCGCGGGTGACCCAGGTCACCGCCACCTATGCCGACGGCACCAAGCGCATCTGCGTCGCCAACTCGGCGGGCCGCTGGGCCGAGGACACCCAGGACCTGTGCCGGCTGCACGTGTCGGTGGTCGTCGTGGGCAAGGGCGGCGAGCGCCGCACCGGCTCCCACGGCGGCGGCGGGCGCGTCCCCTTCTCCTTCTTCGACACCTTCCTGCCCGAGGACGTCGCCCGCGAGGCGGTGCGCCAGGCGGTCTCCACGCTGGGCGCGGTGGACGCGCCGGCCGGCCCGCAGACGGTCGTGCTCGCGCCGGGCTGGAGCGGGGTGCTGCTCCACGAGGCGGTGGGCCACGGGCTGGAGGCCGACTTCATCCGCAAGGGCACCAGCCTCTTCGCCGGCAAGCTCGGGCAGAAGGTGGCCAGCGACAAGGTCACCGTCATCGACGACGGGACCATGGCCAACGCCCGCGGCTCCATCAACGTCGACGACGAGGGCTACCCCGGCGAGTACAAGGTCCTCATCGAGAACGGCGTGCTCAAGGGCTACCTCTACGACTCGCTCAACGCCAAGCTGATGAAGGCCCGCCCCACGGGCTCGGGCCGCCGGCAGAGCTTCCGGCACGCGCCGCTGCCGCGCATGACCAACACCTACCTCGCCCCCGGCGACGACGCGCCCGAGGACATCGTGCGCTCGGTGAAGCGCGGCTTGTACTGCGCGCAGTTCGGCGGCGGGCAGGTGGACATCTCCAACGGCAACTTCGTCTTCGAGGTCAGCGAGGCCTACCTCATCGAGGACGGCAAGCTGACTGCGCCGGTCAAGAACGCCACGCTCATCGGCGTGGGGCCGGAGGCGCTCAAGAAGGTGTCGATGGTCGGCTGCGACCCGAAGCCCGACCCGGGCATCGGCACCTGCGGCAAGGACGGGCAGAGCGTCCCGGTGGGCGTCGGCCTGCCGACCTTGAAGATCGACGAGGTCACCGTGGGCGGCACCAAGGTGGCCGCGCGGTCGATGACGTGAGGGGAACCCCATGAAGACCAAGAGCACCGCCGCGGCCAGCGCCAGCGTCCACGAAGAGTTCGCCCAGAAGCTCGCCCAGCGGGCCCGCCGCCGCGGCGCCGACCAGGCCGAGGCCTGGCTCGAGTCCACCCGCTCCAGCGACGTGAAGGTCCGCGACGGCGAGGTCGAGGACCTGACCCAGGCGGCCTCCAAGGGCCTGGGCCTGCGGGTCATCGTCGACCACCGGCTGGGCTTCACCTACACCAGCGAGCTGGACCCCTCGCGCGCCGAGGAGCTGGTCGACCGCGCCATCGCCGCGGCGCGCATCGCCGCGCCGGACCGGCACAACGGGCTCCCGGCCAGGGCCGAGCTCGCAGGCCGCTCCGGGAAGGACCTCGACCTGTTCGACCCCGCCGTCGAGGCCCTGCCCGGCGACTTTCTGGTGAAGGCGGCGCTCGAGGCCGAGAAGGCCGCCAGGGGGCACGACCAGCGGATCAAGGTCCTGGAGTCGGTCGGCGCCGGCAACGGCACCAGCGAGGTCTTCTTCTGCAACAGCGAGGGCGTCAGCGACCGCTACCGCACGACCTCGGTGTACGTCTGGGCGGCGCCGGTGGCCACCGACGAGGGCGGCGGCCTGCAGACGGCGTACTGGATGGACCAGAAGCGCTACCTCGCCGACCTCGAGTCCGCCGAGGCCGTCGGGCGGACCGCGGCCAGGCGCGTGGTGCGCATGCTGGGGGCCAAGAAGGTCAAGACCGCGCGGGTCCCGATCGTCTTCGATCCCTGGATGGCCGCGGCCTTCATCGGCGGCCTGGCCGGCGCGGTGAACGGCGACCTGGTCTTCAAGAAGTCGAGCTTCCTCGCCGGCAAGCTCGGCCAGCGCATCGCCCCGGAGTCGGTCACCGTCGTGGACGACGGCCTGCTCGCGCGCGGCCTGGGCACCAGCCCCTTCGACGGCGAGGGCGTGCCCACCCGGCGCACCCCCATCGTCGAGCGCGGCGTGCTCAAGGCCTACCTCTACGACTGCCAGACCGCGCGCAAGGCCAAGGCCAGGACCACCGGCAACGCCGCACGCAGCTATGCCAGCCTCCCCGGCATCGGGCTCAACAACTTCTACCTGGAGAGGGGCACGCTCACGCCGGAGGAGATCATCAAGCCCATCAAGCAGGGCTTGTACGTCACCGCCATGCTCGGCCGCGGGGTCAACACCGTGACCGGCGACTACAGCCGCGGGGCCAACGGCCTTTGGATCGAGAACGGCGAGCTCGCCTACCCGGTGCAGGAGGTCACGGTGGGCGGGCACATGCTGCAGATGCTCGAGTCCATCGACGCCGTGGGCAGCGACCTCGAGTTCCGGGGCAGCGTGGCCGCACCGACCCTCCGGCTGGCCGAGGCGACCGTCAGCGGGTCCTGATCCTCAGTTCGCGCAGGTGACCGGGTCGCAGTTGCCCCAGACGCCCTTCCCGGCGGCCTTGGCCTCGGACTGGAGCGCCTTGAACTCGTCGGCGCGGTCCTCTCCGTTGGGCGGGATCTGCAGGACGCACCCGTAGCCGCGCTCGACGAGCAGCGAGTTGACCTCGCGGCCGTTGAAGGAGACGTACGCCAGGAGCCGCCCGTACTTGTCGGTGCACTCCTTGTCGTAGGTGAGCGTCACCTTCTGGTCGAGCACCATCTGCCTGTTGAAGTCCGCGGCCTCCTGCCCGTAGCAGTCGTTCTTCCCCTTGGTGATCTCCGGGGTGTCGACCATCAGGTAGCGGATCTTCTCGCCGCTCGCGAGGTGCACGGTGTCCCCGTCGACGACCTCGACCACGGTGCCCTCGGAGGGCCCGCAGCTGGACTGGGGATTGCTGCAGCCCGCGCCCAGGGCCAGCGCCGCCGCCCCGACGAGCGCGGCGGCGCAATGCTTCGGCGACCTCACGGGCAGGTCCCGTTGGCGGCGGCCGGCGTCCCGCGGTTGCCGTCCGCGCCGTAGGTCGTTCCGGTGGCGGTGTTGCACCAGTTGGCCGCGGTGTCGTTGAGCGTGGCGTCCAGCTTGTCGCCCGAGAGTTGCCGCGAGGCGCCGGCGGCCGCAGGCAGGATGGTGGTGACGGTGTCGATGGTCACCCCAGCCCGGGCGAGAGTGAGCGTCTGGGGGTTGGTGCCGGTGTTGGTGATCCCGGCGGTGAAGGTGGCGAGCACCGCCGGCAACCCGCCGTTGAAGGCGGAATCGGTGCTGTGTGCCAGCAGCAGGTACTTGCCTGCGCCCGGCCGGACGCAGGTCGCGCCCGAGGCCAGGGCGACCTTGGAGGTGTTGATGGAGAACTCCACGCCGTTCAGGTCCACGTCGGTCTTCACGTAGATCTCGACCCACTCGCCGTTGGCGTCGGTCACGACGACCGGGTCGGCCATGTATTCGCTGATGAGGAGGTCGCCGGCCGCCGGCACCACCATCGGCCGCGAGGTCCCGGTGGTGGAGTCGGTGCACTGGTTGGGGTCCACGGTCACGCACAGCTTGGTGGTGCTGTCGCAGGACCTGGGCGAGACGCAGGAGCTGGAGGTGCACTCGCAGGCGCCGTTGGTCGGGTTGCAGGGCGTCTCGGCCCCGCAGGGGCTCCCCGCGCACAGGCACGCGCCGTTGGCCGTGCCCGGGGTGCCGTGGTCGGTGGTGGTGGTGCCGTAGGTCGCCGCGGCATCCGCAGGGCACCAGGCGGAGGCCTGGTCGTTCTCGGTGGCGTCCAGCTTGGTGGAGGCCAGCTGCAGGCTGTAGCCGCTGGTCGCCGCCCCATAGGTCACCGTGTCGATCATCTGGCTGTCCCGGACCAGCCAGAGCGTGCCGCCGGTGCCCGAGAGATCGCTGTCGAAGGTGGCCACCACGTTGGTCAGCCCACCGTTGAGGGACGGATCGTTGCTGCGCGCCAGGAGGGCGTAGTTGCCGGCGCCGGGGCGGATGCAGGTCGTCGACAGGATCTGGTAGCGCGCGGTCCCGACGACGAACTCCACGCCGTTCAGATCGACGTCCTTCTTGAAGTAGACCTCCACCCACTCCTTGTTCGACTGGGTGCCGGTGGGCGAGGCCATCACCTCGGAGATCACGAGGTCGCCGACCGCCGGCTTGACCACCGCGCGCGGGTTCGCCTGGCCGGTGTCCGTGCAGTTGTTGGGGTCGATCGGCGGCGCGCAGGTGCCGTTGGCCAGCCCAGGCGTGCCCAGGTTCGCGGTCGTGCCGTAGCCGGCGGTCGCCGAGCAGAAGGCGGTGGTGACGTCGTTGAGCGCCGCGTCCGGCTCGACTGCGGTCGCCCCCAGCTGCAGCGCCTCGCCGTCCTGGGCGCCGGTGTAGAGCGCGAAGTCGATGGTGTCCACGCCGTGCTTGAGCACCACCGAGCCCTGGGCTCCCAGGTTGAACCCGAAGACGCCGGCCATCGTGAGGATGCCGCCGTTCTGGCTGGGGTCGGTGGCGCGCCCGAAGACGAGGTACTGGCCCTTGGTCGCCTTCAGGCAGTTCTCGGAGGAGAGCGTGGTCTTGCCGCTGGTCGCGGTGGTGCCGTTGGAGAGCACCAGGCCGTTGAGGTCGGCGTCCGCCTTCACGTAGACCTCGAACCACTCCATCACGTCGTCGTTGCCGGTGGGGCTCGCCATGATCTCGGTGATGACGAGGGAGCCCACGGTCGGCGGGACCGAGGCGCGCTGCACGCCGCCCTCCAGGCACTTGGTGGGATCCACGATGGCCGGGCAGATGGGGTTCGCGGCGCCGGGCGTGCCCTTGTTGCCGGCATTGCCGTAGTCGTTGGTGCCCGGGCAGAAGGTGATGGGGTCGTCGTTCGAGGCGGCGGCGGCCGGGCAGGACAGGTCCGCCTTGCAGGCGTCGGTGCACGCCGGGACCGAGTACGGGTCGGCCTTGCAGGCGTCGAGCGCGAGGGACTGCCCGGAGAGCGCGGCCAGGAAGTTGACGGTGTCGAGCACGACCAGGCCGTCGTCGAGCGAGAGGGTGAGCGTGCCGCCGGCGCTCGAGAGGTCGAAGCCGTAGGTGGCGGTCACGTTGGTCATGCCGCCGTTCAGGGGCGGCTCGTTGGAGCGGGCGATGACCACGTAGCTGCCCGCGGCGGCCTTGAGGCACTCGCGCGGCGCGAGGACCTGCTTGGACTTGCCGTTGGAGAGCTCCAGGCCGTTCAGGTCGATGTCCTTCTTGCTGTAGACCTCGAACCACGACTGCAGATCGGCCGCACCCGCGGGCTTGGGCATGATCTCGGTGATGGCCACGTCGCCGATGGCGGGCCGCACCACGTCGCGCTCGACGCCGCCCTCGGTGCACTTCTTGATGTCCGGCGCGGTGGTGCACTGGGCGTTGGCGGCGCCCGGGCTCCCCTTCTGCGTCCCGGAGCCCCAGGCCGTCTCGGCGTTGCAGAACGCGAGCGTGTTGTCGTTGCTGCTCGCCGCGCTGGGGCAGGACTGGTCGGCCTTGCAGGCGCTGGTGCAGGCGTCGACGTAGGGGTCGAGCTTGCACGAGTCGAATTGGCTCGCGACGCCCTGGGTGGAGACGTCGTACCAGACCTGGTCGATGAGCGTGTCGCCCCTCTTCAGGGAGATGTCGGTCGGGTTGGCGGGGTCGTTGGTCAGGTCGAAGTTGAACAAGGCCACGGGCGCGGGCAGGCCGCCGTTGGTGGTGGAGTCGTCGGTCTTGGCGAGGACGACGTAGGTTCCCGCGGCCACCGCCAAGCAGTCGTTGGAGGCGATCAGGGTCTTCTTCGTCCCGCTGGAGAGGGTCAAGCCGTTCAGGTCCACGTCGGCGCTGGCGTAGAGCTCGACCCACTCGCCCGTGTCGCTGATGGCGGCGGCCGGGCTGGCCATGAACTCGGTGATGACCAACTCGCCCTCCTTCGGGCCGACGACGGTGCGGCTGCTGCCGTCGGCGCCGATGCAGTTGGCCGAGGAGGTGCAGGCGTCGTTGGCCTCGCCGGGCGTCCCGAAGTCGTTGCCGACCAGCGCGGTCTGGGCGTCGCACCAGTTGTCGGCCTGGTCGTTGGCCGCGGAGTCGGGCACCAGCTTGCCGTCCAGCTCGCGCGACTTGCCCGAGGTGCCAGCGACGTCGTACTTCACCTCGTCGACCACCGCCGCGCCGCACTTGACGAAGATCTCGCCGGAGCTGTTGGCCATGCCCGAGGCGCCCAGCTTGTCGCCGTAGCTGTAGTCCACGTAGTCGGGCTTGGTGGCCTCGTCGGCGTCGCCGAAGACGAAGTAGCCGCCGGCCGGGATCTCACCCTTGGTCAGGACGTGCGACTTGGCGGCGGAGCCGTCGATCTTGGCGAAGCCGATGCTCACGCCGCGCAGCGTCACCGCCTTGCTGGTGGCGTTGTAGATCTCGAACCACTCCTTGCCGCTGTCGGTGCCGTCCGGGTTGTTCACGTACTCGGTGATGACCAGGTCCCCGGCGACGAGACCGGTGCAGTTGGCCTGCTGGGTCGGGGGAGGACAAGCAGACAGCGTCGCGGTGAGGACGAGCGCGGCGAGGAGGCTGAGCGGACGTTGGGTCATGGCGTTTTCCTGCGTGCTGTCGGCCGGTGGTGCTGCGAAAGGTTCGAGAAAGGTCTCGCTTGCGAGGCGTCAGTAGTCGGCGGAGTCGCCCATGGACGAGAAGTCGAGCTCCCCGGTCTTGTCGGCGTCCCCCAGGTCCAGCGGGCCCTTCTTGCCGTCCTTGGGGCTGAACTCGAGCTCGGCCTGGTCGGCGTCACCCAGGTCCAACGGGCCCTTCTTGCGGTCGTCCACGGAGCGGTTGGGGACCTCGGGCAGGTCCTGCGCGGTGCCCTTGTCCGCCTTGACGACCTTGACCTGCGGCTTGGGGTCGCTCGCGGTCAGGTCCACGTCACCGGAGGCGCCCTGGGCCGGCCGGGCGCCGGTGTTCTTGATGGCCCCCTTCTCCGCCGGCACGGCCTCCACCTTGCGACCGCCGCCGCCGAGCAGGTCGTCGATCTGGTCGTCGGGCAGCATCACCTGCCCCGGCGCCGTGACGACCATCTGCAGCTTCTCCTGGCCGCGGGCCTTGTCCTTGTAGCGGCGGATGAAGCCGCGCACGCGGACGTACTCGCCCTTCATCTTCGAGATCTCGCTGGTCAGGAACAGGTCCTTGTCGAAGAAGACGACGTCGAAGTCGCTGGAGCGGCTGCGGGCCAGCTTGACGATGGTCGGGCCGGAGTCGCCCATGCGGATCTCGCCGACCGAGCCCAGGAGCACCACCTCCTGGCCGATCTTCTTGTTCAGGCGGCGCGGGGTGTCCCAGCGCGTGAGCGCGATGTAGTTGTCGTGCTGCTCCATCTCCTTCTCGAACGCGGCGATCACCTCGGCGCGCGAGTTCCACCAGGTCAGCCGCTCCTCGTAGTCCGGGTAGTGCTTCTTGGCGGGGTCCCAGATGCCGAGCTTGGCGACCTGGGCCTGCTTCTGCGCCTCGACGAACTCGTTGTGGTAGCGGCGCGAGTACGCGTACTTGGAGAAGTAGGGCGCCATGCCGACCCGCACCGACTCGACGTTGTAGTTGACCCACTTGCCGTTCTTCTCGACCAGCACGTAGGCCAGGTAGCGGCCGTAGTAGTCGCGGATCTCGCCGGGGGTGTCGCGCTCGAGCTTCACCTTGGTGACGCCCTTGAAGAAGCTCTGCGCGAAGGCCATGGCGTCGTAGCCCAGCGGCGTGGCCATCTTCACCGGCCGGCTGGAGTTGCCCTTCATCTTCTTCACGTACTCGTCCCAGGGCATCGAATCCATCGAGCGGCGCTCTTCGGCCTTGTGGACGATCTCCTCGGTGTCGATGCCGATGAGACGCAGCGAGGCCTTGAGCCCCTTGACGCGGATGGTGTCGCCGTCGGTGACCGCGGCGTCGCCGTCGATGGTGAACTCGCCGATCTCCAGGCCGACGGTCTCGAAACGCGAGAGCGCCTGGGCCGCCTGCGCCTTGCTGTAGCGCTGCTCGCTCTTGGTGGTGCCGCAGGCGGGCGCGAGCGCGAGCGCCGAGGCCGCCAGGGCGAGGAGGACGTTGCGGGTGGGGATGGCTGGTCTCATGGCGTCCCTAGAAGCGCGCCTCGAGCTCGAGGCGGAAGCGATGCTGGAACGGCGACTTCCGGTCCAGCGTGGAGGCTCTCTGGTCCAAGAAACTGTAGAGATCATACCGGACGTGGAGCTCCCAGATCCGGTTGGGCAGCACCCCGACGTCGAGATAGGTCCAGAGCGACTGCTCCATGTCGGCGTTGTCGTCGATCGTCTCGTTCAGGTAGCGGGTCCGCCAGCGCAGGCGGAGCTGGTCGATGGGGAACGAGGTCACGTCGATCCACGCCATCATGTCCTGGCGGTAGGTCGCCTCGGCCATCCACACGTGCTGGTACTGCGCGCTGATCTGCAGCCTGCGGCCCAGCGGCTCGACGATGATGCGGCCGGCGAGGCGGATGAAGTCGCCGTAGCAGGGCAGGTCGTTGCCCTGGGAGTCCGTCAGGGTCGACATCTCGTAGCAGAGCCTGGTGCTCGTCGCGAGCGAGCGGACCCGGTCCTCGAGGTCCTTGTTCTTGTACTGCGCCCAGAGGCCCAGCTTGACCTTGCGCCAGCCCACGAAGTCGGTGCGCAGGTAGAGGTCGAGGTTGCTCAGCCCCGCGGTGCCCTTGGCCGCGCTGTCCTCGGGCCAGAGCGAGTAGTCCACGTTGGCCCGGACGATCCAGTCCTCGTTGGGCTTGCCCAGGTACTCGATGCGCAGGCCGGCCTCGTTGCGCGCGCGCTGGCCTTCGAACTCGTCGGGGTTGGCGATCGGGCGGGCCAACGGGTTGACGAAGCCCCGGTCGTAGTAGTGGACCGACCCTTCGATCTCGTGGGTCTTCTGCACGTTGCCGACGATGCGCCCGACGGCCCCCCACCCGCCCCCGCCGTAGAGGCCGGGCATGGCGTTGAAGGTGCGGGTCACCTCGCCGAAGAGGTTGAGGCGCCCGGCGCGCGCCGCGCCGTCGATGCCGACCGCGCCGAAGGAGCCGCGACCGTAGGGCCGGCTCGACCACTCCTGGAAGTCCAGCTCCATCAAGCCCGGGTCGTCGTTGCGCCAGAGGTCCATCGCCCAGTAGCCGCTGGCGCCGATGTGCGAGCCGGAGCCGAGGCCGAGCGTGAGGTTGCCGCCCGCGGCCACCTCGTCGTAGGGGTCGGCCAGGGTCGAGTAGGCGAAGTTGCGCGCCGCCGCATCGCCGGCGATGGCCACCGCCGGGGCCTTGCACTCGGCGCTGTCCGAGTGGGGGTCCTCGCAGGTGGCCCGGTTGAAGACTTCGTACTGGTAGATGCGGCGGTTCTGGTAGGAGCCGAAGGCGTGGGCGGACAGGTCCACCGGGCCCAGCGAGAGCTTCTTCAGGCTCACCGCCAGGCCGCGGAAGCCCTCGCGCCAGCCGAAGTCCGGGGTGATGTAGGAGCCCTGGGCTTCCGGTCCGCACGCGCTGCCGTCGACGTTGCCCCCGCTGTACTTGCACTCGCGCTGCAGGTCCCCGCTGTCGAGGTAGACGACCTCGTCCGGGTAGAAGCCGTCGGGGTTGGCGCGGGTGGTGTTGTCCAGGGTCAGGCGCTGCCCGAAGCCGATGCGGAAGGTCCCCGCCGCGACCTGGAAGAGCGCGCTCTTCCACTGCACGAAGTACTTGGGCACTTCGAACTGGTACGCCGGGGCATCGGCGATGAGCCCGTTGGAGTCCAGCGAGTAGCGCAGGTTGCGCATCTGCAGACGGGTGGTCGCCATGGCCACGCCGGCCGAGAAGTTGAGCGGGAAGCGGCCGCGCGCCTGCAGGAAGAGGGGCGGCGCCTGGGTGTCCTCGGCGGAATAGGCGCCCATCAACCGCACCGCGCCGTTGACCGGCACCTGGTCGCCGTCGCGGAGGACCAGGAACGCGGCGATCTGCAGCAGCTGCGCCTGGGTGATGGCCCCCGCCGCCACCAGGTCCGCCGGGTCGACGATGCGCGTCTGCTCCCGGTACTTGAGGATGGCGTCGACGTCCTCGAACATCAGCCCGGGCAGCTCGTAGATCTCCTCGCGCGTGGCGGCGTTGAGGTCCACGCCGTCGCGCAGGAGGTCGACCAGGGTCTCCAGCGTCTCCGCGGAGATCTCCCCGCGCGCCGACAGGTCGTAGAGGTCGGTCTCGTTGTCGATGTCGACGTCGGTCTCGTACTGCACCGCGAAGGAGGGGGAGGAAAGCCCGAGCCACGCGGTGAGCGCGAGGGCCGCCTCGAAGAGGCGGCGAGAGGAGCAGGTCATGAGGTCGCCAGTTTCGAAGGCGCGAGTCGCTCGGGTTGGTGAGGCGGGAAGCAAGCGGTCGCGGGGTTCGAATCCCTTTCGGCAAGGGCCCAGTTGTCCTTCTGAGGATAGGCGAGTCGAGCATCCGGCTCAAGCCACACGCGCTGTGACAGCGGCCGGACCACGGCCCGATCCCCCGGTCATTTCGAGCACTTCTGACCCGGGCGCGCGGCCGGCCGGGACGATGGACCGGCCGCTTGCTAGCCTTCGCGCCTGCCGGTAGACTTTCAAGCCTTTGAAAAGTCGGGCTGCCAGGAGCCCGCCAAGCCCCTGAAAAAAGAGGAGCCTTCCATGCCGTCTCGCCAGTCCATGGCAGCCATGCTCGCTGCGTCTGTGCTCGTCCTGCTGCCCGCCTGTGGCGGCCCCGCCCCCACCGGCAAGGCAGACGGCGGCGCCGTGGTCGATGCCGGCCACGTCCAGGAAATCTGCAACAACAGCAAGGACGACAACGGCGATCACCGCGTCGACTGCGCCGACCCGGACTGCGCGACCGACCCGTACTGCACCGGCGTCTCCGAGGTCTGCGGCAACGACATCGACGACGACGAGAACGGCAAGACCGACTGCGCCGACCCCGCCTGCGCCAACGACGCCAAGTGCAAGGCCAAGACGGAGATCTGCGACAACAAGGTCGACGACGACGCCGACGGCCAGACCGACTGCGCCGACTCCGACTGCAGCACCGTGGCCTACTGCAAGGCCGAGGTCTGCGACGACCACATCGACAACGACCTCGACGGCTCCACCGACTGCGCCGACTCCGACTGCACCAACTCCCCGGCCTGCGCGGTCGGCTCGGAGAACTGCACCAACGGCGTCGACGACGACGGCAACGGCGACATCGACTGCGCCGACGGCGCCTGCGCCGGCAACGCCGCCTGCAAGTCCGGCGAGATCTGCGACGACGGCGTCGACAACGACGGCGACCTGCTGGTCGACTGCGCGGACGGCGAGTGCAAGTCGAACCCCAAGTGCACGCCCACCTGCGCCGCCCCCACCGACTGCGCCACCGCCGCCTGCAGGACCGCGCTGGCCTGCGTCAACTACTGCGTCCCGCCGCACTGCGCCGAGGCCGTGTGCAACGGCTACCAGGGCTGCGTGAAGGAGAACTGCAGCAACGGCGTCGACGACGACGGCAACGGCGCCACGGATTGCGCCGACCAGGCCTGCAAGACCGACCCGGCGTGCGTCGCCAAGGTCGAGATCTGCAACAACAACATCGACGACGACCTCAACGGCTACACCGACTGCAAGGACACGGCCTGCAAGGAGGACGTGAACTGCAAGGTCTACGAGAACTGCAGCGACGGCATCGACAACGACGCCAACGGCCTGACCGACTGCGCCGACCGCGTCCCCTGCGCCAGCGACCCGGCCTGCACCACCAGCGCGGAGACGAACTGCTCGAACGGGATCGACGACGACAAGAACGGCCTGACCGACTGCGCCGACGTCTCCTCCTGCTGCAGCGACCCCTACTGCGCCACGGACCCCAACTGCGGCACCGCGACCGACTGCTCCGCCGACCCGAGCACCGGCACCGCGGCCTGCAGCGACCTGATGATGTGCTGCTTCTTGAGCCTGGGGACCTGCGGCACCGACTGCGCCTGCGCCCTCTCCGGCATCAGCTGCGCGCCCGCCGAGACCAACTGCAGCGACGGCAAGGACAACGACGGCGACGGCATCGTCGACTGCACGGACACCGACTGCGTCGGAAGCCCCGACTGCATCGAGATCTGCAACGACAACATCGACAACAACCACAACGGGAAGATCGACTGCGCGGACGAGAACTGCTGGCAGGATCCCATCTGCTGCCTCGGCGCCGGCGAGGACTGCGGCGGCGGCCAGGGTTGCTGCGCGGGCCTCGAGTGCAAGTCCCACTACCTCATCTTCTACACCTGCGATCCCGTGAGCCCTTAGCCCTCGACTGACGGGGGAATCTCCGGCCCGGCCGCCTTGTTCAGAGGTGGCCGGGCCCTTCTTTTCTCCTCACCCTCCATGAGCGAACCCTCCGCCCCACCCTCCCCCGCCCCGGCCGACAGCGGGTCCGCGCCCTCGCCGGACGCGCCGCTGGTGCTCGTCGTCGACGACGACCGCGGGGTGCTCGAGTCGCTCACCCGCATCCTGGCCAAGGAGGGCTTCCGGACCCTGTCGGCCAGCAACGGCAGCGACGCGCTCGACCTCCTGCGGCGCGAGCGGGTGCCGGTGCTCATCACCGACCTGATGATGCCGGGGATGAGCGGCGCCGACCTGCTCAAGGCGGCCAAGGCGGTGCGGCCGGAGACCGAGGTGGTCCTCATCACCGCCTACGGCACGGTGGAGACCGCGGTGCAGGCGATGAAGGAGGGGGCCTACGACTTCATCACCAAGCCGCTCAAGCGCGCGGCCATCGTCAAGGTGGTGCGCCAGGCGGCGGAGAAGGCCGCGCTGATCGAGGAGAACAAGTCCCTCAAGGAGCGCCTGGCGGAGGTCAGCGCCGGCGGCAAGCGGGCCATCATCGGGCAGAGCCCGTCCTTCCGGGCGGTGATGGACACCCTCAAGCAGGCGGCGCCCTCGACGGCGACCGTGCTGCTCCTGGGCGAGAGCGGCACCGGCAAGGAGCTGGTGGCGCGGGCGGTCCACGACTCCTCGCCGCGGGCCGGCGGGCCCTTCGTGCCCATCAACTGCGCGGCCATCCCCGAGACCATCCTGGAGAGCGAGCTGTTCGGCTACGAGCGCGGGGCCTTCACCGGGGCCATCGCGCGCAAGGAGGGCCGCTTCGAGCGCGCCAGCAGCGGCACGCTGTTCCTGGACGAGGTCGGCGAGATGTCGCCGTCGGTCCAGGTGAAGCTGCTGCGGGTGCTGCAGGAAGGCGAGATCGAGCGGCTGGGCGGCACCGGGCCCATCAAGGTGGACGTGCGCGTGGTGGCGGCCACCAACAAGGACCTGAAGGCGCTGGTGGACCAGGGCCGCTTCCGCGACGACCTGTACTACCGCCTCAACGTGGTGAGCATCACCCTGCCGCCCTTGCGCGAGCGCCGCGAGGACATCCCGCTCTTGGCGAACCACTTCCTGAAGATCTGCTCGCAGAAGAACCAGAAGCCGATGTCGGGCTTCGGCAAGGCGGCGCTGGAGCGGATGGAGGCCTACGCCTGGCCGGGCAACGTGCGCGAGCTGGAGAACGCGGTGGAGCGCGCGGTGGTGCTGAGCCGGGGCAGCTCGGTGGAGCTGGAGGACCTGCCGGACTCGGTGCGCGGCGGCGCCTCGGGCAGCGAGCGGCACATCGTCATCCCCATCGGCACGCCGATGGAGGAGATCGAGCTCAAGGTCATCCAGGAGACCCTGCGGCACACCAAGGGCGACAAGACGCTGGCCGCCCGGCTGCTCGGAATCGCGGCGCGGACGATCTATCGCAAGCTCGACCGGATCGAAGGGCCGGACGAGGGCGAGCCGTAGACCCTCCGGTGGCGGCAGAACCCGGCGCGCCTCGGCGCTTCCCCGCGGTCTTCGACGCGGCGGGGCGGGGCGTTTTGGCCGCCAAGGTCGCCAAGGGGCCAAGGTCGCCAAGGTCTTTTGGGTACTACGTGACTCCTCGGCCCGTGGCGGCAGACCTCCGCGCCTGCCCGAAGGTCCCCGGCGGCACGAGGCAAGCGACCGCGCCAACGCAGCCAAACGACGCACATCCAAACAAAGCCTTGGCGACCTTGGCCCCTTCCATGAGAAGGCCGCTCGGTGTCAAGCAGGGCCGCTTTGCATTCGCGGGTCTGGGGGCGAGGAGCCCCCAGCGGGTATGGGCAGAGCCCATATCGGCCCATCCCGTGTTCGATATGGCTGCGCGCTCACTGGCGTCTCCGAGTGGCGTCGAAGACTCCCAAAGTTCGCCGCCCCTTCTTGGCTTTTCCGCTTTCGACCTTTCCCGAACGTTCCGATTGGGCCGCCGAAGTACCGCTCCCGCCAGCCTTCCATCCGCACTCTGAGTTGGGCCATCGGGCCCGGTGCACGCTGGGATCCGAAACCGTCTGAGCGCTGTCCATCTTGGCGGCGGACTCGAGGGTCCGAGGGGCCAATCGCAGTCACTCCGACGGGGCGGTCGTTGGTCGCTTCGAGAAGCATCGGGTCGGTTCGGTTACTTGGTTGATAGGCGGAGCTGCCAGCTTGGGCGTCGATTCGGTTGGGGCTCGCTAGCCTGCGTTCTTCTCCTTGGAGCCGTAGCCAATGGGCTCGTAGACCTCTCCGGTGACCCACAATCGGTGGAGTAGGACAGCGAGCTTGCGCGCGACCGCCACTGTGGCGCGGCGCTTCGCATTCTTGCCGCCTCGCTCTGACAGCTTCGAGCCCCACCGCCGTAGATCGCTGTCCTTGGCGAACGGCCCGAGGATGTAGTTCGCGCTCCCGACAAGGAGTCGCCGCAGGAAGTGGTCGCCCGCTTTGGTGATGTGCAGCTGCTTGTCGATGTCGCCGGACTGGTCCAACTTCGGCCGCAGTCCAATGTAGGCGCCCACCGTCCGGCTCTTGGCGAAGCGCTTCTTGTCGTCGATGGTCAGCAGGAAGGCCAGGGCCGTCAGCAGTCCCACTCCGTCCGGCTGGCTGAGCACCTCGACGTCGGGGTAGCGCTTGGCGACCCGTGCAATCGTCTTGTCGTAGGTCTTGATCTCCCGGTCGAGTGCAGCCAGGAGCTTGAAGATTGGCTTGAGTGCAGGCTTGAGCAGCTCCGGCACGGATGCCCAGGTTTTCTTGTGGAATGCGGCAGCGTCACAAACAGGCAGCCGCTCGCCGAAGCTCTTCACCTGCAGGCGTGCAAGGTTGACGAACTTCGTTCGGCAGCGAACCGCGGTGTCGCGGGCCTTCAGGACTGCCAGGTCGGCCTGCGCTTGCTCGCATCGGTGTTGCACAGGCGCTAGCAGCTTGATGTCCGCTCGTCCGAGTCTCGCCAGCATCTCTGCGTCACGGCGGTCTCGCTTCGAGTTGCTCTGCGAGATGACCTTGAGGCAGTTGGGATTGGCGACTGTGACCTTGTGCCCCAGCTCGGTCAGCTGCTTCTTGACCCAGCGGGAGTGCTGCCCTACCTCGATGACGACGTGGGCCCGAGGCCGTTCAGCGAAGAAGTCCTGCATGCCAGCTCGAGTCGTCTTGATTGGCTTGGGTCGCCTGCCTTCGCCGCCGGGCCCGAGCACGAAGATCTCGGTCAGCTTGTCGCCGAGGTCGCAGCCAATCGTTTCCAGAGTATCTTCCACCATGGTCGCTCTCTCCTCGCACGTTCACGCGTGCGTTGGTTTGGGTTCCACCGGCAGACTACTTGCCGGCTGGAGAGAGCGGCCTTCTCATCCCATCTTGGCGACCTTGGCG